>NZ_LIXE01000029.1:0-3290 GCF_003584965.1 Vibrio sp. PID23_8 | reverse complement strand
CCATCATAGCCTGCGTTCGCAAGATGGTTGTGATACTAAATTCTATGTTAAGAGATGGCGTCATGTGGGATGAGAACATAGCGAAAAATTAGCTATTGACGCCATTGTCGTTTGTTATGCTTGGGCTATCGATAGCCTCATTTTCAAACTCTGCGTCATTTCACCATTAGGCAAAGTAATTTCCTCACCTTCACCTACGTAGCTAAACCCAAGCTTTTCGTAGAGTTTTCTAGCTGCAATATTGGACTTATAAACTTCAAGCCTGAGCTCTTTGTAACCAAACCTTTTGCTGTCTGAAATGACCTGTTTCAGTAACTTTTTTCCCAAACCTTTGCCTCTAAGGTCTGCATAAACTTGAGCACCAACAAATCCAACATCATCGCACTCTAAGCCGCACATTGAACCCGGAAATGCCTCAATACTAGCCACCACCTTTCCGGCTGATAAAGCAACAAAATTGGGGAATTTAAGCTGTTCGACTTTACAGAGCACCTTTAAAACTTTCTCTTTTGGTGGAGGAGGATTTCTAAGGTAAGCCCCTTCATCAAATACACCTTGCCAGAGAGCTACAAAGCTATCTAAATCATCCTGATTGATTCTTCTGATTTCCATATTTTCCTCTAAAGCATAACGCCCTGTTAAGGTGTGAGCAACGCAATACCTAAGCTGCCGCATACCACCTTAAACACTAAAACCAACGCATAGTAAAAATGCCACGCGTTGCGAATCACTCTTAAACAGATTGTTAGTCGCGAGGCACCGAGCGACAATTTTAAGCCGAACTAAACTTTGCGAACAACAAACTTTATGTGCTTTGATGCATTTAGGTCAGGCGTAGTCTCAAAGCGGCTACTCAATGAAACCACTTAGAACAAACAACGCCGCAGAAAACGGCCTGACAACACAAAAAAGCGCTTTTGCAAAACCAATCTCACAGCGCGGACTTTCAACAAAGTCACTGAAACCACGTGGAACTTACAACACCAGAGAAAACGTCCTTTCAGCAAGTAAATAAGCTTTTAAACCAACAAACTCACCGAGCAAATTTGCAACCAAAAAACAGATTATCGATCGCCCCGCTCTATCACCACCAAAGAATGAAACAACCGCTTGGAAAATAGCAATGCATTGGTTTAGGACCGATGAAACTGAGCTTTTACTGTCGAAGATTGAACAATGAGCCAAGCAATCAGTAGCCAAGTTTTGAGCTTAGAAACATGATTTTGATTGCTAGCTTTTTCTGGCGACTAACGCCAAATTAAGGTGTGAACAACGCTACCACCCTACCTAAACCATTGTGCCATAAACACTAAACTTGCTTGAAGTGAAAGCGCCGAGCGTTGTGAATCACTCTTAAATTTATTGTTAGCCGTACATTGCCCAACGGAAATACGGACGCTGACCGTCCATCCGTTCGACTTCTGCGCCTAACTTCTTGTAAAACTCGTGTGCTTTGATGTTGTGTGGGCTAGCTGTCCATGAAATATGAGAAGTTAACGAATTTTGAGCTTCCGTTTTCAAAGCATGCATAAGTTCAGCACCGTATCCCTTTGACCGGTGCTTATCAACAACTAGAAGATCATCAAGCCAAATAGACGGCTCGCCCCGAAAGGAAGAGTAACGATAATGAAACAAGGCGAAACCCTGAACTTCGCCATCTACTTCCAATAGCAAAGCATGGGCAAACGGGTAGTCACCAAATAAGGTTCGTTCAATTTTCTCTTTAGTTGTGGAGATTTCGCCGTCGAACCCTTTCATACTCCGGTCAAACTCAGCTTTGTGTCCAATAAGTTCTAGCAACTTACCAGAGTCTTGCTTGATCGCTTTCCTTACGTTCACTTTGTTCTCCATAACTCAAATTTCTGGTTGTCGGCTAACGCCGCGTTAAGGGGTGAACAACGCCACCACCCAACCTAACTCATTGTGCCGTAAACACTAAAGCTGAATCAAACTGAAAATGCCAAGCGTTGAGAATCCCTCTTAAACGCCTTGTTATAACTACATTTTCCTTAATGGTTGGCATGCTAATAGAAAGAAGCAAAGTGCAAATGTGCCCCCTGCTGCAGCCAAGTAATTGAGGTCAGCGTAGTGTACCAGTAACGACATAACTGAAGGGGCGATAAAAATAACTGCATATATGAACAACCTGACCGACTTTAGTTCTTGTGAACACTTCTTACATGTTATGTGTTTATCCAGGCTTATTGTCAACTTGGCACCAATAGAAATGGGCGCGTTACAATTTGGACACTTAAACATACTTACTCTCATATGTATCTGATTTTAATGTAATACTAGACTAGTCATGAGAGTCGAACCGTGCAAAGAGCTAAGCAGGTAATTCGAGGGAGTTCAAATCGGACGGTAGTTATAACGCCTTGTTAAGGTGTGAGGCACGCAATACCAAAGCCTCCGCATAACACCTTAACCACTAAAACCAACGCATAGTAAAAATGCCACGCGTGCCGAATCACTCTTGAACAATTTGTTAGCTTTCTAGCCAACGAAGTACGCTGAATCATTTTCTGCAAACAAACAATCCAACGGGTAAGGCAGCTCAAGCCTTGGCATACTACCTTTTGAAAACCATTTAAGGCATACCGTTTCATCATCGAGTGCGGATTGAGAACAACTTTCTACTACACATTTGAACATGATGACTGTGTATTCAACTTGATCACCATTTGGGTATGTAAAGCCAAAACCCTCACCACCAAATACACCAAGTAGGCGATCTACTTTTACAGTTAAACCTGTTTCCTCGCGTACTTCCCTGATCAATGCTTGCACTGGCGACTCTTGAGGTTCAATCATTCCGGCAGGAAGGCTCCATGTGCTATCTGATTTTTGCTGAAGTAGTAGCTCTTTGTTTTCATTTAAAATGACACCCGCTACGCCGGGGATAAGAAGTGGCATCGTTCCAATCTTAGAACGAACCTCTTTGATATAGTCACTTGCGCTCAATTTTCCTCCTTGAAAGCTAACGCCCGCTTAAGTGGTGAGCAACGCAATACCTAAGCTGCAGCACACCACCTTAATCACCAAAGTTAACGCATGCCAAAAATGCCACGCGTTGCGAATCCGTCTTGAAGCGTTTGTTATGCGTTTACTCAGATATTTCATAATGCCGTTCAACGTTTACTGTCACTTTGCCCCAATTAGAAGCCTTAACTCTTTTCTGATGACTGAATAGCCACCGACTTGATAGACACCTTTTAGTTAGACAAAATGACTAATAGAGAGGTGCTTATGAGCAGCAAAAGATATCCAGAAGAATTTAAAATTGAAGC
>NZ_LIXE01000028.1:0-3568 GCF_003584965.1 Vibrio sp. PID23_8 | reverse complement strand
TGACAAAGCGAAGTAGATAACTTTGTTGTTCGAAGAGCATTGGCTGCTCACGCAGCCAATAGGATGTTATTGCCTATTGACAGGCAGAAGGCTCATATGTGTTATATGATTTAACACTAACCAACTGTTTAATATAACTAAACGACCAAACCTGAGACATCAAACAAACCATTGACCACATGTTCTTCACCAGAAATATTATTGAAGAATTTCTGTTTAGTTATATATCTTTGGTGGAGATCTTTGAACCAAGGCATTGATTTTTCTAGTTCTATTGCCGGCTTAGTAAACAAGCTATCACCTGAGAACTTATATTTAAAATCTTCAAAACCGCGAACAAAAGGGGGATACTCATTACTTGTGTATCTAAAGCAGTCTACAAGAGTAAAATTCACAGGGTTGTCAAGATCACCCTCAATAACCCAAATAAGGTCACCAATACAAAGTTCTCTATGATTAGACTTACTAAATACTGTTGATTCTGCTAATGAACTATAGGTCCTTTTAACCGTCTTTCGGCTGTGATAAACATACCAATTTCGCACGTAAACTCTCCTTATCATATAACGCCCAGTTAAGGGGTGAAGCACGCAATGACCAAGCCGCTGCATGGCACTTCAACACCTAAATCAACGCATACCAAAAATGCCACGCGTGCTGAATCCCTCTTGAACTGTTTGTTATGTGAATTTATGCCTCTGATATATAAACACTTACTTCACGATCTTTACCTTGCATGCGGTTTGTCTGATCGCCTACGTATTTTACACCGAGCTTTTCAATGACTGATTTTGAACGCTCATTTCCAACTAAATGCATTACTTTTAACCTTGTTAACCCATAATGCTTTTTTGAAAATGAAATCAAAACCTTAGATGCTTCTGTAGCATAACCACAGCCCCAGTAAGGAACGCCTAACCAATAGCCCAGAATACCCAAACCATTTTCCAGTTTTGGAAAACTAATAGCACCAATAAGCTCAGAACTCTCTTTTAGGACAATGGCATAGACAATACCTTTACCACTTAAAAACAACTCAGTATGTGTACGAATCCAATTTTCAGCATCACTAACTGTATATGGATACGGAATATTTGCCGTCATTTCTGATATTTGCTTGTCGCCAGCCAACTCTGAAACACGCTCAGCGTCAGACATAGAAAATGGTCGTAATATTAGTCTTTCACTTTCAATTGCTTGCTGCATAATTTCCCTATTCACATAACGCCCTGTTAAGGGGTGAGCAACGCAATACCGATGCCGCCGCATGCCACCTTAATCACTAAAACCAACGCATAGTAAAAATACCACGTGTTGCGAATCCCTCTTGAACAGTTTGTTAGGTGCGAACCAATTTTGACATATAGTATTCGTCCACATATTGTCCATCGACTTTCAAAGAGTTACGCTTTGTACCCTCGATTTCAAAACCGTTATTACGGTAAAGATTTAACGCTCTTTCATTGTGGCACATTACTGTTAACTCAAGCCTTGTGAACTCATGTTCTACAGCCCAAGATTCGAGACTTTTGAGAAGCTGTTTTCCATAACCTCGCCCAGAGACTGATTGCTTAATACCAATAACACAATACATTGAGTGGCAATTTCGATTAGCTGTGTTCCCAATACCAGCAACAAAACCAAAAGCTTCATGATCATCTGAAACAATGAACATGACCTTTGAGTTATTTTCAGAAAAAGATTCGAGGATCGTCACCTGTTGTTCGAGAGTAGTTTTACGCTCACCCTCTTCTAGCATCATAAATTTCGATTCACGATCTAGCTGATACATGAGATCTAATACTGCTTGAGCGTCACTCGCTCGTACTTCCCTGATTTGCATAGAACTTCCTATTTTCCTCTTAGCACCTAACGCCCTGTTAAGGGGTGAGCAACGCAATACAAAAGCCGCCGCATACCGCCTTAAACACTAAAACCAACGCATAGCGAAAATGCCACGCGTTGCGAATCCCTCTTGAGCAGCTTGTTAGTGCGCAGCCCTTAAAGCTTATGACATTTGCCAAGGCATTGAAATATAGCACGAAATCTTAGCTTAAAACGCGAAAGCTAAACGGACAACTGCCAATCTAAAACCAATACCCAAAACGCGAGTTGGCTAGAAGAAAAACACGCAAAACTCGATGATTTTCAGCACCTTTAAATTTGCAAAGGAGACTTGCTTCGAACTTTCCCGACCACACCAAAGAAACGATTTTTCGTAGCAAGACCATCCGAGACAAAGAAGCCGCGCCAATGAAATTGCCCGAAAGTTAGAAACAGTAAACGACGCTGGCAACGCGCTCACTGCGCATCTAGTGCCACCGGAGAGAACGTGAAAGGCACATTTGAACCGCTGTAAAGCAGAGCAAAGAAACCAATAAACATCAAATTTTACAACCTTTGATGCCAATCCCGTACTAACGCCCGCTTAAGGGGCAGCCAACGCTACTACCAACTTACCGCATAACACCGTAATCACCGAAACCAACGCAAACCAAAAATGCCACGCGTTGGCTGTCCCTCTTGAAGCGTTTGTTAAGTTGCTTGTCCTATTTTTCTTTTTCGCATAATCCGTTTAGACAAAGAGTTTAAGTCTTGATATATGTCATCTTCATTAATTTCCATCTTGTGAAGAGTACTGCGAATTTTAGTTGCCGAGTTTTCATCAAAAACAAACTTTACAAGTTCGTCACCCAACCCATTCTCTAACATTACTTCTTCAATGCCTTTTGGGTTACTACCATGAACTGTAAAACACCCCTTCTGAGCATGTACTCGCTTATTTGTAAATGGCATTCTTACAGCTAGTGGATTGAACTCAAATTCAAAACTATCACCTTCTTCTTTCCTCAATGGACTTGGCAGGTATTTCTCGCCAGTATTAGCTTTCCCTATAGCAGTTGGAATAACCCTTCGTTCAAGGAAATTTAATTTGTTGAGCATGCCAGTAGTCATTCCCCAGACGACTCGATCTATTGATTTTCCATTTAGGTCAATGGATGCTTCACCATCTAATGCAAAATAAAGAGCTACGAGCATCGATGATGACCAGTCTAATAAACGAGTCGGAAAACCGTAATGTTGCATAAGACTGTAAAGCTCCCAAGGATTATCAACCCTCTCATGATAGTTTTGATATGCAGCCATAAAATCGAGTACTGCACTGACTTCTTGCCAACCATCTAAAGAGTTTCGCACTGAACCAGGAATTAATGAGTAAGTTTTATTAGTTACTCCTCTAAACCACATTTCCTTTTTTCTATTAGTTACTTCACTCACATAATCTTCGAATGAAGTTATTCTTATTTCTTGAATCATATTACCCATTTCTCCGTTTGACGCTTGCAACTTAACGCCCGCTTAAGTGGTGAGCAACGCAATGCGATGTTTCCGCACACTACCTAAATCACTAAAATCAACGCATGATAAAAATGCCACGCGTTGCGAATCCGTCTTAAATGCTTTGTATGGGAAATTATCCCTCTAAATCGACCAGTTTCGGGTAATGTGAGACCCAGGCTTTAGCTGCAACTAAAGCTTTCCATGTAGTAGTTCGTTTAAACGCTGG
>NZ_LIXE01000027.1:0-4876 GCF_003584965.1 Vibrio sp. PID23_8 | reverse complement strand
TTATTGCGCCAAAAAGTCTTGTGCAAAGCGCTGTAGTACCCCGCCCGCTTGGTAGACATGCACTTCATCGGCCGTGTCTAAGCGGCAGGTGACCGGCACATCGAGTTTTTCACCATTGGTGCGAGTAATAACTAACGCCAGCTCAGCCCCCGGAGTGATATCACCGACCACGTCATACAACTCACTGCCATCAAGCTCGAGCGTCTGACGGGTGGTGCCCGGCTTAAATTGCAACGGCAGGACGCCCATGCCAACTAAGTTGGTGCGGTGAATGCGCTCAAAGCCTTCTGCCACAATTGCTTCTACGCCAGCAAGACGCACGCCTTTGGCCGCCCAGTCACGAGATGAACCTTGGCCATAATCAGCCCCCGCAACCACTATCAGCGGTTGCTTACGCTGCATGTAGGTTTCAATCGCTTCCCACATGCGGGTGACTTGACCTTCTGGCTCAATACGCGCCAGTGAGCCCTGCACCACTTCGCCGCTCTCTTTCACCATTTCATTGAACAGTTTCGGGTTCGCGAAGGTGGCACGCTGCGCGGTTAAGTGGTCACCACGGTGGGTGGCGTAGGAGTTAAAGTCCTCTTCCGGCACGCCCATTTTCGCTAGGTATTCCCCAGCCGCGCTGCTGGCCATGATGGCGTTAGATGGCGATAGATGGTCGGTGGTGATGTTGTCACCCAGCACCGCCAGTGGGCGCATGCCCGACAGCGTGCGTTCCCCGCCTAATGCCCCTTCGCCCTCTTGTTGCCAATAAGGCGGACGGCGGATGTAGGTGCTCATCGGTCGCCAGTCGTACAGTGGGTTGGTATTACGTTCGTCTTGGTTCAGTTTGAACATCTGAATGTAGACTTGGTTAAACTGCTCGGGCTTCACGTGCTGACCCACTACTGCGTCGATTTCTTCGTCGCTTGGCCACAGGTCGTTGAGGTAAATCGGTTGGCCTTGGGCATCGATGCCGAGCGCATCACGTTCAATGTCAAAACGAATGGTGCCCGCCAACGCATACGCCACCACCAATGGCGGCGAAGCTAAAAACGCTTGCTTGGCGTACGGGTGAATCCGCCCATCAAAGTTACGGTTGCCAGATAAGACTGCCGTCGAGTACAAATCACGGTCGATGATTTCTTGTTGGATTTGTGGGTCTAGGGCGCCACTCATACCATTACAGGTGGTACACGCGTAGCCGACAATGCCAAAGCCAAGCTTTTCCAACTCAGGCAGGAGACCCGCTTCTTCTAGATAGAGGCGCGCCACTTTCGAACCCGGTGCAAAGGAGGTTTTCACCCATGGCTTACGCACCAGTCCCAGTTCGTTGGCTTTTTTCGCCACTAGGCCCGCAGCCACCACGTTACGCGGGTTACTGGTGTTGGTGCACGAGGTAATCGCGGCGATGATGACCGCGCCATCGGGCATTTCGCCCTCTTTCTCTTGCCACTTGCCCGCGATGCCGCGCTCGGTCAGCTCTGAGGTTGGCAAACGGCGATGCGGGTTGGAAGGCCCGGCGAGGTTGCGACTCACGGTGGCGAGGTCAAACTCCAGCACGCGCTCATACACGGCGCTGTCTAAATCGTCGGCCCACAGCCCGGTTTGCTTCGCGTAAGTCTCGACCAATTTGACTTGCTCATCATCACGGCCGGTCAATTTGAGGTAGTTGATGGTCTGCTCATCAATGTAGAACATGCCTGCGGTCGCGCCGTATTCTGGTGTCATGTTGGAGATGGTCGCGCGGTCACCGATGGTCAGCTCGCGTGCGCCTTCGCCAAAGAATTCCAGATACGAAGAGACGACACGTTCGTTACGTAAGAACTCGGTAATCGCCAGCACGATGTCCGTGGCGGTAATGCCCGGTTGGCGTTGACCAGTTAACTTGACCCCCACGATATCAGGCAGGCGCATCATCGACGGACGCCCCAGCATCACGGTTTCCGCTTCCAGTCCACCCACGCCAATCGCAATCACCCCCAGTGCATCAACGTGCGGCGTGTGACTGTCAGTCCCGACACAGGTATCGGGATAAGCAATGCCCTGTTTGGCTTGCACCACGGGCGACATTTTTTCTAGGTTGATTTGGTGCATGATGCCGTTGCCGGCGGGAATGACGCTGACATTTTCAAACGCGGTTTTACACCATTCGATAAAGTGGAAACGGTCTTCGTTACGGCGCTCTTCAATGGCGCGGTTTTTGTCAAACGCCTCCGGGTCAAAACCTGCGTGCTCCACCGCCAAAGAGTGGTCGACAATCAGCTGGGTCTCCACCACAGGGTTCACTTTAGATGGGTCGCCACCTTGTTCGGCAATCGCATCACGCAAGCCCGCCAGGTCAACCAGTGCGGTCTGGCCTAGAATGTCGTGGCACACCACGCGCGCCGGATACCAAGGGAAATCGAGGTCACGCTTGCGCTCAATCAACTGCTTCAAACTGTCGGTTAATGTCGCTGGCTCGCAGCGGCGCACCAACTGCTCGGCCAGCACGCGGGAGGTGTATGGGAGGGTATCATAGGCACCCGGAGCAATCGCATTGACCGCTTCGCGTGCATCAAAGTAATCCAGTTTTGTCCCTGGGAGGGGTTTTCGGTATTGAGTATTGATATTCATAGGGGTTGCTTCCATTGCATCGGTACATCTTGCCTGGCACTGTGGCATCGAAAAGACACGCCTTCCCTCAACTTAGCTGTATAAGGAAAGGCATGACGCGTTAGCGTTGTTCGATTGGCACCCATTCTTGGTGCTCAGGACCGGTGTAATCCGCACTTGGACGAATGATGCGGTTATTGGCGCGTTGCTCATACACGTGCGCCGCCCAACCCGTTAAACGGCTCATCACAAAAATAGGTGTGAACAGCTTGGTAGGAATGTCCATAAAGTGGTACGCCGAGGCGTGGAAGAAGTCCGCATTACAGAACAACCCTTTCTCGCGCTTCATCACCGATTCCACTCGCTCAGACACAGCGTAAAGATGGGTATCCCCCACTTCTTTAGACAGTGCCGCTGACCAACGCTTAATTAAGGCGTTACGTGGGTCACTCTCGCGGTAAATCGCATGGCCAAAGCCCATGATTTTGTCTTTGTTTTCTAGCATTTTTAGGATGTTCGCTTCCGCTTCATCCGGCGTTTGCCAATTTTCAATCATTTCCATCGCCGCTTCGTTCGCACCACCATGCAAAGGCCCACGCAGGGTACCAATCGCTGCGGTAATGCAAGAATGCAAATCCGACAATGTCGAGGCACACACACGCGCCGCAAACGTCGACGCATTGAACTCGTGCTCCGCGTACAAAATCAGCGAGCAGTGCATCACTTGCTTATGCGTGTCACTCGGCGTTTTGTCGGTCAGCAACTTCAGGAAGTAACCGCCAATGCTGTCTTCGCTCTGGTCTTCGGTGTCAATGCGCACGCCATCATGGCTAAAGCGGTACCAGTAACAAATCATCGCTGGGAACAACGCCAACAGACGCTCAGTGGCGTGCAGCTGTTGGTCAAAGTCCGTCTCTTGCTCCAAGTTACCCAGCATAGAACAACCGGTGCGCAGCACATCCATTGGGTGCGCGTCGGCCGGAATGAGCTCTAACGCCTGCTTAAGCGCGGTTGGCAAGCCACGTAAACTCAGCAAATGCGTTTTGTACGCATCCAGCTCTTGTTGGTTTGGCAAGTGACCCCGCAGCAGCAAATGCGCCACTTCTTCGAATTGAGCATGGTTGGCCAGGTCGGTGATGTCATAGCCACGATAGGTCAGGCCGGTGCCCGATTTGCCCACCGTACACAGCGCTGTGCTGCCTGCACTTTGACCACGAAGGCCTGCGCCTCCGATTTGTTTTTTCTTTGCAACCGTTTCAGACATGGTTTGAACTCCTTTTCGGTCGGATGCGGCTCTCTTGTGGAGCGGTGCGTCACCCGACGACTTTCACGTGATTAGATATTTTCCGAACTATTTCTTGGGCTTCCCCCGAGGGGTTATGACTCTTGTGAGAACAGTTGGTCCAACTTGTCCTCGTAGTCGTGATAATTGAGGTGCGCATACAACTCTTTACGCGTTTGCATCGAGTCAAGCAGCGCTTCTTGATTGCCCACTTCTAACAAATGCTTGTAGACATTCTCCGCCGCTTTGTTCATCGCGCGGAACGCACTTAATGGGTAGAGCACCATGTCGACGTTGGATTGAGCCAGCTCGTCACAGCCAAACAGCGGCGTTTGACCAAACTCAGTGATGTTGGCCAAGATAGGCACGTGTTTGCCCGTCGCTTGCTTGAGCGCCGCCGAGAACTGTTGGTACTGCTCTAGCTGGTTCATCGCTTCTGGGAAAATCATGTCCGCGCCCGCTTCCACATAAGCAATCGCACGCTCAATCGCGCTGTCCATACCTTCCACCGCTAGCGCATCGGTGCGTGCCATGATGACAAAGCTCTCATCCGTGCGCGCATCCACCGCCGCCTTGACACGATCCACCATCTCTTGCTGGCTGACAATCGCTTTGTTCGGGCGGTGACCACAACGCTTTTGCGCCACTTGGTCTTCCATCTGCACCGCCGCCGCGCCGGCTTTTTCCATCGCTTTGATGGTGCGGGCAATGTTAAACGCGCCACCAAATCCGGTATCAATATCCACCAACAGCGGCAAATCACACGCATTGGTGATGCGGTCGACGTCGACCAATACATCATTGAGGGTGGTAATGCCTAAATCTGGCAGGCCGTAAGAGGCATTAGCAATGCCCCCGCCCGACAAGTAAATCGCTTGGTGGCCGACATTTTTGGCCATCATCGCGGTGTACGGGTTGATGGTGCCAACAATTTGTAGCGGATCGTTTTGCTCAACGGCGAGCCGGAATTTCGCCCCTGGTGATAAGCTCATGACAATTTCCTTCTAGTCTTGTTCT
>NZ_LIXE01000026.1:0-6542 GCF_003584965.1 Vibrio sp. PID23_8 | reverse complement strand
AGCACCGCCGTATACTTTTGCAAGTGTAGTACAGATAGCTGCAGTTAGAGTTGTTTTACCGTGGTCAACGTGGCCGATAGTACCAACGTTTACGTGCGGTTTTACACGTTCAAATTTTTCTTTAGACATGAGTAGTCCCTCTAGGTACGGATTTAGGTGGCCCCAAAAAATGACCACGCAACCAAAAAAGATAATTGGTAAATCTTATATCAAAAGGAAATAACTTGAGAGCTGGTGCTGATAGGCAGACTCGAACTGCCGACCTCATCCTTACCAAGGATGCGCTCTACCACCTGAGCTATATCAGCACTCAAATTTGATTGGAGCGGGCAGCGGGAATCGAACCCGCATCATCAGCTTGGAAGGCTGAGGTAATAGCCATTATACGATGCCCGCACACGTAACTCTGAGAGCTATTTCCTAAAGAATATGGTGGAGGGGGACGGATTCGAACCATCGAAGGCAGTGCCGGCAGATTTACAGTCTGCTCCCTTTGGCCACTCGGGAACCCCTCCAAAATTTCAATCCATTCTCACTACAACATTTCATAGATACAGGAGAGAATGGTGCCGACTACCGGAATCGAACTGGTGACCTACTGATTACAAGTCAGTTGCTCTACCTACTGAGCTAAGTCGGCATAAGTGGTGCGCATTCTATTGAATGATTTTCTATGTTGCAATAGGAAATTTAAAAAAAAACGTAAATATCGTTCTTTTGAACTCATTTGTTGAAAATTTACACAATCATTATTTTTTACCACAAACTTTAGAGCTTTGTCGTTTGCTTTAAACGACGCTTGATGTATGTTTTTGCTCTCAATTAAACCAAGGATAAACGAGACCCATGAGTCCATTTTTGTCATTCGACCGTGCTGAATGGGCAGAGCTGCGAAACTCTGTCCCAATGACACTTTCTGAAGATGACTTGATCGCACTTCAAGGCATAAATGAAAACCTCACAATGGAGGAAGCGGTAGAAATCTATCTTCCTTTGTCTCGCCTACTGAATTTGTATGTACAAGCACGCCAAAGTCGCAACTCTGTGCTGCAACAATTTCTCAATACAGAAGAACACGCTCCACCTTTTGTTATCGGCATTGCTGGCAGTGTCGCGGTTGGAAAAAGCACAACCGCTCGTATTCTAGAAGCCCTCCTATCTCGCTGGGAGAATCATCCTAAAGTCGCATTGGTCACAACTGATGGCTTCTTGTACCCTAAGCGCGTGCTTGAAGAAAAGGGTATTATGCACCGTAAGGGCTTCCCAGAATCTTACGATATTAAGCGATTGGTCGAGTTTGTATCTGATGTGAAGGCAGGTAAACCCAATTTAGAAGTCCCTGTCTACTCTCATATTACCTACGATATTACGGAAAAGTTAAAATGTGTAGATAGACCAGATGTACTGATCATTGAAGGGCTAAACGTACTGCAAAGTGGTATGGACTATCCACATGATCCGCATCGCGTTTTTGTTTCTGACTTTTTGGATTTCTCTATCTATGTTGATGCGGACAGTGAGATTATAGAGCAATGGTATGTCGAAAGGTTTTTAAAGTTCCGTAGAGGTGCCTTCACTAAACCAGGGTCTTACTTCAGCCACTACACACAACTATCAGTTGAAGAAGCGCAGAATAAAGCAAAGCAAATATGGCAAGACATTAATGGGCTCAACTTAGAACATAACATTCTTCCTACCCGAGAAAGAGCCCATTTAATCTTACATAAAGGAGAGAATCACTTAGTAGACAAGGTTTCTCTACGAAAATAGCTCTGCGATCAGTCACTCTTTCTCAAGGAGATCTCACCACCAATGTAGGTCTCCAATCCGTTTTCGGTTTCGAGAACCACGCCTCCTTGATGATCAATACCCTGTACGACACCATAAATTTCTCGAGGACCCATCAGTAACTTCACAGAACGGCCTAAGAAATTATCAAGACGATTCCAACGTACAACAAAACCCGTTAGCCCAGTCATTTCATATTCCTCTAGCGCTCTCTTCCAGTGCTCTATAAATTTAATCGCCAACTGAGTTCGGTCAATCACTAAGCCACCACTGACTTGATTTAAGGTTGTCCAAGGTTGGTCAATTCCAGGCTGTCGTTCTGGCATACCAATATTGAGGCCCATACCTATCACTAGATGCGCAGCACCTCCTGCTTGTCCGGACATCTCGACCAGAATGCCTGCCAGTTTTTTATCATGGTAGTAAATATCATTAGGCCATTTAAGTTTTACACCCTGAATGCCTATACTTTCAATGGCTTCTACTGTCGCAATACCAACAACTAAGCTCAAGCCCATTGCAGCGGCCATTCCAGCATCTAAACGCCAATACATCGACAAATACAAATTGGTACCAAAAGGCGATATCCACTGACGTCCACGTCGCCCTCTTCCTCTTGCTTGATACTCAGCCAAACATACACGGCCTTTTTCAGATTCATTAACACGTTCAAGCAAATACTGATTAGTAGAGTCAATCACCGAAATGAGCTCGACTGGTGTCGTAATGCTCTCTATCAACTTACCTTCATTTAACAATTGAAGAGGCTGAACAAGTTGGTAACCCCGGCCTTGAATACGATAAAGATCAACGCCCCAGTCATTTAAACCTTTAACATGCTTGGCGATCGCCGCTCTAGAAATCCCCAAACTTTGCCCGAGCGCCTCACCAGAGTGGAACTCACCATCACTAAGCGTTTTTAAAATATGAAGTTTGGTAGAGTGTTCGCTTCTCATTGTGCAGCCTCAATTTTAGCAAGGTTGGTCTCGCCGAACCGATCCATAAAGCGCACTTCGTGCTCAAGCTCTATCTGATACTTATCCCAGACCGCCTTTTTCACTAACGATGCTAATGACACAACATCACTGGCGCTGCAGTTATCGACATTAGTCAAAACTAACGCTTGAAGTGGATTAACCTGGGCACCGTTTACAGACACACCTTTCAACCCACACTGATCGATAAGCCAGCCAGCTGCCACTTTCATCCCGATTGGTGCCGGGTAAGCCACCATATTGCTATGCTCTGCAACCAGTCGATCATAATGATCTTGCGAGATCACTGGATTTTTAAAGAAACTCCCCGCATTCCCTACTTTCGCTGGATCGGGTAATTTCTCCATGCGAACTTGGCAAACTCGTTCAAAGATCGATAAGGGACTGAGTTGATCTTCCGCAATACTCTGCAGTGGGCCATATTGATTAATTGGTTTCCACGCTTTCGCTAACTTGAGTCCAATAGCAGCAATAAAGCACTTTTCATACAAAGCGTGCTTGAATATCGAATCGCGATAGCCAAATTCACACTCATCCGCCGTCATTCGTTTAATCTCAAACGTGGTAAGGTCTAGCACATCCACATATTCACAGACATCTTGCAGTTCTAGACCATATGCGCCGATATTTTGGATTGGTGCTGAACCTGCACATCCAGGGATCAAGGCGAGGTTTTCTATTCCTCCCATTCCTTGCTCTACACTCCATGCCACCAATTCAGGCCAATCTTCCCCCCCTTCGATGTGAAGGAGATAATGTTCTGCTGTTTCGGTTATGGATTTGCCCTTCAATCGGTTAATGATGACCACACCATCGTAGTGCTCCGTGAACAGCATATTACTGCCTTTACCTAAGAAGAGTTTAGGTAGACCTTTCAAGGACTCATCTTTAAGTAATTGGATAACGTCTTCGATCGAATCAACAATCGCTAAATAGGAGCAGGTTTGTTCGATACCAAATGTGTGATAAGCCTTAAGGCTCGCATGTTTCTTTATTTGCATAGTGAGTTTGCAACGCCAGATGAGATTCCCGTAAACTGTGAACATTCTACAATAGTTATCTTTGAGCCGCAGTGACAATACCAAACTCATTAATCATAGAAGTGTTAAATCCTATCAAATTGCCTCTCATTAAACGGCTGTATAAGGCTCATTATCCCGCTGGACGAGCAAAGCGTGATGAATTAATCGTTACCGCTAGCGTAGATAGTAATATCCTCGCTTTACTGCGAATGAAAAGTGTCGATACCTCTCGGCTATTGACGGGCATGCTGGTTATTCCAGAGGCAAGAGGGACTGGGGTTGGAAAGGCTCTCTTAAGCTATTGCGAAGAAAATATTTTCCGTCATGGCGATTACTGCTTTGCATTTCAACATTTAGAAAACTATTACTCACAGTATGGATTTAAAAGCATTTCCGGCAATACTCTACCAAACTCATTGAAAATAGCCTTTTCTCGCTATGTGGATAGCGGTAAAGATCTCATTCCGATGCAATTCATGGCATCTTCCCCTTCAAAGGGTACGGTTTTGTAGCCAGAGAAATCATATCTTTGATAAAATAGCAGGTTCGCAATATTGCACTTAATTAAGGTACTCACACCGATATGATAGTAAGTAGGAATCCATTCGAACAGTTGCCAAGTCTTGCTGTTAAGCCTGAAGACTTTGAAGTTCTGCATGCAGCAGAAACTTTCAGAACTCGTCTTCTCGATGCAATCAGCAAAGCAACGTCACGAATCTACCTAGTCGCTCTATATCTGGAAGATGATGATGCTGGACGTGAAATTTTCACCGCGCTTTATGAAGCAAAACAGCGTAATCCTCAGTTGGACATCAATATCTGTGTAGATTGGCACCGAGCTCAGCGTGGTTTGATTGGTGCAGAGTCATCAGAAGGAAACTCTGCACTCTATAAAGCATTCGCCAAAAAATATCAGCATCCTATTCCTGTATACGGCATTCCTGTGCGCGGAAGAGAAGTCTTTGGTGTTCTACACCTGAAGGGCTTCATTGTCGACGATACCGTAATCTACAGCGGTGCAAGCCTGAACAATGTATACCTGCAATATAATGATCGCTACCGCTTCGACCGCTACCACGTGATCCAACATGCAACACTTGCAGATTCAATGGTTAAGTTCGTCCAAGATGAAATGATTGCCCACCCAGCAGTCAATAATCTGGCCGATAACGACAAACCAGAAACAAAAGAGATCAAAACGGCTATCCGCCAATTCCGCTCTTCTCTTGCACGAGCAAGCTACGAGTTTACTTCTGAAAATATTTCTGAAGAGGAAGTAAAAGTCACCCCTCTTGTGGGCTTAGGCAAACGTCGTAATTTACTCAATCAACAAATTGTTAAGCTACTTGCTACGGCACAAAACGAAATTTTCATCTGCACACCTTACTTTAATTTCCCAAAAGCCATTAATCGCGAAGTAAAACGTGCAATGAAACGAGGCGTAAAAGTCACGATCGTGGTCGGAGATAAGACAGCGAACGACTTCTATATATCTCCAGAGGAAGAGTTCAAAACCATTGGTGGCCTACCGTATTTATATGAAGTCAACTTACGCCGCTTCGCAAAAGCAAACGAAGCCAACATCGCCGCTCGTAAGCTATCTATCCACTTATGGAAGCACGATAATAACAGCTTCCACTTAAAAGGTATCTGGGTTGATAAGCGCTACATGCTGCTCACAGGTAATAATTTAAACCCTAGAGCGTGGTCATTAGATTTGGAAAATGGCCTATTAGTACAAGACATCTATGCAAAACTAACGGATAAGTTTGAACAAGAAGTTGCCAACATTCTCGAACACACTCAGCTCATCTGTACTTACAAACAGTTAGAGAAAATTGAAGACTACCCTCACAGTGTACAAAAGTTAGTTCGAAAAGTTACGCGAATAAAAGCAGATGGTGTACTGAAACGCATTCTATAGTTCACATTATTTATTCAAAGCCCAACTTCTGTTGGGCTTTTTTATTTTGTGCCTTCTTAACAAGGGTTTTGTACAAATTCATTCTGAGAGGGTAATAAAATACCTTGAGAATATTACTTCGGCATCTCAAGTGACTATCACGTTGAACCTAGTAAAGAATGACAAACAGCCATAAGATTTGACGATAACTAGGGTAGGTTCAACTGTTTATTCGACTGAACTGGCGTTCCATCACCAACATCAGTTTAAAAAGTAGCATGAACGAAAAAGGCTCCAGCATTTCTGCTAGAGCCTTGAAAATGGCAAGAGTGGCCTGGCATTCCAGAGAGCCGAGTGAGTTTTTGCACAACGAGATGCCTAGCTCTCGCAATAATCACATTGAAAAACAACAGATGTAAAAAAGCCTCAGCATTTCTGCTGAGGCTTTAAATATGGCAGGGGTGGAGAGATTCGAACTCCCAACACGCGGATTTGGAATCCGCTGCTCTGCCAATTGGAGCTACACCCCTGTAAATCTACAAACTGTAGATTTGACAAAACCTTGCTAAAAGCAAGGCTGTCTGAATAAATGGCGGAGCGGACGGGACTCGAACCCGCGACCCCCGGCGTGACAGGCCGGTATTCTAACCAACTGAACTACCGCTCCACACGGAGATAAAACTTTTGTTTTATCCGATACTTGTCGTTCAGAACAAGTACCTTAAATTAAAAGCCTGGCGATGTCCTACTCTCACATGGGGAAGCCCCACACTACCATCGGCGCTATTTCGTTTCACTTCTGAGTTCGGCATGGAAATCAGGTGGGTCCAAAAT
>NZ_LIXE01000025.1:0-14736 GCF_003584965.1 Vibrio sp. PID23_8 | reverse complement strand
CTCGATGTGCCGGTCACCTGCCGCTTAGACACGGCCGATGAAGTGCATGTCTACCAAGCGGGCGGGGTACTACAGCGCTTTGCACAAGACTTTTTGGCGCAATAAGGAGAATAAACAAAATGGAAAAAGCAGTACAAAGCCAAATAAAAGTGCCAGCAACGTATATGCGCGGTGGGACGAGCAAGGGCGTATTTTTTTACTTAGAGGATTTGCCATCGGAGGCACAAGTCGCAGGCAAAGAGCGAGACAATCTATTGCTGCGCGTGATTGGCAGCCCTGATCCTTATGCAAAGCAAATCGATGGAATGGGCGGCGCTACGTCAAGTACGAGTAAAGCTGTGATTGTTTCCCGCAGCACTCAGAAGGACCACGATATCGACTACTTGTTTGGCCAAGTATCCATCGATAAGCCATTCGTTGACTGGAGTGGCAACTGTGGAAATTTATCAGCAGCAGTGGGGCCGTTTGCGATTCACTCGGGACTTATCCCTCAAGACCGCATACCAGAAAATGGCATCGTAACAGTGAAAGTATGGCAAGCGAATATCAGTAAAACCATTTTGGTTCATGTGCCAGTAGTGAACGGTTTTGTACAAGAAACTGGGGAATTCGAGCTAGATGGGGTGACTTTCCCTGCGGCAGAAATTCAAGTGGATTTCGTCGACCCTGCGGATGGTGAAGGCAGCATGTTCCCAACCGGGAATTTAGTCGACGATTTGATGGTACCGAATGTCGGTACTTTCAATGCCACCTTTATCAATGCGGGTATACCAACGATATTTGTTGATGCTGATTCGATAGGCTATCAGGGTGCAGAATTGCAAGATGACATCAACAACGATGAAGTCGCATTGGCGATGTTCGAGTCAATCCGAGCTCACGGGGCACTCAAAATGGGGCTGATTACGTCATTAGAAGAAGCGCAAACTCGCCAGCATACGCCTAAAATCGCGTTTGTATCGAAACCTAAAGATTATTTATCTTCGAGTGGCAAGCCGGTAGCTGCTGGAGAAGTGGATGTCCTGGTGCGTGCGCTCTCTATGGGCAAATTACACCACGCAATGATGGGGACGGCGGCAGTGGCCATTGCATCAGCAGCTTGTGTTCCGGGAACCTTGGTAAACTTAGCAGCAGGTGGTGGTGATAAAGAGTCAGTCACCTTTGGCCACCCATCGGGCACACTGAAAGTCGGTGCGAAAGCGAAAGAAACCGATCAAGGCTGGGTGGTAGAGAAAGCCACCATGAGTCGCAGTGCGAGAATACTTATGGAGGGCTTTGTACGTGTACCCTCCACTGTCTTTGGATAATTTATAGCTGAAATTCAACCTCAGGACATACTGGAGGATGCAATATGTCTGCATATCAGAAAGAATACCTTTGGGCACAGACGGAGCCAGAAGCCTTTTGGCGATCCCAGGCAGAGAATATCGACTGGTTTGATGCGCCCAATACCATCTTAAATGCTGATGAACATGGAATTGAACGTTGGTTTCCTGATGGTGTGCTTAATACCTCTTGGCTCGCACTGGATTACCATTGCGAGCAAGGCAGAGGGGACAAAACCGCGCTGATTTATGACTCACCAGTGACAGGCAATAAGCAAAGCTATAGTTACAAAGCGTTGCGTGACCAAGTTGCGAAAGTGGCAGGGATGCTATCTAGCCAAGGAGTGAGGAAAGGCGATCGAGTGGTCATTTATATGCCAATGATCCCAGAGGCAGCAATGGCAATGTTGGCGTGCGCACGTTTAGGCGCGATTCACTCTGTTGTATTTGGCGGGTTTGCGCCCAATGAACTTGCGGTTCGGATCGAAGATGCAGAGCCAAAAGTCATTCTTACGGCCTCTTGTGGGGTTGAAGTTAACAAAGTCATTCCGTACAAGCCGCTCGTTGATCAAGCCATTATGGATAGCCGATGGAAGCCCGAAAAAGTGTTTGTGTTGCAGCGTCCTCAATGTGAGGCAGAGCTGAATTTAGAACGCGATTTAGATTGGCAGCAAGAATACAACAGTGCATTGCCGCACGCTTGCGTACCTGTATTGTCGACCGATCCGCTGTACATCCTATATACATCGGGAACAACAGGTAAGCCGAAAGGAGTTGTACGTGATAACGGTGGTCATGCGGTTGCGATGAAGTACTCAATGACCTCTATTTATGATGTGCATCAGGATGGTGTTTTTTGGGCTGCTTCGGACGTTGGTTGGGTTGTAGGACACTCGTATATTGTGTACGCACCATTGATTCATGGTTGTACAACCGTCCTATTTGAGGGTAAACCTGTTCGTACGCCAGATCCAGGTGCTTTCTGGCGAGTATGCGATGAATACAACGTTGATGTGTTGTTCTCTGCGCCAACGGCGTTTCGAGCAATAAAGAAAGAGGACCCAGATGGCGAGTTCATCAAGCAGTATGATTTATCAAAGCTGAAAACCATCTTTATGGCTGGGGAGCGCTTAGACCCTCCAACATTGGAGTGGGTGGAGTCCAAAACAAATAAACCTGTCATCGATCATTGGTGGCAAACCGAAACGGGCTGGGCTATCGCAGGTAACCCGACAGGTATTGAGATGATGCCAGTAAAAGCCGGTTCGGCAACTAAGCCTATCCCTGGGTATCAGGTAGAGATCCTTAACGAACTTGGGCTTCCTGTTGCAGCAAATCAACAAGGCTTCGTCGCTTTGAAACGGCCGTTACCACCCAGCTGTTTACCGACGATATGGCGTAATCATGACCGATTTGAAACAGGATATTTAAGCCAGTTTCCCGGTTACTACGTTTCCGGAGATGGTGGTTACCTTGATGAAGATGGTTACCTATTTATTATGGGGCGTATCGATGATGTCATTAACGTAGCTGGGCACCGCTTATCAACGGGCGAAATGGAAGAAATTGTCGGTGGGCACCCTGCGATTGCCGAGTGTGCGGTTGTCGGTATCCATGACGAGCTGAAAGGCCAATTGCCGCTTGGTTTTGTGGTGTTAAAAGACGGCATTAAAGTGGATGAGTTAGCTCTGGAAGGAGAGTTGGTCGGTAAGGTTCGTAGTCAGATTGGTGCGGTGGCTTGCTTCAAACATGCATTGGTTGTGGATCGATTGCCAAAAACCCGCTCGGGTAAGATTTTACGTCGTACCATTCGTCAAATTGCTGATGGTGAGAAGTACGCAATTCCTTCTACGATTGATGACCCAAGTAGTTTGAGTGAAATCGAAAGGGTACTCAAGCGTTAGTTAGGTCGTTAATATTATATTTGTTCGCGCCCCGCATCGTATTGGTATTCGGGGCTTTTCTCTTAATCTTGCTTGCCATAAATCATATTTGATAACACACTATGCGGGTTCTTGTTCAGGAATTCTTTCTATGTCGACACTTGTTATCAAACCCGCCTGTTTCAACGATCTAGAGTCTCTCAATGACCTTATGTTTGAACTGCATGATGAACACCACCTGCAATCTCCAGAGCTGTTCAAAACGGCAGAAGAGATTGAGCAAGAAAAAAGCATTGCTCGTTATCTTGATAATCCGGAGTGCTTGGTCTTTGTAGCAAAGGATGAAGATGAAATCATCGGCTTTATTTCAGGTCACTTCTGTGAATTGATCTCTACCGTAAGTAAACCTGTCTTGATGGGTAGTGTTGATGAGTTATACGTATTACCCGATTATCGTAAGCAGGGGGCCGCGAAAGCCTTGATAGATAAGATGGAAGCGACGTTTCTTGATTATGGTGTAAAACAGATGTTTGTCGAAGTATGGGATTTTAACCAAACGGCAATTGCACTGTATCAAAAACATGGTTTTGGTCATCATATCCACTGGTTAAGAAAGTCACTCAACAAGTGATAAGTGTGACGTGATAGGTGCTACTTATAACATGTTTATCTATCCAATCCCAAACCTAGGTCCTTTAGCAAACGTTGTATCAACAATGAGAATGGAAGGGATCGACGTAATTACTTTTGACAGCAAATTAATATAACTGGCAAAATCTCGCACTGTATTTCGGGTTGTGTCTTTTTTTGTCAGAACCATACTGGCGATCATTTTTTAAGGTTGTATTTTTTGTGCTGAGACCGCTATTTATTCTTGTCCTATATTCTCTTTCATTTCTGGTCGCCCCTTTTGCGATAGCAAATCCTTCATCCGATAGTTTGAAAGGTGCCCTTTGTATTGTTCGTGTCGACGACAAAATTGTACTCGTACATGAAGTATTAACGGACAGAATTTCATTACCTGGCGGAACCATTATAGAAGGTGAATCCCCCCAACTAGCGGCACAAAGAGAGACATGGGAAGAGACGGGACTGGTTGTCACCGTAGGTGAAGAACTTGGGCGAACAGAGACGGCAATTTTCTATGATTGTGCATCTGATTCGGATGTGATCGCGTTTTCTATGGAAAATGCGTTAGGTGCCTATGAGCTCCCAACGTGGTTTGCTCCACATTATGGGGTAGAAATTGCGTCTGCGATGTTATTACCTCCTAATGAATTAATTGCTTCGCTGTACCGCTATCCATCACAGTGGAATGACATTCTTCGCTTTTACAATGATGCGACGGACCAATCCGTGGTGTACGTCAACCAGTTGATTGAATCAGCACCTTCATTTAGGCAGTTAGAATTGACTTGGATGGTTGATTTACAAACTTGGGCTAGCTCTTTCTCAGAAAACAGTCGCGCTACCGCATGTGAGATAGCGAAGTTAGTGACCGGATTAACTAATCCTACATTTTTACTGTTTTTATTTCCCTTTGTCATGATGCGATTCGGTATTGGCTTTGTTTATCGCCTGTTTTTTGCTCTGACGGCTACTTCTTTGATGGTGTTAGTCGCACAGCAAGGCTTTGCTTTGCCAAGGCCGCATGTTTATACGCCCATTGCAGAACTTACTCACAGTTTTGGTTTTAGTTTCCCAAGTCTGCCAATCGCGATCTGGTCCTGTGTGGTGACCTTCATCTTCCAAAAGACGCAGCGTTTTGGTATTAACCGAGAAACACTATGTGTCAGCGTTGTAACTTTGTTTGTGATGGCATGTAAGTTCTTTTTGGGTACGGCATTTATTCTGGATATGATGATTGGCGCGGTGTTAGGTGTTTTAGTCGCTTGGCATGTGCTGCGATTGGAAGCCAAGCCTGACATAAATGTCGATCAATTGCTGAGTTCAAAAGGCGTTTGGTTCACCATGACCATAATTACAGCGGTACTCTCCATTCTTTGGCCTCTACCTGTGTTTGTTAGTTGGTTGGCCATCATTATTACCACATCTGCATTGGTCTTGGCTTTTAAGAATACCTCAGCAAGGTTTGATCGCCGTCAGATGCTGTTCGTGATATTGGTATTGTTATTGGTTGATCAATTGTATTTATATTCAGTATCAATGGTGTCATTTAGTGGTTTTTGGTCACTCGTGTTTAAAACGTTACACTACCCAATACTGATGTTACTGTTCATGACTTTGGCGAAGAAACTAACGAGAGACAATAGAACTGAGTAATATCAACGAACCAAAAAGCCTCGTCAATGCGAGGCTTTTTATTGAGCTTAAAACCCTGTCCGTTATGGATTTAACACAAACTTTTCGATCGACCTAGCAACACCGTGATCATCATTACTTTTAGTAATGTAATCTGCGATTTGCTTCGTTTCTTCCATTGCATTTGCCATCGCTATACCAAGACCTGCGTATTGCAGCATGTGGTGATCATTCTCAGCATCACCCATACAAATTACCTCTTCGGCTTTAATACCAAGGTATTCAGCAATAGCAGCAACCCCAATGCCTTTGTTACTTAAAGGGTTAAGGAACTCAAGGAAAAATGGGGCACTCTGTACGACGGTAAACTCTTCACGTAGTTCAGTAGGCAGCGCAGCAATCACATCATTCAGCGTATTAGGCTCGGCAACCATCATTGCTTTAATGATTGGGTGATCGTCTTCCAATGCTTCGAAGTTCATCTCAGTAATTTCTAATCCATTGATTTTTGCTTCGATATCAGTGTAAGGGTTGTTTTCTGTGGTGATTAATCCATGCTCTTGACTGAATGCATGCACGAATGCGCCAAGCTCTTGTGCGTTGCGTGCGATCTTCTTTGCCGCCTTACCATCGATAATTTGTTGATGAATAATTTCATTGGTGCCAATGTTCTTTACCATTGAGCCGTTGTAGTACAAGACAAAATCTTTATCTGAATCAATGCACAGTTCATCGAGCTTATCTTGCATCCCTTCAAGTGGGCGACCAGAAGCGAGAACAACAGTAACACCCGCTGCGCGTGCTTTAGCGATGGCTTGTTTGTTCTCTTCTGAAATTATTTTATCGCTGTTTAGCAACGTGCCATCCATATCGAGGGCGATCAGTTTGTACATCATTACTTACCTTTAAAAATGGGAAACCTGCGTATGAAACTACAAAAAGACCCATTTTAACAATTAATTTTTGGTTTAAATTGACCTGAGTGCGCCTCTCTATTAATGTCTTCGCCTCAAAGTATAATGAGTGGAGTGAGTGCTGCGTTGTATAAGCTAAATGAGATGTTTGAAACCATCCAAGGGGAAGGGGTTTTCACTGGTGTACCTGCAGTTTTTGTGCGCTTGCAAGAGTGCCCAGTGGGGTGTTCTTGGTGTGATACGAAACAAACTTGGTATGCGGAAGCGGAAGATCAGCGTCAGATAGGTGACATCTTAGTGAAAATGGAAGATTCACCAACGTGGTGTTTAGCCTCTGCCGATGACATCGTAGAAGAATATAAAATACAAGGTTTTAACGCGAAGCATATCGTCATCACTGGTGGTGAGCCGTGCATTTACGACTTACGTTCACTCACGGCGGCGTTTGAAGCCATGGGTTGTCAGTGCCAAATTGAAACAAGTGGCACATCGGAAGTTTTGACTTCTGAAAACTCATGGGTGACGGTGTCACCAAAAGTAGCAATGAAGGGTAAGCTTCCTGTACTGAAAAGTGCGTTAGAGCGTGCAAATGAAATTAAGCATCCGGTTGGCACTCAAAAAGACATTGACCAATTAGATGTGTTGCTTACCTCTGCGAAGGTATCAATGAAAACCATCATTGCGCTTCAACCAATCAGCCAAAAGTCTCGCGCAACACAACTGTGTATCGATACGTGTGTTGCTCGCAACTGGCGTTTGTCGATTCAAACTCATAAATACTTAAGTATTGCTTAAGCTTGGAGAATAAAATGAAAAAAGCGGTTGTTGTTTTCAGTGGTGGGCAGGACTCTACAACATGTTTAGTTCAGGCGTTGAAAGAGTTTGATGAAGTTCACGCCATTACATTCGACTATGGTCAACGTCATAAACTAGAGATTGAAGTTGCTGAAAGATTAGCGAAAGATTTGGGTGTCGCTGCACACAAAGTGATGGATGTTGGGTTACTCAATGAGTTGGCAATCAGTTCATTGACGCGTGATGATATTCCTGTCTCTCATGAGTTACAAGAAAACGGTTTGCCAAACTCTTTTGTACCTGGCCGTAATATATTATTCCTAACTTTAGCGGGTATTTACGCATACCAAATTGGTGCAGAAACGGTGATTACAGGTGTGTGTGAGACCGATTTTAGTGGCTACCCAGATTGCCGTGATGAATTTGTTAAAGCAATGAACAGCGCGCTAGTTAAGGGGATGGATCGTCAATTTGAAATCAAAACGCCACTAATGTGGTTAAATAAAGCCGAAACTTGGGCATTGGCTGATCAGTATGATGCCTTGCAACTGGTGCGTGAGAATACGCTTACTTGTTACAACGGCATCATTGGTGACGGTTGTGGCGACTGTCCGTCATGCGATTTACGCAAAGCGGGTTTAGATGATTATTTAAACAATAAAAATGTTGTCATGCAGTCGTTGCTTAAAAAGCAGTAATTGGCAGATCAATAGGTTCGTTATAGGCGTCAACAATGGTATTACGGCCATTCTTCTTCGCCTGATATAAAGCTTGGTCTAAAATCGCATAAAGCTCATCAAAGTTAGTTAGAGCTTTAGATGTCGAAATATAGGCCAAGCTTGCCGTAACGTTGAGTAATTGATTTGTTTTCGTTTTTATCGGCTTCTCTGAAATCGTTTTGTGTAGACTATGCACACGAAATGGCACATCAATATCGTCAACGTTCTTCAATAGTAGAACAAATTCCTCACCACCTAACCGACCCAAGTATTCACCTTTATTGAGCTTAGATCGAAGTGCTTTGCAAACCTGTTTTAATACAAGATCCCCTGTTGGGTGACCGAAGTTATCATTGATCAGCTTAAAGTTGTCTAGATCCAATAACACTAAAACGTAGCGCATATCATCAGTACATTGATAGCATTGAGCCTTGATTTTATCGATTATCGCACTGCGATTGAGTGAACCCGTTAGGCTATCCAAGAGCGATTTGTTACGCGTTTTTCGTTGTACATAGAAGATAGCTAATAGCAGCGTCAACAAACAAAATATCACAAAGATATAGGCGCGTTTCTGTTCGTTAAATTCACTGAACTCAAGTAATTTTAGATTACGTTCATTCGCTATTTTGGTGAGCTGAAGTTCGTACTCATATTCCTTTTTTGTTAGGTCTAGTGCTTCAATCGCTTTGATGTTGTTGCTATCTCGGGTTGCTAACTCAAGGGTAACGTAATTCTCAAAGTGAAAGAGGGCGGATGAAAGATCTTCTGTCTGGCGGTAGCCATGAGACAGTAGAAGTTGCGCTTTCGCTTGTAGAGCATTTGTTGAGTTTTCGCGAGCTAACGTCAAAGCAGCCTTGCCGTGTTCGATTGCCAGGTCCACCATACCGTGCATCAGGTAAGCTTCACCAGCAGCTAGGTGGCTTTCTATTTGTAATCGTTTGTTATTATGCTGCTTTCCAAGCTCAAGTGCTTTCTTTATGTAAGGTACTCCACTTTTAAAATCCCCAGATACTACATACTCAGAACCTAAACCTAAGTAGGTTAAGCCAAGTCCATATGGGTGGTTATGCTTTTCAAGGATCGTCATTGCGTTTTTATAGTGGGTGATCGCTTTGTCTAGTTCATTTTGCTTGCTATACATCGTGGCGAGGCTGTGCTCAACTTGCGCCACCTCTCTTGGCGTCCCATCCAGTTGACGAGCAAGTAACGCTTGAATGAGATATTGCTCAGATTGTTCAAACTGGCCTAATTCAATAAGCAAAACACCGACATCATTATAGACACCAGTTGGGTCACTCTGTGATGGCATTTCTTTAAGTAAGCGGCGATATAACTGCAATGCTGTCTCATACTCGCCTCGAAAATCATAGTTATTGGCGATGACACGCATTGCAAGATCTTCAGGAAAACCTTCATAATGATTGTCCTCTAAGTGATTCGCAAGTGAGGAGCAATAGAAGTTTGCTTTGTGATATTGCCCTTGTCGATTGAGTATGTAACACAAATGAAAATTCATCAGTGCGGTACTTTCAACGTCAGAATACTGTTTAGTGTTTTCCCGTAATGAGGTAAAAATATTTACAGAGGTATCGTAATTACCCTTTTTATATTCTGAGATCGCAAGGATGTACTTTGATTCCAGCTTTGCAAAGCGGTTACCAAGCGCTTGACTGCTACCGTAGTATGGTTGATTGATGTTCGACATGTACTCATAAATCATCCCACTCACATACAATTTTTCATGATTTGTATTAGCAGTGTGGTATCGGTCTTGAAGCATGGCCAATGCAGATTCACTACTCGTTTTAATAGTGGATTGGTAAACGGAATGCCATTGGGTGAAGCGTTGTGAGTCACTTGCGTTTGCTTGGCTGAATAAAAGTAATGAAGCAAGCAAAGAGAGTAGGGGACGCATAGTGATGTAACCTTATATTCTTATTATCACGTTTGGTTCGGTATTATATACCAATGATAAGTTGTGCCAGATAACAAAAGTCGAGAGGAATTGTGGTGGGGTTGACAAAAACGATCCGCTCTGTCGATCTTGAAGCGAAATAAAGAAAAGGTAGGCCTTCGCTGTGATCGCAAAGGCCCTAGATGTTTAGTCGATGTAAAGCTTAGCTAAATCTTGAGGTTCCATTTCTTTACCCTCTAGCTGCGCATTCCAGTTAGTACCAACAAGAACACCATCTTCAGCAAGAGTTAGAAGCCAATCTTCTACAAAGATATCAAGTGGAATTTCTAGGACTTTGAAGTCGGCCCATTCTTCAACATTATGTGCTACTGCATCTTCTTTAGTCGACCAGAAAGGCATGACTTCGCTGTTTTCGAATTCAGTTGAATCGCAAGATAGCCAGCCTTCTTCATTACGCAGACCCCAAACCAATTGGTTTTGTTTAGTTTCAGTAACGAAAAGATCTAAGTTTGCTTGGATATCTGATGTAAGTTTGCTCATTTCAAAACTCTCATTGTTATGACGTGGCTAGATTAGCACTAAAGCGCCGATTCCTAAAGCATAATACGGTTTGCGGAGCTTGAAAAAGAAAAGGAGCCGAAGCTCCTTGCATTAACTTTTTGGAAGAGTGGTAAATATTGACCACTCTTTCTTGACCTCACCTTTGTAGCCGATGACAGAAGCGGTGACACGGCGATTTAGCGCATGGCTTACTTCGTCGGTTCCTGCAGTCGCAAGGTGTGTATCTCCAAAACCGATAATTCGCACACGCTCGGCTGCAATACCATAATTTAACAGCATTTGGCGAACATTCTTGGCACGACGCTCTGAAAGTGTTTGGTTGTGCTCAGTTCCCCCAGTTTTACTTGCATAGCCGCGAAGTTCGATAGTGGTGGTTTTGTACTCTTTAAGAAAGTCGGAAAGTTCGCGGATTTGGCGCTGGAATACAGGTTCGATTTGATCGGAATCGTTGGCAAAGAGAACTCTTACCTGCATTTTTTCTGAAGACTTAATGTATTCACCACAACCATCATTGTCGATTTCTGAACCGATTGGCGTGCCTGGACATAAGTCACGCGTATTGATGACACCATCACTATCATCATCCATCAAATCTGCAATTTGCTCCGCAGTTGGTGCTGGCTGGTAGTCGTATTCCTCCTGCGCTATTGCCGGATATGCCGTTGCCATAACCCCTAAAGCTAATAGAATCTTAATTGCATCCATGCTTAGTACTCCACCTTCTGATTCCACTCTGTTGGTACGTCAACACGCAGGGCGTTTAATAATTGTCCCGTCGCGTTCATGACTCGATACTTCGCATACTGTTCACCGTATTTTGCATCTATGTAATCTTTTCTTGCTTGGAACAATTCATTTTCCGTGTTGAGCAAGTCAAGGAGAGTTCGTTTGCCAATCCGATACTGTTTTTCATAGGCAATGACTGTTTCTGATGTGTAGTCGACGTGATCAGAGAGGAATTCTTTTTGCTGTAGCGTCAGAGCCAATGCGTTCCACGACAACCGTAGTCCTTCTTCGACATTACGATAGGCGCGTTCACGTAAATCTTTTGCTTTATTTAACTGGTATGCAAAACTCTCAGCATTAGCTACATCACTACCACCGTTAAACAGATTGTAGCGCATTCGAATCATTGCGGTGGTTTCATCGCTTTGGCCTTCAAAGCCACCGGCGTCATCACGCCATGTCTGAGCCGCTTCAAGCGAAATCGTTGGGTAGTAAGTCCCTTTTGATTGCTTGTATTGAAACTTTGCTGAGTCGACGTCTGCGATAGATATTTTGATTACTGGGTGGGAATTAAATGCCAAGTTGATCGCATCATCAACCGTATATGGGATGAAGTTTTGATCTGCTCTTGGAAAAATGAGTCCTTGGGGAGATTGACCAACAATACGAGTGAACATTATATGGCTATCAAACAGGTTATTTTGCGCAGCGGCAAGGTTACCGTGAGCTTTTGCTAAACGTGCTTCTACCTGAGTTAAGTCTACGGTAGAGCCGATACCGGAGTCGACGCGCTTTTTAACATTTTGATAGATTTTTTTATGAACTTTCAAGTTGCTTTCTGAAAGCGCTAAAATTTCGTATGCTTTTACCGCATCTAAATACACGTTCGTGACCTCTAGTGCAGTATCTTGTGCGTCAGCAAGTAATTGATAGCGAACAGATTCTGCATCGGCTGCTGTGCGTTCGATGTCATTCAGCGTTGCTGAACCATCCCAAATTAATTGAGACAAAGTAATCGTTGCTTCTTTGCGAGTTAGATCGGTTGAGTCTCTTTGTTCTGCGGGATCGATACCCTCATACCCGATCCCTGCGTCGAGATCGACAGATGGAAGGTATGCACCGCTCGAGGCGTTATTCACATACAACTTGCTCACGTATTCATTGTACGCGCTTTTGATGTCAGGGTTAGTTTTAAGCGTGTTTTCAACCGCTTGCTCTAAAGTTTGCCCTAAAGCAGGGCTAGCGGTGAGTACACCTAAACAAAAGGCGTTGGCATGAGTCCACTTCACTGTGATTCTCCTAAATAAAGTAATGTCAGAGACAAAAATAATTCTTATAAATGAGATGTCTCCATAGGCGTCAATAATTTAACGCACAACGCAGTGCATAATCAACCTTACAATTCATCCACATAGCGTAGTGACGGTAAAAAATTATTAATTATTAAGTGCAAGCGTTGGTTATTCTGAACGGGAATCACTCTTTTAAAGCGTTTTTGAGAATGTCGTTCTTTAAATAAATGCAATTGATTTCGTATTGTTGTCTTGGTGAGTAACATACACAATATGTGACCTGAACGTTATAAATTGGTGTTAAATTACTGTTATTGCGTTATATTATGAGGCAAAATATGTCAAATCATTATTATTAGTCAAAATATTGGCGTAACTTTCGGTTAGGGGTTTAGATGGAACGTACAACCTTGGTATCACTTGGTGAGCAACTCGTTGTAATAGGTTTGGATGGGCAATTAAAAGTCCTTAATGAGAACCAGCAGCCCTTAATAGGGGAAGTTATCATTGCAAAGAATGAGGCAAAGTCAGATGGTTTTCAGGTACAAGTTGTAAATGAAGACGGAATTCGAGATGTTTCTGATGATGTTGCTCAGATCATCGGGGCATTAGAAGCGGGCCAAGATCCTACCTTGCTAGATGAAGACTTTGCACCAGCCGCAGGTCAAAATAATGGCTCTAGTCTGCAAGCAAGCGGAACAATCGACCGAACTGGCGTAGAGTTGCTCGCGGACACCAATTTTGAAACAAGTGGTTTGCAATCTTTGGGTTTATCAGAAACGCAAAGTCTTACTCTGCTCGAACAGTTCAATATTTTTGAACCAATCTTTGTCGATTTAAACAACCAACCTATTGGTGCTGACCTTGAGGTCACTACTGACGAAGATACACCAATCAGCGGCAAACTGAACGCAACTGACGTTGATGGCGACGAGCTGACCTTCAACAAAGGTAGCGATCCGACTAACGGTTCAGTGACGGTAGATACCGACGGTAACTGGACCTACACCCCGAACGACGATTACAACGGCTCAGACAGTTTCACCGTTGAGGTGTCTGACGGCCAAGGTGGTACGGACACGATCACCGTAAATATTGGCGTGACACCAGCGAACGACGATCCTGAAATTGTTGACAGTAATGGCGCGCCGCTTGGTGACGACATCTCAGTTGAAACCCCAGAAGATACGCCAGTCAGCGGCAAACTGAACGCAACTGACGTTGATGGCGACAAGCTGACCTTCAGCAAAGGTAGCGATCCGACTAACGGTTCAGTGACGGTAGATACCGACGGTAACTGGACCTACACCCCGAACGACGATTACAACGGCTCAGACAGTTTCACCGTTGAGGTGTCTGACGGCCAAGGTGGTACGGACACGATCACCGTAAATATTGGCGTGACACCAGCGAACGACGATCCTGAAATTGTTGACAGTAATGGCGCGCCGCTTGGTGACGACATCTCAGTTGAAACCCCAGAAGATACGCCAGTCAGCGGCAAACTGAACGCAACTGACGTTGATGGCGACGAGCTGACCTTCAACAAAGGTAGCGATCCGACTAACGGTTCAGTGACGGTAGATACTGACGGTAACTGGACCTACACCCCGAACGACGATTACAACGGCTCAGACAGTTTCACCGTTGAGGTGTCTGACGGCCAAGGTGGTACGGACACGATCACTGTAAATATTGGCGTGACACCAGCGAACGACGATCCTGAAATCGTTGACAGTAATGGCGCGCCGCTTGGTGACGACATCTCAGTTGAAACCCCAGAAGATACGCCAGTCAGCGGCAAACTGAACGCAACTGACGTTGATGGCGACGAGCTGACCTTCAACAAAGGTAGCGATCCGACTAACGGTTCAGTGACGGTGGACACCGACGGTAACTGGACCTACACCCCGAACGACGATTACAACGGCTCAGACAGTTTCACCGTTGAGGTGTCTGACGGCCAAGGCGGTACGGACACGATCACCGTAAATATTGGCGTGACACCAGTTAATGACCAGCCAACGGTGGACAAAGTCGAGGTGGGTCAGCCGGGCAGCGACGACGATCAAGTAGTGGAAGGCAACGCGCTGAACTTCAACGTCAGCCTGTCGCAAGCGCCGAACAGTGACGCGACCTACACGATTGAACTGCCACTTTCAGACGATGTTGACCTTGCTAACGTCGAGCTGAGCAATGGCGTGACGCTCAACGACGACGGCACCATCACGGTTCTAGCGGGCGTGAAAGATTTCACCATCACCGTACCAACGGTGGACGACACAGAAGTCGAGCTCACGGAAGACTACACCATCAGTGTCGGCGGCAAGGAAAGCACCGG
>NZ_LIXE01000024.1:0-23126 GCF_003584965.1 Vibrio sp. PID23_8 | reverse complement strand
TGACAAAGCGAAGTAGATAACTTTGTTGTTCGAAGAGCATTGGCTGCTCACGCAGCCAATAGGATGTTATTGCCTATTGACAGGCAGAAGGCTCATATGTGTTATGGCGCTAAACTTGAAGCTAGCTGTTGAATGTCAATTAGGTCTACTTCCCTACCTAATATTCGCTTGTACTCTACCAGTTGATGTGCCGGAATAACCTGTAATTCGATGCCTTGGTAACTTTTGACAACTGACTTTACAAAGTCGATTTCTAGTTGATGCCACGAACCGTCCAATGATGATTGAATTTTAGTATTTTGAGATAAACCGATTTCAATTTTTTGATTTTGGTAAACCAACTGGAAATACTCTAAATCCCAACCGTATTCAGTATAACGAGTTAACGGTTTAGATATGAATTGAGATACGTGAGCCAAGAGCTTATTTGCATCAGAGTTGTGAATATAAAGGTCTATGTCTGCAATTTCACGGCTGCCACCATGAATAGTTGCAGCTAGTCCACCGACTATTTGGTACTCAATGCTCTCTGCATCCAAAAGTCCTTTCAGCCACTTCAAAGCTACTTTCACTTTCTCACTCATCTAGTTCCCTTAGCTAAATTCTGCCCTGCGCCATAACGCCCTGTTAAGGTGTGAGCAACACAACACCAAAGCTTCAGCACACCGCCTTAAACGCAAAACGCAACGCATAGCAAAAATGCCAAGCGTTGCGAATCACTCTTAAACAGATTGTTAAGTGCTTTTACCTTTTATTAAACCACTTAAATTTTTTCTCACGCCGATCTTCGTGTTCGACGTCGATTGTATGAAAGACCCTTACAGTGATAGATGGCTGGTCGTCTGAAGGCAAAGCTTCGATGTGATAATGAGTAATTGAACTCGAGCTCCACAAACGCTGCTCTCCTTCATCACCACTTAACGAATACACATTTTCGCAAGAGTCATCTGATTCAATCAGCTCGTAAGAAGGTGCTGTATGTGACCAAAATGTATTTCTATCCATTAACAACCCCCTTTTCCTCACTCAATGACTTGTTAGGATTACTCATAGTATAGTCTTTTAAGACGTTTGCATAAGCAATTTTTAAAGAAATTAAAAGTGATAAGTTATGACATAATGGTTTTAACATGGAATAAAAAGCTTCTGATTTCAACTCATTCTCCAAGAAATTAGTCCTATTCACATATATATTCACTACACATGCATGCATTATTGATTCATTAAACACATCCAAATTGTTAACATCTATATCAAATTTCAATAGTGGGATTGATAAAATTGACTTAGGCTTATCTTTATCTTTTTCGTAATAGCTTCGGATATTTTTCTCGTAGTACCCAGTTTTGTGATCTCGATATTTAGGTGATTTAGCGAGTTCTTTGAAGAACAAATCAATATGTTCATTAATATTATCAACATATACCTCCCTTCTATTTATTATTGCTTCTGGCGCGCCAAATAAATTAGGGTGAGGTAGTTTATCACTCCAGTTAGAATCATGAGATACAGGCATACAAATAGCGGGAATTCCTTCCTTTTTTTCTGTGCTGCATTTCTTAAAGTTATTCTTTCTATCAATTTCACACGTGTAACTTTGATCACACGCTAGTACATAGTCACACTGTTCAAGGCGAGAGTGTAGATTTGAAGAAAACAAAAAAAACGGTGAACAGTCTATTGATTTCTTGGTAAATATAGAACTATTTTCTTGCTTATGATTAGCTTCACATGAAAAACTATCATGTGCAGCTCTAGCTGGAATCAAATTAAAAATGTTAGCCTTAACGTTAACATCGTGGTTCCCCTCATTGACTCTTTTCGTGACTAACAATATTGATTTCATACAGGTTTCAATAGCACTATCTAGAGTTTTGTCGTAGTTCTCTGATGTTTCGGGGTCTCCTAATACGGAGCCTGGCTTATTCTTCTCCAGCTTAACTATATTCTGTAAGTCTAAGACACAACTATTAATAATATTCATTGAATTCACAGTTTGAACACTATTTTCATTAATAGATTCGAAAGAAGGCCTAGATTGATTTTGTTGCTCTTTAACTTGGCTATAGATGTAATGAAGAACACTTAAAACTGAAGCTAAAATCACAGACAAACCAAAAAATAGGTTTTCAGATCCCCATACTTTTCCTTCAAACCACTGTTCTTGTAGCTTACTACCAAATACCGAAATAATTGACGCCCAAAATATACCGATTAATGTCAATAAAAGTTGGCCATAGGAAGAGTGCGTATGCTTAGCAATCTTCACTGTCATCTCAGAGCGTTTGGTCTTCATGAAAACCAGTGAAAGTACTAGCCCGACTACAGCGGCAGCTGCTAAATATATTCCGATATCGCCAACTTGAGCCAACTTAGTTGAAAAGTAACTCGGTACTTCTGCGGCATCTCCACTTTGGTGCTCCATTATCCTCACTCTAGTCTGCATACAAAAAAATTGCGTAATTATATCTTCTTTCAAGTTAAGGCGCTATCGCTAACATCGCTCGCAAGCACTTAACGCTTATTAAACGGCTAAATGCCATTTTTTATTCACCTATAATGCCGCCTTTTCTCTAATGACTCAATTAAATATCAATAAGTTACTCAGAGAAAAGAAAAATTAGATGGCAAGAACGCGCATAATTTGAGAAAGACTTTCTTGTGGCAATCAAACCAGGTGTTCATTATTCCTTTTATGTTAAACGGGCGAGTTTGCTATCAAAAACACCCCTCAGAGCGCATTAATCGCATCAGATGCGGTTTAGAAGCGCTCACTAAGCCCTACTTACCCATAAATCGGACTGTAAGTTTGTGACGCTCTCAGAGCGATTTACAAGGCAAAAAACAGAGCGTTCGTTTGAAACAAAAAACGTCCTCTAAGGGGCACTTTTGTCATCTTTCTTAGCGAGCTGCCTCTCACACCATGCGCTTATCTGAGGCGAGTAAAGAGCAAAAATACTGATCAACAGAGCGACACCAATAATCACAAATAGACCATTCACAAACACCTCCTAACGTCGTTATCCTTTTTCATTTTTACTTTGAGCCTTCCTCCGATTTTTGTAAAAGGCAAACATAGCGAATACCAGAAGAATAAATGCATATCCACCAATTATACACTTCAACCAAAACTGAGCATTGTCACTAACCGTTACCAACGAAAGACACACGACAAAAATGGCGTTAATAAATTGAATAATATGAAGCATGGCGTTGTTATTCCTTTTTGCTCCACAGTAACACTACTTTCAAACTTCCAAACTCAACACCTTAATCACGTTCTTTAAATCAAGTGTTTTGGAAATTTTTAACTTCGTGATAGCGTGAGTGAAGTATGAAAGTTTTAGCCGATAGCCCTATTTGGATTGTCACTAAACGCTCCTACTTGGAGCATCTAAAGTCCTCTTTTAGAGGCTACAACGTGGTTGCCGGAAACGGTAGTATGTCGGACGAGAATCGTCGAGATCGCTTAGGCGGCGAAAGCAGCGACACCGCACCTCTGCTTTTAAGATAAAATTTATCCTCGATGAGGATCATAATGGTCAATATCATTGATATAAGTGTCCATTATGCCATTTCAACTTTTGCTCAAATCAAAGAGCTTAGGACATCATGAACCATGATAGCCTGCGCTTCTTACACCTATTTTTTGTCATTTCAGTTGTCTGAAAACACGTCTTTACTCGACATGTACGTTACATTTTTGTTTACTTCTACTAAGAGAAGCAAACAATGTTCACATCCAACGCTTCGTAGCGAGTTTTAAACCAACTACGATTTCTCATTTAATCATGAGCACAAGTTCATTTTTGAAATCCATTCGAGAACATCGCGCTCGAATACCACGACGACTTTGCTCGTTAATTCCACTGAGATTCGTCTAATAGCTTTAGAAAAAAAGCAATTAGACGACAGGCTAACTATCGCCTCTAGATCGAACAAAAATCCTTTTGCCTTCTTACTTCGAGCTTTTTTCGCTCGCGCCTTCAGAAAAGGATCTCTGGTCGTTTTAGGGTCGAAAGCCACTCTCACCCACCTCAAAACCACTCCGAAAGGAGCTTAAAAACCAAAAAGTCAGAGCATAGGCGCTAGGGCGAACTCGTTTGAAATAGAGCGTGTTCGATGCAAACCCTAGGCATGTTCACCAAAGACAATATTTCTAAACTCGCCGGTATCAGAGGGATGCAATAAGCCCATTCTTGAAGCACAACAAGCTGATATCCCCGCAATCAAATGTGCGTAATCACTTAACTTAACGTCCTAGACGAGCATGGCGAGACAACAAGCAAACAAGGAAAAGAAACAAGGAACATCGATGAACAGAAATCTTAATGTCCGAAATTTTGGGCTACGTAGCCGTGACGCGACTCGTGCGCTCATGACCGCCTACCAAATGAAAGGTAATGGCTATGCGTCCAATGCAACGGTGCAAAGCGCACTACGTGCCTTTACTCGATTCTTGAAAGAGAACTACCTCATTAAGGATTTACGCAAAGTGGAGCAATGCCATGTAAAAGGGTTTGCGGAGCAGCTTAATGACCGTTACGAGCGTGGTGAAATATCAGCGTCTACCGTTCAAAATTATCTATCTCCAGTGAATGTAGCGATGGAAAACGCCAGATTAGACACCAAATGCCGCGTAGAAGGCGTCAGGGAGGCCGGACTACCAACTAGAACAGGGATAGCCACCCAAGACCAGAGTGCTACTCTAAATGCACACAAAAATGCGTTACAGAGCGTTTCTGAAAGATTGGGGATTCAACTCAACTTACAGAGAGAATTAGGGCTTCGCCTCAAAGAATCTTGTTTGATGGATGCAAAACAAGCTCTAAACCAAGCCTTAACAAAACAGAATGTTCGCATCGAACAGGGAACGAAAGGCGGTCGACCTAGAGAAGTTCCAATTCATGCCTATTCACAGATTGAAGCGTTACAACGTGCCGTTATGGTTCAAGGAAATGATTCAAGCCTTATTCCTGAGCATCAAACCTGGGCACAGTATCAATCTCAAGTGTATCGAGAGCTGACATCTCAGTCTTTGCATTGCCATCAAGAACGTCATCACTTTGCTAACGCTATGTACGAACGTCTCATGGGCGTAAAAAGTCCCGTACAAAGCGGCATTTCACATCAATCACATCACGCTTATCTCGCTAGTGTGCTCAGTATTTCAAAGAGTGAAGCTAAAGTTCGAGACGAACAGGTGCGCTTATGTGTGGCAGAAGCCTTGGGACATTCTCGTATTTCCATTACCAACAACTATCTGGGGTAAGTTATGCACCATCAAACTTATGCGCTTATTCATCAATGTATGCTGCCCTATACCAAGAAAGGGAAGAAATCGACGTACAAAAAAAAACAGATGAAACGGCTTATCGCCATCATTAACGATATTTTTCAGCACGAGGGAATAGCGCGACTTGATTCTATTGGGAAACGGCAATTGATTGGGTACTGGAGAAGAACGGAACATGAGAAGTTTGAAACGAGGCGTGCGAAATACACGATCTTGAAAAAATTCTTTGCTCTATATCATCCCCAAGTGACGGTTCCAGAGCCTAAAAAACGTGCTCTAACCCCATCTGACAGGATTGTTGTCACTGTTAAAATTTAACCGGTTAGGGTGGTAATGAATGAGTTTTGAATCGCATTCCAACAGAAACAAAAGAAGCGATATTGAAGAAGCTACTACCTCCTTATTCAATGTCTGTAAGCCAGGTAGCAAAAGAGGAAGGTATTAGCACTGCAACCTTGTATCATTGGCGGTAGCAACTTAGACGTTCAGGATCCGCTGTGCCAAATAGTAATACTTCATCAGAGCGTTGGTCAGGCAAGATTAGGAATCTGTGAACCCGTTGGTGAGGTTCATCTAAATCCAGAAAAAGAAGCCGCTTAATAACTAAGCGAATGATGACAACAACCTTGAAAAACGCCGGTACACACTACGTGATGGGCGGATTTTCCAAGGTTTTGTGTTGTGCGTATTACAGAAAACTCTTAGACATTTTCGAGTTAGCTCGGTTAGCTAACTCGAATGGCTACATTTCATAGCCAAAAAGTGCCAACTGTGGTGGTGGGAGTGAAATGCTAATCGAACTAGTTTCCACATCGAGGTGCGGTTTAAGTCCTAATTATCGCTTAGGCCAATAGATCCACGATGGCTTTACCAACGGCATGAGCACTTGTTGGATTCTGGCCTGTGATAACACGACCATCCACAATCACAAGCTCTTGCCAAGGTTGAACTTTAGAATAACGAGCTGCACTACGTGCCAAAAACTCTTCCAATAGGAAAGGGATATCATTGATAGTGCCAAAATCGATCTCTTCTTCACGAGTGAAACCTGTCACTGACTTAGACGCGAGCAACTTGTTGCCATTACTGAGCGTGATAGGTAGAAGAGCACCTGGGCCATGGCACACGGCTGCTAGAATACCGCCATCTTCATAATGTTTTGCCGAGATTTTTGCGAAGTCTTCGTTGCTCGCTAGGTCGGAAAGAAGACCGAAACCACCTGGATAGAAGATTGCGTCATAGCTATCGCCGTTAATCTGTGACACTGGAATCGTGTTGTTGATACGGTTTTGAAAATCATCATCAGCTAAGATTCTCGCATTTACTGCATCACTCTCGATATCAGTACCATATAATGGTGCCTGACCACCTTTAATCGAAGCAATGTCGTAATCAAAGCCAGCATCGAGTAGCTCGCTAAGCGCATGCGTTAGCTCTGGTGCGTAAGTTCCGTTTGCTTTGTCAGTTTCACCAAGCTTCGCATGGTTAGTTACAATAATGAGTACTTTCTTCATGATGGTTTCCTTAGTAGCTTATGGGCATTTATTGAACATCTTTATACTAATTAGACGCTTACATATCATTTGGTTTTGTTTAGGTAAATGTGGCGCGAAACAGTCGCTTACGTTACAAATACGTTTTTTGTCTGATCACCGACCGATTTCAAGTGGTGGGATGAAAAAAATATCCTTAACATAAAGTTAGATAAAAAAGTTAGGAATCCTTTTACGCACAAGGGTTACACAAAAATATCTAACTTTTTACTCTAAAATCTAACTTTTTGCATTTATCTTACTCATAAACAGAAAAAATTAGATCGGTTTCTTTTGTAACTCTGTTTAACAGTTTAACTAATTTTTTGCCATTGGTAAGTCATTCTGAGGATATCAGGTTCTGTTCCAAGGTGGCCTGTAAGTACATGCTTGCCGACAATAGGCTGACTCGAAGGTGGACACTTATTTGTCACTGCCTTTGTTAAATTAGCTTTTGATGAATTATTAAGAGTATGTCAAACCTCTGTTCGAGTGATCAGTTTTCTCATCCATTCCAACATTAGAAAGCCGGGGCAATGCCCGGCATAATCATTAGTTTCCTGATGGCAAGTTAGTTACATCTATCCGAGTAGCTGTTTTTGACGTAAACGCCTTCAGATACTGGTTGATGTCTTCTTGACTCAATGAATCAATCACACTATCAGGATTAACCACAGCCAAAGGATCGGCATCGGTAAGTACATAGTTGAACATCATTCTTGCCTGCTCTTTTGGTTGAGATAAACCATCTTGTAGGGCATGAGATAACTGCTTTGTTGTACTGTTGAACTCTTCTATAGTGGCTCCATTACCAATAGAGTTAACAATCTTGTTCAGGGCTGTTCGTGCCTCTTTTCGTTTGATGAGAGAAGAGTTGATCACAATAAACAGTTGCTGGGTGTCTGCACCTTCAGGCCAAATTACAAAAGAGTGAGGTGAGTAATCCAGACTCCCGAATTCCCTGACTTGTTCCGTCAAACGGGAAGTTACAATACGCCCTGCTATGTCAGCCAAGAAATAATCCTTAGTGGTTTTCTCCTTCGCATTACGCGCGAACATGGAAAATAACTCCACATTATTACCTGCCGGTCCAAACGCGATTGTGAGTTCCTCATCATTAGGATCTAACTTCACTTGATAGAGCTCATTAGCGGATAACTCATTGAACGTCATAGCCGCCAGATACTTTCTTGCCAGTGGTTTTAATTCGTCTACTGCGATATCTCCCGCGATGACGTATACCATTCCACGATTGGTTTTCATGAGGTGCTCATAGGCAAGTTTCACGTCACTAGACGTCACTTTTTCATAATCATCTAACGCTCTCGTATGGCGAACGGAGTCAGAATCATAAATTGCATTTGAGACTGCCTTAAACGCCTTTCCATCCGCCGATTCGAGATATTGCCGACTGCCTGTTATAAATTGCGTTTTGTAACGGGCAAACATCTCTTCATCAAGTGTTGCGTGCTGAAAGCCTTGATAAATGGAGGCAAGGACCAAAGGCAACGAGGCTTTGGTTGATGCTCCATAGAAACCGTGCAAATGTTCCCAAATGATTGGTTCAAGATAAGCATTTTCTTTGAGCATCAAACGATTGTAATCATTGGAGGAAAAACCTCCAAGACCACTCTCAGCATAAGCTCCTACAATCAAATCGCCAGCGGGACGAAGTGAAGGCGAAAGGGCTGCCAGTCCACCTTTTGAGCCTGCATAAACGTGAACTTCATCGCCAGCATTCGGCATATGCCTTAGGTAAACCGTTACCTCATTGCTAAGTTGCCACTTGGTCGTGCTGGGGTCGAGCTTCTCAATTAACACGATTTCACCGCTATTACTTGGCTGGGGAAAGTCTGATAGTACTTCCGGTAATATTAGCGCTTTGCCGCTCTGCTTGAACGTTTTCTCCATATCAGAAACGAAAGCCAATTGTTCTTGTCGTGCTTCAGTGAAAAAGTTATGACGATCGATGGTAACGAGAGTTTGGATATCATCACTTTCAAGCAAACTTGTTAGCCTCTTGTTAAACCACGCTTTGTCAGCACGATTGACCAAGTCTTCAGACAACGACTTGTAAGTCTCAGGAGACAAGGTTTGTCTGCCTATCATACGAAAGAAGACATGATCCTCGGCAAAGTTACGTGCCGTGTAGTTGTCCGCAAAGGTTGATTCGAGTTTTAGGAAAGCACTAGCTTGTGCATCCAGCTCCAAAGTGCTTAAACCATGGTCTCTCAACGTTGCCAGCTCTTTACCCAAAAACTGCATTGCTTTTTGTTGGTCCTGCGCTTCATAGGAGATATGGATTTTCATCACCATATGCTCAAACCATTGAATCAGAACTGCATGAGTATTTTGAATGGGTACGTTCAAATCACGCGCCCGATCGTTCAAGCGCGTGCTGATGGCATTAGACAAGATGCTCGCCGCTGCAAAGTCTTCAAAATCAGCTGCCGACACCATTGGGTTTGCACCTAGATCCAACAGTAAGGTCGTTGATGGGAATGAACCGTCATTGCCGCCGAGAACGGTACTATTTGAGCGTTTAAGTGGTGAGATATTCTTGGTAGGAGCCCCTTTTTCTGGTGCAGACCACTGGCCAAAAATGGCATCCACCTCGGTAATCACCGAAGTAGAGTCAACATCACCAGCAATAAAGATTTCACTGCGATTTGGTGTGTAGTGAGTTTGGTAGAAATCTCTCAATCGGCGCTCTGAGATATTTTGAATACTGTCTTCGTTGCCAATAACATCCCCTTTGGCATCGTATAACTGTTCTGCAATTAATTGGTAAATTTCAAAATCTGGATTTCCATGTGCTTGAAATCGAGAACGCATTTCTCCCAGAACAACGCCCCGCTCTTTAGACACTTCCTCAGGATCTAGAGACAGTGAAGTCGCAATTTCTCTGAACCAGGTTAAGGCATTGGTAAGTTTGTCATCAGAAGGAAGATCCACCTGATAGACGGTATTCGCATGTGTAGTGAAAGCATTGAGGTGCTGGCCGAACGCGACACCGTCTTCACCGAATAGAACGACTATCTCATTTTTAGGAAAGGACTCACTGCCGTTAAACGCCATATGTTCAAGAAAGTGCGCATAACCTTTTTGGTCATCCGCTTCATCTCTAGAACCAGTGCGAACCAACAAGCGCGTCGATACCGCTTCCCCCGGTACTTCTTTTATATGAAGAATGAGTCCATTGTCTAATGTTATCGTTTGCCAACTCGTATCAGCCGTAAAAGACTGATCGATAAGGGTAGTTTTGCACCCCAATAACATAGCGCCCAATAAAAAACAGGCGAATAATTTTTTTGTTGCCATAATTGTTCCTCCCAAGCCAAACTGAACAAGAAACATACTACAGTGGGCCTAAATAGCTTTAATCGTTCAGAGGGTATGCGATCACTTTCAAGCATTTGAACAGTACTCATGCAACACGTTCTAAGAGATGAAACATTGATGAGTTCTTATTAGAGCCAATGATTGGACTGCCACCGATCTCCTAGACAAATTTCGCCTATTCTTGGACTGATGAAGCAATTTGACTAGAGTCAGGCTGTGTGTATGGTTATCGAAAAATTTACAGTGACCTGCGAGATGAAGGGGAAATTTGTGGAATTAACCAAGTTCATCGTCTAATGAAGCGAGAAGGTATTTAGTCGCAAAGAGTCTATCGAAAGCCACGCGCCAAAGGTGGTATCGAAAACATCATTGTTTCTAACAAGCTCGCCCAAGAGCTCACCCGCACGCGCCCAATCAATCATGGGTAACTGATATTACAGACATCAAAACGCACGGAGGCTGGCTGTATCTGGCGGTAGTTGTAGACCTGTTCTCTCGGCGGGTAATTGGTTGGTCAATGAAAAATATCCAAAGAGCTTGTCCTTGATGCCTTGCTTACGGCAATTTGGCATCGTTCACCAATAGAAAAAGTTAATCAAATAAAAACATAGGTACTGTTATCTATATCAAACAACTATTTATATATGTTGACTGTAAAAAAGACCTGCAGGTAAAAAACTAGTCACGGTTTAGTGACAGACTTACCTTATGGCTTTCAAGATGGTTTTCTAAAATTTCTTAAACCATTCGATGCGTCTATTATTTTCGCATACCAAAAACACCAAACATCCGAGTAACTTTTAAATATCGCAATTAAAAACAATAAACAACATGTATAAACCATTGCACCAAACAAAACATTAGAAAGCATGCCAAGCAATGTCATACTGTTATCAAAGTATACACTAGATAAAGCAATATACATAAAAAAGGATGCTGCTACGGGAACAATTATAATCTCTAACATTTTCTTTATCGAAAAGCTTATCGTAATCCTTGCAAATACAATAGCAAACAAGAAAGTTGCCAAACCAATATAACCTCTAAATTGTGAGAATTGGTCAACACCATCAAATGTAAATGATATTGCAATGAATAATAATGACATCAATCCAAAAAGATCATTGAACACACCAAATTTTGGCATTCCTAAATAATCAAACAGATTATTTGTCATTGCGCTAATAGGGTAAGCGATCATCAATATAGCGAGCGATGACATAATAGGTGCGGTATCACTCCATTTCTCGCCAAGTATAACAGTACAAAATTGCGGCGCAATAAACCAAATACCCACGACACTTGGAATGAGGAATAAATATACAAGTGCTAAGTACTTATAAGATTTATCCAACAACTCATTTTTATTATTTTTATAATTAGCCATACCTGGAAACATTGCCTGACCAGCAGGCATAATAATTTCAGAGAACGGCATAATGGCAAAATCCAACCCTACCTTATATTTACCAATAGATGACACATCAAATAACTTGCTGACAACAAAAGTATCCCCCCTGTTTCTACAATAGCTTAGAACATTCCTAAATACGATAAATATAGAAAATGAAAACATCGAACGTTCAAACTTAAATCTAAACTTAGGCCGATAATCACATATAATATAGCTACCAAAAAGATATATCCAGACAGAAGCGCCACTACCAACAATCAATGCCCAATAGTTTGGTGAGAAATAAGCAAAAATTACAGTTATCACTGTCGATATAACTTTAACAACCAACTCAAGATAAGAGATCATTTTAAATTCTAGGTTTTTTTTAAGTTTGATCAACCCAATATTATTGAACGAAGAAAAAAAACCATTAACCGCTACCACTGTGATAACCAAATCCAACCTTGGCTCATCAAAGTAATAAGACATATAAGGTGAAGCTATAACCAAAGCCAAGCTAATCGTTAACTTTAATATTATATTAAGCGTCCATCCAGAGTTCATATCCTCGGGACTAAGACTAGTTTTAGTTATTAAATAACGGTCGATACCAATTGCCTGAAGCGTTTCAAAGAAACCAATACAAATTCCAGCCAATGCAATAATACCGAACGATTCAGGAGCTATCAGACGTACAAGGATTAAAGTACTACCAATGCCAATAGTACGAACACCCCACTTTCCAAACACATTCCAAAAATATGCATTTATCAATTTTTTTTGAACATTCAACTTTACACCTAACTTAATTTATTAATACCGTTATCTATTCGATCATTCAATATTGACTACTACGGTGCTCTGCCGATCAATTAATTATCTAAGATTTTTATATTTCCATAATAGATTTATAATAATATCTCTTCACATGCATTGTTTTGTTAAAAAAAATTTTTAATTTTATCATTGTCACACACCCTACTAGGCAAAAAAACGGAACTACCTGAAATGGAATTGAACCAGTCAACATATTGAAATAGTGCTTGTTTAAAATTATCTAAATCTTTTTCTGTTCTCACATACGGAGTCCCGCCGACTTTTACACTAGGCGAGTGAAAGGAAACCACAAACTCGTTCTGACCAATACTCATTTGGCTCTCAGTCATCGCTTTCATAAGTGGGTAAGAAAAACCTTCCGGCGACAAACGGTATTTTCTGATTCGTAACATCCGTGCAATCAAAGGATACGTCTTGTTTCGCTGTATAAAGCCAATGGTCGAAGGCGTAAGGTTTAAGTGTTTTTCAAGCCGTTTGCTTATCGCGCCCATTGAACAAGTATGGGGGATATACGTCAGACCGTCTTTGGTATGTATTTGATTGGTATAGTCGACAAAGTTCGGACCTTGAACATGAGAAAAGTTGGAGTAAGCGGAGATGCTTAAGTCTACTTTATAACCTAACTCTTTGAGTATCTCCGCACTGTTTGTGCCAATACCATATCTTCCCGCAAGGTATGTGACAGGTCGAGTTCCGGTTTCTTCTTCTATCTTTTCTGTGAGCACTCTGATTTTATTAAATTCCATATCCCGAGCCAGATTCCCGGGGAAAGAATATCGATTCGTTACTTCATTTTGGTCATGTTCAAAGGGAGGGTTCACCCAGGGGTGCAAGTGCGTCGCAAATTCTATCTTGTTTCCTTGTAACGGCTTAAAATGTTGGATGACCTTTTTCCCATCAACGCTTGTAACGAAAGGGTAATCCATGGCTAAGGTTACTTTGCCACCCACCTTTATTATTTCATCGACCAACTCAATCAACTCACTACCATGATTTACTCTCGTATTTGACCGGAAGAAGCCCCCATCCCAATCAAATTCTTCCTCAGCATGTATAACGACACTCAGTTTTAGTTTTCTCATCGCTTCGCCTCTCTATAAATTTCAATAAAGTTATTCAATGCGTTTGTTATTTTTTTGTAGCACTCAGCAATGGTCTCTACATCACTCTCATACGGATCTTCAATTTCACTAAGGTCGGGATAACGGCTGTCTAGAAAATCTGCAGCGCAGTATGCATGGTGGATTCGGTAACTTGTGTTAATGGCATGTCGGTTCTTTTCGTCAAAGTAAATCACGATGTCCGTTTCATTAAGATCCAGCTGGCTCAAACATTTAGAAGTATGATGATTTAAATCACACTGCATCTGTTGTGCCGCTATTTTTGCGATATTTGGACTCGTTCTTCGTTCTTTTTGATGAAAACCAAAGGAGTCAATCGGCAAAGTTAGTTCATCTGAGATTAATAGATTGGAAAAATATCTTTCTGCAAACGGGCTTCGAATAATATTGCCGTAACATATAAAAACGACTCTTCTTCTCGGGTTACTTAACAGTAACATTCGTAGTTGACCTTTGACCTTCCATCTACGATAAAGCGTGAGATAACGATTTTTTTTGAGGATAGGATTGGTAATGTTTGTTCTAATACTTCTTACTTCTGCAATAAATGGCTTGGGATCATCAATGCGTAAACTATCAATGCTTTCTTTAGGTGCAATACATCGCATTATTTTAGCGAGACGTGACCCCATATGTGTTAATGCTTTTAAACGCCCTCCTTCTCTTGAGAACTTTTCGCTTTCACGTTTAATTTCATACAGATCAGAAGTCAATGATCGGGCGGTGATACCAGCAGAATATTTGCCTGTAATTGAGGGTTCAACATTATGGTAGAGGTAATCAACATACATCCTCGGAAAGTCGACGCCGGCATATTCCGCTAAAGGAAGTCCGCCCCACACTCTTGCGTTGACCTCGACTAAAATCCACTGATTGGTTTGTAGGTTTCTTCGAAACTCAAACATTGCTAAACCGGTTAGCTTTGTTTCACGGCAAATCGCCTCTACTGCAGTTAGTTGTTCTAGCTCAATTTCCGTGCTAACTCGATAGGAACTTCCTCCCCCAGAGTACGGCTCTGCCAATCTTCTATAAGAAAATGCAGAGTGAACTTTTCCTTCCAATGAAAGAACAGATAACCCTTCTCCATTCCCTTTAAAGTAGCTCTCAACTAAGCAATATTTACTGTCCGAATTGGAATGTATGAAATCTGTAAAGTCTCGTTCTGCATTAACAATAACAACTTTATTTCTTTTCTCTAAAGACGTCATTTCAAAAGATTGCAGCGGCTTAAGTACAAACTTCTCTCCAAATTCATTTTTCAACTGCTGGTAGTCATATTGAGAATGTTTGATTAAGTTTCCATTTGCTACAGGGACTTGACACCGTCGCGCGACTTTTTTCGTTTTCCACTTATCAAAAAGAACATCAAGAGATTCTTGGTTGGCGATGGCGAGCTTAGTGGTTACAGGTAAGCTACCCCTTATCTTCCAAAGTGGGTAGATTGCTCTTTCATCACAAGGAAAAATCACGTCGTAATGATACCTTTCAATCAAGCACAACACATTGGCTAGCCACTGTTCATGCGTATAGGCTTGATAATTATAAAAGAATGATTGCGATATGTATTTGCTTTGTAATGAGGCACTTTTTCGATCATAGCACACTACGTGCACCGTATAGCCGGCCCTACCAAGGGAGCGTATCACCGAAAGAAAGCTACGCGTGTCTTCGCCTAAAACGAGAACCGTCGGCGATTCCTTTTTAATTTTTGTTGTTTGTGCTTCAAAATCGTCCGTTATCTGAAGCGCCTTTTCCGCTTTCCGTGCTCTCACTACCCTTACCTTCTATAATTCCTGTGGCAACTAAGGCTATCAACCATCCCTGTTTTACTTTTCCAGTAAGTATAGTCATCCATTCTGTACTGAAGGTCTCATTTTCTTTAATACATTCAATATAAAAGCATATTCGTCGAGCCATTGTTTTGAGGAGAAAATTACCACTAACATAAGTGGGGCATAAACTAAGATGCCAACCAAAATCAAAATCATTAGATTTATCACATCTGGATAATCAAGCAGCCCTTCAATAATGGTCACAACGTGCACCATCACCATGGCAGGAAGCATGGGAGCAAGAACAACTAGCATTAACCGAAGAACGGACATACCAACAAGAGCCTTATAGGACAGACATAGCAAAATTATAAACAAACCCACCAGTAGAACTCGATACTCGGTATAGACCAATAGTTCAAAACTGCCGCTTCTAGATAGCCAGATGATTATGCTCACAACCGCAGCTATCATTATTATATCGAGCAGAATCAGATACTTTATTTTCGATAAACTCGTTAAAACCGCCTGTAAAGATATGTTTAATGGCATTGACAGCATAAGTATGGCTAACATGCCTATTATCGGCGATGCTTCAGCCCATTTGTGGCCTAAGACAACATTTGTAAAAAGATCACTCAATGCAAAGATACCGAGCACAGAAGGAACAACCAAAAGATAGGAAATAGCTAAATATCTCAAGATACTATTACTCAATTGTTCCCTATCTTCTCGTACTTGCGTTAGCCCCGAATACATCGAGCTTGTTGCAGGTGCAATCAGCTCAGTAAAAGGAAGCCAGGCAAACTCTTGACTAACACGATAGATCCCCACGTCACTACTGGTTAAATAACGCCCGAGCAAGATGGCATCGATACGCGAACGCAAGTAACCGCTCGTCATGGACAGCAAGTGCCACTTAGAGAAAGACCATTGTTGATGCCATAACTTAATTGACCATTTGGGACGATACGGATGAATCATATACGACCCTATCACCGTCATAACTTCACTGGCGATCAGACCAATCACCAAAGCCCAGTAGTTTTTAAGATACAGCGCCAACGCTAACGTCACTGGAACAACCGCTATCTTAACGGTAACGGAAAGTTGAGTGAGTGGTTTGTAATTGAGTTCTCTTTCAAATCTAACCAAACCCACGTTTTTGAATGCGCTTAACACCGGAATTAAACAAGATACTAGTAACACGTCTACTAATGCGGGCTCATTCATATAGACTGCCAATTGTTTTGCCAACATGGCTAACGTCATACTGCAAACGAGCTTCAATGTGATATTCAGTGACCAGGCGCTATCTAGCATTTCATCCGAGCAGAGTTTTGCTTTTATCAAGTATTTGTCAGTACCAGCGTTGGAAAGCATGACAAAAAAGGCCATAACGATACTGGCTAACGCGACAATACCAAAATCTGCTGGTTCTAAGATCCTGACTAGCAATAGCGTGCATATCAAGCCTACGCTTCTGTTCAACCATTTTGCTAAGAGGTTCCAAAGGTAGCCAATCGCAATCTTTTTATTCAAATCGGCGAGCATTCCACAATACTCCTAGTGCAATTCACTCATTTCGGTCCACCAATTAATAGTTTACAACTCATGGCGATGCCCTCCTTAAGTTGGGCCCTTGATTCGGCTCTTAATCCAAAGTTTTGTATTACGAAAAGCGTGCTCCAACATGAGCAATGAGCTTGGATGTTCGTACTGATTAACCGACAACTCTCCCTTGGTATTAGAAAATGTCTCTTTGTATCTCGCCGTTCCACCCATGAAGTCGTAAGAGGAGATACCTTCTTCTAATGCCTTATTAATCAGTAAATAGTGCGAAACGAGACCAGGCTTATACTGCTTACTGCTGCGACAATAATTGATCGCACATAGGTAGAAATAAATATGGTTGTCGTGCCTAAAGTTGTACATGACCGACAAGGTCTCGTTACCTGCTTTAATGTGATAGAGCTCGACTGCGCCAGTATGGATACCTTGTTCAATCAAACGCTCGTGGAAAGCAATGAAATCATCGTTAGAGAATCCACTTCGAGAATGCTCACCATTCCATCGAGCCAAATGAAGCGGTTTTGCAATTTGTAACATCTCCTTGGCTTGTTCGAAGGTTCTCGCCTTTTCCAAAGTAATATCACCAATCTCGTTATACTTCTTGATACTTCTTACAATCTGATACCGAGAGTTACGTGATAAAAATTGAAGTACTGACTGATCGTTTTCCCTTAGCTCTTCTAAGTTGAGGGCGTAATTATTGGTTTCCCACACGGTTCTTTTCTTTAACCCTAAGCGGCTAATATAATCAAACTTGGTATTGTCACTGGCTCCAATGACAATCGCATCAGTCTTATCTACTTCGTAGGTAAGGCGTTCAATCATAGCAGCGCGAATTGCCTCTTCATCCTCTGCATCCATGAGAAAATCATTGTACTCAATCCAAATCTGATCATGTACAGGGATGCCTGTTCGGTGAAGAAAGTGTTTGCTTTTAAAGGAAATAAAAAGAAAGTGCTCGGATTGAGTCACAATTATCCCCAATCCAACTGTTCTATTATTTTTCCGTGCTTCTATCACCGCAAAATCTTTAACAAAACAATCTAACCAAGAACCAATCCATAACCACGTAAGGAAAATACTGGGTTTAGCGTGCAACTCTAAATCACACCACGCCTCACTCAGCCATTCCTTACTTGGTTTTTTGTATATCTCACACTGAATATTATTCCGCTGCCAACTATTCAAAATTCATCCTTAAATATTACGTGGCCCATCCATTTGGGTCTCGTCTTCCTGGCGACATCTCCTCGAATTTGCATGAAACTGCCATTGCACGATTCAGTCACACCATCCAATTATGGGTTGAACATCATCCCTTTGCTTAAAAATAAATGAAAATTTATACATTTAACTAATAGCGTCTATTCTAAAAATGTTTAAACTTTTTAATGCCGAGATATATCATGTCATATGAAATGGATTTTGTACCTAACCGACTTGCTCTAGTTGGACTGACAATTGCGACTCTACTTTTCTCGAAAGAAGGCTTTGCAAACAAATACATTGATAGTGCTAAAGTGTACCTCAGTAAAAACGAGACTAACGCTGCCATGATTGAGCTGAAAAATGCTATCCAGAAATCGCCTGAAGATGGCTTAGCTCGCTTTATGATAGGGAAGATCTATCTCGAACAGGGTTACTATGCGAATGCTGAAAAAGAACTATCTAGGGCGATAAAATATGGTCATAACATCGATGAAAGTTTGCCACTCCTGGCTCGTTCATTGCTAAACCAAAACAAATCCGACGAAGTAGTGTTACTTCTCGAAGAATTTGAGCTCAGTGATTCCCCTTCCTCTTCCGATATACTCGCTATCGCCGCAATGGCCGAAATCAGATTAAGCAATCTTGATAGCGCAAAAATGTTAATAGACCAGGCTGGTCAAGAAACCGTTTATGCCAAACTCGCCCACGCAACATATCTAACGGCGAGCAATGAAAAGGATCTGGCTTATCAAGAAGTCAAACAACTTTTAGCATCTGAGAATTCGAATAGCGATATTTGGAAACTAAAAGGCCATATAGAACTAGCAAAGAAAGAATTTGATAAAGCGTATGACAGCTACACTCATTGGTACAAAATTTCACCAGGTGCAAAGCAGTATGCATTATTTTTCATGGCGAATGCGTTGGTTCATGCAGATCGGTTTACCGAAGCAAAACCCATGGTAAAACAGTTGCTAAAAATAAATAATCAAGTTCCTCAAGTTAACGAACTTGAAGCCATGATTCTATATTCGGAAAAAGATTATGCGACGGCAAAAGTTCATGCCGATCGTGCATTAAATAATGGATCTAGTAGTCTTGGTGCGTCAACGATCTCCGGGGTGTCCGCATATCAACTTGGCCAATACGAACAAGCGCACAGAATATTTACTAAAATTGCCCCACAATTACCAGCCAATCACCTCGTCCATCGCCTCTACAGCACCACTCAGCTCAAGTTGGGTTATTTTGATGAAGCAATTGAATCGCTTAATAACTATGAGATCAAATCGCCAGAAGACAGCCGGTTTGTATCTCAAGCCAGTTTAGAGCTGGCTAAAGTAGGAAAACATCAATCCGCTTTGAAATTGGCCCAAAAAGCTTCTGTCAACAATAACAGTCAGGCTGAAGCTACGGTAGGCTTGATCAAGCTTTCCAACAATGATGCTTCCGGTGTAGAAAATCTGCAATCCGCTTTACATAGTGACCCTTCACTCGAAGATGCGAAGCAAGGGCTAATTAACTACTATTTAGCTCATGCTCAGTGGGATGAGGCTGATGCGATCGCCGATAACTGGCTCGCCAACCAATCAGATGATATTAGCGCATTAATGGTTAAAGGTCTCGTATCCAAAGAGAAAGGGCAACTTGACGCCGCTAAATCTTATTTTAACCAAGTTAGAAAAATTAACCCGAATAATGTCCAGTCTATCGTTGAGATCGCAGCCATTGAGTTCGATACTGGCAACACTGAGAACGCATTAGCTTTACTCATCGAAGCCAAAAAACAGATGCCAAGCAACCATAAAGTAAATGGACGATTCATTGATTACAGTCATCAAATGAAGCGACTACCAGACGCACTTGTGCTGCTCGACGAGCAAATTGAAGCAGATCCATTTAATCGCCATTTAAAAATTCAAAAAGCCAATGCATTGTCATTATCCGGCAACGAACAAGCGGCGATTCATTTGCTTGAAGCGCTACCTAGCGTAGACAAAGATGCAACAGTTTGGAAGCTGCTTGGCGGACTCTACCTTTCATTGGGGGAGCGTTCCGAAGCGAAGAAGAGCTATCTAAACTGGATCTCTGCAGAACCTTATAATCCAAGCCCTTACATACAAAGTATTCATTTAGCCAGCAACGATAATGATATCAAAGAAAGTTTAAAACTCACCAAGAAGGCTCAAAAGATTTTCCCTAACAACATCCTATTTCCTTTAATAGAAGTAGAGCTACGGATTAAAAAGGGCGATCTTAAATCAGCAACACGCAAGATAAATACCCTGCCTGATGAAGTGCAGAAAACCCCTCATGTACTGCGTCTTCAGGGACTGATTTACATCGCAAAAGAAGACTATAACGCCGCAGTCGAAGTACAAAAGAAACGCTATGAACTCCTACCAAACCTACAGACAGCCAAAGAGCTCACCGCTATTTATCAATTAAGCGGGCAAACGCAGCGAGCCATCGATTTCTTAAACAGCATCATTGACGAACATGGTGAGTCTGCTGCGCCTTTAAAGCTCAAGCTGGCTGAATTGCATATCGAGTCGACGCCCAACAAAGCAATTGAGCAATATGAAGATATTATTACTAAGCACCCCACAAACGCGATTGCGCTCAACAACCTTGCTTGGCTTTATTTAGACAAAAACCAAACTGATACCGCTTGTAAATACGCACAAAAAGCACATGAAGTGGCTAGTCAGAGCTATCAAATCGCCGATACCTACGGTTATTGCTTACTTAAGTCAGGTAACATCAGTAAAGCATTAGAACTTCTTGAATTAGCCTATAATCGTAACCAACAAAGTGCCGAAGTTGCACTGCATTTTGCTGAAGCGCTGCTTTCAGATCAACAATTAGAACAAGCTGGTGACGTGTTGTCGAAGATCGTCACTAAAGACCCTCAATTGGTTGCAGCTAAGAGCGAACTTGAAAGTCAGGTAAGCCGTTCAGGTCAATAAACATTCAAACCGAAACCATCGTCCGATTTAGTACCTTTCTAAATCGGACACAACTGGGAATGAATACTTATGACAAAAGGATTACTCTACATCTGTTACCTTTTCGTGTTATCACTAGTCTCTTCAACTCATGCAGCAGGCTTACCTAATACCATCGAAAAAATAAAGCCTTCGATTGTTGCGATAGGGACATACAACCGCCTTTCATCACCAACATCGAACATACTTGGGACAGGATTTGTCGTTGGAGATGGGCATCAAGTCGCAACCAATGCCCATGTCATCCCATCCAACCTCAATGCAAAAAAAGAAAAACTGGTGATATATATTGGACAAGGGGCAAACATAGAAATGCGCTATGCAAACGTCGAGCAACTTGATACCCAGCATGATTTGGCTGTGATTAAAATATCAGGCAAGCCACTCAAACCGTTATCTTTATCATCAAAACATGTAAAAGAAGGCGAACTTTTTGCTTTTACCGGCTTCCCTATCGGCGCAATACTAGGTCTTAATCCTGTCACACACAGAGGGATTATATCTAGCATTACTCCTGTTGCTACGCCCGCAAAAAACACAAAATCGCTTACAATAAAGCAATTGAAAGCGCTTAAAAACCCTTACAATGTTTATCAACTTGACGCCACTGCCTATCCTGGCAATAGTGGTAGCCCCGTTTTCGACCCACAAACGGGTGAGGTCGTGGCGGTCATCAATAAAGTGTTAGTCAAATCTACCAAAGAATCCTTGTTATCTGACCCAAGTGCGATTACCTATGCAATCCCCATCAAACACTTAAAAAAGCTGTTATAGACCATTATTCATTGATAGGTATCGTCACATTTTTTTGCGTGCATATCTGCCAATTGATTTAGTTGTTTGTACAGATCAAAACACTAATTCGCCCCTCCAAACTCATTGGGAGAACAGTAGCGTATTGATTTGAAGAATATTAGAAGAGTTACTATGCTTAGATTCACATAAGAATACATCTATCAACAAGGAAGTTAAACGATGTCGCTATTCGAAGAAGCAAAGCAGATTGATAGCACAATGTTTAAAATATTTTTTGATCGTAGCCCTTGCGCACTCATTGTGACAGACAGAGACCTCCTAACTATCTGCGCAAACCCAAAAGCAAGCAAACTGCTTAATCAATCAATGCTCTCTGACCAACCTTTTCTTTCTTTTTTTGATGATACATCTAAAGAGAAGATTCAACATTACCTCAGTACTTCTCAGTTTGTTGAGTCTTTGTCGCTCGACGTTGCACTCATAAACGCCGATGCTGAGTGTTGTTGGCTTGAACTTGCAGCAAACAAGCATCGTAGTGATAGTGAAGTTATTATTTGGAGCCTCAGTGACATTACCCAACGCAAGGCGCGCGAGAAGGAGCTTGAGGATTTAGCGTATTACGATGGGCTGACTGGCATATACACTAGACGCTATTTCTTTCAACTTGCCGAAACGCAGATGGCGCAGTCAAATATTAATGGTCAATCACTCAGTATGCTTATTTTAGACTTAGATAATTTTAAACATATTAATGATACTTATGGTCATTGTACTGGCGATAATGTGCTGCAGGCCTTTTGTACTTTAATCTCGAGTAAATTACGTAAAAGCGATATATTTGGACGAATAGGTGGCGAAGAGTTTTCGATTGTATTGCCGAACACAACGCAACATGAAGCCGTACTGACAGCAACAAGGATATGTAACTCTGTCGAGGAGTATTTTACCGAACATCGGGTAACGGTAAGTATTGGTTTAGTGACATTAAGTAATCCGAACTGTACTTTTAAACAAGGGCTAAAATACGCCGATGATGCATTATATCAAGTTAAGCAGAATGGGAAAAATGGGGTGAGTTATGCAGCGATTGGCTACCTCAACATAAAGTAGTTTAACCTGAGTTTGGGGTAATTTAGATAAAGTGAGTGAAGGCATTCAAAGCCTTCACTCACTTTATGCTTTATTGCGCCAAAAAGTCTTGTGCAAAGCGCTGTAGTACCCCGCCCGCTTGGTAGACATGCACTTCATCGGCCGTGTCTAAGCGGCAGGTGACCGGCACATCGAG
>NZ_LIXE01000023.1:0-25236 GCF_003584965.1 Vibrio sp. PID23_8 | reverse complement strand
ATTGGTCACTCAGTTCATTGAAACCTAATTTGAAACCGAAGTTTCTAATTGGATTATCATCAACGAGTGCCCACACAGATTGATAGGTCTATATTGTTAAAGAGCTTACCTAACCAACTTGCCGCCTTAGCGCCTCGTCGTCAGGGGTGCGTATAATACGCTTTCCGACTTGAGAGTCAAGCGTTTTTTTTCAAACTTCTTTTCTCTCTTTTCAACTCGTCGTGTGACTTTCGTCTCACTCCGTGTCGGTGGATGCGCAGTATAGGGAACTGAGAAATGAGTACAAGCATTTTTTGCAAAAAGAAACTCAACCGAACAAATAACAAACACTATGTATACTTGTTCAGCACCACCCCCCCTTTTTTCGTATCCACACCCTTTATTCTTACAAAAAAGCTATCACTTACCTAAATAAATACGACTTGTTTCTTTGCAATTTCTGTTGCTGTTCTCGCTTTCTGCGCCGTTTTCTCGCCTCCTACTCTTACAAGCAATAAAAAAGAGCAGAACGATAACGAACTGCTCTTTGGTCTTTGCTTTTACTTGGGGTATTTCAGGTGAAATCTTGGAAATATGTTTCTTCTATGTATAAAAGAAAAGATCAGAGCTTCCTTGCTCTACTTTTTTCGACAGATTAACTAGGGATACCTATAAATGTCGTAATGATTAAATGGCGCCTGAACTCATATGATCGGAGCATGCTTGCATTCTCAATGGCGTCATCTTCGATAAAGAACTTAGTTCTTCAATACTTTTACAGTGTAGCTACCATCTTTTTGTTGGTATAAACAGTGGGTATCGGTTTCGAAGACTGGGTAATGCGCACCGATCTCAAAAAGCATCTCTAGGAAGTCCAGCACAGGACGAGACTCTTGAGTCTATCTATATAAACATTCACTATAGGATTCACTTGCCCAGTCTAAATCACCATTAAGCTCAGCATGCTTACCACGAGTCACGTAGTTCCTGGTTCAAATGGCTATTGGTCAGCGCATATTGGCGACTGAACAATACTTAAAACCCAGTCATTGATTTGCAAATAGACTCCAACCATGTATGAAAACTCTCGTATCTAACAGACAGCTTCGCTTTAGGAATAAGTGAGACTACGCATTCTTTCAGTCGACTAAAAATAGGGTTATAGGTGGGAAAACGGCCTGGACCTAGAAAAGCAAGCCGCCAAAAGTGCAAACTTAGGTTAAGAGCTTAGAAAATCGAGGCTACTCTAACGCAGCCAGAATAGAACAATGACTTGCATCATCGTTCGTATGACCACAACATGCGTCATTAATTTTCTTTAATGCAGAGCGAATTTTGGTCAGTTCATGAATCTTCTCATCAATCAGCTTTAACTTAGCAGAAGTGATGGCTTTAACCTCTGCACAGCTGTGTTCTGTCGCTTCTAATTTAATTCCCAGCAGCTCTTTGATTTCCTCTAAACTCAACCCTAACTCCTTGGCTTTGAGAATAAAGCGAACCTGCTTTTGATTCTCTTCATTATATAAGCGATAGCCCGACTCACTATGCCCTGCGGGTTTAATGAGTGCATTTTTCTCATAGAAACGTAATGTATCTGCAGTCACACCACAGCGTTTCGCCAGTTCACCTATCTGAAACATAACTTTCCTTATTAACTATCTCGTTACTTTTAACGCCAAAGAACGAGGTTTTTACAATTACTTTTGAGGTGCCAAACGATTGCGCGAGCTTTTTTGTAATAAATTGGTTAGAATACACACCATCAAATAGTGGCGATAGCTTTCCCACTCAAAAGCTATCTGCAAAGGTCTTTACCAAAACTGGCCAATATTTTACCCCAAGAGGTAAAAACAAGTTCATTTTTGGCAAACATCTTTAACTCCGTGAATTTGAGGAAAATGGAAGCATGAACAACGCTCACCCTATTCGCCGTGCGCTTATCAGCGTATCAGACAAAACAGGTATTGTTGAGTTTGCACAAGCTCTTGCTGAGCGCGGTGTCGATATCCTATCTACTGGCGGTACAGCTCGTCTACTTGCAGAGCAAGGCATCACAGTGACTGAAGTCTCTGACTACACTGGTTTCCCAGAAATGATGGACGGCCGCGTTAAGACGCTTCACCCAAAAGTTCACGGTGGTGTACTGGGTCGCCGTGGTCAAGATGATGACGTGATGGAAAAACACGGCATCAACCCAATCGATATGGTGGTCGTCAACCTATACCCGTTCGCAGAAACCGTTGCTAAAGAAGGCTGCACGCTGGCTGATGCGGTTGAAAACATTGATATCGGTGGTCCAACGATGGTTCGCTCTGCAGCGAAAAACCACAAAGATGTCACTATCGTGGTTAACGCTTGTGATTACAACCGCGTCATTACAGAGATGGATGCGAACAACAAATCTCTTACGCTAGAAACACGTTTCGACCTAGCTATCGCAGCTTTTGAGCACACAGCAGCTTACGATGGCATGATCGCAAACTACTTCGGTACTATGGTTCCTGGCTACGGCGAGAACAAAGAAGGTGACAAAGAGAGCAAATTCCCTCGCACATTCAACCAACAGTTCGAGAAAAAGCAAGACATGCGCTACGGTGAGAACAGCCACCAAGCGGCAGCTTTCTATGTAGAAGCAAACCCACAAGAAGCGTCTGTTTCAACCGCTCGCCAAATCCAAGGTAAAGCGCTTTCTTACAACAACATCGCTGATACTGATGCTGCACTTGAGTGTGTGAAAGAGTTCAACGAGCCAGCCTGTGTGATCGTTAAACACGCGAACCCATGTGGTGTTGCTCTGGGTAAAGACATCCTAGAAGCTTACAACCGCGCTTACCAAACAGACCCAACATCCGCATTCGGTGGCATCATTGCATTCAACCAAGAGCTAGATGCAAAAACAGCAACCGCTATCGTTGAGCGCCAATTCGTTGAAGTGATCATCGCCCCTTTTGTGTCTGTGGAAGCGATTGAAGTGGTTGCAGCTAAGAAAAACGTACGTCTACTTGAGTGTGGCAAATGGTCAACTAAGACAACAGGCTTAGACGTGAAGCGTGTTAATGGCGGTCTACTGGTTCAAGACCGTGATCAAGGCATGGTGAGCCTAGATGACCTGAAAGTCGTTTCTAGGCGCCAACCAACCGAAGAAGAGCTGAAAGATGCCCTATTCTGCTGGAAGGTCGCGAAATTCGTTAAATCAAATGCGATTGTTTACGCGAAAGGTGATATGACTATTGGTGTAGGCGCAGGCCAAATGAGCCGCGTTTACTCAGCGAAAATTGCAGGTATCAAAGCCGCAGATGAAGGTTTAGAAGTTGCAGGTAGCGTTATGGCCTCTGATGCGTTCTTCCCATTCCGTGATGGTATCGACGCGGCTGCAGAAGCGGGTATTAAGTGTGTGATTCAGCCTGGTGGATCTATGCGTGATGACGAAGTTATCGCAGCAGCAGACGAACATGGCATGGCGATGATCTTTACAGGTATGCGTCACTTCCGCCACTAATTAGTTTTTGATCCTCCCCCTTGCTAAGGGGGAGTTAGAGGGGGTCTGTTGTGCGCATGCGACTTACCCCACCCAACCTCCCCTTAATAAGGGGAGGAGCGAAATCAAAGGAAATATTATGAATATTCTAGTCATTGGTTCAGGCGGTCGTGAACACGCACTAGGTTGGAAAGCGGCGCAAAACCCAAATGTTGAGACTATCTTCATTGCTCCGGGCAACGCAGGGACAGCGCTAGAGCCTAAACTAGAGAACGTAAACATCGCCGTGGAAGACATTGCAGGCTTGGTTGCTTTCGCCAAAGAGAAAGCCATTGAACTGACTATCGTGGGTCCTGAAGCGCCGCTGGTTATCGGAGTGGTGGATGCTTTCCGTGAAGCCGGTCTACCGATCTTTGGCCCGACACAAGCAGCAGCGCAGCTTGAAGGCTCTAAAGCGTTTACTAAAGACTTCCTTGCTCGCCACCAAATCCCGACGGGTGCATACGCGAACTTCACTGAAATCGAACCTGCCCTTGCTTACGTACGTGAACAAGGTGCGCCGATTGTGGTAAAAGCTGACGGCCTTGCTGCTGGTAAAGGCGTGATAGTGGCGATGACACTTGAAGAAGCTGAAGACGCAATCAAAGACATGCTAGCGGGCAACGCCTTTGGTGATGCAGGCAGCCGCGTGGTTATCGAAGAGTTCCTCGATGGCGAAGAAGCAAGCTTCATCGTGATGGTGGATGGTGAGAACGTTCTGCCAATGGCCACCAGCCAAGACCACAAACGCGTCGGCGACAAAGATACTGGTCCTAACACGGGCGGCATGGGCGCTTACTCTCCAGCACCTGTGGTAACACCAGAAATCCATAATCGCATCATGGAAGAAGTCATTTACCCGACCGTACGTGGCATGGCTTCAGAAGGTAACCCATACACAGGTTTCCTATACGCAGGGCTGATGATCGACAAAGACGGCACGCCGAAAGTGATCGAGTACAACTGTCGCTTCGGAGATCCTGAAACACAGCCGATCATGATGCGTATGGAATCGGATCTGGTTGAGCTATGCCTTGCCGCTATCGACGAAAAGTTGGATCAAGTGAAATCGAAATGGGATCCACGTGCCTCTATTGGCATCGTGCTAGCCGCTGGCGGCTACCCTGCAGCGTACAACAAGGGCGACGTGATTTCTGGCCTACCACAACTTGAGATGGAAGGCGAGAAGGTCTTTCACGCGGGTACAGACAGCAAAGCTGGCGACATTGTGACAAACGGCGGTCGTGTACTTTGTGCTACGGCACTGGGCCACAGCGTATCAGAAGCGCAACAACGTGCTTACGAGCTGGCAAAACAGATCAGTTGGAATGGCATGTTCCATCGTAACGATATTGGCTACCGTGCTATCGCACGTGAGCAAGAAAAATAAAAACAACTTCAGTTGGCTTAAAAGACAAAGGGCGCGTTAAGCGCCTTTTTTTATTTGTTTGAATCGACTCTCACTAAGAATGAGCTTACTCAGAGATAAGTTTTGGTCGTTGTACACAATCAAAGTCATCATCATTGAGCATCAGCAATTCATCAACGGTTGCAGTATTACGCGACTCTTTACCGAGAAACGCAATGTAACTATCAACTGAAGCCAATCTATCAATCACAAACTTAGGCAACGTCTGGTTAAACTCCAACGTTGTAAACTCACGCCCTTTACAGGTTTCGAAGGTTTCACCATCCCAATAACCTTGAATCAGGCTCTGACCGTCACGAGATTGGTCATTGATTGAAGCAACCACATCGTTCGCTTCTGTCTTGTAACGATCTAGCTGATCACGCTGCAAAGGTAGCACTTTCCCGTTCACACGGTATTGCTGGTAAATCGCATCACCATCTTTATTAAATCGAATGTGGATTTGAAAAGGCACCAATTCTTGTTTAGCACCGAGTTGCTCACCTTTTCGAATCAACTCTCTTAACTCACCATCATCCCAACGATAATCACTCTGATACGAGCCGTAATCACCCATAGTCACGTGGTCTGCTGCCGTACTAACGCGCGTAAGACGTTCAGTCATCCAGTACATACTGGTGACATCACCCATGATTTTCCCACCAGAGAAATGGGTAAACTGATCAAGATTTGGGGTTTCAACGGAAGCACAGCCAACAAGAGTGAGGCTTGATAGGAGAAATGAAGTGAGTAAATGTTTTTTCATGAAATTGCACCGAGGCAGAATACCTCGGTGCATTTTAACTTAGTTTACTGATTCTTTCAGCGCTTTACCGGCTACGAATGCAGGTACATTAGCTGCTGCGATTTGAATCTCGTCACCAGTCTTAGGATTACGACCAGTACGTGCAGCGCGGTGGTTTACTTTGAATGTACCAAAACCAATTAGTTGAACTTGGTCACCCTCTTTAAGAGCGCCAGTAACACCCTCAAGAGTTGCTTCAAGAGCAGCTTTAGCTTGTGCTTTAGATAGGTCTGCTTTCTCTGCAATAAAGTCGATTAATTGGGTCTTGTTCATTAGGTTTCCCTTCTCATATGTTATCGAATTCGTCTCACTCTAAAGCATAAATGCCCCATCTGGCAAAGGTTTGTAAGCGATCTTTCGATTTTCTGGCGCACTTTTAGCCATAATATGAGTAATAACTCACAATTTGTTACTACTTGCTTAAGGAAAGCACTTGCTTTCTAATGCAATAAAACCGATTTATATGGCAATTTTGCGGTTATAATTGCCGTAAATACCGACTATCACACTACATTCAAGGGCACCTATGCTGCTGTTATCCATTTATATCTCTATTGCTATCGGCGTTTCATTTATCTGTTCGGTGCTGGAAGCGGTACTACTGAGTATCAGTCCGAGCTACATTGCACAGCTCAGACAACAGGGACACCCTGCTTCAGCTCAACTAGAGAAGCTCAAGGCAGATATTGACCGCCCACTGGCTTCAATCCTAACTCTAAACACTATCGCACACACGATTGGTGCAGCCACAGCAGGTGCACAAGCAGCAGTGGTATTTGGTAGTGAAGCGCTAGGTATCTTCTCTGCGGTACTAACGCTAGCCATCCTAGTTCTATCTGAAATCGTACCTAAAACGATTGGTGCGACTTACTGGCGCCAACTTGCACCAGCAGCAGCAGTCGCACTACGTTGGATGGTTTGGGCACTAACGCCATTCGTATGGTTCTCTGAGCAAATCACTAAGCGCCTTGCTCGCAACCACGAAGCACCAAAGATGCGTGATGAACTGTCTGCGATGGCGCTTCTAGCAAAAGAAAGTGGTGAGTTTGCAGAAGGTGAATCCAAAATCCTGAGCAACTTACTTGGCATTCAAGATGTGCCAGTAACGCAGGTCATGACACCACGTCCGGTGGTATTCCGCGTCGATGCAACGATGTCGATCAACGCGTTTCTAGATCAGCACAAAGAGACACCTTTCTCCCGTCCACTGGTTTACAGTGAGCAAACTGATAACATCGTTGGTTTTGTCCACCGTTTAGAGCTGTTCAAGCTGCAACAATCTGGCAGTGGTGAAAAACAACTTGGTGCGGTAATGCGCCCAATTCAAGTCGTACTGAACAACACGACCTTACCAAGAGTCTTTGATCAGATGATGAGCCACCGTCTGCAGTTGGCGTTAGTGGTTGACGAATATGGCACTATCCAGGGCCTAGTGACGCTAGAGGATATCTTTGAGCACCTGTTGGGTGAAGAGATCATCGATGAAGCGGATAAGAGCACAGACATGCAAGAGCTGGCTTACCAACGCTGGGAAAACTGGAAAGAGCAGCACGGCGTGATCGAAAGCCGCGATGACGATGAAGACGAAGAGCTGGAGAAGCAGGCCAAAGAGCAAGAAGCTCAAGAAGCGAAAAAATCGGACTCAAAAGACGTGTAAGCGCGCTTGATACACCAAAAGCAAAAAGGCATCCCGTTGGATGCCTTTTTCATCAAACCAAAATTAAAGTGCGATTCCGATGTTACTCACGGCTTCATCTCGCAGTTCTTCGCGTAAATCCTTTATCAAACTGATATCGCGCTCTTCCGCTTCGCGTAATGGACGGAAGATAGCCCACTGAACGTCCCACTCTTCACACACCGCTTGGTTTTCTTTTTGATTGTCGTTGGTGATTGGCTCACGGCCTTGTGCTTGCTCTAGGTCAGCAACGGTTTGTACCGACTGTTGGCTCACTTTAAGCATTGAATCGAAAAGGTAGTCGCGATCCAACAGACCATGCAGCAGTGTAGACAGTGCCTGACACGCATCCATCGCAGGGTATACGCCGTAGAAGTCATATTCATCCGCACTTGGGAACAACTCTTCCAGTTTCTCTAATTGACGTTCGAAGTTCACTTTCGCGTTCTTAACCGTCAGAATTTCCCATACACTATCAAGAATCGCTCGGTAAGCACGTGGTTCAGCAAATTCTGTATTCTCACAAAACATCGCATAGTTTGGATACATGCGTTCACACAGACACGCCATGAAGGTAATTTGTTGCCAAGGTTCTAGTTTTTCCAAACGAACCTGAAGAGGATTCTTAAGCATAGTCACTCAATCATTGAAGAAAAAGACAGCGAAAGTGTACTTGATTCATCACAGGGAAAAAAGTTAATGCAGCATCCAAATCAGATTTTCCTGCTCTCAGAGCATCGCGACACCTACGAAACGTTATTGGCAGAGAAAAAGCTGCCCGAACTTGGCATTACGGAGACTCCTCAGGATGCTCAGATCGTGCTAGCTGATCCTCCTCTGCTATCACAAAGGTTAGACGAGTTTTCTCAGCTTGAGTGGGTTCAATCGACATTTGCAGGGGTGAATGCCTTAATATCGCCGGATTTGCGCCAAGATTATACCCTGACGAATGTACGTGGCATTTTTGGGCCTTTGATTGCCGAGTACGTCATTGGGTATTGCATCTCACACTACCGCCACTTTATGCGCTACCACCAGCAACAGCAGAACAGGCACTGGCAACCGCATCTGTATACTTCTCTGCAAAGTAAAACCATGGTGATTCTCGGTACGGGTAGTATCGGTAGCCATTTGGGGAAAGCGGCGCAATTATTGGGAATGAAGACCATTGGCGTAAACCGCACTGGGATCCCTACCTCTGGGTACGAGTTCAACCAGACATTTCATGTCAATGAGCTCGCCAGTGCGCTTCATCAAGCAGATATCGTGGTCAACACCTTGCCCAGCACACCAGACACTCGACGCTTACTCAATAATGAAGTGCTAAGTCACCTCAACCACGCATTGCTATTCAATGTCGGACGAGGCGATGTAATTGATGATGTAGGTCTGTTGCTCGCATTAAAAAACGGCTGGGTTGAGCATGCATTCTTGGATGTGTTTGAACAGGAACCGCTTTCACCCCAACACCCATTCTGGAGGCTCCCTCAAGTGACCATCACGCCACATATCGCAGCTTTAAGTTTCCCAGAGCAGGTGGTCGAGATTTTTGCTAACAACTATTTGAACTGGCGAGATGGCCTCTCTCTCAATAATCAGGTGAATTTCGATAAAGGGTATTAACCGTCTTATGTCTTTAGAAACACTGTTACAGCAAGTTCGCACGTGCCAGATCTGCGCCGATGATTTACCTCTTGGTGCTAACCCTGTTGTGCAAGCAGGGAAAGGCGCACGCATCCTCATCATTGGTCAAGCGCCGGGGACGCAGGTGCATAAGACCTCGATTCCTTGGAATGACCCAAGCGGTGATCGGTTACGCCGATGGCTCGATGTCGACACAGGCGTTTTCTACGATCCAAACAAAATTGCCATCGTCCCAATGGGCTTCTGTTATCCGGGTAAAGGTCACTCCGGAGATTTGCCCCCTCGCAAAGAATGCGCGCCCACCTGGCATAAAAAGATTCTCGAACAATTGCCCAATATAGAGCTGACTTTGTTGATTGGTCAGTATTCGCAACAGTACTACCTCACAGGCAAGCCAGAGACTCTCACGCAAACCGTTCTGCAATGGCAAGATTGGGAACCAGATTTTATCCCGCTCCCCCACCCTTCTCCGCGCAATACATTGTGGCTAAAAAAGAACCCTTGGTTTGAATCAGACGTTGTGCCATACCTTAAAAAACGAGTGCACTCGATGCTTTAGGTTACCCATGATCTAATTGCTTGTTTATCTGTACAAGAAGATTGGCACGTAAACACAACAATAGTAACTGACTGTTTATAAACAATTTTAACGTCCACCACACCGCTTGAATAGTAATTAGATCATAGTAGACCAAATACTTCTTGAGCTGTACAGGCTTGTATTTCAGGTAAAAAAATACCGGCACTGAATGCCGGTATTTGATTTCAAAAAGTCGAGATTATTTATGGTATGACTTAGATAGCTCGTGTACCGCTTCAACAAACACGCCTGCGTTTTCTGGCGGAACGTCCAAATGGATACCGTGACCTAGGTTGAACACGTGACCAGTACCAGTATCACCAAAGCCTTCTAGGATACCCGCAACTTCTTCACGGATACGCTCTGGTGAAGCGTAAAGCATGGATGGGTCCATGTTGCCCTGCAGTGCCACTTTATCGCCGATACGCGCTTTCGCGTCTGCAATGTTGATTGTCCAGTCTAGGCCAACTGCATCACAGCCTGTTGCTGCGATTTGCTCAAGCCACATGCCACCGTTCTTAGTGAAGAGTGTTATTGGTACGCGACGACCGTCGTTTTCACGAATCAGACCATCAACAATCTTGTGCATGTATTGCAGTGAGAACAGGTTGTAATCACGAGGCGTCAGTACGCCACCCCATGTATCAAATACCATCACCGATTGTGCACCCGCTTTGATTTGTGCATTTAGGTATTCGATAACGCTGTCTGCTAGCTTATCTAGAAGTAGGTGCAGAGTTTGCGGTTCTGCGTACATCATCTTCTTGATCTTAGTGAAGGCTTTAGAGCTGCCACCTTCAACCATGTAAGTCGCCAGTGTCCAAGGACTGCCAGAGAAACCAATCAGTGGAACGTCACCGTTCAAGTCTTTGCGGATTTGACGCACGGCGTTCATTACGTATTGCAGTTCACCCTCAGGATCTGGAATACCGATCTTTTCAACGTCCGCTTTGCAGGTGATTGGCTTATCAAATACAGGGCCTTCACCCGTTTCAAAGCGTAAGCCTAGACCCATTGCATCTGGAATAGTCAGGATGTCAGAGAACAAGATCGCGGCATCAAGAGGAAAACGGCGTAGTGGTTGAAGCGTTACTTCCGATGCCAGCTCCGCGTTCTTACACAAAGACATAAAATCACCCGCTTGTGCGCGAGTTGCTTTGTATTCTGGTAGGTAACGACCCGCCTGACGCATCATCCATACAGGCGTGTAATCTACTGGCTCTTTTAGAAGGGCACGCAGATAACGATCATTTTTTAATTCAGTCATTCCGTAATTCCAATTGTTAGGCTTTCTTTGAAAGGAGGTATTCTACCACTGATTTAAGGCCAATAGCTGTGTGCTTTGCAACCTGGATCAAGTTATTAACTTTTAAATCAATGCTTAATTTGCACCCAATCAGTATCAGTGTTAAAAATTTGTTCGCTAGCGAAAACTACAATTATAAACTGAGTACCCTGTACCCAGTATCTCATAACGACATCTTACTTACCCCCTCCCTCTCGGAGGGTTTTTTTTATCTACTTTCAGTCAATTAGACTCTATATCTTGCAGCGTTTGTTCGATAAGTGCTCGTGCGATCGTTCCTTGTGGTGCGACAGGTGGCAACTCACCTACGCTAAACCACTGCGCATCAGACAATTCAGTGTAATCAGGGTTCAACTCACCAGAGTCGTAATCGGCTAAGAATGCCATCATCATACTGGATGGGAATGCCCATGGTTGGCTGCCAAAGTAACGAATATTCTTAACATGAATTCCCGTTTCTTCACACACTTCACGGGCAACACACGCCTCTAGCGTCTCACCCACCTCTAAAAAACCAGCAATCACGGTATACATCCCATTGGGGTGTCTTGGGTGCTGGGCCAACAAGATCTGGTTATCTTTGCGTACAGCGACAATAATACAAGGGAAAATACGCGGATAGTGCAAAGTACGGCACTCGCCACACTGCATCGCCAATTGATTGTTATTGAGGAAATTACGACCGCCACATTGAGGGCAAAAACGCAAACTCTGGGTCAAGTGACCATATTGAACGGCTTTACTGATCAACAAAAACAGAGATTCAGGAAAGTGCAAACAATCTCGCAGCGAAGTTAAAGGTAGGTCGTGATCAAGATCGGATACATTCACCCACATTACCGGAGCGTTTTGATATTCACCTATTTGCCTTGCACTGCATTCTGGCAGTGATAACTGCTCTGCGGAACCAAAAGGAATAGCACTTTCCACTAGCCAAACATCACTTCCCGCGACAACACACCAATAGGCGTTTTTCATATGACTTACTTTACCTTTTCTTAACATTACCACGTCCCTTTGCTTGAAGTTCATTCATTTTACTGGCAATCTAATTTCATACCAGAGTTTGTCGTTCGCCAAATTTGCGACTATAAATTCTCGTAAGGACAAGAGTTTGTAATCACTTTACTCACTTTGCTTTGCAAAGGATACATGCACCCACAGGGTGATAAGATCATGAGGGCATGGTCATGCTAAAAAAATTCAAACAAACACAGGACCAATGGGGTGGCTCAAGCGAGGTCATCGATCATTGGTTGGAAACCAGACAGTCTTTGATTGTCGAATATTGCAAGCTTGCTGCACTGCAACCGTGTTCAAAAACCAACGTCATTGAACTCCCCTCCCCAGACGAACTACAACACTTCTGTCAACATCTCGTCGACTATATCTCAGAAGGCCACTTCAAAATCTATGACATGGTGATGGGCAAATGGAAAGCGACGGGGTTTGTCGCGACCGATGAGATTAACCAAACTTACGGTAAGATTGTTCTCACTACCGAACCACTGCTAAATTTTACTGATAAATATTCAGATGTTTCCGTTGAGGATGAGTTAGTCGATTTCGATTCAGACATGTCTTTGATTGGGGAAATTATTGAAACGCGCTTTGAAGTAGAAGATCACTTAATCCAATTAATTGCGGACAGCTTGTCAATGCCACCGGGGGCATAGCGAGAAGCGAGAAGCGAGAAGCGAGAAATTCTTGAGGGTTGGCTTGTGTTCGTCAGCCCTTTTTGTTTTTCGGGGTTCAGCTCTATTTTATCTGTTTAGAAACAAGTCCTATCAACATTTCTTCCAACTGACTTATCACTATTACCTCTCGTTTCCTCAAGCGAAGCATTCTCGTTTTCAAAGCTTAATATTCTAGCATTCGCTTCACAAAAACAAAAAAGGCACCCGAGGGTGCCTTTTCTTTTAAGCTCTTAACGATTACTCGTCAGAAGAGAAACCAGCGTTTAGAAGTGCTGCTAGGTTATCTGTTGCTTGTTCAGCAGATGGACCTTCTTGCGCTTCCGCACGTCGGTTTTGACGCTCTTGGTGGTATGCGAAACCAGTACCAGCTGGGATCAAACGACCAACAATTACGTTCTCTTTCAGACCACGTAGGTCATCACGCTTACCAGAAACCGCAGCTTCTGTTAGTACGCGAGTTGTCTCCTGGAACGATGCCGCAGAGATGAACGACTCAGTCGCCAGAGATGCTTTAGTGATACCTAGTAGCTCACGTTCGAAACGTGCTGGCTCTTTGCCTTCTGCTTCTAGTTCACGGTTAGCAATCTTAACTTGTGAGTATTCAACTTGCTCACCAGGTAGGAACTCAGAGTCACCAGCGTGAGTAATTGTACACTTACGTAGCATCTGACGAACGATAGTCTCAATGTGCTTATCGTTAATCTTAACGCCTTGCAGACGGTAAACTTCCTGTACTTCGTTCGCAATGTACTGAGTTACCGCATGTACGCCACGTAGACGTAGAATGTCATGTGGAGTCTCTGGACCGTCGGCAATAACATCGCCACGTTCAACACGCTCACCTTCGAACACGTTTAATTGACGATGCTTAGGTACCATCTCTTCGTAAGTGTCGCCACTGTCACGAGTGATAACGAGACGACGCTTACCTTTGGTCTCTTTACCGAAGCTTACTGTACCTGTGTGCTCAGCAAGAATCGCAGGCTCTTTAGGCTTACGTGCTTCGAACAAGTCAGCTACGCGTGGAAGACCACCGGTGATATCTTTGTTACCACCAGATTTTTGTGGAATACGTGCTAGCGTATCACCCACACCAACTTCTGCGCCATCAACGATGTTCACGATCGCTTTACCAGGTAGGAAGTAATGTGCTGGCATATCAGTACCAGGGATCATCACGTCGTTACCTTGCTCATCAACAAGTTTGATAGCTGGACGCATATCTTTACCTGCTGCTGGGCGAGCTGCCGGGTCAGTTACTTCGCTTGAAGATAGACCAGTTAGGTCATCTGTTTGACGAGAAACTGTTACGCCATCGATCATGTCTACAAACTGGATGCGACCTGCCACTTCAGTGATGATTGGCATGGTGTGCGCTTCCCAGTTCGCAACAACTTCACCAGCGGTTACTGCATCGTTATCCGCTTTGCTTAGCGTCGAACCGTAAGGAAGTTTGTGCTTCTCTTTAGTACGACCGAATTCATCAATGATAGTTAGCTCAGATGCACGAGACGTGATTACTAGCTTCTTATCTTTGTTGATTACGAACTTAGCGTTGTGCAGCTTAACGGTACCCGTTGTCTTCGCTTGGATGCTGTTCTCTGCTGCTGCAGTAGATGCCGCACCACCGATGTGGAACGTACGCATCGTTAGCTGTGTACCTGGTTCACCGATAGACTGAGCAGCGATAACGCCCACTGCTTCACCTTGGTTCACTAGGTGGCCACGTGCTAGGTCACGACCGTAACACTGTGCACAACAACCGAAGTCAGAGTCACAAGTAACAACAGAGCGTACGCGCATGCTGTCTACTGAGTTCTCTTCCATGATCTGACACCACTTCTCATCAATTAGAGTATTACGTGGGATCAGAACTTCTTCAGTACCTGGCTTAAGAACGTCTTCTGCAACAACACGACCTAGAGCAAGTTCAGTTAGTGCAACTTTAACATCACCACCCTCGATATGAGGCATCATGTCAACACCTTCTACGGTGCCACAGTCATGTTCGGTTACTACAACATCTTGAGCTACGTCTACTAGACGACGAGTTAGGTAACCCGAGTTCGCTGTTTTCAGTGCCGTATCCGCAAGACCCTTACGAGCACCGTGCGTTGAGATAAAGTACTGAAGTACGTTTAGACCTTCTTTAAAGTTCGCTGTGATCGGCGTTTCGATGATCGAACCATCTGGACGCGCCATCAGACCACGCATACCCGCTAGCTGACGAATCTGTGCTGCAGAACCACGAGCGCCCGAGTCAGCCATCATGTAGATGCTGTTGAATGACTCTTGTTGCTCTTCTTCGCCATCGCGGTTGATAACCGTTTCAGACGATAGGTTGGTCATCATCGCTTTCGCAACGCGATCGTTGGTCGATGCCCAAATATCGATCACTTTGTTGTATCGTTCGCCCGCAGTAACAAGACCAGATTGGTACTGTTCCTGGATTTCACGTACTTCTTCTTCCGCTTCCGCGATTTCAGTGTACTTAGCTGCTGGTACTACCATATCGTCGATACCAACTGATACGCCAGACAGTGCCGCGTATGCGAAACCGGTGTACATGATTTGGTCAGCGAAGATTACTGTGTCTTTCAGACCTAGCTTACGGTATGCCTCGTTAAGTAGGTTAGAGATTTGTTTCTTACCTAGTTTTTGGTTAACGATGCTGAACGGTAGGCCAGATGGCACGATTTGCCATAGCATTGCACGACCGATAGTGGTGTCCACCATCTTAGTCTCTGTTGTGCTGTTGCCATCTTCGTCTACAACGGTTTCTGTAATACGTACTTTAACGCGTGCGTGAAGCTCAGCGGTCTTAGTGCGGTATGCTTTCTCAGCCTCTGCTGGGCCAGAAAGGTACATGCCTTCACCTTTCACGTTGATCTTGTCACGAGTCATGTAGTACAGACCCAATACAACGTCCTGAGAAGGTACGATGATCGGATCACCTGACGCTGGCGACAGAATGTTGTTTGTCGACATCATCAGAGTACGAGCTTCAAGCTGTGCCTCTAGAGTTAGAGGTACGTGAACCGCCATTTGGTCACCATCGAAGTCCGCGTTGTATGCCGCACACACTAGTGGGTGTAGCTGAATCGCTTTACCTTCGATTAGTACTGGTTCGAACGCCTGGATACCTAGACGGTGAAGTGTCGGTGCACGGTTCAATAGTACTGGGTGTTCACGGATTACTTCGTCTAGGATATCCCAAACAACCGCTTCTTCACGCTCTACCATCTTTTTAGCAGCTTTGATTGTAGTCGCAAGACCACGAGTCTCTAGCTTGCTGTAGATGAATGGTTTGAACAGCTCAAGTGCCATCTTCTTAGGAAGACCACACTGGTGTAGACGAAGGTATGGACCTACTGTGATTACAGAACGGCCAGAGTAGTCTACACGTTTACCTAGAAGGTTCTGACGGAAACGACCTTGTTTACCCTTGATCATATCAGCAAGAGATTTCAGAGGACGCTTGTTAGAACCTGTGATCGCACGACCGCGACGACCGTTATCTAGTAGCGCATCGACAGACTCTTGCAGCATACGTTTTTCGTTACGTACGATGATGTCCGGAGCCGCTAGCTCTAGAAGACGCTTCAAACGGTTGTTACGGTTGATCACGCGACGGTATAGGTCGTTTAGATCAGAAGTCGCAAAGCGACCGCCATCTAGTGGTACTAGAGGACGTAGATCTGGCGGAAGTACTGGAAGTACAGTTAGGATCATCCACTCTGGGTTGTTACCCGAAGTAATGAACGCTTCTACCAGTTTAAGACGCTTAGTTACTTTCTTACGCTTAGTTTCAGAGTTAGTCGTTTCTAGCTCTTCGCGCATTTGTTCCGCTTCAGCGTGCATATCCATAGAACCTAGTAGGTCCTTGATAGCTTCTGCACCCATCTTAGCAGTGAACTCGTCACCCCACTCTTCTAGGCGATCCAGATACTCTTCTTCAGTAAGCATCTGAGATTTTTCTAGATCCGTCATACCCGGTTCAGTTACTACGTACATTTCGAAGTAAAGAACACGCTCGATATCACGTAGAGGGATATCCATTAGTAGACCGATACGAGACGGTAGCGATTTTAGGAACCAGATGTGAGCTACTGGTGAAGCAAGTTCGATGTGGCCCATACGGTCACGACGTACTTTAGTTTGTGTAACTTCTACACCACACTTCTCACAGATAACACCACGGTGCTTCAAGCGCTTGTATTTACCACAAAGACATTCGTAGTCTTTTACTGGACCAAAGATACGCGCACAGAACAGACCATCGCGTTCAGGTTTGAACGTACGATAGTTGATCGTTTCAGGTTTTTTAACTTCACCGAAAGACCATGAACGGATCATGTCTGGTGAAGATAGACCGATTTTGATTGCATCAAACTCTTCGGTCTTATGCTGTGCTTTTAGAAAGTTTAATAAGTCTTTCACAATCAGCTCCTGTAAGGAGTTAAAAGGAGCTCACTCGCTAAAGTGAGCACCTTCTACCAAATAATCGCTTTTGATTCTCTCGACTTTCATCAAGAGAGAAAGAGATTACTCTTCGTCTTCTAGCTCGATGTTGATACCTAGCGAGCGAATCTCTTTCAACAATACGTTGAACGATTCTGGCATACCAGGTTCCATGCTGTGGTTACCGTCTACGATGTTTTTGTACATCTTAGTACGGCCGTTAACGTCATCAGACTTAACCGTTAGCATTTCTTGTAGAGTGTAAGCTGCACCATATGCTTCTAGTGCCCATACTTCCATCTCACCGAAACGCTGACCACCGAACTGAGCTTTACCACCAAGTGGTTGCTGAGTTACTAGGCTGTACGAACCAGTTGAACGAGCGTGCATCTTGTCATCAACAAGGTGGTTTAGTTTCAGCATGTACATGTAACCTACTGTTACAGGACGCTCAAACTCATCACCAGTACGACCATCAAACAGTTTTAGCTGACCAGATGTTGGTAGGTCTGCTAACTCTAGAAGTGCCTTAATTGACGCTTCTGGAGCACCGTCGAACACAGGCGTTGCGATCGGTAGACCGCCACGTAGGTTCTTGATCAGAGTACGTACTTCGTCATCAGATAGAGAAGCAATGTCTACTTTCTGGCGAGTATCACCTAGATCGTAAACTTTTTGTAGGAACTCGCGGAATTTCGCTAGTTCTTGCTGCTCTTTAACCATCTGAGTGATCTTGTCACCGATACCTTTCGCTGCCAGACCTAAGTGTACTTCTAGGATCTGACCGATGTTCATACGCGATGGTACACCCAGTGGGTTAAGTACGATGTCTACAGGCTGACCTTTTTCATCGTATGGCATGTCTTCAACAGGGTTGATCTTAGAGATTACACCCTTGTTACCGTGACGACCCGCCATCTTATCACCAGGTTGGATACGACGTTTAACCGCTAGGTAAACCTTAACGATCTTCAGTACGCCAGGTGCTAGATCATCACCTTGAGTGATCTTACGACGCTTAGTTTCGAATTTCTTATCGAAATCGGCTTTCAGCTCGTCGTACTGCTCTGCTAATTGCTCTAGCTGAGTTTGTAGCGCATCATCTTCTAGCGTTAGTTCTAGCCACTTCTTACGATCAGTCGTGTCTAGTTTCGCTTCAGAGTAACCACCCTCGATCAATACAGCACGAACACGGTTTAGAAGGCCACCCTCAAGAATCTGGAATTCTTCAGTTAGGTCTTTCTTCGCTTCTTTAAGCTGCATTTGCTCGATTTCAAGCGCACGCTTGTCTTTCTCTACGCCATCGCGAGTAAAGACTTGAACGTCGATAATCGTACCTGATACAGAGTTAGGTACACGTAGTGAAGTATCTTTAACGTCAGATGCTTTTTCACCAAAGATTGCACGTAGTAGCTTCTCTTCAGGAGTCAGCTGAGTTTCACCTTTAGGCGTTACTTTACCAACTAGGATGTCGCCACCCTTAACTTCTGCACCGATGTAAACGATACCTGACTCGTCTAGTTTAGACAGAGCAGATTCACCTACGTTTGGAATATCCGCTGTGATCTCTTCAGAGCCCAGCTTAGTATCACGCGCCACACAAGTCAGTTCTTGAATGTGGATAGTCGTGAAACGGTCTTCTTGAACTACGCGCTCAGATACTAAGATCGAGTCTTCGAAGTTGTAACCATTCCAAGGCATGAACGCGATACGCATGTTTTGACCAAGCGCTAGCTCACCTAGGTCTGTTGAAGGACCATCAGCAAGAACATCACCGCGTGATACAGGTTCACCTGGCATCACACATGGGCGCTGGTTAATACATGTGTTCTGGTTAGAACGTGTGTATTTAGTCAGGTTGTAGATGTCGATACCAGCTTCACCTGGTACTAGCTCTTCTTCGTTCACTTTAACAACGATACGAGAAGCATCTACTGACTGGATTACACCACCACGTTTAGCAACTGCAGTTACACCTGAGTCAACGGCTACGTTACGTTCAATACCAGTACCAACAAGCGGCTTATCCGCACGTAGTGTTGGAACGGCCTGACGTTGCATGTTCGCACCCATCAATGCACGGTTCGCATCATCGTGTTCTAGGAACGGGATAAGCGATGCAGCGATAGATACAACCTGGTTTGTCGCAACGTCCATGTACTGAGCGTGCTCACGAGGGTGTAGGCCAGATTCACCTTTCTGACGAGCTGTGATTAGCTCATCTGCAAAAGTACCTTCTTCAGTTAGCGCGGCGTTAGCCTGTGCGATAACGAATTGGCCTTCCTCGATTGCAGATAGGTAATCTACTTCGTCTGTTACTACGCCATCTACTACGCGGCGGTATGGTGTCTCTAGGAAACCGTACTCGTTACAACGCGCAAACGCAGATAGAGAGTTAATCAGACCGATGTTTGGACCTTCCGGCGTTTCGATTGGACATAGACGGCCGTAGTGAGTTACGTGTACGTCTCGAACTTCGAAGCCAGCGCGTTCACGAGTTAGACCGCCAGGACCCAATGCAGAAATACGACGTTTGTGCGTTACTTCTGATAACGGGTTGTTTTGGTCCATGAACTGTGAAAGCTGTGAAGAGCCAAAGAATTCTTTAACCGCAGCAGAGATTGGTTTCGCGTTGATCAGGTCTTGAGGCATGATTGCATCAAGATCGCCTAAGCTTAGACGCTCTTTAACCGCACGTTCAACACGTACTAGACCTACACGGAACTGGTTCTCAGCCATTTCGCCTACAGAGCGGATACGACGGTTGCCTAGGTGGTCGATATCGTCCACTTCGCCTTTACCGTTACGGATCGCGATCAGCTTCTTCATCACTTCAACGATATCTTGCTCGTCAAGTGTGCCTTGCTCTAGTGCATCTTCACGCTCGATTGAGCTGTTGAACTTCATACGACCAACAGTTGATAGATCGTAACGCTCTTCTGAGAAGAATAGGCTTTCGAATAGTGCTTCTGCAGCTTCTTTCGTTGGTGGCTCACCAGGGCGCATCATGCGGTAGATTTCTACCAATGCAGAAATACGATCAACTGTACTGTCGATACGTAGTGTTTCTGACATGAATGGACCGTGGTCTAGATCGTTCGTAAATAGAACTTCTAGTGCTTTGTGGCCAGCCTGAGATAGGTTCGCTAGTGCTTCCAGGCTGATTTCCTGGTTAGCATTAACAATGATCTCGCCAGTTGCTTCGTTGATGTAATCTTTAGATGCAACTTTACCAACGATGTACTCAACTGGTACTTCGATGTGATCAACGCCATCTTTTTCTAGTTGGCGGATATGACGAGCTGTTACACGGCGACCTTGCTCAACGTAAGTGGTTCCGTTCGCTTCGATGTCGAATGACGCAGTTTCACCACGTAGACGATCTGGAACCAACTCCATTAGAAGAGTTTGGTCTTTCACTTCGAAGTTCACTTTCTCGAAGAAGATATCTAAAATTTCTTCAGTCGATTTACCTAGTGCACGAAGGATGATCGATGCAGGTAGTTTACGGCGACGGTCGATACGAACGTATAGGTTATCCTTAGGATCGAACTCGAAATCAAGCCACGAACCACGGTAAGGAATTACACGTGCGTTGTATAGAACTTTACCTGAAGAGTGGGTCTTACCCTTATCGCTGTCGAAGAACACGCCTGGGCTTCGGTGCAGCTGGGATACGATAACCCTCTCGGTACCATTAATTACGAAGGTACCATTATCTGTCATAAGCGGAATTTCGCCCATGTAGACTTCTTGTTCTTTAATGTCTTTTACAGTACCTGCTGGCGCGTCTTTATCAAAGATCACTAGACGCAGTTTTACGCGTAGTGGCTTTGAGTAAGTTACACCGCGGATTTGACATTCTTTAACGTCAAAAACTGGCTCACCAAGACGGTAGCTAACGTATTGCAGCTCAGAATTGCCGTTGTAGCTCTGAATTGGGAATACAGAACGGAAAGCAGCTTCAAGACCGTATTGACCTTCAGGATCCTGTTCGATAAATTTGTCGAACGAATCGAGCTGGATCGATAGCAGGTATGGAATGTCCAAAACTTGTGGACGAGTACCAAAGTCCTTACGGATGCGCTTTTTCTCGGTATAAGAGTAAACCATGGGGTTCCTCAGCTCGCTGATAAGTGACCCAAACTGTCCGCCCGCTCCTAGTTACTTAAGGGGGGTAAGGGACAGTGACTAAATAGCTGTTTACTGTAGTGACGCTTCATCTCGTCTGAATGAAACGCTTTTTGCATGGATATCAGGCGCTTAAACAGCGGGAAAATTCGCCCATACCCTACAGCGCAAAAAGGCCGGTGGTTAAATAACCACCAGCCAATAGCCGTTAGGCTAAGAAATTAAGTAATAATTACTTAACTTCAACAACCGCACCAGCTTCTTCTAGCTGAGCTTTAAGAGCGTCAGCTTCAGCTTTGTCAACACCTTCTTTAAGAGGTGCTGGAGCGCCGTCTACTAGAGCTTTAGCTTCTTTAAGGCCTAGACCTGTTGCGCCACGTACTGCTTTGATTACAGCAACTTTGTTAGCGCCAGCAGAAGTTAGGATTACGTCAAATTCAGTTTGCTCTTCAACAGCTGCTGCTGCTGCGCCGCCTGCTACAACTGCAGCTGCAGCAGTAACACCGAATTTCTCTTCCATAGCTTCGATTAGTTCAACAACTTGCATTACAGACATTTCTGCAACTGCGTCTAGGATTTGCTCGTTAGTAATAGACATAACAATTCTCTTTTAAGTCAACAATAAGTTTATTTTGCAACCAGTAAAAAGCAAGGCTTAAGCCGCTGCTTCTTCTTTTTGATCGCGGATAGCAGCGATAGTACGTACCAGCTTGCCAGCTGAAGCTTCTTTCATGCACATCATTAGGCGTGCAATTGCTTCATCGTAAGTTGGTAGTGTTGCTAGTACTTCAGCGTCAGTTAATGCGCCTTCAAATGCAGCAGCTTTGATCTCGAAAGCTTTGTTCTCTTTAGCGAAGTCTTTGAAAAGACGCGCCGCAGCACCTGGGTGCTCGTTAGAGAATGCGATCAGAGTAGGACCTGTGAAAGTGTCTGTTAGACACTCGTAGTCTGTACCTTGTACCGCACGACGTGCAAGTGTGTTACGAACAACTCTCATGTAAACGCCAGCTTCACGAGCTTGTTTACGTAGAGAAGTCATTGCGCCAACTTGAACGCCACGAGAATCAGCTACAACTGCAGAAAGTGCACCACTGGCAGCTTCGTTGACTTCAGCAACAATTGCTTTTTTGTCTTGAAGGTTTAAAGCCATCTTGGATTTACTCCTGGTTGTCGTTACACCACTCACTATTATCACAACAGTGAGAGCTATTGAGGTGCATTCCCAGAAGAAAGTTAACTATTTACATAGAGCTTTCTGTCAGTTCGGGCACCATCTACGTAGGATAATTAAGCCTATTATTAAAACAGACACCTACGGTCTTGGACGGAGACTGGGTCTTAATTTACTTCAAACTAGTTAATAGTTTGAAGAACCAAAGTTCAGCCCCAACCACAAATATTAGGCGCAAAATTATACACAAATTTCGCGCCTAAGCAAATAAATTATGCTTGAGTGTTCAGGCTAGCCTGATCAACAGCAACACCAGCACCCATAGTAGTAGAGATGCTTACTTTCTTCAGGAAAGTACCTTTCGCTGAAGATGGCTTAGCTTTCTTCAGAGCAACTAGAAGTGCTTCTAGGTTCTCTTTGATCTGCTCTGCAGAGAAGTTTGCTTTACCGATAGTAGTGTGGATGATGCCGTTTTTGTCGTTACGGTAACGAACCTGACCAGCTTTAGCGTTCTTAACTGCTTCAGCAACGTTAGGAGTTACAGTACCAACTTTAGGGTTTGGCATTAGACCGCGAGGACCTAGGATTGTACCTAGTTGACCTACAACGCGCATTGCATCTGGAGAAGCAACAACTACGTCGAAGTTCATTTCGCCTTTCTTAACTAGCTCAGCTAGATCTTCCATACCAACGATGTCTGCGCCAGCTTCTTTAGCTGCTTCAGCGTTTGCACCTTGAGTGAACACTGCTACGCGGATGTCGCGGCCAGTACCGTGAGGTAGTACAGTTGCACCACGTACGTTCTGGTCAGATTTACGAGCATCGATGCCTAGGTTAACAGCAACGTCGATAGACTCAACAAATTTAGCAGTTGCTAGTTCTTGAAGAAGAGCTACAGCTTCGTTGATTTCGTATTCTTTAGTTACGTCAACTTTTTCGCGGATTACGCGCATGCGCTTAGTTAGTTTAGCCATCTTATTAACCCTCTACCACTAGGCCCATTGAACGAGCAGTACCAGCGATTGAACGCTTCATTGCTTCGATGTCAGCACCAGTCATATCAGCAGCTTTAGTTTCTGCGATTTCTTGGATTTGAGCGTCAGTTACTGTACCCACTTTTTCAGTGTTTGGACGACCTGAACCAGACTTAAGACCAGCAGCCTTCAGAAGAAGAGTCGCAGCCGGTGGAGTCTTAGTTACGAATGTGAAAGAACGGTCGCTGTATACAGTGATAACAACTGGAGTCGGTAGACCTTTCTCTAGAGATTCTGTTTTTGCGTTAAACGCTTTACAGAATTCCATGATGTTAACACCGTGTTGACCTAGTGCAGGACCAACTGGTGGACTTGGGTTCGCCATACCAGCTGCAACTTGTAGCTTGATGTAAGCTTCAACTTTCTTAGCCATGATTTTTCCTAAAGTTTGGGTTCAAACGCTAATCAACTGATCAGCTCCCCGATTACATAAAAACTTTTTACTTCACGAGAAGTAAAAAGGCGCGAAATTATAGTCATAATTCGCGCCTTAGACAACCCTTAAAAAGGTGTTTTTTTAATCAAGTTTTTCAACCTGACCAAAATCAAGCTCAACTGGTGTTGCACGACCAAAAATCGACACAGACACTTTCAGGCGGCTTTTCTCGTAATCCACTTCTTCAACAGTACCATTGAAGTCAGCAAATGGACCTTCGTTAACACGTACCACTTCACCCGCTTCGTACATAGTACGTGGGCGAGGAGCTTCACTTGCTTTCTCAAGACGATTAAGAATCGCATCAGCTTCTTTATCTGTGATAGGTGCTGGACGGTCTGAGGTACCACCAATGAAGCCCATGACACGCGGCACACTGCGTACTAGGTGCCATGATTCATCGTTCATAATCATCTGAACAAGGACGTAACCAGGGAAGAACTTACGCTCAGATTTACGACGCTGACCAGCGCGCATTTCCACTACTTCTTCAGTAGGAACCAGTACTTCACCGAATAGCTCTTCCATGCTGTGCATTTTGATATGCTCGCGCAGAGATTGAGCTACACGGCCTTCAAATCCAGAGAAGGCTTGAACCACATACCAGCGTTTTTTTGGAGCTTCACTCATGAATTAAAACCCTCTATACCCCAGTTGCTAGAGCTACTAGACGAACCATAATGCCGTCAATACCCCAAAGCACTAGAGCCATTACAATACTTACAGCTAAAACGATCAGTGTTGTTTGCATGGTTTCTTGGCGAGTAGGCCAAACTACCTTACGAACTTCCATACGAGATTCTTTTGCAAAACTGATCGCTGCTTTACCTTTAGTCGTTGTTGCTGCAACGCCTAAGGCAGCTGCAATAAGAACAACAACGCCTGCAGCGCGAACCACTACAGACATTTCACCATACAGGTAATTACCCACAACAGCGGCCGCTGCTAATACAAAAGCGGCAATCCACTTAAACGTATCTGCTGCGTTCGAGCTATCAGGAGTTTCAGCATTATTTGCTTTCATAAACCAACCTGTCACAAGTCTTACTATAGACGACAACAACCCCGCTGTTGCAGGGCAAACTCCATATCGCTGAAAAAAATTCAGCGTTACTCCTTAAGATTAAACTACTCAGCCTAATCTTGGTCTGCTCTCAACCAAATTCTGAACAAGAAAACAGCTAAAAAAAAGTTGAGTGCAGAAAAAGGGCATCAAATGATGCCCTTTTTGCTACTGGTTCGTCAAATCTAATTCAAGATTTTCCGAAGACATCCAACAATTCCCTAAAGAATTATTCGAAGATCTTAGCAACAACACCAGCACCTACAGTACGGCCACCTTCACGGATAGCGAAACGTAGACCTTCGTCCATTGCGATAGGAGCGATTAGT
>NZ_LIXE01000022.1:0-25824 GCF_003584965.1 Vibrio sp. PID23_8 | reverse complement strand
ATTTTGGACCCACCTGATTTCCATGCCGAACTCAGAAGTGAAACGAAATAGCGCCGATGGTAGTGTGGGGCTTCCCCATGTGAGAGTAGGACATCGCCAGGCTTTTAATTTAAAAATCCAGTTTCAACAACGGGATTTTTAGTCCTTAGGACGAAAGCAATATGCTGATATGGCTCAGTCGGTAGAGCGCATCCTTGGTAAGGATGAGGTCCCCAGTTCGATTCTGGGTATCAGCACCATTTGCCGATTTGCTTTGTATTCTTGAAAAGAATATAAAGCAAAACGAACAAAATTTTACTTGGCGACCATAGCATTTTGGACCCACCTGATCCCATGCCGAACTCAGAAGTGAAACGAAATAGCGCCGATGGTAGTGTGGGGCTTCCCCATGTGAGAGTAGGACATCGCCAGGTTCTTATTAGACTTAATTGTCTGACCAATGCGGAGCGGTAGTTCAGTTGGTTAGAATACCGGCCTGTCACGCCGGGGGTCGCGGGTTCGAGTCCCGTCCGCTCCGCCACTTATTCAGATAAAGCCCTAGCAGAAATGCTAGGGCTTTTTCGTATATAAAGGAATTTGGTCTGCGATCAACGAGTCCCGCTTGTCTGCAAGCCCAGCCGCTCCATCACTTATTCAGACAAAACCCTAAACTGCGCGTCCCGGAAGAAATGTTAGGGCTTTTTACATCTGTGCTTCTTGCTCTAATCGATTGTTCTTTTGCAATTCTTTAATCACTTACTCACGGACGGTATTACTTCTGTGCATTCATCTGCTTTTTATAAGCAAATGATGAGTCTATATCTCTGACATTCACGATGAGAAAACGATGTTTGCTTTACTCTTATTTACCTGTGGGACTACCCTAATAAGAATTCCCATAGGAGCGCAGTCTAATATTGCAGAAATTACAGAGTGAAGCGCTAAAAGTATTGTTTGAAAACCTGTCTTACAACGGTGGCTTTGCGGTGATAAATCCTGCGACAGAGCAGGATCTAATACGTTTAAAGACAAGCGCCTTAGAAGATATAGACGCTCAGCTTGTAGCGTGTAAGCATGCTCAAGTTGAATGGGCTAAACTAAGTGCTAAATCTCGCTCAGCATTTCTTAAAAAGTGGTTCCAATTACTTGTAGAGCACACTGAGGGTATCATCCTTGAGCAAAGGAAATCTCTAGTGGAGAGCCGAGGAGAAGCCGCATATGGAGCATCTCTTGTTGAATGGTTCGCAGACGTAGCTAAACGTGCTTATGGTGAGGTTATCCCATGCTCCCATGAAAGACGACTCTCCACTATTAAATAGCCTGTAGGCGTGTGTGCGGCGATTAAACCGTGGAATTTCCCTATTGCAATGCTCACCAGAAAAGCGGCTCCTGCATTGGTTGCGGGTTGTGGCATGGTTATCAAGCCTTCAGAGTTAACATCATTGACCGGCTCTAGCTGTGGTTGAGTTCGCCCATCAAGCTGGTAACCCTAAAGCACCTTATCTATGGTCGTTCCTGAACAAGCTGCGGAGTTTGGTTTCGTGCTCAGTACAGATTCTAGGATCAAGAAAATTTCATTTACAGGTTTGACTCGTGTCGGCAAGATTTTGATGAGGCAGGCAAGCGATACAGTAAAAGCGGTCTCAATGGAGTTCGGTGGGAATGCACATTTATTGTTTTTGAAGATGCCGACTTAGATGCGGCAGCTAATGGGCTGATTGCTTCTAAGTTTCGCAATGCTGGCCAGGCGTCGCTTAGAGGCTGTGAACGTTCAAGCGCTACAAGAGGGAGGCTAAACTGCTTAATTGGCCTAAGAAGCGTTCTGGGCGCTTTGTAGAGCCAGTTGTCTTAGATCATGCAGAACAAAGTATTGCTATTGTCCAACAAGAGCGGTTTGGCCCAGTATTGCCTATTGTTACTTTTGAATATGATGAACAAGTACTCATGATGGCTAATGACACAGAGTATGGTTTAGCTTGTTATTTCTATACAGACAGCATGCAACGTATTGTCACGTTTAACGAAGGTTTGGAGTATGGAATGGTTGGTGTCAATGAAGGGCTTATTTCAACAGAAGTCGCACCTTTGGCGCACCAAAGAATCCGGCGTCGGTCGTGAAGGGGCTAAGCAGGAAATAGGTGAATACTTAGAGACAAAATATGTTTGTCTTGGTGGTTTAAGCTGACGACTTGCTTATCTGAATTGGGATAAAACGAGAAAGCGAGGTTTTGAGCCTGGCTTTTTGAATTAGAATAAAATAATCAGTTGATTCTAAATGCAAAAAAGCCGCATCAATGATGCGGCTTCTTTTTATTTGGCTCCTCCTGCTGGGCTCGAACCAGCGACCTGCGGATTAACAGTCCGTCGCTCTACCAACTGAGCTAAGGAGGAACAAATTTTATTAGTGGTGCCGACTACCGGAATCGAACTGGTGACCTACTGATTACAAGTCAGTTGCTCTACCTACTGAGCTAAGTCGGCACATTTTCGTTAATAAGTAATCGACTTATTAACTGAAAGTGGCTCCTCCTGCTGGGCTCGAACCAGCGACCTGCGGATTAACAGTCCGTCGCTCTACCAACTGAGCTAAGGAGGAATTGTCTTGAAAAAGAATAAATGGTGCCGACTACCGGAATCGAACTGGTGACCTACTGATTACAAGTCAGTTGCTCTACCTACTGAGCTAAGTCGGCACACTGTATTCTATTTTGTCGTTCGTACTAAGCACCAACAACTAGAAATTGTGGTGCCCGGAGGCGGAATCGAACCACCGACACGAGGATTTTCAATCCTCTGCTCTACCGACTGAGCTATCCGGGCGACGAGGTGTATTAAAAGGTTTTTCGCCTTTGAGGTCAACAACAAAATGCAAAAAAAATATCGTTTGCTGTTTTTGTGTTCGTAATGGCTTGTTTTCGAACATTTCAGCTTGATAGTAACGGTTTCATGGGCGTTAACAGTTATTGTAAATCCAGTCTTTTACACGAATGTGCGTAAAAAAAGTAAAGCACGCCTATAAAAAGCGTGCTTTAAAACGGGTGTTCTAATGAAAACAAACGGCATTAGTGGTCTTTTAACGACGGATTGTAAATTTATTTACCCAACTGCCGAGCTGATCGGCTAAACGAGATAACCCAAGCGTGCTAGTTTGGCTCTGTGCAACCACATCATTTAACTGTGTACTACTTTCTTCAATTAGGTTAATACGGTGAGCAATGTCGTTACTCACATCTGTTTGTTCACCCGATGCACTGGCAATTTGTTGACTCATTAAGCTGATCGACTCAAGGGCATGCACGATTTGCTCAAGCGCTTGAGAGGCTGTGCGAGATTCCTCAACCGTGCTTTGACTGGTGGCGGCACACAGCTCCATCGTTTGGATGGCATTGCGTGAGCCTGTTTGCAAATTAATGATCATTTCTTGGATTTCTTTCGTGCTGGCTTGAGTGCGGCCCGCCAGATTGCGAACTTCATCAGCCACTACGGCAAATCCACGTCCTTGTTCACCCGCTCTGGCCGCCTCAATGGCTGCATTGAGTGCTAACAAATTGGTCTGTTCTGCAATATCACCAATCACATCCAGGACTTTAACAATAGCATTGACGTCTTTATCTAAGGCGGACACCACTTGGCTTGCGGTCGTTAATTGAGCGGCTAAACCTTCAATGTTGTCTACCGTGCTGTTGATCAATTGCTGTGTTTGTTGACTTTGCTGATCGGCTTGCTCTGTGTTGTGCGCGGTTTCATTGGCTGAGTCGGCAACATTGCTGGCCGATGAGGCCATTTCCGTCATGGCGGTGGCGATCATCGCTGTTGATTGCTGTTGAGAGGCGGTGAGATCAACGATGGTTTCTGTTCGTGTTTCAACCGCTTGCAGTTCCTCTCGCAAGGCATGCATTGATGTTTCCATTTTTTCAATCAATTCGGCGAGTGAAAAGTTCATATCTTGAACCGCTTCGTAGATGCTGCCTCTCACGGGCATTTTGGCAAAGTCGGTCTTAATATTGCCATGCACCACATCTTGAATGGCATTTCGTACTTCTTGTGGCTCACCACCAAGTAGGGCAAGCATGCGTCGAATAGCAATGATAAGGATGGTAAAGATCCCCGCGGCAATCAGAATACATAGAGCAAGTTGCCATTGAGCCGTTAACCAGAAGCGTTGATCCACCTCATTGGAGTTGATCCCCGTACCGACAACCCAGCCCCACGTTGGGGTTTTTTGTGCGATCGAAACAATATCGACGATATCCCCATCAGGTCCTTTTGATGTCCAGTGATATTCGGCAATACCATTTGGATTTTTTGCCGTCGCATTTAAGAGGATTTGCGCCACACTTTGACCGCTACCATCTTTGAAATCATGAAAGCTCGTGCCATGCAATTGAGGGTCTAATGGCGCGGCGACAAAATCCATATTTTCGTCAGCCACATAAACGTATTCGTTGTCTTTGTATATGTTATTTTGCATCAATTGCATTGCGAATGACTTGGCATCTTCAGTGGACAACTTGCCTTCATTTGCCATTTTTTCAACGGTGGTTAACATGCTATAAGCACTGCGAAAATGCTCAGTAATTCGAGCTTTGTTATCCAGATCACTGGCGTATCTTAGTGTCCATAGCCCAGATAAGGTGAGAGCAATAAGGGCGATTAATATGATGGCCGATAATAGGTACGCTTGTTTTTCTAATTTCATAGATCACTCGCAAGACTAAATAGAGTCTGATGGGTTAAAATTGCACATGCAAAAAATAACTTATAATAATGTAAATAAAGCTTACATCTACAATTGAGTTTTGATTCTTTGATAATGCTTAAGTTTTTACAAAGAATGGGCAATCAGTTGGTGAGTAAATGAATAGTAAGAATGAAATTTTCTTCTAAATTATGATTCATGATTAATGATTAATGAATTGAAGCGTAAGGGAGAAAAGATAAGTCGGTGAGGTTTGAGTCAATTTGACATATAAAAAAAAAGCCAAGTCCGAAGACTTGGCTTTCTAAAGTGGCTCCTCCTGCTGGGCTCGAACCAGCGACCTGCGGATTAACAGTCCGTCGCTCTACCAACTGAGCTAAGGAGGAACTATTCTGTTTGTGTCTTGCTAAACAAGCGCACCAAAAATGGTGCCTCGAGGCGGAATCGAACCACCGACACGAGGATTTTCAATCCTCTGCTCTACCGACTGAGCTATCGAGGCAAAAGAATGGTGCCGACTACCGGAATCGAACTGGTGACCTACTGATTACAAGTCAGTTGCTCTACCTACTGAGCTAAGTCGGCACACTTTTATTCTTTTTCTTAGAAGAGAATACTCTTCATTGTATAGAATCTCACTAATATGAAATTCTAGTAAGTGGCTCCTCCTGCTGGGCTCGAACCAGCGACCTGCGGATTAACAGTCCGTCGCTCTACCAACTGAGCTAAGGAGGAACTATTCTGTTTGTGTCTTGCCAATCAATATCAATTGTGCAAGCGCACCAAAAATGGTGCCTCGAGGCGGAATCGAACCACCGACACGAGGATTTTCAATCCTCTGCTCTACCGACTGAGCTATCGAGGCAAAAGAATGGTGCCGACTACCGGAATCGAACTGGTGACCTACTGATTACAAGTCAGTTGCTCTACCTACTGAGCTAAGTCGGCACACTAATATTCTTTGCTAACTGTTCGTGCTATGCACCAACAATTCTAAATTGTGGTGCCCGGAGGCGGAATCGAACCACCGACACGAGGATTTTCAATCCTCTGCTCTACCGACTGAGCTATCCGGGCTAACGGAGCGCTATTAAACGGATTTTCCTGCTTTCCGTCAACTACTTTTTTCAAATAATTTCAAAAAAGCGTTTGTTTGAGTGCTTTTTATTCGCTTGTTGCTACAAGGTTTGTTCAGAGTTGAATTCCCTTTTGAAGTTTGTAACTTTTTCTAGGTATCGGCGAGCTTCTGCATTTGGGTGCTTTTTGGTGAGGGCCCAATAAACTTGGTTTGGCTGTAAAGAATTTAAATCTTGCATGGCTCGTTTTCTGTCTGAACGATTAAATGTGCTCAAAACGCCCCCTGTGCCACCGTTGTAAGCCGAGATCATGCTGTATTCCAACGATGAAGGATGGCGAACATCTTTCAAGTAGCGGTTTTTGAGAATGTAGAAATAGGCGGTGCCGGCATCAATGTTGTTTTCTGGATTGAACAAGTACTCAGGACTTGGTTGTCCTGGTTTGTTTTTCACCAACTTAAATACATCACGACCCGCTGTTTTTGGTACGACCTGCATCAATCCATACGCATTTGCCCAACTTACCGCATACGGGTTAAAGCTACTTTCGGTCTTGATGATGGCGTAAATCAGATCTTCAGGAATATCGTATTTCTTCGATGCACGACGCACGATGTCTGCATATTGGTAACTACGTTGCGAGAAGTGATCTTCTACCATAGGGATTTCAACGTAGTAGGCTTTCTTGAAATCGACATCTTTGGTTTTGACTTGGTTAGCAATCAAGTAATCGGCAAAGCGATTGGCGCGCCATGACCATTGAATGGGCTTCTTATCTTGGTCTACCACCTGTTTATACAGAAATGGTTGGCCCTCTAATATGATCTCTTTAGAAGAGAATAAGTCGACATTGCCAGGATCATCTGGAGTGAGTAGGGTGGTGATGATGGCGTTCTTTAGGTGTTGTTGTGGTTCTGTTGGTGAAACGGTTTCAATGGTGATGACACCTTTTTGGAAGTCAACCTCAGCTCGACTCAAATAGTTATCGATGTACTTAACGTAATTGCTTTTGCCAGCGAATTTAACTTCACGTTGGCCCCAGCGTTTTTGGATGTTACCAGAGAAACTGTTTATCAGAGCATCCAGAGCGGCGGTGTCTTTTTCGAATTGTCCGGGCAACTCAGCTAAGTTAGTGGCAAAGCGGTTGGTTGGCTCATAGTCGATGTGGTACATCTGCTCTACAAATTCACGACTGCAACCTGTTAACAAAAGTGCGCTGACAATAAAGGTGATTTTTTTCATAAGTGACGACGTGGCATTTGGGACGCTAATATAAAAATGACACCATAAAATTCTTTATGATGTCATTGTTTTAGAACAAGTTTGTCTTATTCGCTTGGTGGGGTGTAGCCTTCGATATGAACCTCTTTTCCTTCGAATAGGAAGTTCACCATCTCCGTTTCGATCAGTTTACGATGGTCAGGATCCATCATGTTGAGTTTCTTTTCATTGATCAACATGGTTTGTTTATGTTGCCACTGAGCCCAGGCTTCTTTCGAAATGTTATCGAAAATGCGTTTACCTAGTTCACCTGGGTAAAGTTGAAAGTCTAGACCTTCGCCTTCTTTTTTTAATCGAGCACAAAAAACAGTGCGGCTCATAATGATTCCTTGTATTGAATTAACGCAGTTCATGGGGTAGCGCTTCTAGTAGTAGCTTCACTGGCGCAGCTAACCCGACTTCTTCAGGTTTAGATAAGTTATACCAAAGACCTTTGTTACCTTCCATCATCACATTCGGTTGCTTTGACAGGTCAATCAAAATCGGTGTGATATCGAGGTGGTAATGACTGAATGTGTGGCGGAACGTAATCAGTGTCTCTTGATGTTTAATATCGCTAGCTTGAATGCCGCGCTGTTCAAGTAGCAAATCAATGTCGCTCTCTACATCCACATGTTCAGTTTGTGGAAAGCAAAACAACCCGCCCCAAATTCCGGTTTGTGGTCTCTGCTCTAGCCAAACTTCGTGATCATTCTCATTGCCGTGGTGAAGCATCACAAAGCGGGTTTGTTTTATGGGTTTGTCTTTCTTCGGCTTCTTACCCGGATAGTCGAGCACATTGCCTTGTTTTTTCGCCACACAGAAGTCGTTGACCGGGCACAAGGTGCACTTGGGCTTGCTACGCGTGCATACCATCGCACCCATGTCCATCATGGCCTGGTTGTACTTATCGACCTGCGTATTTGGGGTGTGTGTTTCGGCAATCTCCCACAGTTGGGTTTCGACTTTCTTTTGTCCAGGCCAACCGTCAACCGCAAAACAGCGAGAAAGAGTGCGCTTGACGTTACCATCTAGAATCGCATGAGGCAGATTGTAGACAGACGACAACACAGCTGCCGCTGTAGAGCGACCTATCCCCGGTAGGGCATTCATCTGTTCGATATCGAGAGGAAACTCTCCCTTATATTTATGGGCGACCTCTTTGGCGGCTTTATGAAGGTTTCGTGCTCGGGCGTAATAACCTAACCCCGTCCAAAGGTGCAGTACTTCATCTTGCTCGGCGTTAGCGAGGTCGACTACCGTCGGAAAGCGCGCTAAGAAACGTTGGTAATAAGGAATTACCGTGGTGACCTGGGTTTGCTGAAGCATGATTTCAGACAACCAGACACTGTAAGTGGTCTTGTTTTGTTGCCATGGAAGATCTTTGCGTCCATAGGCGTCATACCATTCTAAGATGGCGCTGGCGAAAGGTGTCACGACTTACTCTGTATTCTATTATTGGATAGGAGCAAAATTGCACCACGAATACGATGTAAGTACAACAGGTAAACTATGGGGATATAGGCTTTCGTTGGGTTGCTTTTGAATAGCCACCGTCTGATGGCTCAACAAATACTTGCACCTAAGTGAATTCTTTGGATAATCCCCGCTTTGATTAATCAATGTGCAGGCAAAATCAATGAGTGAAGTAACCACAAACGAATACAACGAAGACGGCAAGTTGATCCGTAAAATACGCAGTTTCGTACGTCGTGAAGGCCGTTTAACTAAGGGCCAAGAAAACGCGATGAATGAGTGCTGGCCAACAATGGGTATCGATTACAAAGCTGAGCTTCTTGATTGGAAAGAAGTATTTGGCAACGATAACCCAGTAGTGCTTGAAATCGGTTTTGGTATGGGTGCTTCATTGGTTGAAATGGCAAAGAACGCGCCAGAGAAAAACTTCATTGGTATTGAAGTGCACAGCCCTGGTGTTGGCGCTTGTCTTGCGGATGCGCGTGAAGCGGGCATCCGCAATCTACGCGTAATGTGTCATGATGCGGTTGAAGTGTTCGAGCACATGATCCCAGACGCTAGCCTAGCGACGCTGCAATTGTTTTTCCCTGACCCATGGCACAAAAAGCGTCACCACAAACGCCGTATCGTACAGCTTGAGTTCGCTGAAATGGTTCGTCAGAAGCTTATTCCTAACGAGGGGATCTTCCACATGGCGACCGACTGGGAAAACTACGCTGAGCACATGATTGAAATTATGAACCAAGCACCAGGTTTTGCGAACATCGCAGAAGATGGTGACTTTGTTCCTCGTCCTGAAGAGCGTCCTCTGACTAAATTCGAAGCTCGTGGTCACCGTTTGGGTCACGGGGTGTGGGACATCAAGTTCAAGCGTACTGCTTAACGTTGAATAAATTGATGTTCTGTTATGCGATATGGCTGAGCTCTAAGTTGTCTTAAGCAAATAGCGGCTTCCTCCACCAATCGCATTATCAATGTGGTATTGAAACCATAATCGAATCGAACGAATTCAATGGAAAGGCCAACCTCTGCGTTGGCTTTTTTTATCTCAGAACTTAGGTAGTTTTGGGTTTGTGACAAGAAGGTAGATAATGAAACCTACAGCGCAGATTTTGACAGATATTTTGGCGGAAGTTCGCCCTTTGATTGGCCAAGGAAAAGTTGCAGATTACATTCCGGCTTTAGCAAAAGTGTCGAATACGAAATTGGGTATTGCGGTTTACACCAATGAAGGTGAGGTGATCAATGCGGGTGATGCCGAAGAGCCATTTTCGATTCAGTCGATCTCGAAAGCGCTGAGTCTTACTCTTGCGATGTGTCTGTATAAACAAGAAGAGATCTGGTCTCGTGTTGGTAAGGAGCCCTCTGGTCAAGCATTTAACTCGATGATTCAGCTTGAAATGGAGCAAGGTATTCCTCGTAATCCGTTCATCAATGCGGGGGCGATTGTGGTGGCTGATCTTCTGCAAAGTCGCTTATCAGCGCCGCGTCAGCGTTTATTAGACTTTGCTCGTCAACTGTCTGGGGATACGCATATTGTTTATGATAAAGTCGTCGCTGCGTCAGAGATGATGCATGGTGATCGTAATGCTGCGATAGCCTATTTGATGCGCTCGTTTGGCAACTTCGAAAACGACGTCATACCCGTACTACAAAATTACTTCCATGCTTGTGCATTGAAGATGAGCTGTGTTGACTTGGCGAAAACCTTTAGTTATCTCGCTAACAAAGGTACCTCAGTACAAACGGGTAAGCCTGTGGTCTCACCGATGCAAACCAAGCAACTTAATGCGTTGTTAGCAACTTGCGGCCTGTACGATGGTGCTGGTGAGTTCGCTTATCGTGTCGGGATGCCGGGTAAGTCGGGCGTGGGTGGTGGCATTATTGCCGTCGTACCAGGTGAGATGACGATAGCGGTCTGGTCACCGGAACTGGATGCTTCTGGCAATTCGTTGGCTGGTACCAAAGCTCTTGAACTCCTTTCTGAGCGTATTGGCCGTTCGATATTCTAACGTCAAGTACACAAAAAATGCCTCTCGATTGAGAGGCATTTTTTTATTCGAACCTCGAGATGTTTACGACTCTTCGTCTTCTTCTGCCATGAAGGCTTCTAACAAATCATTGAGGAAGAGTTTTCCTTTTTCAGTGATCTGCCAGTGGGTATCGCTTTCACTGAGGTAACCCATCTCAAGCGCCCAATTGATAGTGTCTTGAATCGTGCTGAGTGGTAAACCTGTCGTACTCACATAATCTTGTTTTGGGCACGCTTCCATTAAGCGAAAACGGTTCATAAAGAACTCGAATGGGCGGTCTTCGTTTACGACCAGTTGCTCGCTATCGAGGTACGGCTTGACCATATTCTGATACGCCATTAAGTAGCCACGAGGGTGTTTGACCTTGGTGGTACGAACGATGCGACCATCAGCAAAGCTCAGCTTACCGTGTGAGCCACAACCAATGCCAAGGTAATCACCAAAGCGCCAGTAGTTCAGGTTGTGCTGACATTGATAGCCCGGCTTGCTGTAACCAGAAATCTCGTATTGAACGTAACCTGCCGCTGCGAGTTTCTTATGTCCTTGCTCGAAGATATCCCACAAGTCATCGTCATCTGGCAGAGTCGGTGGCTTGTAGTAGAACATGGTGTTTGGTTCGATGGTCAGCTGATACCAAGACAAGTGAGGTGGCGCTAACTCAATCGCTTTGTCCAAATCTGCTAAGGCTTGTTCGATGCTTTGATCCGGTAAGCCGTGCATGAGATCGAGGTTAAAGCTGTTCAAACCGATGTGGTGCGCCAACTTAGCGGCATTGACGGCTTCGTCTTGACCGTGAATACGTCCCAAACGCTCAAGCTTTTGTTGCTCAAAACTTTGCACACCGATAGATATACGCGTTACGCCAGCCTTGCGGTAGCCAGCAAAACGCTCTGCTTCGATGGTGCCAGGGTTGGCTTCCATAGTAATTTCGATTTCAGGCTTGAATGGAATACGCGCTTCAATGCCCTTTAATAGGCGCTCGATGCCTTCTGCCGAAATCAAACTAGGCGTACCACCGCCAATGAAGATTGAATGCAGTGGGCGTGGCGCTTCATTTAGGCGGTATTTCTCAATGTCGGTATCCAAGTCTTCAAGAAGGGCATTGATGTACTCGTCTTCTGGAATCTCGGCTTTAAGCGCGTGAGAGTTAAAGTCGCAATACGGGCATTTTTGTACACACCATGGGATGTGAACATACAAGCTAAGGTCAGGAGGTGTTAACATGGGCGCACTCACTCGATATTATTGCGAAACTTGTTCAGACAGTTGAGCGAAAAGAGATTTCAGCGCCTTACCACGGTGAGACAGCTGCTTTTTACGTGTCGGCTCTAGCTCGGCAGAGGCGCAGTTGTCTTCTGGCACGAAGAAGATAGGGTCGTAGCCAAAGCCATTTTCGCCTTGTGCTTCTGTCAGGATACGACCTTCCCACTTACCGTGACAGACGATAGGCGTTGGATCGTTCTCATGACGCATCAACACTAATACGCAGTGGAAACGAGCGGTGCGTTCTGCTTCTGGCACACCTTCCATCGCATTTAGTAGCTTTTCTAGGTTCTCTTGGTCAGACGCGTTTTCACCAGCGTAACGAGCAGAGTAAATGCCTGGTGCCCCTTTCAAGAAATCAACTTCTAGACCAGAGTCGTCAGCAATCGCAGGTAGACCCGTTTCCTGTGCAGCATGACGCGCTTTGATGATTGCGTTTTCAATGAAAGTCGTACCAGTTTCTGCTACTTCAGATACGTTGAACTCACTTTGCGCCAATACTTCAAAACCGAAGTCAGACAGCAGATCTGCCATCTCACGAACTTTGCCTTGGTTGCCTGTTGCTAGCACTATCTTTTTCATGGTCGTCTCTTTCTGTAGCGATAAAGGGAGAACGCGATGTTCTCCCTGGTCAATACGTTATAAGTGTCAAAAAGCATTTAGATCATGACAACCTAAATAACCTGAGTTCAGGTTAACTACTCTTCGACATAAAACTTCTGGGTGAATTTAAGCTTACCTGAGCCTTTGTTACCAGCTTTAACATCAATATCGAAGGTAAAAGTTTCTTCGTTGGTGATTGGCAGTTCAGCTAGGTAGTAAATAGCGTCGCCTTCTTTGAATTCACGGAAGGTGAGCTTTTGAATTTGGCCAATTAAGTTTCTTGCTTGACCACTAATTTTGGCCTGAACGGCGGGCTTACCCAGTGAAGCTCTGTCTAACACGCTGATGTTCACTACGGCATTATAGCCATTGCGTTTAATGTCGTAGCTGCGGGCAATTTTGGGGGTTAAGAACGTCGAGTTAAACGTAATATAGTGTACTTCGATGTCTTTCATGGTTTTGAACTGACCTGCCATTGTTGGTAAAGCTAATAGGCTGATCAGTAGGGCGGTAATCCATTTGCTCATTTTTACATCCTCAAATCGATCTTTATTATTAAGTTTGGCACGGAAACGTAAACAAAAAGCCATCATAAGATGGCTTTAATTTCAGTCGGTATTTGTTGTGGGGATTCTATCCGAATTTGTTTGTGTCGTCCTAGTTCACCTTTTTCTATGTGAACCAATCCCTTAGCAACTTTAAATTGTTTGGCTAAAAACTTGGTTAGGTGCGCATTGGCTTTGCCATCGACAGGTGGTGCAGTGATGGCAATTTTTAGCTCTTCACCATGCAAGCCGACGATTTTGTCACGGCTTGCTTTGGGTTGAATATAGAGCTTGAGGATAACGTCATCGCCGTCATGCCAAACTGCGTCAGACATTACAGTTGGTACCAGATTGGACCAACAATGTCGCCCATTAGGAAATTCGCGAATTGCAGACCGATGAACAGAACCAGTACGCTTAAGTCAAAGCCACCCATTGCAGGGATAATGCGACGGATTGGAGCAAGCATTGGCTCGGTCAGTTGATGGAACACGTATTCAATTGGGCTGCGACCTTGGCTTACCCAACTTAGAATCGCTCGAATCAATAGCACCCAGAATAGCAAACCACCCGCGGCTTTAATTAAAGACAGCAAGCCTAGAAATAGGAAGTCTGCGCTGAAAGAGACCGAACCATTTGAGGCGATAAGGATCAGTGCGACAAACTTAAGCACACACAATACGTAAGCAAACAGCACTGTCGCTAAGTCGATGCCACCCAATGATGGGATGATGCGACGTAGTGGACCGACTACAGGCTGTGTTGCTTTAACGATGAATTGCGAGAACGGGTTGTAGAAATCTGCTCGTGCAGCTTGCAACCAAATACGCAAAATTACGACCATGATGTATAGGTCAAATAGGGTTGAGATGAGAAAACTCATTGAATTCATAAGGTACCCTTAAAAGTAATGAACGACACGCCCTTGCTGTGCCGAGCAGATAATTAAAACAGTTTTTCCATTTCTTCAGCGCGCGCAACCGCAGCTTGCATTGCTTTCGCTACAATATCAGAGAGTTGATGATCATTGAACGTGCGTAGCGCTTCTGCCGTGGTGCCACCTTTCGAGGTCACGTTTTCACGCAGGGTAGAAAGTTCAGTTTGAGGATTTTCTACTACCATGCGTGCCGCGCCAAGCGCCGATTGTTGGATGAGCATACGTGCAGTATCGTTATCAAAACCTTGAGCAATGGCCTCTGCTTGCATCGCCTCCATAAATAGAAAGAAGTACGCTGGCGCACTACCTGCAGCTGCAATCACATTGTTGATGCCTGATTCTTGCTCAACCCAGCATACTTTACCGACCGCTTGCATCAGATCCGCTGCGAATGCCTTGTCTTGCTCTGAAACGAGTTCAGGAGCGTAAAGACCGCTCATGCCCAAACCTAGTTGAGAAGGTGTGTTTGGCATCACGCGAACCAAGTTCAGCTTAGTTGCCAGCATGTCATCCAAACGTGAGCAGTTGATGCCAGCTGCGATAGAGATAACCAGTTTATTGCTAAAGTCGACAGATTGCAGTGGCTTACACACTTCCTCCATCATTTGTGGCTTCACAGACAATACGACAACATCTGCCTCCGTCGCGGCTGCGATGTTATCGCTGGTGGTACGGATACCAAAGTCTTGCTCAAGCCGTAATCGACGCGTATCAGACGGAGCGGTCGCGATAATGTGTTGTGCTGGGTAGCCGTTAGCTACAAGTCCAGAAACAATCGCTCTCACCATATTCCCTGCGCCGATAAAGGCAATGTTTTTGTGTTCCATTTATCTGATTCCCAAGTATAAATTATTGCGGTTTGTTGCTCTCTCAGGTGATAGTTCTATGAATCGCCCTTGCTGATGAAATGTTCGGCGGTAAGATTCCAAATCGCGATTAGCCCAAGCATTGAGTGATTATTCGTTTTTGTTGGAATAGTCCCGCCCGCCAAAAATAGCAGTACCGATACGCACCATGGTGCTACCTGCTTCGATGGCGGCGTTCATGTCACCACTCATCCCCATCGAAAGCGTGTCGACATCTGGGTATTGCAAGGCTAACTTTTGCTTCAACTGCGCAAGTTGTGTAAATGCACGAAGCTGTGACGCGTAGTCTGGCACGTTAGCCGGAATTGACATCAATCCTCTTAACGTGAGGTTGGGCAGGCGAGAAATCAACTCAGCCAGTTCGAATATTTCTGCATCAGTAACGCCGGACTTTGACTCTTCACCACTGGTGTTGACTTGAATCAGAACTTGCAATGGATTTAATGCACTAGGGCGTTGATCGTTAAGGCGCTGAGCGATTTTTGCGCGGTCAATGGTGTGAACCCAATCGAAGTGTTCGGCGACAAGTCGGGATTTATTGGACTGAATTGGACCAATGAAGTGCCATTCGATTTGATAATCTGGACAATGCTCGGCAAAGTGCTGAACTTTACTGACGCCTTCTTGGACGTAGTTTTCACCAAACGCCACTTGGCCTGATTGGTAGGCTTCGAGAATGGCCTCGACAGGTTTGGTTTTGCTAACTGCTAAAAGTTGCACTGACTCTGGAGAACGGCCACATTTTTGTTCGTTGTGTCGAATTTGGTAGGTGATATGTTCAATGTTTTGTTGAATACTACTCATAGCTGTACTTTAGACTTAAGGATTTTAAATGGATATCACTGAGTTACTGGATTTTAGTGTAAAACATAATGCTTCGGATCTACACCTTTCTGCAGGTGTACCACCAATGGTCCGTATTGATGGCGATGTGAGAAAGCTCGGCATTCCGGCATTTACACACCAAGAAGTGCACCGTCTGGTTTTTGAAATCATGAACGATGCACAGCGCAGTGAATTCGAAGAAAAACTCGAAGTCGATTTCTCATTTGAGTTGCACAACGTTGGCCGGTTCCGTGTCAACGCGTTCAACCAATCTCGCGGTTGTGCGGCGGTGTTTCGTACCATTCCGAGTAGCATTCCAACATTGGATGATCTCGAAGCGCCAGAAATTTTCCGAAAGATTGCCAACGCGGAAAAAGGTCTGGTACTCGTTACGGGCCCAACCGGTTCGGGTAAATCGACCACCTTAGCTGCCATTGTTGACTACATTAACCGTAATCACAACAAGCATATCCTCACAATTGAAGATCCTATTGAATTTGTTCATAACAACAATAAATGTTTGATCAACCAACGTGAAGTTCACCGTGATACTCACAGCTTCCAAAATGCGTTGCGTAGCGCGCTACGTGAAGACCCAGATGTGATCCTAGTTGGTGAGATGCGGGATAAAGAAACCATCAGCCTCGCGCTTACCGCAGCCGAAACGGGTCACTTAGTGTTTGGTACCTTGCACACCAGTTCTGCGGCAAAAACCATCGACCGTATTATTGATGTATTTCCTGGTAGTGATAAAGACATGGTACGTTCGATGTTGTCTGAATCTTTGCGCTCGGTCATCGCACAGAAACTGCTTAAACGCACGGCTAGTGGACGTATTGCTTGCCATGAAATCATGATGGCTACGCCAGCGATTCGTAACTTGATCCGTGAAGATAAAGTCGCGCAGATGTACTCGATTATTCAGACTGGCGCTGCACATGGCATGCAAACTATGGAGCAAAACGCACGCCAGTTGATGGCTCAAGGTATGGTTTCTCGTGAAGAGGTCGAGAAAAAGGTTGGCATAGAAGCGCAGCAATTCTCGTAACGATCATTTAGGTAATAGTGAATACGGAATATGGATCTGAATAAATTTCTTGAAGGCATGCTGACGCTCAAAGCGTCGGATCTTTATATCACTGTTGGAGCGCCGATTCTGTTTCGTGTGGATGGGGAATTGCGCCCGCAGGGCGAAAAGTTGACAGAGCATGATGTCGCGCACTTACTTGATAGTGCGATGGATCCTGAGCGACGCCAGGAGTTTCGTAAAAGCCGGGAATCCAACTTTGCGATTGTCAGAGATTGTGGTCGATTCCGTGTGAGCGCTTTCTTCCAGCGCGAGTTACCAGGAGCGGTGATTCGTCGTATTGAAACCAATATACCGACCTTTGAGCAATTAAAGTTGCCGTTGGTGCTACAAGATTTGGCGATTGCAAAACGTGGCTTAGTGCTGGTGGTGGGGGCAACGGGGTCGGGTAAGTCGACCACGATGGCAGCGATGACGGGCTATCGCAACAACAATAAAACTGGCCATATTCTGACGGTGGAAGATCCGATTGAATTTGTGCATGAACACAAGCGTTGTATTGTGACGCAGCGTGAAGTTGGGTTAGATACGGATAGTTATGAAATCGCGTTAAAGAATTCGTTACGCCAAGCGCCAGATATGATTTTGATTGGTGAGATCCGCAGTCGAGAAACCATGGAATACGCCATGACCTTTGCGGAAACCGGCCACCTATGCATGGCCACACTGCATGCCAACAACGCCAATCAAGCGCTTGAGCGCATTTTGCATTTAGTTCCGAGTGAGCAAAAAGAGCAGTTCCTGTTTGACTTGTCGATGAACTTGAAAGGTGTGATTGCTCAGCAGTTGATCCGTGATAAGAATGGCCAAGGCCGTCACGGCGTGTTTGAGATCCTTTTAAATAGTCCACGCGTGTCAGATTTGATCCGTCGCGGTGATTTGCATGAACTCAAAACGACGATGGCACGCTCAAATGAATTTGGCATGCTGACTTTCGACCAGTCGCTCTACAAGTTGGTGATGCAAGGTAAGATCAGTGAAGAAGATGCGTTGCATAGTGCTGATTCTGCCAATGATCTGCGTTTGATGCTCAAAACCCAGCGTGGCGATGCCTTCTCTACTGGCAGCTTAGCGAACGTTAAAATCGATATGGATTGATGAGTTTCAGACCATAAAAAAAGGTTGGCATCTGCCAACCTTTTTTATTTTGCTTCAATCAATGTTACGCATTCCAAAGGTTTTCGAACCAGCTCTCTAGAATCACGACAGCCGATTGACAGTCGATATTGCCTTTCGATAGCGCTTTGTAACCGCCCATGCTGAACAGATCTGCACGAGCTTCAGCGGTAGATAATCGCTCATCGTGGAGTTCAACAGGTAAGCCATAACGGCCTTGAAGGCGATTCGCAAACTTTTTCGCGCGTGGCGTAATGGTTTCCAAATCCCTACCATGTAAGTCTGTTGGTAGGCCAACAACGAGTAAGTCTGGCTGCCACTCTTTTATTTGTTTCTCAATGTCATCCCAGTTAGGAATGCCATCATTGGCTTTGAATGCTTTCAGTGGAGAAGCTGTGCCGGTGATTTCTTGGCCGATGGCACTACCAATACTTTTGGTACCGAAGTCAAAGGCCATTATTGTGCGTGACATAAAGTGTCCCGAATCTAAATGTGATGAAAGTAGTCTGTTTATTACGCATGACCAGCATCAGCAGAGAGCTGGCTAGGATCAATGCCAAGTTTCTCTACGGCTTTTTTCCAGCGATCAGTGATTGGCGTATCGAAAATGATTTCTGGCGTCGCTTCGATGGTCAACCATGAGTTTTCAGCTAGCTCTGTTTCTAACTGCCCCGCACTCCAGCCAGAATAACCAAGCGCGACGAGGTAATCGCTTGGTTCAGCCTCGGTACCCAGTACCGACAAGATATCGCGAGATGTCGTAACGGCAAGCTCATCTGTCATTTGAATGCTAGATTCATAGTAGTCTTTCGGCTTGTGTAGGATAAAGCCACGATCTTCTGATACGGGACCACCATTATAAACCGGCCTATCTAAACTTGCTTCAAACAAGCGTGGGTGTACTGGCTGCACTTCGACTTGCTTAAGCATGTTACCCACCGTGATATCAACGGGGGCATTGATCATTAACCCCATAGCGCCTTCTGCGTTGTGTTCACAGACGTAGATAACGCTATTCTGGAAGTAGGGATCTTTCATTCCCGGCATGGCAACTAAGAAATGGTTGGTGAGGTTCATCTCATATCGACCTTTAAGGCAAGCTTGATCGCTTAAGCAAGCCTCAGTCATATTTGTCGGCGTTTGCTTAAGCGAATAACGGTTAGGCTCTCTAATAACTGTACTACAGTTTGAGTTATTCGCCTTTTATGCGACGTTCGATGGCGTCCATGAGTTTACCGGTAATGGATATATCAAAGGCCGCTTCAATTTCACGAATGCAAGTTGGGCTGGTCACGTTGATCTCGGTTAGTTTGTCACCAATCACATCCAGACCGACAAAGATAAGGCCTTTTTCTTTCAGCGTAGGGCCAACAGCTTGCGCTATTTTCAGGTCTGTGTCGCTTAGCGGACGAGCTTCACCGGTTCCGCCAGCAGCGAGGTTACCGCGCGTTTCGCCTTTTGCTGGAATGCGAGCTAAACAGTAAGGCATCGGCTCTCCGTCAACCACGAGGATACGCTTATCACCATTGCTGATGTCTGGCACGAAAGTTTGCGCCATCGCGTAGTATTGGCCATGGTTGGTTAGGGTTTCGATGATCACCGATACATTGGGATCGTTCTCTTTCACGCGGAAGATAGAAGCGCCCCCCATACCATCAAGTGGTTTTAGGATCACGTCGCCGTGCTGTTCACGGAAGGCTTTAATTCTCTCCGCTTTACGTGTCACGATAGTGGTCGGAGTCAACTCTGGGAACCAAGCGGTATAAAGTTTTTCGTTGCAGTCGCGTAGGCTCTGAGGTTTGTTGACGATTAAGGTGCCTTGCTCTTCAGCACGCTCAAGAATGTAAGTGGCGTAGATGAATTCCGTGTCGAACGGAGGATCTTTACGCATCAGAACGGCGTCTAGCTCAGACAGTTCGATGCTTTGCTCTGACTTGAACTCGTACCAACCGTTTGGGTCTTCTTTTAGTGTCACAATTTTCGTATCAGCAATAGCGACACCTTGGTCAAGGTGAAGGTCGCCCATTTCCATGTAATGGATTTCGTAGCCGCGGCGTTGTGCTTCCAGCATCATGGCAAAGCTCGAGTCTTTCTTGATATTAATGGACGAAATTGGATCCATTACAATGCCGAGTTTGATCATTATTTTTCTCCGTTTTAACCAAGATCGCCGAAACGAACTTGTAAGGCTGTAATTGCTGTTAGAGCCGCTGTTTCGGTACGCAAAACACGTGGGCCAAGCAGCGTCTCTTCAAATTGGTATTCGCGTGTCATATCGATCTCTTCAGAAGACAGGCCGCCTTCAGGGCCGATCAATAGGCGCACGTTCTCAACTGGCGTCGGTAAGGTATTAATTGAGTATTTTGCACGAGGGTGAAGATTAAGCTTTAAGCCGTCATACTCTTCCTGACACCACTGCTCTAAACTCATGATTGGGCGGATTTCTGGCACGATGTTGCGACCACACTGCTCACAAGCGCTGATGGCGATCTTTTGCCACTGGGCGAGTTTCTTTTCAAAGCGCTTTTGGTCCAGTTTCACACCACAGCGTTCAGAGATGAGGGGAGTAATGGTGTTTACGCCTAGCTCTACCGATTTTTGAATTGTGAACTCCATTTTATCACCACGAGAAATAACCTGACCGAGGTGTAGGTCTAGAGGTGATTCAAGGCTGTTTTCTACACGTTCAGTTAGGTTAACCATTACGTTCTTTTTGCTAACTTCACTGATAAGTGCAGGGAATTCTGCGCCACTGCCGTCAAATAGCAAGACCTCTTGACCTTCTTTCATGCGAAGTACACGGCCGATATGGTTTGCTGCGTCTTCGCTTAAAGCAAGTGAGCCAAGTTGTGGAATGGTTTCTGGATGAAAAATTCGAGGGATACGCATGAGAATTCCAGCAAGAGACAAAAGTTAGCTCTTAACATGGGTGCTTTCCAGCTAAAAAACAAGGGGCAAGAGCCGTGTAAATGATAACGCCTCTTGCTGCTGGGAGGAATGACTGCTTACATGAACAAGTTACAGTGCGCGGCAAGCTTCCTGAACAAATGGATTGTGGTTACCTTGAATTTTGGCGATACGCTTGTCACGCTCACACTCCCATTTGTCTGCAGGGTATGTTTTGTTCCACGCCATCATCAAGTTGGTTTGTTGTTTAGACAGCTTAAAGCCGTACTCCTCACTCATGTACAGATACGTACGGGCGATCGAGCCGCGCGCGCGTTCAGGCGGCATCACTTTGCGCTGCTTGAAGTTCACTTGCATTTCACAGCGACCGTAGCTTACGCCATCCAATCCATTCCACTGGCTGAAGTTATAGTTAGAACGGTCTCCGTTCACTTCGCCGATGGCTGGCGTCAGATTATGCAGATCCGCTTCCATAGAACGGAAGGTCTTATCGTTGCGTGAACAGTTTTTGCGTCCACCTATTTGCCAGCACTGACGTTGGTGACCAAATTGCCAAGCTGGAACCACATGCTCCCACTCGATGCGAGAGGCGCGTTTTTCTTGCTTGCGAACTTGGTAGCCACAGGATGCTAAGTCAGGTACGCCTTTTTTGCCTTGCCATTTAATGTCACAACCACAGTAAAAGCTGCTTGGGTGATCTTGGTAGATTTTTACCGCTTCCCGCTTGGCGGCAGAAAATGAGTTTGGCGGAGCCGCAATCGTAGCGCTAGACACAAGGATAAGTAGAAAAGAGAACAGGTATTTCATGATTAAAGTCTTTAAAAAGTGTGACTTTATCCATTCTAACACGCACAAATGGGCTTTAGTGATGAGTAAGTTGACAATAAGGGGGGGGGGGTAAAAGAAAAGCGTTAAGAGAAACGCTCTATATTATTGGTATAGAAAAGTGGAGAGTAGGCAGACTTAAGAGAGCTGAACACCGGTGAAATCAAGTGCTTTACGACACTTTTGACAAGAGTATACGGCTTCTTTGCGTAAAACCTTATTATGGCGACGAATAGACAGAGGATAGGTCATGCAACCACAGCGATACTCGAAGGTTTTTCCTTGTACAGAGGCTACATCGAAGCTATGAGTGGTCTTGGCTGGCACTTTGAATACGGCTTCCATAACGCCTTGCCATTCTTTACCGTGTGGGCGAACGCGACCGTATACTTGATAGGTAATTAAGTGCGCCACTTCGTGTGGGATCACTTCTTTGATAAAAGCTTGAGGGTTTTCCTTGAAGAGTTTTGGATTCAAACGGACTTCATTCAGTTTCAGGTACGCTTTGCCAGCGGCTTTCCCACGTACATTGAAAGTCAGAGAAGGAATTGGAAAAGAACGTTTGAAGGCTTGTTCTGCCATCGCGATGCAATCTGCCATCACTTGTTTGGCTTTGTAGCTCAGTTCTCTATCCACAACTCACCCCCGTTTACCCAATAAAAAGCCCCCGCGTTTGCGAGGGCTGGATCATAGCATTAGTTTTCTAGGGCGTGTGCTTTTTCTTAATGATGGCATGATACGCATGCCAAGTTCCGTAGCCAAGGATTGGCATAGTAAACAGCATACCGATGCCGTAGGTGGCAAAGCCGATTAAGATGCCGCCGCAGATAATCGCCGCCCATACAATCATTGCAGGAATGTTGGATTTTACCGCGTTAAAGCTTGTGAATACGGCGGTCATCATGTCGATGCGACGTTCCATCATCAGTGGAATTGAGAAAGCTGATATGCTGAAAACGATACAAGCCAAGACAAAACCAACCAGTGAACCGATGACTAAGAATGGTAGAAACTCCGTCAGTGGTGCACCTTGTACTGATGGATAGAGCGCATGAAGAAGCGCAGCAATACGCATCCAAAAAATCATACATACAGCGAGCAACACGGCGAACGCCCACTGAGATGTCGAGTTACGGCTAATGGCCTTCATAGAGTGGAGCAAGCTAGGTTTGTGCCCTCGCTCTCTTTCCCAACTTGCATCGTATAAGCCGAGTGCAAGGAATGGACCTATTAGCATGTAAACAATAAGACTTGGCATCACGACTAAGTGAGTGCCTTGCCATTGAACCAGCAGCACAATACCAATTGCTGCCGCCATAAAACAGATGCCGTAGAAGGCACTGATGATTGGCATGCGAACGAAGTCATGCAGACCTAGCGCGAGCCAGTGAAATGGCGCGGATAGGTTAACGGTATTGCATGGAATGGTTCTGGCGTATTCGTTATCTGGTACTTCCTTTCGTTTACCTTGGAAGTCAGATGGATTTACGGTACGAGGCATAGCTCCTCCTTGATTTATTCCCACGGCGGCACCTAGGCCATAAACGATGTTTGGCTGACGTTTTTCATGACTCTTTTAGCCACGCGAGCCCGCATCATAGTTCTTTATGCTATATACATCGAAAAGTGCATTTAACATTATGTTAACTATTGGCAGATATGGGGCAATTTACAAATAATTGCTGAATTTTTGTTCGGCAAAAGAAACAAGGAAAGAAATAAGTAGGCAGAAACAAAAAGCCCCCGCCAAAAGGCGAGGGCTCTATCGATTCTAATGTAGCTCGATTACTTGATGCCAGCGAAATCGCGTAGAAGTTCAGCTTTATCAGTCGCTTCCCATGGGAACTCTTCACGACCGAAGTGACCGTATGCTGCTGTCTTCTTATAGATTGGTTGAAGAAGGTTAAGCATTTCTTGGAGACCATATGGACGTAGGTCGAAGAACTGACGAACCGCTTCAATGATGATGTCGTGAGACACTTTCTCAGTACCGAAGGTTTCAACCATGATCGACGTTGGATCCGCAACACCGATTGCGTAAGAAAGTTGGATTTCACAACGGTCTGCCATACCAGCCGCTACGATGTTTTTCGCTACATAACGTGCTGCGTAGGCTGCAGAGCGGTCTACTTTCGATGGATCTTTACCAGAGAATGCTCCTCCACCGTGACGAGCTGCGCCGCCGTAGGTATCTACGATGATTTTACGACCAGTTAGACCACAGTCACCCATCGGGCCACCGATAACAAAACGGCCAGTCGGGTTGATGAAGAACTTCGTCTCCTTGTTGAGCCATTCTGCAGGTAACACTGGTTTAATGATGGTTTCCATCACTGCTTCACGTAGGTCTGGTGTTGAAATAGTGTCACAATGCTGAGTTGAAAGTACAACGGCATCAATACCTACGATTTTACCTTGATCGTATTGGAACGTTACCTGAGATTTTGCGTCTGGACGTAACCAAGGTAGTGTGCCGTTCTTACGCACTTCCGCTTGCTTTTGAACAAGACGGTGAGAGTAAGTGATAGGAGCAGGCATTAGAATTTCAGTTTCGTTTGTCGCGTAACCGAACATGATGCCTTGGTCGCCCGCACCTTGCTCTTTAGGATCAGCTTTATCAACACCTTGATTGATGTCTGGAGATTGCTTACCAATGGTGTTTAAAACAGCACAAGAGTTCGCATCGAAGCCCATGTCTGAATGTACGTAGCCGATTTCACGAACGGTTTCACGAGTGAGTTCTTCGATATCAACCCATGCGGAAGTGGTCACTTCACCACCAACCATCACCATGCCGGTTTTTACGTAGGTTTCACAAGCAACACGTGCTTTTGGGTCTTGCTCAAGAATTGCATCAAGAACTGCGTCAGAGATTTGGTCTGCGATTTTATCTGGATGACCTTCTGATACCGACTCAGAAGTGAACAGGTGCTTAGCCATGATAGCTCCAATCTTAAGGTTTACTCATGGCTAACTAACGCAAGCTTGCCACGAAAAATACAATACAGTTTGTAGGTGTTTCTACATCTAGACGTCTATTTTAAATTCCCGTGTTCGAATTACAAGCTCTTTTTCTGATCGAATTCATCAAACTTGCCACCCAATCGTTTGCTTTATACATGGTGGATTTTGGGAGAATGCATGTAGTCAGCGAAAAGATTGACCTAAAACCTCAAAAATGGCGAGTAAAACGTTTGCAGTCGGTTTTTGGCTCTGAGAGAATATTGCCCGCACCTTTATACCCAAGTTACTTGAGTATAGTGCCCATATTCCTTTATTAATTCGCTTAATGCACTCAGGAGCAGACATGTCTTCTCGTAAACATCTGGCTAATGCAATCCGCGCTCTAAGCATGGATGGCGTTCAACAAGCAAACTCTGGCCACCCAGGCGCCCCTATGGGTATGGCTGATATCGCTGAAGTTCTTTGGCGTTCTCACCTAAACCACAACCCTGCTAACCCAGAGTGGGCTGACCGTGACCGTTTCGTACTGTCTAACGGCCACGGCTCTATGCTGATTTACTCTCTACTGCACCTGAGCGGTTACGAGCTGTCTATCGATGATCTTAAGAACTTCCGTCAGCTTCACTCTAAGACTCCTGGTCACCCAGAGTACGGCTACGCACCAGGTATCGAGACCACGACTGGTCCTCTAGGTCAAGGCATCACTAACGCGGTTGGTATGGCTATGGCTGAGAAAGCGTTAGCCGCTCAGTTCAACAAAGAAGGCCACGATATCGTTGACCACTTCACTTACGTGTTCATGGGCGACGGCTGTCTAATGGAAGGTATCTCTCACGAGGCATGTTCTCTTGCAGGTACACTAGGTCTGGGCAAACTGATCGCATTCTGGGATGACAACGGTATCTCTATCGATGGTCACGTTGAAGGTTGGTTCTCTGACGACACGCCTAAGCGTTTTGAAGCGTACGGCTGGCACGTAATCCCAGCAGTTGACGGTCACGATTCTGAAGCAATCAATGCTGCAATTGAAGCGGCAAAAGCAGACCCTCGTCCTACGCTGATCTGTACTAAAACCATCATCGGTTTTGGTTCTCCAAACAAATCAGGTTCTCACGACTGTCACGGCGCGCCATTAGGTGCTGAAGAAATTGCTGCAGCGCGTGAATTCCTAGGTTGGGAACACCCAGCATTTGAAATCCCAGCTGACGTATACGCACAGTGGGATGCAAAATCGGCAGGTTCTGAGAAAGAAGCAGTTTGGAACGAGAAATTTGCAGCTTATGAAGCAGCGTACCCTGAGCTGGCAGCTGAATTCAAACGCCGCGTAAACGGTGACCTACCTGCACAGTGGGAGGAGAAAGCA
>NZ_LIXE01000021.1:0-35230 GCF_003584965.1 Vibrio sp. PID23_8 | reverse complement strand
ATTTTGGACCCACCTGATTTCCATGCCGAACTCAGAAGTGAAACGAAATAGCGCCGATGGTAGTGTGGGGCTTCCCCATGTGAGAGTAGGACATCGCCAGGCTTTTAATTTAAGGTACTTGTTCTGAACGACAAGTATCGGATAAAACAAAAGTTTTATCTCCGTGTGGAGCGGTAGTTCAGTTGGTTAGAATACCGGCCTGTCACGCCGGGGGTCGCGGGTTCGAGTCCCGTCCGCTCCGCCATTTATTCAGACAAAGCCCTAGCAGCAATGCTAGGGCTTTTTCGTATGTGTAAGATTTGAATTAATACAAAAAAGCTTAATGCTAAAGGTAATACTAATCACAGTAAGTAATCAGAGTTAGCTCAGGAAAAACGCTAAAATTTTCGATAAGTAGTTATTCCACAATTAAAATTTTAAACGAAGTTATCGAGCGTTATAACAAGCTAGAATGATCGGTTATTTACTACGATTGGTATAACCTCGAAGATTAATTGTTCGGGTTTATTTCCTCTTTTTGTCTTCCTAGCTCCCTTTCATTGTATTTATAAATAACCATTAGTCGTATTTTTAGTGGTGCTGCTTATTTGTACTAAGTGATACCTGTAACTTTTTAAATACGTGTAACTGTTGGATGTTGTTTTCGCTGAATTCTAAGACTTTATAATCACTATTATTATAAATTTGATTACAATATCGCCATCAACTTTTCTGGGGGCATTATGGGACAACTATCCATTTTGGGCTTTATTGCATTAGGTGGCGCATTTGGTGCGTGTACTCGTTACTTAATTTCTGAACTTTGTGTAATGCTACTGGGGCGTGGTTTTCCTTACGGTACGTTAACGGTAAACGTCGTTGGCTCTTTCATCATAGGCCTTTTGATCGCTGCGTTTGAAACTGAACTGATAACAACTGATCCGTGGCGCCAAATTATCGGTCTTGGTTTTTTGGGTGCATTAACCACTTTTTCTACCTTCTCGATGGATAACGTGTTGCTTATGCAGCAGGGTGCCTTCTTTAAAATGGGATTGAACATACTGTTGAATGTCGTGTTAAGCATTTCAGCTGCATGGATTGGGTTCCAATTATTGATGCGTAGTTAGCAAAAATACTCAAATTTTAATCAGGTCGGCTTGGTTTAACCAAGCCGTTTTTATATACTGATTTCACTTGTCGGAGTGCCATAAGGCTGAGACCGTTAATTCGGGATCCGTTGAACCTGATCAGATTAGAATCTGCGAAGGGAACAAGAGAAGATATCTACACCAGAGTTCTATCTGGTCGACCTATCAAATAGTCGAATGTTGTTATAGACGAAGAGCACCCGCTCAACCTGTCCTTAATTCGATTCCTCTTGTCGCATCTATCCGCCAAGCATTTTTATCCCAATACTTTTTATCTAAGCATAACAAAGCAAGGAAAAATGCTATGTCGAGTCGCAAGCAAGCGAGACTGGAAGCAAAACAGTTCATTGATACACTCTCGGTACAACCGTACCCAAATTCAAGCAAAGTCTACGTAGATGGTTCACGTCCCGATATTCGTGTGCCAATGCGTGAAATATCACTCGCTGATAGCCTTATTGGAGGCACAAAAGAAGCGCCTATTTTCGAGCCTAATGAGCCAGTACGCGTTTACGATACCTCAGGTGTATACACAGATCCAGAATACACCATAGACCTCTACAACGGCTTACCTAAGCTGCGAGAAGGGTGGATTGAAGAGCGCGCTGATACTGAACTACTCGATGAAGTAAGCTCGGTATACACCAAAGAGCGCTTAGAAGATGAAACGCTAGACGATCTTCGTTACGGTAATCTACCACGTATTCGACGTGCTAAAGGTGGGCAGTGTGTGACTCAGTTACACTATGCTCGCAAAGGCATTATTACCCCAGAAATGGAATACATCGCGCTACGTGAAAATATGGGGCGTGCTCAATACCGCGATGAAGTGCTGAATCAACAACATCCGGGTCAAAGCTTCGGAGCGAATCTTCCAAAAGACATTACCGCCGAGTTTGTGCGTAAAGAAGTCGCCGAAGGTCGCGCGATTATCCCTTCTAATATCAACCACCCAGAATCCGAACCAATGATCATTGGGCGTAACTTTTTGGTCAAAGTGAACGCCAACATCGGTAACTCATCGGTCACTTCTTCGATTGAAGAAGAAGTAGAGAAGTTAGTATGGGCAACGCGCTGGGGCGGGGATACCGTTATGGATCTCTCTACTGGACGTAACATCCACGAAACTCGTGAGTGGATTCTACGTAACAGTCCGGTTCCGATTGGTACTGTACCCATGTACCAAGCCCTTGAGAAAGTAAATGGTGTTGCGGAAAACCTTAACTGGGAAGTGATGCGCGATACTCTGATTGAACAAGCAGAGCAGGGCGTTGACTATTTCACTATCCATGCCGGCTTACTACTTCGCTATGTACCAATGACAGCAAAACGCGTTACTGGCATTGTTTCTCGTGGCGGTTCTATCATCGCGAAATGGTGTTTAGCACATCACCAAGAAAGCTTCTTATACACCCACTTCCGTGAGATCTGTGAAATTTGTGCTAAGTATGATGTGGCACTCTCTCTCGGTGATGGCCTACGCCCTGGTTCGGTTGCCGATGCTAACGATGAAGCGCAATTTGCTGAGCTTCGTACCCTTGGTGAGTTAACCAAGATTGCGTGGGAATACGACGTTCAGGTCATTATCGAAGGTCCTGGTCATGTTCCAATGCATATGATCAAAGAGAACATGGAAGAGCAGCTAGAGCACTGTCATGAAGCACCGTTCTACACGCTTGGTCCACTGACGACAGACGTCGCTCCTGGTTACGATCATATTACTTCAGGTATTGGCGCGGCCATGATTGGTTGGTATGGCTGTGCGATGCTTTGCTACGTAACACCTAAAGAGCATCTCGGCTTACCAAACAAAGAAGACGTGAAGGTTGGCATGATCACTTACAAGCTTGCTGCGCACGCCGCTGACTTAGCGAAGGGACACCCTGGTGCTCAAGTACGTGATAACGCGCTGTCTAAGGCTCGCTTCGAGTTCCGCTGGGAAGACCAATTCAACTTGTCACTCGACCCAGATACCGCGCGTGCTTTCCATGATGAAACCTTACCTCAAGAGTCTGGCAAAGTTGCTCACTTTTGTTCGATGTGTGGACCAAAGTTCTGCTCCATGAAGATTTCCCAAGAGGTACGTGAGTACGCGAAAGATATTGAGCAAGTTGCTGCGGACCAAGCTATCTCGATCAAAATGCTTGATGACCCTCTCGAGGGCATGCGTCAAAAATCGCAAGAATTTAGAGATACAGGATCTGAGTTGTACCACCCAGCAGCACATGCCGAGGTAAGTGACTAATGAGCCAAATCCTTATTCCGTCATCATTGATTGATCTGACGGGTTCAGTTCAGCAATGTTTGTTGGTGGCAAAAGAACAGGGGTTTAGCATTGTAGACATTAAGTTGGGTGTGAGCCCAGCTCAATCTATTCAGCTTGTTCGCGACCAACAGACCACACACATAACGACTGATCTCATTGATGGTTATGACTCTGAGCCTAAGTGTTCATTTGCGCTTTATTATCGTTCTGCTTTATCGGTAGAAGCGTGCGCAAAGCAACCGTCAAAAGCGATTTATATTGGTATTGCTGATCGCCAGGTTTCCGGTGAAAAGCATGAAGTGCTTCAGCTTGATATCTGGCGTCACCCAATTAACGATGAAGTGAGAGCGCTTACCGTTAAGTCCAAGCTCAACACAGCATTTGCTCCTGAGCATCACCTTGCTTGGATAGTAACGCTGACAGTACTCGATTTTCCTATTGAAGATGCATTAACACTTGCTCGAGCAATGACAACGCAACAAGCGAATGTTTCACGTGAAACACTATTGAATGACAACCTTGACGAGGGACGATCTACTCAGTGGGCTGACCAATTTGATGATTTCCCCACACCTGTACTGGAAGATAACCGACTCGATATTCAAGTTGGTTGGTCTACACAAGGAGAGAGCGTTAGCTTTCCAACGCTAACCAAGCAAAGTCTAGGGCTTTATCCAGTCGTTGATGATGTTGCTTGGATTGAGCGTTTACTGCCTTTAGGCATCAACACGATTCAACTACGAATCAAGAACCCACAACAAGTCGATTTAGAACAACAGATCATTCGAGCAATTGAGCTAGGTCGTCAGTATCAAGCACAAGTGTTTATCAATGACTATTGGCAGCTGGCAATCAAGCATGGCGCTTATGGCGTTCATCTAGGGCAGGAAGACATAGATGAATCGAATTTGGCTCAGCTAACTAAAGCCGGCATTCGTCTTGGTCTTTCTACTCATGGTTATTATGAGCTACTGCGCATCGTACAAATTCACCCTAGTTACATTGCGTTAGGGCATATCTTCCCAACCACCACAAAACAGATGCCATCGAAACCACAGGGTTTGGTGCTCTTGGCACGGTATCAAAAGCTGATTGATAGCATTCCTTATGGAAATACAGAGCCGGCTTTCCGTCCTTCAAAAGACAAAGAAGTAAGTGTCGACGAGCTCGGTTTTCCGACGGTCGCGATTGGTGGCATTGACCAATTTAATGCTGACCAAGTTTGGCAAACAGGTGTTTCTAGTTTGGCAGTTGTGCGAGCTATTACGTTGGCTGAATCACCTCAGTCTGTCATCGAGTTCTTCGCACAACTGATGAAGAAAAGACAGCTAATGTTTACTGATCAGAGTAGTGAATTGGCGGATACCAAGAGAGGCGAGCATGCTCACGGATAAGCACTTCCTTCGCTATCAGCGCCAAGTCGCTCTGCCTGAAATTGCCGAAGTTGGGCAAGAGCGCATGAGAAAATCGCATGTGCTGGTCATCGGTTGTGGTGGGTTAGGCAGTGCAGCGAGTTTGTACTTGGCATCGGCGGGCATCGGTAAATTGGTTGTGGTTGATGATGATGAGGTTGATAGCAGTAACCTACAACGTCAGATCATTTATCGTGAACAAGACCTCCAAGTTGCGAAAACAGAAGCAACCGTAAAGCAGCTCACTGATCTTAATTCGATGATCCAAGTACGCGCTCTCAATAAGCGATTAGACACAGCACAGCTGCAGCTTGAGGTGATGTTGGCGGATGTGGTGCTGGACTGCACCGACAATATGCCAACCCGTCAGCTAATTAATCAAGTCTGTTTTGAACAAAACACGCCACTCATCTCAGCGGCGGCAATTGGTTGGCAGGGGCAGTTCGCCGTCTTTGATTATCAAACACCAAGTGAACAAGAAGTAGAAAGCAAAGCCTGTTACCGCTGTTTATATCCGTTCGATGAATTACCACAAACTCAAAAGTGTCGTGAGAGCGGTGTCGTCGGTCCGGTGGTCGGCACACTTGGTAATTACCAAGCGCTTGCGGCAATTCAAAAACTGGCGACGGGAAAGTTTCATGTCGAGACTGCCAAGTTACACCTGTTTGATGGATTGAAAATGCAATGGAAAACCATGGCGATAAGCAAAGATAAACAGTGCCAAGTGTGTGCTCAAGTTTAGCTTACGAGCTAACTGAGCAAGATTTCAAACTGGCTATTTATTAGTGATAAACAGCTAGAAGTCATGGTCGTAATTATGAGAGTTGGAAGAAATGATGTCATCAGAACAACAAACAACACTAATGACCGCTGCTGACTTAGATGTGATCACCATTGTCATCAATGATCAGTCACATCAAGTTGCCAGTGAGTCGAATTTACAACAAATCATTAGTCAATTTGAGCTGCCAGAAATGGGCTGCGTTTTTGCAATTAATAACAACGTTGTGCCGCGCAGTGAGTGGGCTAGCACCGTTCTTTCACAGGGAGATAGCATCTCTTTGTTTCAAGCGATCGCAGGAGGTTAACGTCGATGCTTAAAATTGGTGATAAAGAATTCGAATCTAGACTGTTCACAGGAACAGGGAAGTTTGCCAACGGCCGATTAATGGCAAAAGCGATTCAAGTGTCGGGCTCTCAACTTGCGACCATGGCGCTGAAGCGTGTGGATGTGAACGACCTACAAGACGATATTTTGCTGCCGTTAAAACAAGCGGGTGTGAACTTATTGCCGAACACCTCGGGTGCAAAGAACGCTAAAGATGCAGTGTTTGCTGCTCAACTGGCACGAGAAGCGTTGGATACCAACTGGCTAAAACTGGAGATTCACCCAGACCCGAAGTACTTAATGCCCGATCCAATTGAAACACTTACGGCTGCTGAGCAACTAGTACGTGAAGGGTTTATTGTGCTTCCTTACTGTCATGCTGATCCGGTTCTTTGTAAACGATTGGAAGAAGTGGGTTGTGCAGCGGTAATGCCTTTAGGTGCACCGATCGGTTCCAACAAGGGGATTGTTTCTCACGACTTCCTAGAGATCATCATCGATCAAGCCAACGTTCCAGTGGTTGTAGATGCGGGTATCGGTGCGCCATCACATGCTGCGCGTGCGATGGAAATGGGCGCAGATGCCGTGCTCGTCAATACCGCGATTTCAGCTTCGAGCGATCCCGTTGCGATGGCGAAGGCATTTAAGTTGGCGGTGGAGTCGGGACGTATGGCTTATGAAGCTGGTCTTGCTGGTAAGGTTTCTCATGCGGTTGCGTCGAGTCCACTGACGTCATTTCTAGATGAGCTTTAGTCTTAGATGTGTAGCTATTAAGTGAGGGAAACATGAGCTTCGTTGAACAATTTAAGCTGCTCAATTGGGATGACATTTCGATGTCGATTTACGCCAAAACCGCACAAGATGTTGAGCGAGCATTGAATAAACCCAAGCGTGATTTGGAAGATTTTAAAGCGCTAATTTCACCAGCGGCTGAAGCGTACTTAGAGCAAATGGCGCAGCTGTCATACTCGGCAACTCGCAAGCGTTTTGGTAATACCATGTCGCTTTATATCCCATTGTACCTTTCTAACTTGTGCGCCAATGCTTGTACTTATTGTGGTTTCTCGATGGAGAACAGAATTAAGCGTCGCACCTTGAATAGGTACGAAGTGGCTGCAGAAGTCGAAGCCATTAAACGAATGAAGTTCGATAGTGTATTAATTGTGACTGGTGAACACGAGACCAAAGTGGGTATGAAATACTTCCGCGAAATGGTGCCGATGATTAAGCAACGCTTTAATTATTTGGCGATGGAAGTGCAGCCACTTGGTCAAGATGAGTACGCAGAGCTCAAGACATTGGGTTTGGATGCGGTGATGGTCTATCAAGAAACGTATCATCCTTCGACCTATGCTGAGCATCATTTGCGAGGCAATAAGATGGACTTCGAATACCGATTGGATACTCCTGATCGTCTTGCAAAAGCGGGTATCGACAAGATCGGTATTGGTGCTCTGATAGGATTGGAAGAGTGGCGTACAGATTGCTTTTATGTGGCAGCGCACTTGGACTATCTTGAGGGCACGTATTGGCAAACTCGTTACTCGATTTCATTCCCGCGTTTGCGTCCTTGTGAAGGTGCCCGTTCTTTAAACGGAAAGCAGCCAAAGTCAATAATGACGGACAAGCAGCTTGTTCAGCTGATTTGTGCTTATCGTTTATTGAATCCAGAAGTGGAGTTGTCACTATCGACTCGTGAGTCACCCAAGTTTAGGGACAATGCTTTTCCATTGGGTATCACCAGTATGTCTGCCGCATCGAAAACTCAGCCGGGAGGTTATGCGATGGATGATGTGGAACTCGAGCAGTTTGAGATCTGTGATGAGCGAAGTGCTGGTTCTGTGGAAGATATGCTTCGAGGCAAAGGTTTTGACCCAGTATGGCGAGACTGGCACTCGGCGTATTCTGGTTAAGTCACAAGTAAAGTCACTGGTCATCGTTATGTTTCACGTGAAACATAAGCAAAAAGTAGAGGGTTGATGCAAAACATCAACCCTCTACTTTTCTAGCTTCTAGCTTCTAGCTGTGCGCTATAGCTAGCGTTGCTTGACGAAGCCACTCTTTCACATCACCTTCAACAAGTGGGCTGATCTCATCCCACACTTTCTGATGGTAATCATTCAGCCAAGCAAGCTCCGGACGAGTTAGCATATCAACGTTGATGTTGCGCTTGTCGATTGGGCAGCGTGTTAGCGACTCAAATGACAGGACAGGGAAGTCACCGTTAGTGGGTGTTTCTACAACAAGCTCTAGGTTTTCAATACGGATGCCAAATGCATCTGCACGGTAGTAACCTGGCTCGTTGGATAGCACCATACCTTCTGTTATCGGCACGTCGATTTGCTTCTTCGAAATGCTCGCAGGACCTTCATGAACACTTAGGAAGTGACCAACACCGTGGCCAGTACCGTGATCGTAATCGTAGCCTTCCGCCCATAGGTGCTGACGAGCTAGCGTATCAATTTGGTAACCACGAGTGCCTTTCGGGAAACGTGCACGAGCAACGCCAATGTGACCTTTTAGTGCGAGAGTGAATTGTTTAATCATCTCTTGTGATGGCAGACCGATCGCAATAGTACGCGTGATGTCTGTAGTGCCATCTAGATACTGACCACCTGAATCCACTAGGTAAAGTGTGTTCAGTTCTAGCTTGCCAGGTTCAGGTTGGTTTTCGTGGTTGTAGTGACACATCGCCGCGTTGCCGCCCGCTGCTGAAATGGTATCGAAGCTAAGGTCCATAAGTGTCGGGTCTTCGCTACGGAATGCTTCCAGTTTGTCAGCCAGTGTCGCTTCATCGTGCAGCTTACCAGCAACGACTTCTGCATCTAACCAAGATAGAAACTTGCTCATCGCCACGCCATCACGGATATGACATGCTTTCATGCCTGCGATTTCAACCGCGTTCTTCGCCGCTTTTGGCATTAGGCATGGATCAGCTTTACTCACCACTGATGCGCCAGCATTTTGTAGAACCAACTTAAACCATGCGTTACTTGTCGCAGGGTCAACCAGTACATTCTTGCCAGTTAGGGTTTCTAGTCGTGCTTGCAATGCTTCTGGGTGATGAACGGTCACACCCGCACCAACGTGAGCGTCAAACTCAGTAGGTAGACGAGCTGGGTCTAGGAAGTATTCCACGCTTGAATCTGAATGCAGAATCGCGTGAGAAAGCAGAACCGGTAGACGTGATACATCAAGACCACGAACGTTGAGCAACCAACAGATAGAATCTAGCGCTGTGATCACTGCGCTGTCTGCGCCGGTTTTTTTCACGAGCTCTGCGATTTCTTGGCGTTTGCTTTCACTGGATTGGCCAACTGCTTCTGTTGCCATTAAACGAACATCAGAAACCACAGGAGCAGGACGATCGTGCCACAGCTCATCAATTGGGTTGCTGTCGAGAATCTTAAGCTCAAGTGCGCCTGCAAGTTTTGCCTGTGCCATGTCTAGCCAAGCAGAGTTGTGCATGCGAGGGTCGATTGCCACAGATGCGCCATTTGTAAGATGGTCTTTAATCCAATCTAACGCAGGCTCTTCAATCAGGTGGCGGTATTCGAATAGATCAGCAGGAACCTGCTTTGTTACTTGTACCGTGTAGCGACCATCAACAAAGATAGCGGCTTTGTCTTTGGTGATTACCGCAGCACCAGCAGAACCGGTAAAACCAGTTAGCCAATGTAAACGCTCGTTGTGCGCTGGTACGTATTCGCCCAAGTACTCGTCTTCATGTGGGACTAGTAGGGCATCAATATTATGTTGTGCTAGCCACTCGCGAACTGCATTCACGCGGCTTTGGGTATCGTTGTGCATCTGTGTTATTCCTTCAAATTACCGCTCCTTCATGCTCAGGTGTGGGAGCTGTTTCCATCTGCTTCATGCAGTTTACGATTCCATTGAGGTTCGCAATCACCTCAATAGAGTCGCAGTACAACAGGCCATAGATGAGCCAAAAAGGACTATCGACTGTTAAGCTACTCATTTTATCGCAAGAGCGCAAATCGCGTCCGGGATTTTTATCTAAGATGATCGGTTTTTTGCGTGATCATGGTACGTAGCCAAGTTAAAGCTGGGTCATTTTCTCTGTCTCGGTGCCAGAACAAAGTGTATGCCATGGGCGGGAATTCGAGTGGCAGTGGCAGCAATGCCATGTCGTGTTGCTTGGCTGCCAGTTTCACAAAGTGGCTTGGCGCGGTAAACACAAAATCGGTGTAAGAGCACAAACTCGCGGCGCTGTTAAAGTCCGGTACAGTTACCGCGATATCACGTTCGCGACCAATGTCGGCTAAACGATAGTCGAGCAACCAACGGTCATTGCCATCGCAACGTACTTGAACATGACGCAGTGCTAGGTAAGCTTCCAAGTTCCAATTACCACGCAAAGCAGGGTGGTCTTTACGCACGATACACATCTGGTGGTCGCGATAGATTTCCTGCTCGCAAATGTCGTCTGGCGGCAGCATAGTCAGTTTGGCATCGTTGATGTCGATGTCTCGACCTGTCATGCCTAAATCAATTTCACCACGTTGAATCATCTTAAACGTCTGTTCTGACCATGAGTGGGTACTGATGGTTACGCCCGGCGCTTGCTGGAATATCGCCGGCAAGAAGTGGGGCAGGATTAATGGGTAAACACTCTCTACTGCGGCGATTTGGAAACGGTATTCACTACTCTGTGGAGCGAACTCTTCGGGTTGAGTCAGCACCTCAAGTTGGTTTATCAACAGATCCAGTTTCGGTTTGAGGAACAATGCGCGCGGCGTTGGCGTCAATCCATGTGAGTTTCGAGTGAATAGAGGATCATCAAATTGGGTACGTAATTTGGCTAAGGATTTACTCACCGCCGACTGGCTCAAGCACAGTCGGTGGGCGGCGCGAGTGACATTCAACTCTTCAATCAGCACCTTAAAACAGACCAGTAAGTTAAGGTCGATGCGCGCCAGTTTTTCTACGTTCACAGTGATTTTCCCTATTGGAATAATGGTCATGATTATACATCATTTCCATTCATATCATCAGGTGATTAAGCTTTGCGCAAAAGTTCTTGTTCAATTTGGAGTGTTTTGTGTCTAGCCATATTACTAATAGCAAAAAACAGATGGCGCTATTGACCATGTTAGTTCTGTTCAGTCCGCTTGCGATTGATATTTATCTGCCTGCTTTACCCCTTATCGCGTCCACTTTTCAGGTAGAAAATGCACTAGCACAAGACACCATTACTTGGTTCCTATTTGCTATGGGCGTTGGCCAGCTATTCGCAGGCCCCTTGGCAGATAAACTCGGACGTCGAACCGTTGCATTGGGCGGCATCACCATCTACGCATTGAGCGCTGTATTGGCGTGGAGTGCTCAAAATATTGAGTGGATGTTGACGGCTCGTTTGCTACAAGGCTTAGGTGCATGTGCAACATCTGTAGCAGCCTTTGCAACCGTTCGCGACATCTTCGGTCCGGAAAAATGCGGAATAATGATCAGCTATCTTAACGGGGCGATCTGCTTTATCCCGGCATTGGCACCGATTCTTGGTAGCTGGTTAACCCAGCAATTTGATTGGCGTGCAAACTTCAGCTTTATGGCCGGTTTTGCTGTGATTGCGGGTGCGATGATGTTCTTCGGCATGAAGGAAACCAATCCTGCAACAGAAAAGCAGGCGGTATTTAAACTGAGCCGCTACTGGACAGTATTGAGCACACCATCATTCATCTTCCATGCATCACTGTGTTTGATGGCGATGGCTGTGATTCTTGCTTACGTCACATCTGCACCGGTGGTGTTGATGACGGGCATGGGCTTGTCGATGAATGAATTCACGTTTTGGTTTGGTCTCAACGCGGCGTTTAACATTGCAGCTTGTATGTTAGCGCCTAAGTTCATGGATCGTTGGGGCACACATAATTCACTTGTTGTGGGTATCACTATATTGGGCATTGCAGGTGTGGTGATGATGGTAATGCATGAATACGATACAGCATTCTCTTTCATGCTACCCATCTTTATGTCTTCTGTCGGTTTTGCTTGGATTTTAGGGGCGGCGGCAGGTAAAGCACTTGAGCCATTTGGTGATAAGGCTGGTACCGCAGCAGCACTACTTGGCTTGTTCCAGATGAGTGGTGCAGGTTTGTTGGTCGGTACGCTACAGCGTCTATCACTTGATCCACAAACACTGATTGCGATTCATATGTGGGTGTTGCTACCAGCATTGCTGATTCTGTTCACGAAAGCAGGCAAGAACTGGCATACGAAGTTGGTGAATGCATAAAACAGCTCAATTTAGTATTTTCCAATGTAACTAACGCGTGTATATTTGTCGCTTAAACTTTTCTCGACACCACAACGGAACTCAGCAAGTAATGTCGTTAACCACCTATGAAATGGCTCGTATCTTAGAGCAAATGGAAGAATCACCAGAGAAGGTGATGTTTGGCAAGTTGCTAAATGAACTGGGTAATCAGAGCTCAGAGCGTGTTCGTAGTGCGGCAAAGCAAGTTCCATTGCCAATCTTGCGTGACCTTGTGTATCAGTTTCAGCAAGTGATTGAATCGCGTAAAGGCGAGCAAGTTGAGCTGATGGCAAAAGAATTGGCCCAGAAAGGCATTTCAGCAGAAGAGTTGCTGGCTTACTTAAACAAATAAAAAATCCCCCCCCGCAGACGCGGGGATTTTTTTATTTGGCGATCTTGTTTCTCAACCATTGGTCGAGTGAAATTGGTCCGGGTCCCCAGACGATGACGATAAGTATCATCAAGCCCCACAGTTGGTGGTCATAAAACCCTTTCTCCCACAGCAGCGGGTAAGAGATCACGGCGATGATGTTAAACACAAACAAAATCGCAGCCATTGGACGGGTAATCAAGCCAAGCGCTAAGAAAGCAGGTAGCACCAGTTCGGCAGCCGTGCCTAAGTAAGCGGCGAGTTCCCATGGCAGCAATGGCACTTGGTATTCCAACTCGAACAGATAAAGCGTGCTATCCCAAGACGTGATTTTGATCAGTCCTGAATTGAAAAATACCCACGCTACCCAAAAGCGGCAAAATAACAGCATTAAAGGGACAAAGCCTGCTTGTAGGGTACTGATTAAATCGTCATACCGATTGACTAAGTTTTTAACCGTATCCGTCATAGAGTGCTCCTTAAATTGGTTTCAATGTAAAGCCGTCAACGAGATCGAGTGCCATGATGCTATTGAGATGAGCGAGTAAAACTTTAGGTATTACGCTCAAACTCAGCTTCTGCTCTAAACATTGCAGCAGTTGGAAGAGATCGGCATCGAGTGCGTGACATAAGGCTTCTCCATTAGCTTGAATCGAGATAGCACCTTGTTGTAATTGATTGATGTTGAGTTGTTCAAATTGCCCAGTTTGAATCGCAGAAAACAAATCAAACACGGCATAATCGGAGGCAAAACTTCGGCAACCTTGTTTCAGGTGCAATACCAAAGCGGGTTGAAGTTCTTCACTTACTTGACCAAGCAAAGCAAGTGGTTTTATCTCAGCTGAGCGAGGTTCTTCGAATAGGGTTTGTCGGGCGAGATCGATGTACCATTCGAAGCGTGCGACTTCTGGGCAGTAGGGCGCCTGATCGATCACCTGATTAAATTGCATGATGGTGTCCTGAAAGCCTTCGCCATAATGCACCACATTGCCTTCTTCTAATGGGGAAGTGAGTACGTGTTGACGCGCAATCTGTTTAAAGCACTCTTCACCAAGCAATGCTTCCACCATAGGATAGGTTGCCGATAAAACCTCACTCAAACTGACAATGAAGTTGTTGCGGTAAATCTGCATGCGTTCCTCTGCCGTAAACTCTTCACTGGCAATATCGCAATCTTCACCGAGTGCTTGATAGTGCAGAGCTTTAGCAAACTGGCTTTGTAAATTGGCTAGATTCATGATGCCTTCCTTGGCTCGCTTTGTTCACTTGGAAGTGTGCCTTGTAACAGCAGTTGCGATGCTTTCTGGGCTTCTCCGAGCAAGACTTCTGGCGCGGGGATATCCAAATCCCATTCAATCAACGCATGACGTGGACCGTGTTTTTTTGTCCACTGCGCGAACAATTGCCAAACGTCATCGCTGATTGGGCGGCTATGGGTATCAATCCATATCTCACCCTTGTCGAGTTGTTTGATGGTAAAACCTGCCAAGTGAATCTCATCCACTTTGTCGGCTGGCATCGCATCTAGGTAGGTGTCGCAATCAAAACCGTGGTTGAACGCCGAAACATAAACATTGTTTAAATCGAGCAACAAACGACAGTCAGTGCGCTTTTGTACTTCGGTAAGAAACTCCCATTCGCTGATAGTCGAATGTTGAAACTTCACATAACTAGATGGGTTCTCTATCAAGATCTCGCGCTGCAAATAATCCTGCACTTCATTCACGTTGCGAGTGAACACCTTCAGTGCTTCTTCCGTGTAGGGCAGTGGGAGTAGGTCATTAAAGTAGTGACCGCCGTTTTCACTCCAACTTAAATGGTCAGAAACAAGAATCGGAACGATTGAATCAATCAGCGCTTTGAGTTGAGCAAGGTGCTTTTTATTCACACGTTCCACTGAACCAAGTGACAAGCCGATACCGTGACAGCTGACTTGATACTTCTCGCGCAGACTCTGTAGCTGATAGCGTTCTGCCGCATTGGGTTGGAAGTAGTTTTCACTGTGGATTTCTAACCAAGACAACCCAGGAGCGCTCTGGCTGAAATAATCGAGGTGAGGGGTTCTTAGTCCGACACCAACAAGTTCATGGAAGATGTGGTGTTTCACGTGAAACTCCTTTTCAGATTGGACGGGAAAGTAAGGATGCGCGGCTCCGCGACTACGCATCCAGAAACAGCGGCGATAAAAAATTAGGAAGAAGTCGTACTACCGCCAGCAAGTTTGTCGCACAGCCCTTTAGGAACGACGACGAATGCGTCTTTTTGGTTATCTTCTTTCGAGGTACCAGCACAAGAGCTGCTTTTCGTTGCGCAATCATTTTTACCTGCTTTTGCAACGCCGTAGCATTTTTCTTTTTCAGCAGCGACAGCAGGAGCCGAAGTGAGCATCGTGCCCCCTAGAGCGAGTAAACCAGTAACAGCAGCAGTAACAGCAAGATTTGACTTTTTCATAGTTATTTCCTCTGAATGATTTCCTTTACTTTAAGTTGGCAAGGTGAACCGCCTGTTTTGGCGTTTTGTTAACAGCTTACTTAATTTAAAAGATAGGAAATTGACTAAAAAACTTTCAGAAAAACGGAGGAAATGGACGGTATATTGAGTGAATGTCATACAAGGTCTTGATGTTCAGTGCAAAAAAGCCGCAAACTTTTTATCAAGTTTTGTCTAAACAGCACCCAGTTGTTTAGGTTATAATCTATTTTTATGTATAAATAACCAGTAGCTCTCATCATGATGGATCCATCTCTATTACTTGACGGTTTGAACGACAAACAGCGTGAAGCCGTTGCAGCGCCTCTAGAAAACTTGCTCATCCTTGCTGGTGCGGGAAGTGGTAAAACGCGTGTGCTTGTGCACCGTATCGCTTGGTTGATGTCGGTAGAGCAGGCTTCTCCGTTCTCTATCATGTCGGTCACCTTTACCAACAAAGCGGCAGCAGAGATGCGTGGGCGTATTGAAGAGCTTATGATGGGGAGTGCCGGTGGTATGTGGAATGGCACGTTCCACGGCATTTGTCACCGTATTCTGCGTGCACACTATCTTGATGCCAAGCTGCCGGAAGATTTCCAAATCATCGACAGTGATGACCAGCAACGCCTACTAAAGCGTTTGATCAAAGCGCAAAACCTCGATGAGAAGCAGTGGCCTGCGCGCCAAGTTGCGTGGTGGATTAACGGCAAGAAGGATGAAGGTTTGCGCCCAGCGCACATCGATGCGTACCACGATCCAGTCACGAAAACTTACCTACAACTGTACACCGCATATCAAGAAGCGTGTGACCGAGCGGGTTTGGTCGACTTTGCGGAAATCTTGTTGCGCGCACATGAGCTACTGCGTGATAACAAGTTCGTCCGTGAACACTACCAAGCGCGCTTTAAGCATATTTTGGTTGACGAGTTCCAAGATACCAACAATATTCAATACGCTTGGCTGCGTATGATGGCGGGTCCAGAGTGCCATGTGATGATTGTCGGTGATGATGACCAGTCCATTTATGGTTGGCGTGGCGCGAAAATCGAGAATATTGAGAAGTTTACGCTGGAATTCCCAAGTGTGAACACCATTCGTCTTGAGCAAAATTACCGTTCTACCAAGACGATCTTGGAAGCATCGAACGCGCTTATCGCTAATAACACCGAGCGAATGGGTAAAGAGCTTTGGACTGATGGCATCGTCGGTGAGCCGATCTCAGTTTACAGTGCTTACAACGAATTGGATGAAGCGCGTTTCGCGGTTAACAAGATCAAAGAGTGGCAAGACAAGGGTGGTGTTCTGAGTGATGCTGCCATGCTTTACCGTAACAACGCTCAGTCACGTGTTCTGGAAGAAGCGTTGCTTCAAGCAGGTTTACCTTACCGCATTTATGGCGGCATGCGATTCTTCGAACGCCAGGAAATTAAAGATGCGTTGAGCTACATGCGCTTAATGGCGAATCGTAATGATGATGCGGCGTTTGAGCGTGTTGTTAATACACCAACGCGTGGCTTAGGTGATAAGACCTTAGAAACCATTCGTCGTGCCGCTCGTGATCGTGGTTGTACTATGTGGGAAGCGAGTGTGGCGATGTTGGATGAGCAAGTTCTCGCGGGGCGTGCGGCTGGTGCGTTGAGCCGATTTATCGAGCTTATTACTGCACTGGAAGATGACACTATCGAGATGCCACTACACCACCAAACTGACCATGTGATCAGATACTCGGGCTTGTTCACGATGTACGAGCAAGAGAAGGGTGAAAAGTCTAAGGCGCGTATTGAGAACTTGGAGGAATTGGTGACCGCAACGCGTCAATTTGAGAAGCCAGAAGAAGCCGAAGACATGTCACTGCTGACGGCATTCCTTACTCACGCAGCATTAGAAGCGGGCGAAGGACAAGCGGACGAGTTTGAGGATGCGGTTCAGCTAATGACGCTGCACAGTGCGAAAGGTCTAGAGTTCCCATTGGTGTTTATGGTGGGTGTGGAAGAAGGCATGTTCCCAAGTCAAATGTCGGCGGAAGAAGCCGGGCGCTTAGAAGAAGAGCGTCGTTTGTGCTACGTAGGCATGACCCGTGCAATGCAAAAGCTCTACATCACCTATGCGGAAATGCGCCGTTTGTATGGTCAGGATAAGTATCACAAGCCATCTCGCTTTATTCGTGAATTACCAGAAACCTGCTTGGATGAAGTACGTATGAAGGCGCAGGTCAGTCGCCCAACAAGTAGCGGTCGCTTTAGCCAAACCGTGGTGAAAGAAAGCTTTAATGAAACAGGCTTTACGCTCGGTTCTCGCGTGATGCATCCGAAGTTCGGAGAAGGTACTATCATCAACTTTGAAGGCAGTGGTCCACAAAGTCGCGTACAGATCGCTTTTAACGGTGAAGGCATTAAGTGGTTAGTGACTGCTTATGCGCGACTTGAGAAGCTGTAAGGCTTTGAGAAAATCAATAGTTTCAAGGGCTGCTTCGGCGGCTCTTTTTGTTTTTACTATTTGAGCCAATAAAACTTGTTGTCGGAAGGTGTTGTTTGAGGTGGGGCTTTAAAGGGCTTTATCCTATTTCAGGTAAAGAAAAACCCCGAGGGCTTGCGCCCATCGGGGTTATAGTCTTACTCGCAGCAATCCGGCTACTAAGAGTGCTCCATGCATCTAATCCATGATAGTGTGCTGAATCCGTCAGCTTAATCCTTACGTCGCCATCCTAGCGGTGTCCTTGACCTTATCCTGGTCTGCTAACAATCCTCGTTAGCTCTCATCACTTGTTCCCTGAGCGGTGTCCCTGACATCATCCTGATGTTCAAATCCTTGCCTCGTCCAGAGGTGTCCATTTCCCATCCTTAGTAGCAACCATCCTAGTCACTATTGATTCCGTTCAATGTCCAATTTTGCAATCCATGCCCGACCATTCATCCTGAATAATCGTTTCTTCTTCCTGAAGTTCACCAAGTCCTTGGTGTTTCCTGTTCCGTGTCAGCATCCTTCCGACAGGGTTAATATTACCGGTTTAACGTTTGCGAACAATGGTGATAAATCACATTTTTGATTGCCATTATGTTTGAATAAATCACAATTTAAAGCCTAATCAATGGTTTATGTGTCGTCATGACGATTTTTTTTATGAAAAAAGAGAGGTTTGCTCACCCCTTTGTAAGAGATCTCGCACAAAGGGTCGAGCGAAAGACTCTTATTGCCCAATGGCCACGCCTTCACGCCGCGGATCCGCAGCACCTTCAAGGCCTTCTTTGGTAAGACGTATCGCATGCAGTCCAGAATTCAAATTGCGAACATCGGTTTTAAAACCCATCTTCTCTAATTCAGGTTGTAAGCCTTCTGCGATGGTACCTTGCTCAATCTCTAAGGTACCAAACCGATTAAGTAATCGTGGTTGATTAATCGCGCTTTGGATATCCATGTCCCATTGAATGTGGGCGATAATGGTTTGTGCGACGTAACCAATGATGCGGCTGCCGCCCGGTGAGCCAATTGCCATGTAGGGTTTATCATCCTTCATCATAATGGTCGGAGCCATTGATGAACGTGGACGTTTACCCGGTTCTAAGCGGTTCGCGATTGGCACACCATCTTGGTGAGTGCGGAAGGAGAAGTCGGTGAGTTCGTTGTTGAGCAAAAAGCCACGCACCATCAAGCGCGAGCCAAAGGCGTTCTCAATGGTTGTGGTCATTGAGACCACATTGCCTTGTTTATCGACGATATTGAAATGGCTAGTGGAAGGCAGTTCGATCGATTGGTCCATGCTTAAGTTCATCGCATGCGACCACGGTGGATTACCCGCTTCAATCTTACTCAGCGCTTTGCCTACTTGGATTAGTTCTGCACGTTGTTTGAGGTAATCATTATCAAGCAAGCCTTCGGTAGGCATCGGCACATAATCTTGGTCAGCGATGTATTTGCTGCGATCTGCGAACGCAAGGCGAGATGCATCGGCGATCACTTGCCATGATTTCGCACTTGTGGCTCCCCAATCTTTAAGATCGTATTGTTCGGTGATTGCGAGAATCTGCCCAACCGTCAGTGCGCCAGAGCTTGGTGGTCCCATACCGCAAATGTCATAGCTTTGGTAAGCCGCACAAACCGGTTCACGTTGTTTAATTTGGTAAGTGTCAAAATCAGGTTGAGCTAATACACCAGGGTTCCCCGGTGCATTCTGTACTGTCTCGATAATGTCTGTAGCGATATCGCCTTGGTAGAAGGCTTTTGCTCCTTGTTCTGTCATCGCCGTCAGGGTTTGGGCGTATTCTGGGTTCTTTAACAGTGTGCCTTCGGCTTTCGGTGAACCATCAGGATTAAAGAAGTAAGCCTTAGTCGCAGGGAAGCGTGACAGTCGCTTGGCATCTTTCTCAATCAGACTAGCGAGGCGAGGGCTGACTTTGAAACCTTGTTCAGCCAAAGTAATCACAGGTTGGGTGATCTTCTTCCATTCCAACTTACCGTATTTCTGGTGGGTGTCCCACAGCAATTTCACTGTGCCAGGTGTGGCAACGGAGCGACCACCGACAACCGCATCGTAAAATTGCAGAGGTTGTCCTTTTTCATCCAAGAAGAGCTTGGGGGTAGCGGCGAGTGGCGCGGTTTCACGCCCATCATACGTGGTCAGCTTTTGTTTCTCACTGTCCCAATATACTAAGAAGGCACCACCACCAATGCCAGAGGATTGAGGCTCTACCAAGCCTAGCATCAGTTGCACCGCAACCATGGCATCAATGGCATTACCACCTTGTGCGAGGACATTGACACCGGCTTGGGTGGCAAGTGGGTTAGCGGCTGTGACCATGTAGTTTTTAGCTTTAACTAATTGCTTTGTCTCAAAGCCCGTACTGTGTTCCGGTGCAACCGCATCTGCAGCTTGGTTCGCGAGGGATTGGGTGGATAAAACCAAAGGGGAAGTAAGAAAAAGACCCGTGGTCACGAGTCGGTTGAACGTCCAATGCATGATGACTCTCCATGTTGCCAGTTTTGTGTTTTCAGCTTGGCAGTCATGGAGAGCAACGTCGAGTCAGCAATCTTAGAAATGTCGATTGTGCTACGCTTTTAAATCAGTATGTTACCTAATAAAAGAGCTAATGGTTTGGTACAAAATACTGCTGCCTACCAGAGTAAACACCACTCCACATAGACCGTCGATGTAGATCCCCGCTTGCAGCAATTTACGTTGCAGCCGCTGAGTCGACAGCATCCATGCGAGACTGGAGAACCAAAACAGTGACAAACCAAACAGAATCACTAGGGCAATACTTTTGCCTGTCACCGACATACCCACAGGCACTAAGCTCGACATCAAACTGATAAAGAAAACTAAGGCTTTCGGGTTAAGAATGTTGGTCGCAAACCCTTTGGCAAATGCTTGACGCTTGTTACTGATCACTAAGTTGTTTTGCTTCTTAGATTGATCCGCCAATGGATTTTTGATCATTGCGATCACGCCGCGCAAAGCCCCAATACCTAGGTAGAGCAGGTAACTACCACCGAGCAGTTGCACCACGGAATACAACACTGGGTGCTGGTGGACGATATAGCTCACGCCTGTCAGGCTGAACAAGGAGTGCAGCAAAATACCGACAGACAATCCCAACGCGATGTACAAGCCAGTTTGACGACCGTGACGTGTCGCATTTTGTACGACGAGAGCAAAGTCCGGACCTGGACTCATTAGGGCAATAAAGTGAATGCTGGCGAGTGTCAGCAATATGGTGGATTCATTCATAACACATCTCAAATATAACCAATGCGGCTATTGTCGTGGCAAGTCACTTGTGACGCTTGTAAAAAACTGACAGCTTTCTCGGTAAATAAAATTAACGAGTCACTTGAGAAGGGGAAACGCCATAAGTCTGCTTAAACGCTTTGCTGAAATGCGCTTGATCGTAGAAGCCGATCTGATGGGCGACGTCGGTACCGCATTGACCAGATTGCAGTAACTTCATGCCTTGTTCGAGGCGCAGGCGTGCGAACCATGCATAAGGTGTCATGCCGGTCTGTGCTTTAAAATGGCGCTGGAACTGAGTTGGGCTCAGTTGGCACAGTTCTGATAACGAATCCAAACGCACCGCTTGGTCGAGGTTCGCCATCAGATAATCTTTTAACGTCCCAAGCGATTGTTTGCCTAAAGTCACCACTTTTTGTCGCTCAAGTGATCCGTAGCGATCAAAAAGTTGGTTGAATCCTTCAAAAGGTAGGCAATCTTTGGCAAGTTGACTGAGGTTTTCACGGCGAAGCAGCCCGTGTAAGTTGCTAAGTTGTGAAAATATCTGCGGATCCGAGATGATCAGCTCGTTAAAGTGTATTATTTGACCGCTTCGCTTAAGATCAGCCAGATCGCTCAATAGGTGAGGTTCGATCGCAAACACATTCACCTCATAGCCACTTTCGAGTTTAGCTTGCCCGTCATGCAGCTCATCAGGGGGCATAAGGACAATTTGTCCGTGACCGACTTGATGGCAGTTGCCTTGGTATTGGAACTTTTGCTCGCCATGCGTGATCAGGCCGAGATGAAAATCCAGGTGGTAATGCCTTTGAAAAGCAAACTTCTGATATTTCGCCTCAATCAGACTCAAGTTGTTATGGGCGGTTGCGTAGTACTGAATATGTTCCATTAAGTAAAAAAGCTTGGTCACATTATGACCAAGCTTATCCATCAATTTTTAACTTGTCTTGTAAAAAAAGTCATTGAATCTGGATTGCTCTACGCGATTTACGGTTATTACGCAGACCATCAAAGCTAAACACGACTAATGCACCCCAGATGAAAGCGAAAGTGAGCGCTTTATCTGTGGTGAACGGTTCGCCGTAAATCAGTACCGCAAGCAAGAACATCAAGCTTGGCCCAATGTACTGGAAGAAGCCTAGCGTCGAGAGTTTAAGGCGTGTCGCTGCTCCGGTAAAACACAGCAAAGGAAGTGTGGTGATCACACCTGCAGCTATCAATAGGCTATTTAACTGCCATGAGTTATTAAACATATTCGATGTAGGCGTGCTTGCGATGAACAACAGGTAAATAAGGGCGGCGGGGAGTAACATGCACGTTTCAATAAATAGCCCTGTTTGAGCATCAAGGCTGACTTTTTTACGCAGCAATCCATAAATTCCAAAGCTCATGGCGAGTGCAATAGCCACCACAGGGACAGAGCCAAACACAATTAACTGGACCAATACACCACACGCGGCAAGTACAACAGCAAACCATTGCAAATGGCGAAGTCGTTCACCAAGGAAAATCATTCCGAGTAAGACATTGATTAATGGATTGATGTAATAGCCGAGACTTGCATCCAGCATGTGATTGGAGTTCACCGCCCAGATGAAGATCAACCAGTTGGCACCAATCAGCACAGAACTAAACAGTAAGTAGACGATTTTAGTTTTGTCTTTGATAACGCTAAACACTGAGCGCCAACGACGACCAAAATGGAGGAGCGCAGCAAGTAAAAAGAAAGACCAAATGACGCGGTGACTTAAGATCTCTAAAGGCGAGACCTGTGCGATTGATTTGAAGTACATGGGAGCAATGCCCCACATAGTGTACGCACCAATCGCAAGCAAGACGCCTTGTTTTGCACGCTGTTGTTCTTCTAGGGTCATGGAGTGTCACCTAATTGTGTGTTTATAGAGCAGAAAATCAGTATACGAGTCGTGAGTAGAATCACCTAGCAATTTGCGGTTTTATTCACCATCAAACCCCATTACAATGTGCCTTCATTTTGTGTGTTGGTAGCATGCAATAGCACTTCTTTTATGACCCAACCTGAGATTATTCATGACCTCGACCTTGTTAGCCGAACAATCAGATCTGCCTGTAACTCCTCAACGTATGCTGGAGGATGTGTTTGGTTACCAGGAGTTCCGTGATGGTCAGCAACTGGTGATTGATGCGGCGGTAGAAGGTCGCGATAGCTTGGTTATTCTGCCTACGGGTGGTGGTAAGTCACTGTGTTATCAAATCCCTGCATTGGTTCGCTCTGGCATTACCTTGGTGATTTCTCCGCTTATCTCGTTGATGAAAGACCAAGTTGATCAGCTGAAAGCGAATGGTGTGGCTGCTGAGTGCATTAACTCGACCATGCCACGTGAAGAGCTGCTCAGCGTGTATAACCGCATGCATACTGGTCACCTTAAATTGGTGTACGTCTCGCCAGAGCGCGTATTAATGCGTGATTTCATTGAGCGTTTGGAAAACTTGCCGTTGTCGATGATTGCTGTCGATGAAGCGCACTGTATTTCGCAGTGGGGACACGATTTCCGGCCTGAGTATGCTGCGCTTGGCCAGCTGAAGCAGCAGTTCTCGCACGTGCCATTTATGGCGCTGACCGCGACAGCTGATGACGCTACGCGTCGAGACATTCTTGAGCGTCTTCAACTGAGTCATCCAGAAGTTTACTTAGGCAGCTTCGACCGTCCTAATATTCGCTACAACTTGGTTGAGAAGCACAAGCCCGTGTCGCAAATCGTTCGTTATCTTGAAACCCAAAAGGGCAACTGCGGCATTATCTATTGCAGTAGCCGTAAGAAAGTCGAGATGGTGACTGAGAAGTTGTGCAACAACCACATTCGAGCCGCAGGCTACCATGCTGGTATGGATGCTGACGAGCGCGCTTATGTCCAAGAAGCTTTCCAACGTGATGATATCCAAATCGTTGTCGCGACCGTGGCATTCGGTATGGGTATCAACAAGCCAAACGTGCGTTTTGTAGTGCACTTTGATATCCCGCGTAATATCGAATCCTATTATCAGGAAACCGGTCGTGCGGGGCGTGATGGCCTGCCTGCTGAAGCGATGATGCTGTATGACCCTGCGGATATCAGTTGGCTGCGTCGTATGTTAGATGAAAAGGACGACGGTCCACAGAAGCAAGTGGAAAGCCACAAATTAAATGCGATGAGCGCGTTTGCGGAAGCGCAAACATGCCGTCGTCAGGTCTTACTCAATTATTTTGGTGAGTATCGTGATAAGCCCTGTGGTAACTGCGATATTTGCTTAGACCCACCGAAACACTTTGATGCTACCGAAGAAGCGCGTAAGGCATTGTCTTGTGTGTACCGCGTAAACCAAAGCTTTGGTATGGGTTACGTCGTTGAGGTGTTACGCGGGATGCAGAACATTCGTGTGCGCGAAAATGGGCATGATAAAATTTCCACCTACGGGTTAGGGCGTGACCACAGCCATGATTATTGGATCAGTATCTTTCGTCAGCTTATTCATAAAGGCTTGCTGTTTCAAAATATTACGCGTAACTCAACGCTGCAATTAACCGAAGAGGCGCGTCCGTTGTTGCGAGGTGATATATCACTAGAGTTGGCGGTGCCTCGTTTGGATACCGCTGCACGTGCTGCGAAGTCGGATAAACTGACGAGTAAGAATTACGATAAGAAGTTGTTCGCGAAACTGCGTAAGCTGCGTAAGTCGATTGCCGATGAAGATGGTCTGCCTCCATACGTCGTATTCAGTGACGCTACTCTGATTGATATGGCCGAGATTTTGCCAACCTCTTACGGTGAAATGCTAGCGGTAAGCGGTGTTGGTCAGCGTAAGCTGGAGAAGTACGCCGATCCATTCCTTGATTTGATTCAAGAACACATTACTCACCACGGATAAGGAACCAAGATGCAAAAGGAATTTGGCTTAGCGGACTACATGGAACAAGAAGGGCGATTAATCATTACCGCGCCGAGCTTTGACCTTGATACTTTTCCTGCTTTGGGTGAACGTTTAGTTGGACTGCTATCTGCTACTGTGGTTGAAAAACAGTGGGATGCCGACATTCACTCTTGGTTGATTGACTTTGAAGATTGTCGACTGTTTATGAAAGCGGAGCATTATAGTGAAGCGATTTGGTTTGAAGCCTTAGCGATTGAAGAGAGCAGGGAAGAGTTGGATTACCTAGCGGGATTGTTCCAACGCGGCTTCTAGAAACTTTGGTGTATTTACAAAGGGTGTTTCACATGAAACGCTCTTTTTTAAGCCCAAACGTTTGCGTAAAACAGACGACTTGCAGCGAAAAGTGGTTACTGTATAATCACCCACCGTTTAACTCGGAATGAGTTAAGCTATTTTATATTTCATTTTTACATTGTTGGTAAGAGTCGTTTTTTATTAAGCGCTCGATTTGGGTTCCCTCACCCCCAAACCAAACTAAAAAGGTATCGCATGAGTAACTTTACCCCTGCGCAGCAGCGCAACGCCCTTATCTATCTGGCTCTATTCCACCTAGTGATTATTGCATCGAGCAATTACCTAGTTCAGCTACCGTTTACTATCTTTGGCTTCCATACCACTTGGGGCGCATTCACCTTTCCATTTATCTTTTTGGCGACTGACCTAACCGTACGAATTTTCGGTGCGCAAATGGCACGTAAGATCATCTTTTTAGTGATGCTGCCTGCGTTAGTCGTGTCGTACTTCTTATCCGTGGTGTTTTTTGAAGGGCAGTTCCAAGGTTTTTCTCAATTAGGGGAATTCAATCTGTTTGTTGCTCGTATCGCGATTGCTAGCTTCATGGCGTACTTACTTGGTCAGATCATGGATGTGCACGTGTTTAACCGCCTGCGCCAAATGAAGCAGTGGTGGGTTGCGCCAACGTGTTCAACACTTTTCGGTAATGCATTAGATACCGTTGCTTTCTTTGCCATTGCGTTTTACCAAAGCCCAGACCCATTTATGGCGGCACACTGGACAGAAATCGCGCTGGTGGATTACGGTTTCAAACTGATTATTAGCTTGGGTCTGTTTGTTCCAATGTATGGTATGTTGCTTAACTATTTGATTAAGAGGCTGACGGCGGTGAATCCGAACTTCAAAGTAGGAACGACGGTTCAGTCCTAATTTCAGTGGGAACCCCGAAAGCCGCTTGTTTAATTCAAGCGGCTTTTTTGTTTTTGTCGGAAGGGCGTTTGTTCGGTCTGTACAGCGTGGGGAGTAATTAGATTATTGGTGTCCAAAAGCTCCCTAAGCTGTACAAGTGAAAAATGAATAATAAAAAAAGGCCCCGAATGGGACCTTTAACGAAGTATTTAGCAATCGTGCTAACTAACAACTCACTATGCTTAACGGCCAGCCGATGTCAGTCTGACGGTTAGCTTCGATTTCCAACTCTGCGGCGGTTAGCGGATTTGCCGCTAACCATGCTGCATCAATACTGAGTGTTAGTTTGTCGTCCTCTGCTGTTAGCGTCACTTTAGGCTCTAAATCAGGGGTGCGGCGATGGCTAAGTAGAACAGCAAGGCGCAATAAACGAAGGACACGCTTACCGCTGGTACCTGACATGGCATGTTGTTCAGGTAACGAGGTTAGTTGCTCTCGGTAACGGCGAGCAATTTCGCCGATAAAGAACTTCTGCGCGCGCGTGTAACCTGGCAAGTCCAAATGCTGAAGTAGGTAGGCGCTGTGCTCCCCACCTTTTTTGAAATCGATGGTTAAACCGATTTCGTGCAGTTTGGCGGTGGTTTCTAGTAGCATTTTGCCCTGATGCTCTGCGACCCACACATTGCCGCCTGCTTGATCGAGTAGCTTACTCGCGAGGCTCGCGACTTGCTCACCATACTGGCGATCCAATTGGTAACGAGTTTGTACGCTGCTAATCGTACGGGCACGAATATCATTCTGACGCAACTCTTCGACCATTCCGTACACGAGACCTTCACGTAGTGCACCGCCAGCAAGAGTCATAGCATCGATTTCTAGCAGTTCGAAAATCGCGATCAAAATGGATAAGCCACTTGGAAATACCAGTGCGCGTTCAAGGGTTAAACCTTCGATATCAAGCTCTTCTAAGTGATCGGCCTGCATAGCTTGTTTTTGTAGACGCTTCAGCTTGGTGTGAGTAATGACCTCATCCATACCTTGTGTCAGCATAATTTCTTGTAATGCTTGAACCGTGCCTGATGCGCCAACACAAATATCCCAGCCGAGATCAGTATACTGCTCCAGAATCGGCTTTAGGGTTTGTTTCGCGCCTTCAATCGCGGCTTCGAAATTACGCGCATTCAACTGACGGTCTTTAAAGAAGTGCTCTAACCAAGTGACACAGCCCATTTTTAAGCTAGTTAGCGCTTTAGCCTCAAAGCCTTCACCGATGATCAGCTCAGTACTCGCACCGCCGATATCGACTACTAGGCGACGGCCACTACCTCCAGAAGTATGAGCAACGCCCTTATAGATAGTGGCAGCTTCTTCTTCGCCACTAATCACTTCGATAGGCTGACCTAAAATTTGGTTTGCTTTCTCTAAAAAAACATCCGCATTGATAGCTGTGCGCAATGTTGCGGTACCGACAATACGGATGTTTTGTTTAGGAATATCCTGCAAGCGTTCTGCAAATAGACTTAAGCAGTCCCATCCTCGCTGCATAGCTTCCATACTAAGAGAGTTACGTTCATCTAAGCCCGCAGCAAGACGAACTTTGCGCTTAATTTTAGCCATGGTTTGAACGCTGCCATCGATATGACGCACAACGAGCATGTGAAAACTGTTCGACCCGAGGTCGATGGCTGCGTATAGCGGTGATGATCCTGCTTGACTCATAAACGACTTCAGTTTCCTTTTATGATTGTTTTGGCGCTGATTGACGTGGTTGACGAGGACGGCGTCCTTGCGGCTTACGGTTACCAGAGCGCGTGCCACCGGTATTGGTACGACGTTGCTGAACACGAGGCGCACGCATACGGATTGGTTCTGGCAGATCTTGGATCAGAGCCGATGCATCGTAATCCGATACTGGGATTGTATGTTCGATGTATTCTTCAATCGCAGGCAAGTTGATTGCGTACTCTTCACAAGCAAAGCTGATTGAGTGACCACTTGCACCTGCACGACCAGTACGGCCGATACGGTGAACGTAATCTTCACAATCGTCTGGTAAGTCGTAGTTGAATACGTGTGTTACCTGAGGAATATGTAGGCCACGAGCAGCAACGTCAGTTGCAACTAAAAGGTCTACTTCACCGCGAGTAAATTGTTCAAGAATCTTTTCGCGTTTTTTCTGAGGAACGTCGCCGGTCAGTAGACCAACACGATGGCCATCTGCTGCTAGATGACCCCAGACAGATTCGCACTTATGTTTGGTGTTGGCGAATATGATCGCGCGATCTGGCCAGTCTTCTTCAATAAGAGTCTGAAGTAGAGTCATCTTGTCTTCGTTAGAAGGGTAGAACAGCTCTTCTTGGATACGGTGACCGGTTTTTTGCTCAGGCTCGACGACAACATGCTCAGGGTTGTGCATATGTTCAAACGCTAATTCTTGTACGCGGTACGACAGCGTTGCTGAGAACAGCATGTTTAGACGCTCTTTTGGTTCAGGCATGCGACGGAATAAGAAACGAATGTCCTTAATAAAGCCAAGATCGAACATTCGGTCTGCTTCATCCAACACAACAGCTTGAATGTTGTTTAGGTTGAATACGCGCTGCTTGTAAAAATCAATGATACGGCCAGTGGTACCAATCAGAATGTCTACACCGTCTTGTAGCTTAGACAATTGCTTATCGTAGCTCTCGCCGCCATAAGCTAATGCCGCTTTTAGACCTGTACTCGCAATCAGAGGTTCAGCATCATTAAAGATCTGAATCGCTAATTCACGTGTCGGTGCCATAATAATGGCGCGAGGCTGGGTTGGTTGGCGACCTTCAGGTTCTGGTGTCGTCAGAAGGTGGTTGAAAGTAGCAGTAAGAAACGCGAGCGTTTTACCAGTACCCGTTTGGGCCTGGCCTGCGATGTCTTGGCCGGTGAGCAGTACCGGCAACGCCAAGGCTTGGATAGGGGTACAATATTCGAACCCTTTTTTATCCAATCCTTCAATGACTTGGGGCTTTAAATCCAAATCGGCGAACTTTTGCTCTGTGATATGCGTCTTTTTCATGACTATAGAATATCAGCTAAAGCTTGCAATACGAAAGTAAATACATTCCAATAGGGCATCTAATTACTGGTTATCATCCAACCAGTTTCTAAAAACACATTGGAGTGGAAGATGAGTGATAAGATTTTGCAGCTTACTGATGATGGTTTTGAAAACGATGTAATCAATGCTGCAGGCCCGGTTTTAGTGGATTTCTGGGCAGAATGGTGTGGTCCTTGTAAAATGATTGCGCCAATTCTGGACGAGATCGCTGATGAATACGCAGGCAAGCTCACTATCGGTAAACTAAATATTGACCATAACGCAGGCACACCGCCGAAGTTTGGTATTCGCGGCATTCCAACGCTACTGTTATTTAAAGACGGTAACGTAGCGGCAACGAAAGTTGGTGCTCTGTCTAAGACTCAACTAAAAGAGTTTTTGGACGCAAATCTATAATCACCACGTGATTACAAATAAAACCGTGCAATGTAACAATGCGCGGTTTTGTTTTTCTAACTCTGGACTAGAATAGTAATTAGTGCTAACTTATCGTGCGTTAATTGAACAAATTCTCTTCTTGGTCGATCCTGAGACCAAATCCATCTTAACTAGAAAACAGATCTTATTTTGACTAAACAAGAATCCACCACCATGAATCTTACCGAACTGAAGAACAGACCTGTGTCTGACCTTGTAAAGCTTGGCGAAAGCTTAGGGCTTGAGAACCTAGCGCGCCTGAGAAAACAAGACATCATCTTCGCAATTCTTAAAGCGCACGCGAAAGGCGGCGAAGACATCTTTGGCGATGGGGTTCTGGAAATTCTGCAAGACGGCTTTGGTTTTCTACGCAGTGCAGACAGCTCATACCTAGCAGGTCCGGACGACATCTATGTTTCACCAAGTCAGATTCGTCGCTTCAACCTACGTACAGGTGATTCGATTGCCGGGAAAATTCGTCCACCAAAAGATGGCGAACGTTACTTTGCACTATTAAAAGTAAACACGGTCAACCACGATAAGCCAGACAACGCGCGTAATAAAATCCTCTTTGAAAACCTGACTCCTCTTCATGCCAATGAACGTATGGTTATGGAACGTGGTAACGGTGCGACTGAAGATATTACCGCTCGTATTCTTGATTTGGCTTCACCAATCGGTAAAGGCCAGCGTGGCCTGATTGTTGCTCCGCCTAAAGCGGGTAAGACAATGCTTCTGCAAAATATTGCACAAAGCATCGCATACAACCATCCTGAGTGTGAGTTGATGGTACTTCTAATCGATGAACGTCCAGAAGAAGTAACCGAGATGCAACGTCTAGTTAAAGGTGAAGTGGTTGCTTCTACGTTCGATGAGCCAGCGTCTCGTCACGTACAAGTAGCAGAAATGGTAATCGAGAAAGCAAAACGTCTTGTTGAGCACAAGAAAGACGTCGTTATCTTGCTTGACTCTATCACTCGTCTAGCTCGTGCATACAACACAGTAGTGCCTTCATCAGGTAAAGTACTAACAGGTGGTGTGGATGCTAACGCACTACACCGTCCTAAGCGTTTCTTCGGTGCAGCTCGTAACGTAGAAGAAGGCGGCAGCCTAACTATCATCGCGACAGCGCTAGTAGACACGGGTTCTAAGATGGATGAAGTTATCTACGAAGAGTTCAAGGGTACAGGTAACATGGAACTGCACTTGAACCGTAAGATTGCGGAGAAGCGCGTATTCCCTGCGATTGACTTCAACCGCTCAGGTACTCGCCGTGAAGAGCTACTAACTAAGACTGACGAACTACAGAAGATGTGGATTTTGCGTAAGATTGTTCACCCAATGGGCGAGATCGACGCAATGGAATTCCTAATCGATAAATTAGCGATGACGAAGACCAACGATGAGTTCTTCGATGCAATGCGTCGTCAATAGTCTCAGATAAGCCATTCTGTAAATAGCCACCGCATATCGGTGGCTTTTTTATTGCTTTCTCCTGATAGAAACAGCAGAATGAAGAAAATGTTATCGGGAGGTTAACATGCAACACGGAATGTTGTCGTCATTACTCCTGAGCTTGTCACTTATGGTGCTACCCGCAACATCATCTGCGAAGGAAATGCAGGCATCAGAGGTAGAACAGTGGCTTCAGGACACCCAAATACAAACGAAAGTATCTGAACTGCTTGATTATGCGGTCAGAGACGAGGTCGACTCGCTTAAATTTGCCCTTGATCGACTTGCTTTTCCTCAACAAGAAGTCGCCCGCTTTCTGTTGCTCAACAAGTTTGAGCAGCAAAACATCATCCTAACGCCAAGAATGGCCATCTTTGTTGAATCTCAAATTAGCATCATACCGACTTATCAAATGCTTGAACGTGGAGATGGTTATGAATTCAGTGTCCCAGCATTTAATTTTCCTGCGATCGCGAGCCGTCAGATCAAGCGCTGGAAGCAAGACCAACGCACTTTAGAATTTGTCTTAGAAGCAGAGCGCGATGAGTTGAACCTCAAAGAGTGGCTGACTGGCACATCGTCACAAGTGCAGACTCGTGAAGCACTGCTTATTCGAGAACTGGATAGCTTGTCACCAAGTGCCTTAGAGGCATTAACCAAGCAGTTGACTCACGCCAATGTGACCAGTTGGTTACCATCGTCAGCGGTAGTGGCTCGTTTGGCTCAAGTAAGCCAAGATGAAGCCATGTACGATATGCTATGGCGAATGCGAGCGGATTATAATGGTCAAACCGAGTTGGGTCGCCTTGCAAACGTCGGTGATGAGTTTTCATTACAGCAACTGATGAACTCAACCGTCAATCCAACGTTAAAGCCGTATGCCATTGAGCTACTGGCCCGGTCCAATCCACTCACTCCTGAGGTAAAACAGTTCTTAGTCGCAAAAATGGCGTTATCAGAAGAAGCAACATTGGTAGCAAGAGAGTTAGCGAAGCAAGGCCATCATTCTTGGCTTGAAGAACTGATCTCAAGCAACCGGAAAGTTCAAACCCGTCAGATTGAAAACGTTTTGAAGTAACCATTCTTGGCGTTACCTAGCTCACATACCCACACAAAATAGGGGGATCTTAGCGTCTTCCTATTTGTTATACTGCGGACAGTTTAATCAGCCAATATGAAGGCCTATGAGTTTTAAGGATTTACGCGAATTTATCGATCATCTAGAACAGAAAGGTCGACTTAAACGCATCACTCACCCCGTCGATCCCGCTTACGAAATGACAGAAATCAGCGACCGTACCTTGCGTGCTGGCGGTCCTGCACTGTTGTTTGAAAATCCAATTGGCTATGACGTCCCCGTCCTGACTAACCTATTTGGTACGCCAGAACGCGTTGCGATAGGTATGGGGCGCACAGACGTTAAGGAATTACGAGAAGTAGGTAAGTTGCTGGCTTATTTAAAAGAGCCTGAGCCGCCAAAAGGCTTTAAAGATGCTTTAGAGAAGCTCCCTGTATTCAAGCAAGTGCTTAATATGCCAGCTAAGCGCCTGCGTAAAGCGCCTTGCCAAGAGGTTGTTTGGCAAGGAGATGACGTCGATTTGGATAAAATCCCAGTGATGAGCTGCTGGGCAGAAGACATTGCCCCGTTGCTGACTTGGGGTTTAACGGTAACTAAAGGTCCGTACAAGAAGCGTCAGAATCTAGGTATTTATCGTCAGCAAAAAATTGCCAAAAATAAAATTATTATGCGTTGGCTTGCTCACCGTGGTGGTGCGTTAGATCTGCGTGACTGGATGGAAACTAACCCAGGTAAACCTTTCCCAGTATCAGTCGCTTTTGGCGCTGATCCCGCAACCATTCTTGGTGCAGTGACACCAGTGCCAGATACATTATCGGAATACGCGTTTGCAGGTTTGCTGCGCGGAAGCAAAACCGAAGTGGTGAAATCGGTCAGTAATGATCTAGAAGTACCTGCGAGTGCAGAAATGGTGATGGAAGGGTACATTGATCCGAACGAGTTTGCTGATGAGGGGCCTTATGGTGATCACACTGGCTATTACAACGAAAAAGAGAAGCATCACGTTTTCACTATTACGCATATTACTATGCGCAAAGACCCCATCTATCACAGCACCTACACAGGTCGTCCGCCAGATGAGCCGGCAGTATTGGGGCTGGCGCTGAACGAAGTCTTTGTGCCAATTTTGCAAAAGCAGTTCCCAGAAATTGAAGACTTCTACCTGCCACCAGAAGGCTGTTCATACCGAATGGCAGTGGTAACGATGAAGAAGCAGTATCCAGGTCATGCGAAGCGCGTGATGATGGGGGTGTGGTCTTTCTTACGTCAGTTTATGTACACCAAGTATGTCATTGTGTGTGACGAGTCGGTTAATGCTCGAGATTGGGATAGTGTCGTTAAAGCCATGACAGAGCATATGGATCCTGTGCGTGATACTTTGATGATTGATAACACGCCGATCGACTCACTTGACTTTGCGTCACCAGTGGTTGGGTTAGGGTCCAAAATGGGCTTAGACGCGACCATTAAATGGGATGCTGAGCTAGTAACACGATCTCCAATCAGTGAACGTGATAACAAAATCATCACTGAAGCGGATCTGGAAACACTAAAACAACAACGCCCGGAAATTGTCGACATCTATCTACCATCAACGGCGAACAATCAGTTTGCCGTCGTTACGATGAAGAAAGACCAAGCGGGTCAATCTCAAGCGTTGATGGAATGCTTATGGGATTTCTTTGCTCAGTATACAAATAATAAGTTCATTATCTTGTGTGATGATGATGTGAATGTGCGAGATTGGAATGACATCATTTGGGCGGTGACAACTCGAATGGATCCGGATAGAGACACCGTTCAAGTTCCAGGAAAGACCGAAAGTTCATCTAAGTTAGGGCTGGACGCAACCAATAAGTTCGAATCTGAAGTCACGCGCGAGTGGGGGGTGCCTATCAAAAAAGATCCTAAACTTGTGGCTAAAGTCGATGAGATTTGGGACCAGTTAGGTATTCTATGAGTCATCAAGTCCACCTTCTACCAATGGACGTTACGTTCCAAGTAAAAGAAGGGGAGACCGTGTTGGAAGCTGCGCTCAACAACAATATTCGCTTCCCACACCGTTGCCAAGTTGGCGCTTGCGCCATGTGCATGTGTAAAAAGCTAACGGGCGAGGTGAGTTATCACCTCGAACCTATGCTAACCGAAAAAGAGCAACAGCAAGGTTGGATATTCCCTTGCCAAGCCTATACAGAAAGTAATTTAGTGCTTACTTTTGATGAGTAAGCGAGAGGAACACCATGACCATCCAATGTAAAGTAAAGTCTATTCAGCCGTTAGCTTGTAATACTTACCAAATCCTTCTTCACCCAGAATCACCAGTACCTTTTAAAGCTGGTCAGTACTTAATGGTTGTCATGGGTGAAAAAGACAAGCGTCCTTTTTCTATTGCAAGTAGCCCTTGTCGTCATGAAGGCGAGCTTGAGCTACACATTGGTGCGGCTGAACATAACGCTTACGCGTTAGAAGTCGTTGAAGCAATGCAAGCGGCGCTAGAAACAGATGGTCATATCGAAATTGATGCACCACATGGTGATGCGTGGATTCAAGAAGAAAGTGAGCGTCCACTATTATTGATTGCTGGTGGTACAGGCTTTAGTTACGTCCGTTCTATTTTGGACCACTGTATTGCCCAGAACAAAACGAACCCTATCTTCTTATATTGGGGAGCACGCGATAACTGTCAGTTATATGCAAAAGAAGAATTGGTCGAGCTTGCCGATAAGTTTGCTAACGTTCACTTCGTTCCTGTAGTAGAAGAGGCTCCTGAGGGTTGGCAAGGTAAAATCGGTAATGTGCTGCAAGCGATAAGTGACGATTTCGAAAGCTTAGAAAACTACGATATCTATATTGCTGGTCGCTTTGAAATGGCGGGAGCAGCACGTGAGCAGTTTACTCAGAATAAGAAAGCCAAGAGTGAGCGCATGTTCGCAGACGCTTATGCGTTCATTTAACAACAGGTTTTGAGGCATAAAAAGAGGATTTTTTATCCTCTTTTTTGCTTTTCTGATGAAATAGTCAGCGAACGGCTGTTTTTTCCCATTTTTTTTCAAAAAAAGGTTGCGAACGGATCTGAGTTCCCTATAATGCGCATCCACCGACACGGCAGGCGCGATAAGGCTTCGGCAGGGTCGGAGAGGTGAAAAGCTTCTGAGAAAATAAATTGAAAAAGTGTTTGACTCTCTCAATTATCTCGTTAGAATGCACCTCCTCTCAGAAAGAAAGTTTCTGAGCAAGCTCTTTAACAATATAGACCTATCAATCTGTGTGGGCACTCGTTGATGATAATCCAATTAGAAACTTCGGTTTCAAATTAGGTTTCAATGAACTGAGTGACCAAT
>NZ_LIXE01000020.1:0-42158 GCF_003584965.1 Vibrio sp. PID23_8 | reverse complement strand
CAGTGCGCTGATAATAGATTCCGGATGCTCGCCTGAGCTCGTCCGGAATGACGCTGTTAGGTTCAGTGAACGCGTTTCCGTAAGCAAAGCGCTCGGTATTCCCTATTTAACGAGTACTCACCGAAAGTAGATTCCTAGTCTCGCTTCGACTCGCTGGAATGACGTGTAAGAACCCGTATTCCCAAAATTCTAGGCCCTAGGATTTTTTATTCCTAGGACCTTCTTTCCCTTTATTTCAACGCGTTAATCGCTACACCAGTTTGGTACAGGATCTGCGTCGCCGCAGTCCAGGTGCTTAATGCATCGCGGTAATCGGTGTCGATTGGCACAACAATCGTGTCGCCTGCTTGAAGTTCTTGATTGTTGTTACCGAACCAATAGCCAGAGGTTGGTTTGTAAACCGAGCCATCTGCGCGCACAACGAAGATACGATCTTCATCTGCTTGCTTCTTCGCACCGCCCGCTTTGTTTAGGTAATCATCCACATCTAACTTGTTATCCAGCAAGTATGTGATCGGTACCTGTACCTCACCCATGATGGATACCGTGTTACGGAAGGTTGGAACAAACAGGAAGTCGCCATCTTCTAACATAAAGTCGGCAGAGCGTTCGTCTTTCAAAATGCGGTTAAGCTGCACCACCATGCGGCCAAGTGCTTGGCTGCGGCTTGCTTCTTCCACAAACGCGAGGGTTTTATCCGGATCAGAAATCACCGAGCCAATATTGCTGTCGGCACGGAAGGTCTTCTTCGCGGTTTCTGCTCGCATGTCTGCGGCGTATTGGTTTAGTAGCTTTTGCTCTTGGAGGCGCAGCGCCTCACGAGTGAAGATCGCGCCTTGTGGGTGAGCAAACTCGGTTAAGCCACCCGCACGCTCAAGAAGCTCACCTAACGTTTCACCTTGGCGTACCGTGTAAGTACCCGGGAAAACAACTTCACCTTGTAGCGTCACCGTACTTTGCAGCTTCACATTTGGCTTTTCAAGAATGTTCAAACGGTCACGGCCGACAATGATCGCATCATCTACAGCGCTACCTTGAATGGCTTTGCGTAGATCAATGCGTTCAACATCAATAAAGGCACGTTCGTCTACATTGTTGATCACCGTGCGCGCAAGTTCTGCATTGATGGTAAACGCGTTGTACGTTAAGCCACCAGCCGCTTCTAACAGTGTTGATACCGTCATACGTGGGGTAATCGGGTAACGACCTGGGTGTTTTACTTCACCGAAGACTTCTGCAATTTGTGGTGCTAAGCCTAGTCGAGACTGTTGCTGCAACTGCATCAGTACTGGTGCTAATAGCGTGCGACGGGTGTTTTGCTTCAATGCTTCGAAATCTTCTTGAGTGATCTCTTTACCACGGAAGATGATCTTAGGCTGTTGCGCTTGCTCCAGAGCGAACGATGGATTGTTTACCCCGGTAGAGACACCTTGAGCACTGCTAGAGATCGCTGGAGTAGCATTTAATGGCGAAGTGACAGCAACAGAAGAGCTCATCACTTGCTGTTCTTTTTGTTGCTCTATTTCCGCTTTCGCTTGCGCTTGCTCTAAGGTTTTGGCTTTGGTGACCGTCTCTTGCTCTGCTAGTGTGTCTAAGTCTTCGTTATTAAAGCGGTTAAATACCAACACTCGGTCACGAGATTGCAGTTGCAAGTTATCTTTACTGCTCGGCGCTAAAATCGCTTTAGCTAAGTTAACCTGAAATACTTCAACATCGCGCTGGGCGTTGATTTCACGCACCACAACGGCGTAGTTCACATCGGCGGTCGAGTTAAAAGAGGAATCCACCGATTTAAACAAGTCTGCGATACGCAGGCCCGCTTTCCATTCCATAAAGCCCGGGTGGCGAACATCACCTTCGATTTGCACGTAGCGGGTGAGCTCTTCACTCTTCTTTAATACCTTAACGGCATCGCCGTCTTTGACTTTGGTGTATCGGGCGTTGGTTTGAGAAAAATCGAGCGTCAGTGCATCACGCGCCCCCTTCGCAGCATAACGTTTGATCTCCACTTGATCTCGGTAAGCGTTAGCCGTAAAACCACCCGCCATTTGAATCGCTTGCTTGTAGGTCTCTCCCGCTTTGATTTCATAAATAGCAGGACGATTCACTTCACCATCGATGGCAATCGTGTCACCCACAGGGCCAATGAACACCACATCGCCCGGCAATAGACGCACATCGTTACGTGCATCGCCTTTTAGCAGCAGGTTGTACATATCCAGCTTACGAATCACTTGGCCATTACGCTTTAGCTGCACATTACGCAGTGCGCCACTTTCACCAAAGCCGCCGCTGTAGTAGATCGCTTGAGAAATCGTGGTTAATGCACTCACAGTGTAAGAACCCGGCTTGTAAGCATCGCCCATCACGAAGACTTGCATCGTGCGCATTTCACCTAGTGAGATATCGCTGCGAACGCCGATCATTTGCTCTTTGACACGTTGGTTCAGCGAGTCACGCACTTCTGAGAAGCTCATGCCTGCGACTTGAACGGGGCCAAGTGCTGGGAAGTTGATAAGGCCAGCACGATTTACACGTAAACGGTGAGTGGTGTTTTCCTTACCAAACAGCTGGATCACAATCTCGTCACCCGCGCCTACGGAATAATCGGCAGGCACAGGCACATCACTGATTGGTGCAAAGGTGGTAGGAGAGCCGGCAAACAGATCCAAACCAAAGCGTTTCAGCTTTTCATCCTGCTGCGGTTGCAAGTTAAACGGGTCGTTTTGTGCTGTCGTATTCTGCGGTGGTCGAGGCTCGATAACTTGTGGGTTTTCGTAATGACTCGATGAAGCAGCACCAGAAGGAAGTGAGAAACCATACTGACTTGCCAACGCTTGTTGCTGATCGGCAGGTAAGCTTTTAAACATTTGGATTTGTTCTGGGGTTGGGTTTTGCGCCAAGGAATGCGAGGCAAACAAGCTTGCCAATGCGCACATGGCAATGGAGAGAGTTCCTTTAAGCATGGTAGTTCGCTATGAAAATCGGGTTAAAAATCCTAGTCCGTCGGTCCTAGGGCCTAGGTCTTTATTTAGAATCGGTGCTGAAAGCCAAGAGTGATGGCATTTAGGCGTACTTGATCTTCTGAGGCGTTGTCCACAAACTCAAACACGACGGCATTGTGTTTATCAAGCGCATAGTGCATGCCCAGACCGAAACTTACGCCTTTATCGTTTTGTGAGCCAACACCTTGTTTGTCGATCTCAACGCGAGAATAACCCGCTAACCCGTAAATCGCGATGCGCTCTGCAACCGGCATATTTAGCTTAATAAAGCCACTTGCCAGGCTATCAACGGCCAGGCCACTGTCTCGTTGAACAGAAGTACCATAACGGGCTTCTAGGGCGAGATAATCATTGAAGAAGTAACCAACTTGCGCTTGCAGAAGGAAAGGACTACCTTCAGTAACAAGAGGTTGCGTTACTTGAGAAGAGGAAGATTGGTGGTATTCCGCGTTAGAGTAACTAACTAATGCGCCTGCATAAAAATCAGCAGACGCAGAAAATGAGCACAAGCCCAAACTGGCTGCACTCAACACACCTAACCATGGTCGTTTGTTAATCACTTAAGAGGTCCCTGGGTATTAACTTGCCACCACGCGTTTCTGCATAAGCGCCAAATTTCTAGTTAATTCATTGGGCGTTTCTACGCTACCGCCCTGCGGCATTACGCGTAAGCCACTGTTCGCAAGAGTCTATTTTTTATTGATTTATTTTTATTTCGTGCAATTTTCGAGCGCTAAACATAATAAAACATCGTTTTTAATGCCAACTCAAAAAACTGGCAAATTATGCATGGATCGGCGTAAAACGGCAAGGGTATCGGATTGGAGAGGAGTATTTGTGCGGTTTGGTGCTCAAAAATATTAGGCCGTAATTATTTCGGTCCTAGGGGCCTAGGTGGAGCGCTATGTGAGTTTGTGCATACCATTGCTTTTTGAGAAAGTGGTTGGAATACAGTACACGGAGCGCTGCGCTTACGGAAACACACTCACTGAACTAACGGCGTCATTCCGGACGAGCTCAAGCGAGCATCCGGGATCTATTATCAGCGCACTATTTGGTTTCGGTATATCTCCTTAGTGCTATCAAACTCGGTCAGTAGATTCTGAATCACGTTCGTTCCTCACGGTTCAGAATGACAGTTACTTTAACGCGCTCTCAACCGAGAAGGTTCGTCATTCTAGCGAGCTCAAGCGAGACTAAGAATCTAACCTCAGCAAGCTCCCCAACCAAATAGAGCCATCTCACTACCGCAAAATCGGATAGTAGATCCTGAATCACGTTCGTCCCTCACGGTTCAGAATGACAAGTATTTTCCTTAATAGCTCAGAGACAAAATTTAAGCGTAATCCGTAATCCGTGACATTAGTTCCTAGGCCCTTTCTTTTAACCCCAGAACCTGTATTCCTTATAAGAAACTGTTTACATGCTGGTTGTTTTTTAACTAAAATAATCAATGGTGCACCATAAGTGCATCAAACATCGATGTTTTAAAATTAGAAATACAAGGATTAATAATGAAAAACACAGCTCTAGCTATTCTTATGGCGCTAAGCGCATCAACGGCGTTCGCAGCAACTGAAACAGGCACAACTGGTACAGCAGCAGCATCTGCATCAGGTACAACAGCAGTAGCAATCGGTGCGGCAGCAGCAGTAACAGTAATTGCAGTAGCAGCGTCAGACAACGACTCTACTTCTACTTCTACTTCTACTTCTACTTCTGTAACTAAATAATTTTAGTTTAGTAAATAGATGCTTATCGCCCTGATTAATTCAGGGCGATTTTATTTGTAAGAGGGAATAATGACTACCTTTCGACCACGAACGTGGATGCAGCTGCTCGTTGCCCTGCCCGCATTAAGCCTGATTTTCGGTTGTACCCAAAAATTCAACGATGTTTCTGCAACAGCACAAGAAGCTTACAGTAACTACATCGATGTAGAACTCACTGCAGAAGAAATTAAAGCCGTTCCTTACGCCAGCGCCTATTTAAAAATCGGCGACCAAAAACAAGTCTTTGTTGTTCTCGCCTTTGCCGAGCAAAACCCGTTAACCGGTAAAACCCAACTAAAATGGGTCAGCGCAGACAAGGCGATGGTGGTGACAGAAAACGGCCATATCGTAAAAACGATTGGCTTACAGAAGAATAATTTAGCGGGTGTGTACGGCAACGTGCCGGCTTATACACCGAGTCAAATCGAGTACCCTCTCTCTTACGATTGGCGTGAACAATACCGCTACGGTTTTCCGGCGAAGGTAACGCGCACTTATCAAGGCACAGAGCCGGTCAATACGCCAATCTCTACCACTCAGACCGATGTCTACCGTGAATCGGTTCACTTTCCGACCTTATCGCAAAGTGTCGACAACGTTTATTGGGTCGATAACCAAGGGCAAGTCATCAAAACCTTGCAACACCTTGGGCCAAACATGGTGCCGATTGAGCTAACCATTTTGCAAGGGTACAGCAAATCATGAGCAAACGACTTTCCGCCCTTTTAACACTATCCCTGTTTGCCAGCACAAGCTTCGCTCAATCATCAGTAAAGACCCCTGATTCACTCCAGGTGGCGTTATTGGGCACAGGCAAGCAATTGCAATCAGAGCAACCGGTGCGCTTAGAAGATGTGCTAAAACTGGCACAAGCGCAGCAAATGGTGCTGCAATACCCACTCGGCACCACATTGTTTGATGAGTCAGAACACGCAAAGCAAGAGACCACGGCGCTAAAAAACACCGTATTGAATCAGATGATTCAGTACAACTTAGCTGCGCATCCTTTGTATACGTTCATCCAGCACCAACCGTTTGCACCGCGAGTGTTGTCTGCTGTCGATATTGACCAAGTCCGCCTTGATAAATTTGATAACCCACTCCTGCGTGGCAAATTGTCCTTGGCAGCCGCGACGCGTGATGAGCAGGTTCGCTATCTTGGCAATCTAGACAATGTCTTTGCGGTCAGTTCACAAGCGGGCATTCCAATGCAACAACAGCTTGATAATTTAGCGTCTCGAATCGGTGAACTTTCTCAGCCCCCTGTGCTGATCTACCCTGATGGTAATGTGGTGCAACCACACCATGGCGCTTGGCTAAACACGCAATATTACTTGCCACCACTCACCATGGTGTACATCCCTTTCGAGTCACTAAAAGAATCAGAAATGGATCAAAATATCATCAAGCTACTGACTCAACTTAAGCCAATGCCTTCGAAGACGCCACTATGACGCTAATTAGAACCAGTTTAACCCTCTCCTTAATGGGCCCGGTACTCGTTTGGGCTCAAGAAATGCCTTTTGAAGCACCACCTTTGCAACCATCACAGATGGACTTTGGCGGCGTGGGCTTAATGCAAATGCCAACCGGACGCATGGCGCCAGAAGGTGAATTCAACTTTGCTTTAACCGGCAGTGATGAATACCTTTTCTACAATGTCACGCTGCAAGTGATGCCTTGGCTAGAAACCACCTTGCGCTACACCATGGTCAATGACCTGTTTTATAGTAGTGATCCAAGCTTTTCTGGTGACACCAAATACACCGATAAAGGCATCGATTTTAAAATTCGCTTGTTAGAAGAATCCCAATACCTGCCAGAATTATCGGTCGGTATCCGCGACTTTGCCGGTACAGGCCTGTTTGATGGCGAATTTGTTGCAGCAACCAAGCGCTACTCTAACCCGAACGTAGGCACCTTCGATTTTACGCTGGGCATGGGCTGGGGCTACCTAGGTACGCGTGACAACATCAGTAACCCCGCTTGCAAACTATCAGACAAGTACTGTGAGCGCCCTTTGGACTACAAGGGTAACGGCGGCAGTGTCGATTTTGAGCGCTGGTTTAAAGGCCCTGCGGCGCTGTTTGGTGGTGTGGAATACCAAACCCTACATGCGCCACTGCGCTTTAAGCTCGAATACGACAGCAACGATTACAGTGAAGATTTCCCAGTTAAACGTGGCGGCATCGATATGACACCACATACGCCTTGGAACGTGGGTGTGCTGTATCGTTTAGGTCATATGGCGGATCTGCGCGTCAGCTATGAGCGTGGCGATACCTTCGTGGCGGGGGTCAACCTCTATACCAACTTCAACGATATGCCTTCGTTCTGGCGAGATACTCCAACACCTGAAGTAGGCGATCAACAACCGGATCAACTGCCTGATGTGGATTGGCAGCGCGTTACCGAAGAGCTCGATAAAATCGCTGGCTACCAAAACACGCAAATCTACGTCGAAGAGGACACGGTTTCGATTGTCGGTGAGCAGAAGAAGTATCGTGATCGCAACGAAGCACACGAAAAAGCCGCAGCGGTGTTGTACAACCAAGTACCCGATAGCGTCGATACCTTTACCATCAATGAACGGACACGTGGCTTGATTGGCGATCAAACGGTGATCTCGAAACAGAAGTACCGTGACTTTGCCGAGGTGAACTACATCAACCCAACCATTGAAGATGCAACATCTACATCGAGCAATAAGCCTCAGGGCAAACCCGCTTACGATGGTTTTGAGCGTTTTGATTGGGGCTTTTCACCGAAATTGGCTCAAACCTTAGGTAACCCAGAAGAGTTTTATTTGTTCAGTGTGGGCTTAAGTGGCAGTGCTTCTTACTGGTTGACAGACAACCTTGAGATTGGTGGATCTCTCTACTGGGATTGGTACAACAACTACGACAAGTTTAACTTCGTGACGCCACCAGATGGCACCACGATCCCTCGCGTGCGTACTATGTTCCGCGCGTATCAAAATGAACATGCGGTCACGATGTCGAACTTGCAGTTAACTTGGTTCCAAGAGTACTCGGATACCATGGATCAACAGTTCTACGCGGGTTACTTGGAAAGCATGTTTGCTGGTGTCGGTACGGAATTTTTATACCGACCTCAAGGCGCGAACTGGGCAATTGGTGCAGATGTCAACTTGATCTCTCAGCGTGACCCAGAAAGCTACTTTGGTGTTTACGATGAGAAGTGGCAGAGTATTCCTAAATACGGTAGAGACTTCCAAGTCATTGACAAAGGCTTTACTGGCTTTGTATCGGGTTACTACTACCCACAATGGGCGTTCCTGTCTGATTTGATGATTCAGGTCGATGTTGGTCAGTTCCTTGCGGGAGATGTCGGTACTCAGGTGAATGTATCCAAGCAGTTTAAGAGTGGTGTTATTGCTGGTGCTTTTGCCTCAATTTCCGACTTGTCTGCGGATGACTTTGGTGAAGGTAGCTTTACTAAAGGCTTCTACATTTCGATCCCATTCGACATCATGACCGTGAAACCAAGTAATAACCGTGCGAACTTCTCTTGGCAACCACTCACTCGTGATGGTGGCCAGAAGCTAGGGCGTAAGTACAGCTTGATTGAATTAACGGATGAACGTAATCCTTGGTTACAAAGACCAAACCGTTCGGAAGTAAAATAGTAAATCGATTAGGGGGCTTCGGCTCCCTTTTTGTTTTTTAAAGATCCTAGATTTTAGGGCCTAGGTTTTAGATCCTAGGTCCTAAGGGGAGCGTGCTAGAAGTTTGTGGATTTCATTACCTTTTGAGAAAGTGACTGGAATACCGAATACGGAGCGCTGCGCTTACGGAAACACTCGCACTGAACTAACGGCGTCATTCCGGGCGAGCTCAAGCGAGCATCCGGAATCTATTATCAGCGCACTATTGGGTTTCGGAATATCTCCTTAGTAATATCAAGCTCGGTCAGTAAATTCTGAATCACCTTCGTCCCTCACTGTTCATAATGACAGTTACTTTAACGCGCTCTCAACCGAGAAGGTTCGTCATTCTAGCGAGCTCAAGCGAGACTAAGAATCTAACCTCAGCAAGCTCCCCAACCAAATAGAACCATCTCACTACCGCACAATCGGTCAGTAAATTCTGAATCACCTTCGTCCCTCACGGTTCAGAATGACAAGTATCTTCCTTATAACTCAAAGACAACGATTGCGCATAATCCGTAATCCAAAACATTAGGCCCTAGGATCCTAGGACCTTTCTTTTACCCTCAAACCTTTCTTTCCCCATCCATAGCGCTATTTTTCGTTTCTTGCTAAAATTCCTGAGAAAATTTTAATCTATGGTGGAAGTCTTATGATCATCGTAACTGGTGGTGCTGGCATGATCGGCAGCAACATTGTTAAAGCGCTAAATGAAGCAGGTATTAACGATATTCTGGTTGTCGACAACCTAAAAAATGGCAAGAAGTTTAAAAACTTAGTTGATCTTGATATCACTGATTACATGGATCGTGACGACTTCCTTACCCAAATCATGGCTGGTGATGATTTTGGCCCGATCGAAGCGGTGTTCCATGAAGGAGCTTGCTCAGCAACCACTGAGTGGGACGGCAAGTACATGATGCTGAACAACTATGAGTACTCAAAAGAGCTACTTCACTACTGTTTAGATCGTGAAATTCCGTTCCTATACGCTTCATCTGCTGCGACTTACGGTGAAACCGATACGTTTGTTGAAGAGCGTGAATACGAAGGGGCACTCAACGTATATGGTTACTCAAAACAGCAGTTTGATAACTACGTACGTCGCCTAAGCCAAGATGCAGAAGAGCACGGTGAGAAACTGTCACAAATTACTGGCTTCCGTTACTTCAACGTGTATGGCCCACGTGAAGATCACAAAGGCAGCATGGCATCGGTAGCATTCCACCTGAACAACCAAATCAACGCAGGTGAGAACCCAAAACTGTTTGCAGGTAGCGAAACATTCAAACGTGATTTCGTCTACGTTGGCGACGTCGCTAAAGTAAATCTTTGGTTCCTAGAGAATGGTGTATCAGGCATCTTTAACTGTGGCACTGGTCGCGCTGAGACTTTCGACGAAGTCGCAAAAGCCGTCATCACCCATCACGGCAAAGGCGAAATCCAAACCATTCCATTCCCAGAGCATCTAAAAGGCGCTTACCAAGAATTCACACAAGCCGATCTAACTAAGCTGCGCGCCGCTGGTTGTGACGTAGAGTTTAAGACGGTTGCCGAAGGTGTGGCTGAATACCTAGCCATTCAAAATCGCTAATACTATCGATTACGCCTGTTACAACTATTTTGGAACGCCGTACAGTTTCACTCTCTTAAAAAAAGGAGCGGCCTTTGACTCCGCTCCTTCCTGAGATATTTTAGAATGAATAACGCACTTCGCTCAGTCGCACTCTTGCCGGTTCTGTTTGTTTTTACCGCGATGTTTTGGTACGTCGATGCGACCAAAGATATCATACTCATTACTTTAGCTTCGATCGCAATCTATCAAATTGTCTATTTTCGAGCTCACCATCAATTCCATTTTCACTGGGACTGGATAAGCAAAGCCCTTGTTATCATTTCTATTTACTATATTTTTAGCAAAGAATATCATGGTTTTAGCTCAAGCACGCTTCGAGTTGTCATTTCAATAACTTTATGCTCGCTTTTTCTCGCACGACCTAAGCTTTCAAAAAGTATGCTGGCAGGACTTGTTGCGTTATCAGCAGTATCGGCATGTCTATACTATGTGCTGCTGGGCAGTGACAATATCTGGCATTTAAATCGCATAAACTTTGCGACATACACGGCTACCATTGCGGTTTTGAGCCTTTACTTGGTCGCCCAGACACCCCTGTATTTTAAACTAACGGGTATCACCTCTTTCATCCTAGTTAGCTTTCCGTTTATTGGCGCGTCTTCTCGAGGGCCGCTACTCGCCTTAACTGTGGCTATCAGTGTATTAATCTTGCAAGCCCTTTTTGAGAAGAAACCTAAAAACGCTCTTATCATTTTTTTTCTGAGTATTAGTGTTCTAACACCTCAGGTGCTATCCAACTCTTTTCTAAGCCACAAGTTAAATCAAGTGAGCGAGTACAATGAAAATACGTCAAATAAAGACTACAGTATTCACTCTAGACTAGAGCTATGGAAGGCTGGATTATCGATTATTCCATCAGCACCACTACTTGGACATGGCTATGAGGATAAGCCTTTACTACAAGAGCGCTTTGAAAAACATGGTGGACTAGACTTGACCGTCCTGTATCACTACCACAATCAAGTCATTTCAAGTTGGGTTCGTGATGGCTTAATTGGCGTCGTCATCGTCATCGGTTTTTTGATTGTTCCGGTTGTTCATTACGTGCGACATTTCATGCCCCGTACCGATGCCATGCTACTGGTATGTTGTGTATATACTGTCTCAGGTTTAACCGATGTACCTTTAAGTAACGCGAGTACACTAAGCTTCTATTTATGTTGTTTGCTTTTATATTATTCAAATGAGTGCCGTGATGAAAATCTTCGTCTTAAGTCTTAAGAAGTCCATTGAACGCCGAGAGCGAATTAGCGCAATGCTCAATGCTGCCAATGTTGAGTTCGAATTCTTTGATGCTCTATCTCCTCAGGATTTAACAGATGCACAAAGAGAACAGGTAAAACCGGCTAAAACATACCGCTTAAAAGGCTACCAACTAACAGAGGGGGAAGTGGCCTGCTTTTTTAGTCATATGGCCATATGGCAATGGTGTGTCAAACATCAACAAGACGTACTAGTGTTGGAGGACAATGTCGATATTCATCCAGAGATCGCATCTTTAGTAACGGTATTGAAAGATGCAGATACCAAATTCACTCCTCGCGCGCTTGTTAAGTTAGCCGCATCCAAGCGAGGCATTCCATTTAAAACAGTAGAAGCGATAACAGAAACGTTTGCTCTCGGTGATTATGCTAGCCCCACAACGGGGGCTATGGGGTATTTAATACGCCCAGAAACTGCTTCACAACTTGTGAATCATGCCAAGGAAATACTCTTTCCTGTCGATGACTACATGGAAAAGGTCTGGATTCATGACATTGATATTATGAGTATCTTTCCTGACGTAGTATTCCGTGCAGCGATACCCTCGACCATTGGGCATACACGAAAATGTAAAGCCAAATTGGGTTTGACAAACAAGTTATACATCGAAGCCTTTCGATTCTATGAACAGTTAAGAAGAAAACTGTATTTGCTCACAAAGTATCATTCTAATTAACATGGATAATTTATACTCTTGTACTTTGCAATGAAGTAAATTCTCGAGCAATAACTACCTACGGATATCATTGACTCTTACGCTAGAATACATAACCATTTGGCTAGATAGCAATGAGCACCATAATTTTGAACAATAAAGGTTGTAAATTACTGTAATGACAACTGAACGTAATGACTTCGATCCTAAAGCTTATAACCCCAAGTTTGAGCGTCACTTTCTTGCGCCAAAATATTGGGGAACATGGTTAGGTGTCGTGCTTTCTTTACCACTTGCGATGTTGCCTTTAGGGGCTCAACAATGGCTTGCAAAAACCATCGCAAAAAAGCTGGCGAAATCACACAAGGGGCCTGCTCATCGTACTCGTGTGAACTTTGAATTGTGCTTCCCTGAAAAAACCTTTCAAGAACGTGAAGCCCTTATTGAGAAGACCCTTTATACTGCAGCCCTATTCTTTTTCCGCTTTAGTTTACTCAGCTTACGTTCTCCAAAGTGGTTGCAGCAACGTTGTCAGATCCGTGGCCTTGATATTTTGCAACAACACATCGACAACAATGAAAACGTCATCCTAATGGTGCCCCATTCTTGGGCAATCGACATTCCTGCAATTTTGCTGGCTTCGATGGGCATGCCTGTCTCTGCAATGGCAAAAAAACAGAAAAATGAAGTGGCTGACTGGTTGATGCACAAACAGCGTGTGCAATACGGTGGCCGCGTCTATGAGCGCTCCGGTGGTATCAAACCATTTTTGAAATCCATTCGAGATGGCTACATCGGTTACTATCTGCCCGACCAAGATCACGGCCCAGAGCACAGTGTGTTTGTCGACTTTTTCGCGACAAGAAAAGCAACGCTGCCAGGTTTAGGTAAAATCGCTAAGTTATCACGCGCGAAAGTGTTACCTATGTTCGCTTCAATGAATACCGAAGATGGGTCATTTGATATTGAGATCCTACCTGCATTTGAGCTAGACCAAGGCGAAGAGCAGGACGCTCGCACGTGTAATCAAGCCATTGAGTATTTTGTAGGAACTAAGCCTGAACAATACATGTGGGTACTACAACTGTTGCACTCTCAAGAAGATGGTAGTAACTATTACAATTTGTTTAAACCAAGATATAAAAGTGATTGGAAAGTGTAGTGAAAGTATTTGTCGTGAGCTTGGCTCGATCGATCGATCGCCGAGAACGTATTGAAAAAAAATTAAAACAAGAAAATATCGAGTTTGAATTTTTTGATGCCATCGATGGCTCTGTGGACGGATTTTTACATTCAGAAAAATGCCGCCCAACAATAACTCAACAACGTAAGGGCTATCAGCTCAAAACAAGTGAAATTGCCTGCTTCTCAAGCCATTATGAATTGTGGATGCGCTGCGTTAATCTTGATGAGCCTATCGTTATTTTAGAGGATAACGTGGATCCTATTGAAGGGTTGAAAACCATCCTTCAAAGCACTTTCCCTCTAACAAAAAAATATGACTACATTAAACTTTCTGCGACTCAAAAACGTAAATTTACCCCAATTGTCTCTATCGACAGTGAGCATTTTTTAGGTGGCTACTCTGGTGGAACCTGTGGCACAACGGCCTACATTGTGACTCCGACTGCTGCCACTAAATTTATCAAGCATGCTCAAGAGTTTATTGAACCTGTAGATGACTACATGGAAAAGCCATGGCGTCATAACGTCCAAACCTATAGCGTCGCTCCGGATTTATTCACAAGAGCACAGATAGCTTCGACAATTGGTAGCAAACGAAAAGATAAGTCAAAAATGACGTTAGCTAACAAGATTTACGCAGAATTTTTTAGAACCTACGAATCTGTTCTTAAATTTTTGTACTGGAAGAATAAAGCATGAAAATACTCATTATCGGCCCTTCCTGGGTTGGCGATATGGTGATGTCACAATCACTCTACATCGTATTAAAGCAACTTCATCCAGAAAGCCAAATTGATGTGATTGCCCCTAGTTGGTGTAAACCCATTCTTGAGCGAATGCCAGAAATTAACCAAGCTATTGAAATGCCAATTGGGCATGGTGAATTCAACTTGCTTGGCCGTAGAGAAATCGGTAAATCGCTACGCGAGAAGCAATACGATCACGCCTACATTCTGCCAAAGTCCGCAAAGTCCGCACTGATACCATGGTTTGCGAACATTCCACTTCGAACTGGCTGGAAAGGCGAAATGCGCTATGGCCTGCTCAACGACATTCGTCCGAACATGAAATCTTTCCAATTCATGGTTGAGCGCTATGTTGCGTTGGCTTATTCGCAAACGGAGATGATCGATTCTTCTTCTTTAGGTGGTCTAGAGACCCTGCCTCGCCCAAGTCTGTTTATTGATAAAAAAGAACAAAGCGCGACTATCGATAAGTTTAAGCTAGACCAAGAATCCCCGATTGTTGGTTTGTGCCCTGGGGCTGAATTTGGTCCGGCTAAAAAATGGCCAGAAACGCATTACGCAGAAGTCGCAACTCAAATGGCGAATTCTGGCCATCAAGTGTGGCTATTTGGCTCTCAAAAAGATCTTGATACCTGTAACAATATTAAGAATCTAGTACCTACAGAGCTTCAGCAAAAAGTCCATGTTCTTGCAGGACAAACTAGCCTGATTGAAGCCGTTGATCTGCTTGCTGCATGCAAAACGGTCGTAGCAAATGACTCTGGTTTGATGCACGTAGCTGCCGCGGTAGGTTGCAATGTTGTGGCGGTATACGGGTCCACGTCGCCAAAATACACACCGCCACTTGCAGAAAAAGTCGAGATTGTTCATACCGACATTGACTGCCGTCCATGCTTTAAACGCGAGTGTCAGTTTAAACATCTGAAATGTTTGACAGAGTTATCGCCACAGCAAGTTCTTAACAGTATCCAAAAACTTGAAGCGATTACCGTAAGCCCATGTTAATTCGTATTATCTATACATTACTGTTAGCACTTGCTTCGCCAATCTTGTTGTTTGGTTTGTACAAAAGCAAACCAAACAAGCCTAGGTTTGGCAAACGCTGGAAAGAGCACTTTGGCTTTACGCCGAAGTTAGAATCGATTGAGCGACCAATTTGGATTCATGCAGTCTCGGTCGGTGAGAGTATTGCTGCAATACCTCTGATCAAAGCCTTGGAAAAGCAAAAACCAGAGCAACCGATTCTCGTCACGACGACGACAAGTACTGGTGCAGAACAAATTGCCAAATTAGGCGATTTAGTTGAGCATCGATATATGCCGATAGACTTCGCTTTTGCAGTTAAAGGCTTTCTTAAAGCAACAAAACCAAAGCAAATGTTGATTATAGAAACTGAGCTTTGGCCAAATACACTCAACGCTGTTCACAAAGCCAATATTCCGATTAACGTGGTTAATGCTCGCCTTTCTGAAAAGTCATGTAATAACTACGCTAAAGTGCAGCCCCTGTTTAACCTTTTAATTCCTTGTATAGATAAAGTGCTGTGTCAAACACAGTCGGATGCCGAGCGTTTCGAGCGTTTAGGCGTAGAAAAAAACAAACTTTTTGTTACTGGCTCGATAAAGTTTGATATTCAGATATCCGAGGAAGTAAAAGAGAAAGGAAAAGCGCTACGGACTGAACTTGGGATAAAGCGACCAATTTGGATTGCAGCCAGTACTCATAAAGGTGAAGATGAGCAAGTGCTAGAAGCTCACAAAAAAATCTTAGAGTCTCAACCGAATGCGCTTCTAATCCTTGTGCCTCGTCATCCAGAACGATTCGACAACGTATTTGAGCTTTGCCAAAAGCAAGGATTCAATACCGTTCGTCGAACAAACCAAACTGAAATAACGGAATCGACTCAAGTTTACCTTGGGGACACAATGGGAGAAATGCTCACTCTTATTGGTGCCGCGGATGTTTGTTTTATGGGCGGTAGCTTAGTTGGTAATAAAGTTGGTGGACATAATATAATAGAGCCATTAGCACTATCTATTCCTGTTCTGTCGGGACCAAGTTACTATAACTTCCAAGAAATAGTAGATACCTATATTGAACAAGGTTTTGTTACCATAGTTCAAAAGGAAACGTTGGAAACAGAAGTACTTCGTCTTTTAAATCGACAGACCAATACTTCACTTTCAGCAATAAAAATAACAAACTCACCGATACAAGCTACGATATATCATTTAATTCAAAGAGAGCAGTAGAATGTTATTAAAAAGAATTGAGCATTTTTTGAAGAACCTTGCTCTTGTAAAAAAATTGAGATCTAAGCGTAAGAAAACAAAAAAGAACAACGAACTCCCTAAAAATCAGGCGCACCTAGCAGATGAGGTACTCTGCTTAGTTAGGGATATAGAGCCTAATATCTATCCGATGTTCGGTACACTATTGTCTATCTATAGAGATTCTGAGTTTAAGTTTGCTGATGATTTTGATTTCGCAGTCAATGATAAGTCTTTGTTTAGTCATGATTTGATAGATAAGTTCGAAAGTCATGGTGCTAAACTTACATCAATTTCAACTGTAAACAATCACCTTGATATTGTTGAACTATCTTTTAATTTCAAAGGTGCAAAGGTTGACTTATTCTACATTGATAACGATGACAATTACTCAATACATCGCTGCCCAAACTTTAGAACAAACAAAAGCAAACCTAAAAAATTATTTAAAGGCGGTCTAAAATTTAATATTTACAAATCATACTTTGAAGTTAAGTATCCTAAAATAGCACTTAAAATAGATAAAAACTTTAATATTTCCATACCAAATGATCCTGTCTCAATTTTTGAGCGCCATTACGGCTTAGATTGGGCAACCCCTAAACTAACTAACTTTATAGATTTTAAATATTACACATTTATAGAGTTCGAGTCATCAACCATATCAGGTAGTAGCAAAAACCTAAAACGCTACTTTAAAAAGGCTATGTTGGAGAGCTAAAAATTGAAAAGAATTATTACATATGGAACATATGATTTATTTCATGCTGGGCATGTTCGCTTATTTAAACGATTAAAAGAAGAGAACTGCTTTCTCATCGTAGGGGTATCTACGGATGAATTTAATGAAGAGAAAGGTAAAAAGTCTATTTTTTCTTACGAAGAGAGAAAAACCATTGTTGAAGCTTGCAAATATGTTGATTTAGTGATTCCAGAATCAAGCTGGGAGCAAAAGAGAAATGATGTAATTCAACATAACATCGATGTCTTCGCTATGGGGGATGACTGGCAAGGTAAGTTTGATGACCTCTCAGAACTATGTGAAGTTAAGTATTTGAGTAGAACACAAAACATTTCTACTACTGACGTCAGAAAAGCTATTATTTCTAACAAGCTATCCCACATTGATGATGTCATAGAAGTAATGGAAGAAACCGCAAATCTCATAAAAAACTTGCGCCAATCCTTAAAATAACTAGGCGAGAGGTCACCTAGGACGACCTCTCATTTCCTAAACAAATACTTTTGACTTGTATATAGCTTACCCCAAAATCCCATATGCTTAGATTTCAAATATGATACTTTTTTAGGGTTTTTCCAGCTGAATTCCCCCCAATGAATAACATAGTTATCACTACATGGAATATGCTCTTTTCCTTTCCCTTTATATCCATGAAAATAATCAATTGGCAGAATCTTAATACCTTTATAATTTCCTTCTAAAACAAATTTGCTCATTATCTTTGGCCCCATAAAAAGAGGAGATTGCATGATTTCATTTTCATAGAAACAAATTACATCATTTAATACATCCGAATCTGGCATTGAATATATAGTTGATATACCAACATGATTTTCTGAGGCAAAACCTATGACAAACTGCTGACCTTCAAACAAATGAAAAGGTTTTTTTCTGATAGTAACATCTGTATCTAGGTACAAACCTCCTTCGTGCTGTAGTACCTTTAAACGCAGGTAGTCACTAACGAAAGCATAGAGTTTTCTGTCATAACATTCTTTAGCAAATTCACATTCATTTATCCATTTTTTAATGAGGCTGTCTTCTTCAGTCCAAACCTTGTACTCAAACCCCTGCTTATTCCAATCATCAATACAAGCAAGGGCAAGAGCACTCAACCTATTACCTAGCCAAACAGCATGAATTTTCTCAATAACCATCTCTTACTCTCTCTAAGATATACTTAACCTTGCCGCTCAATTTGCAAAAAATCAGTGTCTTTCCAATGGATTTTCTTATTTAATAATTCTTTTTGAAAAGACCGTTTTAACCTATTTAAGTTACTTTGCTTCCAATCACCAGACGTTTCCTGGCGACACTTATCAAAATCGATGATCCACACTTTATCTTGGTCATCAATTAGAATGTTATGGATGTTTAAATCCGTGTGGTTAACGTTCGCCTTATGCATCTTGGCAATCTCTTGCCCTATTTTCTGATACATAGCACTTGGCAACGGTTTTTTTTGTAAGATACTGACCAAGTCTCTGGCATTGGGGATCCGTTCGCTCAACAAATCCGCTTGGTATGTTAACCCTGATTTAACCGCTCTTGCTGCAATTGGTCGCGGTACATTAACACCAGCATCAATTAGACGTTGAAGTAAACGGAACTCTTGCGCACTGCGCGTTTGTTCCCATCCCGCAAACCAATAGTGATCGTTAACGAGTTTGCCAAACAAGCCACCTCGACGATAATGACGCAACGCCGCCTGCATACCATCAATTTGTATACCCTCGACTTGCATACTCTCGAGCTGCACAAACCACGTGGTTCCTCGGCCCTTAGCGCTCCCCACGACTCGGTTTTGAGATTGCCAATAATTAGCATCAAAAATCGCCGGTGTTGGGTCGCTAATCCATTCATCGTCAAACCAAATGACGCTGTTATCATTTTGATAAATTGTAATCACATTGTTCCTCAACGTCTTGACTTAACGCAGGTAAATACCACCAAGAATATACAACCAGGTAAACGCAGCAAAACCTAAGGCCACCATAACGGCTGCAGAACCGATATCTTTCGCTCGTCCGCTGAGTTCGTGATGCTCAGTGCCTATTCTATCAACAACCGCTTCTATCGCCGAGTTGATAAGTTCCACAATCAATACCAAAACCACCACTCCGAGCATCAAAATTCGCTCAACGATAGTCACATCGAAAAAACACACTAAGCCAATCGCAATCGCTAACAACACCAGTTCTTGCCTAATTGCCGCTTCATGTTTAAATGCCGCTTTTAACCCTTTCCAGGAATAACCTGTGGCCTTAATGATTCGTGTTAAACCGGTATTACCTGGCTTACCTGAAGTTTGAGAATGATGTGATTGCGTCTTTGACATTGCGACTATGCCCGTCACTGCTAAGTATAGAAGCGATGTATTTTACATTTATTGGGGATGTCTGCATAATTTAGCTGCATCTATTTACTCGATCAGACAATAACTATGCTCACTTCTCCCCCATCTTCGCTCTGTATATTGCGTTTATCTGCCATTGGTGATGTTTGTAACACCATCGCTACTGTGCAGGCGATCCAAAAACAATGGCCTGAGGCTCACATTACGTGGATCACAGGAAAGCTAGAGGCTCAGTTACTCAAAGCCATTGACGGCATCGAAGTCATTGTCTTTGATAAGAAAGCTGGTTTAAACGGCTATAAGGCGTTATGGCAGCAATTGAAAGGTCGTGAGTTTGATGCCTTGTTACACATGCAATATGCCATTCGAGCAAGCTTGGCAACATTAGGCATCAAAGCCAAATACAAACTTGGTTTTTCCTCTGATCGCAGCCAAGATTTTCAAACGTTGTTTACCAATGTCAAAGTACCCTCACCCACATCGCTCCATGTTGCCGATGGCTTAATGGCATTCGCACATCAAATTGGGGTCCCTAAGTCTGAGCTGACTTGGTCACTTTCTTATTCAGAGCAAGACAAAACGTGGGCAATGCAAGAGCTCGGCACGAATAAACCCAACTTACTTCTCGTTCCTGGCGCAAGTAAGGCATACAAGAACTGGAACGCAGATGGCTACGTTGAAGTCATCAATCATGCTCGTGAAAAAGGGTGGAATGTCATTCTTGCTGGTAGTCCAGCGAAAGTAGAAGTCGACTTAGCCGATGACATTCAGAGCAAGCTCGGCAAACCCTGCTTAAACTTGGTTGGAAAGAGTTCAATCTTGCAGATGTTAGCCCTCATCGATGAGGTGGAAATGGTGATAGCACCAGATACTGGTCCAGCACACATGGCGAGTGCGATGAATACACCGATTATTGGTTTATATGCGCACCATAACCCCGTTCGTGTCGGCCCATATCACTATTTGAAGTATGCGGTATCGGTATACGAAGAAGCGATTTTTGCTGAAACAGGCAAAACAAGCCAAGAGTTAAACTGGCGCACGCGAGCCAAAGATGAAAAAGCAATGGATCGAATCTCGAGTGAAAGCGTCATCAGCATGTTTGATCAAGTCGTAGAAGATTTGTACCCACAATACCAATAAACCTTATCTGTATAGATTGCCTAAAAAGGAAAACACCTTGTCTAAACCCACTTTAGCCGTTGCCTTAATCGTAAAAAATGAAGAGAAGCACCTCAAAGCTTGCTTAGATACCGTAAAAGATTGGGTCGATGAGATTGTTATTTTAGACTCGGGCAGCTCTGACCGCACCGAAGAAATTGCACGTCAGTACACCGATAAGTTTTATACCAACCTAGACTGGCCGGGATTTGGTAAACAACGTCAACTGGCTCAAAACTATGTGGCATCGGATTTTGTGCTTTGGTTGGATGCCGATGAGCAGGTCACGCCCGAGCTAAAAGAAAGCATCTTACAAGCGGTATCAGAAGATACGCCAAACACCTTGTATAAAGTGAACCGTCTCAGCGCAGCCTTTGGTAAGTTTATTTACCATTCCGGTTGGTCTCCAGATTGGATTGTCCGTTTATATCGCACTCGTTACACGCAATACAATGATGCTCTCGTGCATGAAAAAGTAGAAGATAAAGGCTTTGCAATCAAAAAGCTTGATGGCAGATTGCACCACTACACCTATGAACATCTGCACCATTACATCAACAAGACGACGGGCTACTTAAAAGCTTGGACCGACGAGCGAGAAGGTAAGAAAAAGTCAGGGCTAAGCACAGCAATCATTCATGCGCTAGCAAGCTTTCTAAAAATGTACATTCTTAAACGCGGCTTTTTGGATGGTAAACATGGCTTCATATTGGCGTGGTTAAGCATGCACTCTACCTTTGTAAAATACATCGACTTATACTTACGTGAACAGGCAAAAAAATAATGAAAACGACGTTAATTATTACCACTTATAACTGGAAAGAAGCACTAAAGTCTGTGTTAGAAAGCGTCAAACGCCAAACCGTTTTGCCTGACGAAGTGATTGTAGCCGATGATGGATCTCGCGAAGACACCAAAACTATGATTGACCAAATGCGAGAGGGGTTTCCTGTTCCATTACTGCATAGTTGGCATGAAGATAATGGTTTCCAGCTTTCTATGAGCCGTAACCGTGCAATTGCTAAAGCATCTGGTGACTACCTGATCATGATAGATGGCGACATGGTACTGTCTCAAAACTTTATCGAGTCCCATAAGCGCGTGGCAAAACCAAATTGGTTTGTTCAAGGTGGGCGAGTTCTGACTGATGAAGCATGCAGCCGTGAAATCATGGAAAATGGATTGGTTCCTTCTGTATTTAGCAAAGGGATCCGTAACCGTAAAAACTGTATTACCAACTCATTATTATCTAAGTGGTTCTCTTACGAGCGCAACAATGATAAAGCAACCCGAGGCTGTAATATGGCGTTTTGGAAAAGTGATGTTGTCGAAGTTAATGGCTTCAACCAAGACTTTGTTGGCTGGGGACGAGAAGACAGCGAATTTGTTCACCGCATGCTTAACTCAGGAAAGTCTCGCCTTTACCTGAAGTTCGCTGGTGTCGGTTACCACCTTTACCACGTAGAAAACTCGCGTGCGTCACTTGGCCAAAATGATGAGATTTTGGAAAACACCATTAATCACAAACTCAAGCGTTGTGAAAATGGTGTAAACCAATTTATCGATGACTAGGCAACAACGAAACATGAGAATAAAGAAAAGGGCCCTGATGCCCCTTTTCTTTATTTCTGGCCTGATAGCGTAAAGTACTTATCCGCCACCATGAGTGAAATTAAGCGTTCACGCTTATCATTTTTAAATTGCTCAACCCATTGGTGTGCATTATCAATAATGGCTAGTGCCTCTTCTTCGTTCTCTAGATAATAATTCATCTTTTCAGGTAGATCTGAATAGTCATCATTCACTTCCACATAATGAACGCCCGCTTGGAGTTTCCCCTCCATAAACCATGTTTCGTATTTTGGTTTAGACATGATAACCAACGAGTTTGAAGACATTGCCCACTTCAAGTTAGTCGCAACATCATTGCCTTCAATACACAGTAAAAACTTATACTGAAGCTGTTCCTCTATACTCATAAAGCCTTTTTCCCAAGGCTGCCCCTCAACAGGACGAGTCTGACCAATGTTGCATTGCGGATGATCGTAAAAAGCATGAATCACTTTTGTACGGTGTGGTTGAAAACCAACGCCACGCCATGCCACCATGTTTTTCTTATCTTGATAACGAACGGGATCATCAATAAATTTAAAATGACGGATCTGGTTAAGCTTTAAAACAACGGAATTTTGGTTTTGTCCCGCAATTGGCCGACTCTTAATAAAACTTGGCACATTGGGAATATGGGTAACATCACCATTAATATAGTTAAAAGCGAAGCGAGAGGGAAAGTAGCGCACCACTTGGCGTATATCAAAAAAGTAAGTCCACCCTTTTGTCTTTTTATACCCACTGATCGTCGCGTAACTTTGCTCGTTACTATCCACCTGAAACGGGGCACCACACTTATTGTAGTAATTAACTCGATCTAGACAGTTCGCCCTTTCAGATTCTGTCAGTGTCGACAGCAACTGCTTAGCTTGTGCTCTGTAAATAAAACGAGGAAGAAGAATAGACAAAGCATTAAAAAAGTAATACGGAAATTTACTGTCTTTCATTCACTTTTATCTCGATAGCGTTGGCCACGACACTTGGCACAAATTGTTCAATACAACCACCATGAATGGCCACTTCACGAACAATCGTTGATGAGAGAAATGCAAACTCTTCCTCCGGTGTCAAAAATACACTCTCAAGGCCTGGCAGTAACTTCCTGTACATATTGGTTAAACCAAATTCATACTCAAAATCAACGGTCGTTCTCAAACCTCGAATCAAGACTTTAGCTTGTTCCTCTCTCGCAAAATCGACTAATAATCCAGAAAAACCCTTTACCGTTACCCCCGGGAGGTGAGCAACAACGTCTTCCATCAGTGTCACTCGCTCTTCCAATGTGAACATCGTATTTTTGGATGGGCTCGCTGCCACACCGATAACGACTTCATCAAACAATTCATGTGTACGTTCAATTAAATTTAAGTGACCATTAGTCACTGGATCAAAAGTCCCTGGGTAAATAACTTTCATAAGATTTACAAGATTATTCAAGATTGAATGAATTATTGAGGGAAAGCGGCTAGATTACAACCGCTGATATTAATGCATACGTGTGCATTTATCTGATGACTAACTCTGGCACTTATCACAAAAAAACGTATTTCGCTGACCGATCTTCTGCTCTTGGAGAGTTTCGCCACATTCAGGGCATGGCTCTCCGGCTTTTCCGTATACCAATAACTCTTGTGCAAAGTACCCTGGTTTTCCATCCGCTTGGGCAAAGTCTTTCAACGTCGTGCCACCTTGTTGAATAGCAATTTCTAACGTGGCCTTAATGTTCTCGACCAAAAGTTGCCATTCTTTCCTAGTCAGCTTACCTGCCGGACGAGTGGGATGAATCCGTGATTTAAACAAAGATTCGTTGGCGTAGATGTTCCCGACTCCGACGACGATTTTGTTGTCCATGATGAATTGCTTAACCGCAACGCGCTTACCTTTGGCTTTCTCCGCGACGTAGTCCGCATTGAACTCTTCCGTTAAAGGCTCTGGTCCCATATGCGCTAACACTGCGTGAGATTCATTTGGCGCGCACCAAAGCCATGCACCAAAGCGGCGCGGATCGTTATAACGTAGCACTTTGCCATTCGTCAGTTTGAGATCCACATGATCGTGCTTTGCTGCTGGGAAGTCTGCATCCAACACACGAAGCGATCCCGACATGCCCAAATGAACAATCGCCGTGCCTTGCTCAGTTTCAATCAGCAAATACTTAGCTCGACGGCGAATATGGCGGATAACCTGTCCTTCTAATTGCTTTAACTCTTGGGGGATCTCCCAACGCAACTTAGGGGTACGGAACACAAAGGCCTTGATCGTTTGCCCAACCAGATGTGGGCTGATGCCCATACGGCTGACTTCAACTTCTGGTAACTCTGGCATAGGTTTTTCCTCTAAGACGTTTACTTGGGCATGATGTAATTACCATCGACAGAGATGGCAATCCATTTATCTTGCCAATTACGAAACAGCCAAAAGTCATCCATTCGAAAGAAAGTGACACGCTGCGGTTCATCTAACCCCTGGTACCAAATCTCGATGCTTTCAGGTGCGGTCAGCCTTGGCTTAAGATGACTATATTGCTCAGGGGTAAGTTCAGTCCCTTCCAAAGATTGCCAACGAGTGATGATCTCTTGTACGGGAATATTGGCTTTAATGTTCGATTGCCATTGACCGTTTTGCTTTTCCATCTCCCAGCCACTGAAGTACAGCGCACTCACTTCGTAATCTGAGCGCAGAAGATTAGGATAAGGATCCGCATCCTCAGTAAGTAGATAAGTTTTGATCCAAGTCGGCGCATTTAAGATCACCATGAAGGCGATAATGCCCAAGATAAGAATGTTGTTCCAACGACGGCGACGAGCCGGACTAATGCGCATAGTGGTTCCTAATCTCATGTGATTAGAGACAAACTATCAAAGCTCATCCATCTTGACTAGAACATCCGTATGCAAACGTGGTGAAGGTAGGGAGGAAGTGATGGGACAAATTTCAGATAATAAAAAACCCAACTCGAGAGTTGGGTTTTTCAAATCGTCAAAGAGACAAAACCAATTACTTGATTTTAGCTTCTTTGTACATAACGTGCTGGCGTACAACTGGATCAAATTTCTTGATCTCAAATTTGCCTGGCATGTTACGCTTGTTCTTATCAGTTGTGTAGAAGTGGCCTGTACCTGCTGAAGATACTAGACGGATTTTCTCACGAACGCCTTTCTTTGCCATTGCCTATTTCCTCTTAAACGTTTTCGCCACGTGCACGGATATCTGCAAGAACGGTATCAATACCTTTCTTGTCGATGATGCGCATACCTTTTGCAGTAAGGCGTAGTTTAACAAAACGTTTTTCGCTCTCTACCCAGAAACGATGAGTTTGTAGGTTCGGCAGAAAACGACGCTTAGTAGCATTTCGTGCGTGTGAACGGTTGTTACCCGTTACTGGACGCTTACCAGTTACTTGGCATACTCGTGACATGAATGTCTTCTCCAAAATCGTTTCAGCTCGATATCAACCTTGGTGGCCGAACCTCTCTATTTCTCGAAAAGAAGTTTGAGGTTAAGAACCGCTATGGAAAATCCATACAAGGCTATCAAAGGTCGCGCATTATACTAACTTGATATGCATTGCTCAAGACCCGAACAGATCCTTTTTACAGGTTTTCGTGATCTTTTTTTAAACAGCGGGTTTTTCTAGCAGTTCAAGCTGAATTCAGTTAAAAATTTAGTGGCGAGGATGATAGCAGATTTTTAGCAACTAACAACCTAAAAAATGCACAGTTATATCCACCCTCTTTCTGCGAAAGAAACACTTTCTCCATCACCAATGACAAAATGGTCCAAAACACGAATATCCACCAATGCTAATGCATCAATTAAACGGCGCGTAATTCGTCGATCCGCTTGACTCGGCTCTGCCACTCCGGATGGATGATTGTGTGCTAGAATCAAAGCTGCCGCGTTATGGTGTAGAGCGCGCTTAACCACTTCTCTCGGATAAACTGACGCCGTATCCAACGTACCTTCAAATAGGATCTCATCTTTTATTACTCGATGCTGGTTATCTAGGAAAAGAATGTAAAACGCCTCTCTTTGGCGATCTCTTAAAATAGAAGAGAGATATAATTTGGTCTGCTCAGGGTTGGTTAATGCATCCCCCCGCTTTAACGTTTCAGCAAGATAGCGCTGCGCCATCTCAAGAACAGCCTGTAATTGCACATATTTAGCCTGCCCCAAGCCTTTGTGTTGGCAAAAGGATTTTTCAGACGCAGAAAACAACTGCCTAAGCGTCCCAAAGTCTTGAATGAGGAAATCAGCCAGCTCGATGACGTTCATACCTTGTGTGCCCGTGCGCAAGAATATCGCCAGTAGCTCGGCATCGGTCAGGGCTTGTGGTCCTCGCTGGAGTAACTTCTCTCTCGGCATAGAGTCATTAGGTAGGGCTTTAAGGGGCATCAGGCTTCTCACTCAATAAATGAATCCCTATTCCACAAAACCCCCAATAAAAGTCGAGTATCAATGTCGCTTTCCTAGCTCCCAACGGCGTTTCTATGTAATTGTGTGGATCATCAAGAGGTAGGAATTTCGATCAAATTAGCCCGAACGCTAGGCAAATCTTTTTGCCTCTGCGAGAAATAAAAATTGTAAGCATTCGTCACACTTTGTTTGATGTAGATGCATGTCCCATCCGATTTGCGCAGGCGATAAGCGTTTGAGTTGTGCTAGAATCCTCGCCAGAAAAATTGGAGAGCTCACATGCAAACACTAGCAGGAAAGAAAATTCTACTCGGCATCAGTGGCGGTATTGCCGCATATAAATGTGCGGAGCTAACCCGTCGCCTCATAGAAAGAGGGGCGCAAGTTCAAGTTGTGATGACAAAGGCGGCGAAAGAGTTCATTACGCCTTTAACCATGCAAGCCGTTTCTGGTCGCCCGGTCTCTGACAGCTTGTTAGATCCAGCGGCAGAAGCGTCAATGGGCCACATTGAATTAGCGAAATGGGCCGATTTGGTTCTTCTTGCTCCAGCAACAGCCGATTTGATTGCTCGCATATCTGCGGGTATGGGCAACGATTTGCTCAGTACGTTAGTACTGGCAACCGATTCGCCAGTCGCGGTGTCTCCTGCCATGAACCAACAGATGTATCGCAATGTGGCTACTCAAGAGAACATCGCGACATTAACACGCCGTGGTATGCACATTTGGGGACCTGCTGCAGGTGAACAAGCGTGTGGTGACGTGGGGCCTGGCCGAATGTTAGAACCGATGCAACTAGTGCACTTGTGTGAGCAGTTTTTTCAGCCAAAAGTGCTGGCTGGTCAATCTATTTTGATCACGGCAGGTCCAACGCGTGAGGCGCTCGACCCGGTGCGTTACATCACCAACCACAGCTCGGGCAAGATGGGGTATGCGTTGGCGAATGCGGCAACGCAAATGGGAGCGAAAGTCACCCTCGTTAGCGGCCCTGTTAACTTGAACACGCCAACAGGCGTAGAGCGCATTAACGTGTCTAGTGCACAAGAGATGCACGACGCGGTCATGGCGCACGCCGCCACTCACGATGCTTTCATCAGCTGTGCGGCGGTTGCAGACTATCGTCCAGAAGAAGTGGCCACTCAAAAGCTGAAGAAAACCGATGACAGTGATCAAATGACCATCACCATGGTGAAAAACCCTGACATTGTGGCGGCGGTAGCGGCAATGCCAAAGCAGCGCCCGTTTACGGTAGGCTTTGCTGCTGAGACCAATGACGTCGAAACCTATGCTCGCGGTAAGCTTTTGAAAAAGAACCTCGACATGATTTGTGCTAATGATGTCTCAGTTACCGGTCAAGGTTTCAACAGTAATGACAACGCGATTACGCTGTTTTGGCCACAAGGTGAACTTGCACTCACTCTTGAATCAAAAGAAGCATTAAGCTTCAAGATCCTAGAAAAAATGCACACCCTCATGCTCGCACAGAAGTAATCGCCGTTCCATTTTTATCAAAATTTGACCAAAAATTGCGATAAACATGACAACTGAGGGTGTTAAAGCTCCCATTCCACCCTCCGTAGTCTAGTTTGATGCCAAATAGCATCTTATAATTCCCCCCCCCGCCCAACTTTGTATTTTGTAAGGAAGTAATTAATGGCCGGCAGTAGAAAATCCAATCGTCGTGAAGAGATCTTGCAAGCATTAGCACAAATGCTTGAATCAACGGAAGGCGCTTCACGCATTACTACGGCAAAACTGGCAAAGCAGGTCGGCGTATCGGAAGCCGCGCTTTATCGTCATTTCCCAAGCAAAGCACGCATGTTTGAAGGCTTAATCGAATTTATTGAAGAAGCGCTCATGACACGCATCAACCGCATTCTGGATGATGAAAAAGATACCCTTGAGCGCATCCGTATGGTGATCCATCTGATTTTGGCATTCTCAGAGCGTAACCCTGGCCTGACACGCATCCTGTCTGGTCATGCTTTAATGTTTGAAAACGAGCGCCTACGTGAGCGTATCAACCAACTGTTTGAACGCATTGAAACTCAATTGCGCCAGATCTTGCGTGAACGTAAGATCCGAGAAGGCAAATCTTTCCCAGTTGAAGAACGTATCTTAGCCGCTCAAATTCTTGGACAAGTTGAAGGTAGCCTAAACCGCTTTGTCCGCAGTGACTTTAAGTATCAGCCAACTGCGAACTTTGACGAGTACTGGGCACTTCTCAGTGCACAAATAAAGTAGAGATTATGAGTAAAGAAAAATACACGCAACCCGAGTTTTCTCTTTCCCTTCTCCACCCTCGTAACTGGGGTGTTTGGCTCGGGTTTGGCCTTTTGGCCATCGTGGTCAACCTCCTCCCTTATCGCTTGCTATTACCACTCGGCCGTACGTTCGGCCATTTGGGTATGCGTTACGGCAAAAAGCGAGTTCATATCGCCACACGTAACCTTGAATTGGCTTTCCCTGACAAAACCGCAGAAGAGATTCAGCATATCGTTGAAGAAAACTTCAAAAACACCGGTATGGCACTCATTGAAACCGGCATCACATGGTTCTGGCCAACATGGCGCTTCAAAACGTTGTTGGTCGAGAAAGACCTTATGGCGGTGCGTGAAAAAGCGGCGGAAGGCAAAGGGGTACTGCTTTGCTGCGTGCACGCTCTGAATTTAGAAATCACTGCACGTGCTTTTGCGGTGCTTGGTGTCGCTGGCTATGGCGCATATCGTCCACACAACAACCCAGCCTACAACTTTATTCAATACTGGGGCCGCACCCACGATGGCAATAAGCTGATTGATCGTAAAGATGTGAAGCAGATGATTCGCGTCCTTCGCAGTGGTGAGCGCTTGTTTTACCTACCAGACCACGACTATGGACGTAACAAATCGGTCTTCGTGCCTTTCTTCGCGGTAGAAGATGCGTGCACCACGACCGGAACCAGCATTCTGGCTTACACGTCTAAGTGCGCCATCATCCCTGGATCGGGCTTTCGCAATGATGACGGAAAGTACGAGATCATTGCTGATAAATGCATTGACGCAAATTACCCGAAAAAAGACGAAGTGGCAGCCGCTGCTTACATGAACAAGTACGTGGAAGAGGTGATACTGCGCGCGCCGGCACAATGGATGTGGCTACACAAGCGTTATAAGACCATGGCCGATGAAAGTGCACCAAAAGGGATTCGATATAAATGAGCAGCATAGGTCCTAGGTTGTAGGCCTAGGATCCTAGGTGAAGCGCACTAGAAATTTGTGCATTTCATTGCTTCTTGAGAAAGCCATTTGAATACCGAATACGGAGCGCTTCGCGTACGGAATACTGAAGGCTTCACCTAAATCAAAGCCGTCATTCCAGCGAGCCCAAGCGAGACTAGGAATCTAATATCAACCAGCGCGTGGTCAAAACGCCCACGTCAACCATTGAGCGTTCGACTAGTAGATCCTGAATCACGTTCGTCCCTCACGGTTCAGAATGACAAGTATTTTCCTTATCACTCAAAGACAGCGATTGTGCGTAATCCGTAATCCAATATTTTAGGTCCTAGATCCTAGACCCATCTTTTGAACCTAGGACCTACCTTTTCCTTAAATCCCGTATTCCGCGCGGTATGCTTTCACCGCATCAAGGTGCTCTGTTGCGTCACCTTTCTCTTCTAGGTACGTGATCAAATCAGAGAGACTTACGATAGAAATCACCGCACAACCAAAGTCGCGCTCCACTTCTTGAATCGCTGATAGCGCACCTTTGCCTTTCTCTTGACGGTCGATAGCAACCAACACACCAGCAAGGTCTGCACCATTTGCTTGGATGATTTCCATCGACTCACGAATCGCTGTGCCCGCCGTGATTACGTCATCCACCAGCATGATACGCCCCTCTAGCGCAGATCCTACAAGGTTACCACCTTCACCGTGATCTTTTGCTTCTTTACGGTTGAAGCAGTAAGGCGTGTCGATGTCGTGGTGGTCTGCCAGTGCTACTGCTGTGGTTGTCGCAATTGGAATGCCTTTGTACGCAGGGCCAAATAGCACATCAAACTCGATGCCAGAGTCTGCTAATGCAGCTGCGTAAAAACGGCCAAGGCGAGCAAGGTCTCGGCCTGTATTGAAAAGACCAGCGTTAAAGAAGTACGGGCTCTTACGGCCTGATTTCAAAGTAAACTCACCAAACTTAAGAACTTGTTTCTCAAGTGCAAACTCAATAAATTCACGCTGGTATGCTTTCATTATTTTCTCTCAATTTTCCGTGTGGGTATTATCTTTTTCTAAATCCTAGGTCCGAGGACCTAGCAATATGTAAAAAAATAGCTTCCTTTGTGGGGAAGCTATCTAAAAATTAATGGGCTAACGCCGCCTTCTGCGCTGCGACGATTTCGCTGATGCCGATTTTCGCCGACTCGAGCAAGGCCATCAGCTGTTCTTGACTGAACGGTTCACCTTCTGCGGTGCCTTGAACTTCAATCATCTTGCCTTCTTCCGTCATAACCACGTTCATGTCGGTGTCTGCAGCTGAATCTTCTACGTATTCAAGATCACATAGCACTTCGTCACCGAGCAAACCAACCGAAACCGCTGCAACATGGCCTTTCATTGGGTTTGCTTTTAGCTTGCCGCTATCAATTAGGTGCTGAAATGCATCGGCCAGTGCAACGCTTGCGCCACTAATAGATGCCGTGCGTGTACCACCATCGGCTTGGATTACGTCACAGTCAACCGTGATCATAAACTCACCCATTGCCTTTAGATCCACAACAGCACGTAGGCTGCGCGCGATAAGGCGTTGGATTTCCATCGTACGACCACCTTGCTTACCGTTCGCCGCTTCACGACGAGTGCGTGAGTGAGTCGCACGCGGTAGCATGCCGTATTCTGCCGTTACCCAGCCTTTACCTTGGCCTTTTAGCCAGCGAGGCACAGATTCTTCTACGGTCGCATTACACAAAACTTTTGTGTTGCCGAACTCAACCAACACTGAACCTTCAGCGTAAGCAGTGTAGTTACGAGTAATTTTGATTGGGCGAACTTGGTCCGCCTTGCGATCGTTTGGACGCATGGGCATCTACCTTTAACAATGGGAAGAAGACGATTTGATTGGGCGTAGATTATAGCGGAATCGTTTAAATAAAGCTATTGGGTTACAGATTGACGAAGCCTCCCTCATCTTGCTGTGCTACTATTGCGGAGTAATTTTCAGCAAAATTAAAGACAGGAAAATTCGATGATTTACAGTATGACAGCGTATGCACGCAAAGAAGTAAAAGGCGATTGGGGCTCAGCAGTGTGGGAAATCCGCAGTGTTAACCAGCGTTACCTAGAAACCTACTTTCGTATGCCAGAGCAATTCCGCGCTCTAGAGCCCGTTTTGCGCGAGCGTTTCCGTAAACGTCTCGCTCGCGGTAAAGTAGAGTGCAGCCTGCGCTTTGAAGCCAACCCAGCGGCAAAAGCAGAACTCAGCATCAACGAGACGTTAGCCAAGCAAGTGATCAAAGCCGCTGAGCAAGTCATGCACATGACTGGTGAACTCAGCCGCATTAACCCATTCCAAGTTATGCAATGGCCAGGCGTGATGGAAACCCCTGAGCAAGACATGGATACGGTCAACAAAGCCCTCTTAGGCGCGTTTGATGAAGCCATCAACGAGTTCATTGAAGCGCGTGGTCGTGAAGGCGACAACATGAAAGCGTTGATCGAACAACGTCTAGAAGCGATCACGGCAGAAGTCGTGAAAGTGCGTGCTCGCATGCCTGAAATCCTAGAATGGCAGCGTGAGCGCCTGTTCTCTAAGTTTGAAGATGCAAAAGTTGAACTGGACCCATCTCGCGTAGAACAAGAACTGATTCTGTTAGCCCAGAAATCGGACGTAGCAGAAGAGCTCGACCGCTTGGATTCTCACGTGAAAGAAACCACCAACATTCTGAAGAACGGAGGCTCAGTAGGCCGCCGTCTCGATTTCATGATGCAAGAGTTCAACCGAGAATCCAACACACTGGCGTCGAAATCAATCAGCACCGACATCACGGCTTCTGGCGTGGAACTCAAGGTTCTGATCGAACAGATGCGTGAACAGATCCAGAACATAGAATAAGGTTTTCTATAGTTTCCACTAGATTTTGAGATGACTATAAAGCCCCGTTTAATGGGGCTTTATTGTTTTTTTAATGTTCTTCCTTGTTTCCTATAGTATCATTCCAAGTGGTGACAAAATCGGTGACAAAAATCACCTTGTCACCAAATGCGAGAAAATTGGTGACAAAAACCATTGATACAGGCAGAAGACCATTTCGAATATGAACAATAAACAGTTAGACGCACTAATCCGAGCTGGAAATGATGTAAGAGAAGCATTGGGCGGTGGGCTGTATTTCCGTATTGCGAGCAAAACGCCTTCATGGGTGGTGAGGTACACAATCGCAGGTAAGCGCTCCCAGATAGCTTTGCCAAAAGCCTACCCTAGAATGACTATTCGAGATGCTAAACGAGCAGCATTGGAGATCGTAGAGAATGCCAAGCTAGGTATCGACCCAAAATCCGAACGTAAGAAAGCAGAGTTAGCAGAAATTCGCACCGTCGATCAGCTTTTTGAAGACTGGCATCAGTCTTATCTAGTAAAGCATTTCAAGAACCCCCAAATTCCAGCTCGCTACTATCACAAGGAAATGAAACGCCATATTGGAGTGATGACCATCAAAGACGTCACCCCCCAACATATAAGAAGAATCGTTGATGATATTGTTGCTTCTGATCGGTTAAGCATTGCAAATAAGACCCTACTTTACGCAAAACAGATGTTTAACCATGCCATCAAGCTCAACCTGACCTCTTATAACCCAGCTCAAGCTTTTACACCGAAAGATGCTGGTGGCTCTGAACGTAGCCGAACACGAGCTCTGTCACTAAGTGATATCGAGTATGCTTTTAAAACTTTCAGGGAACAGCACCATATTTTCACCAGAGATAACTACTTGGCTTGCTGCTTATTACTATGCCTTGGATGCCGTAAAGGCGAGCTAATTTCAGCTAAATGGGAGCACTTCGACTTTGAAGGAGCCATTTGGAGTTGCATCCCCAACAAGCGTAAATCGACTCAATCAACTGAGCCTGTTGATATTCCCTTATCACCACTAGTCATAAGCTGGCTTGAAGAGCTAAAAGTTCGTGCTGCGGGGTCAGACTACTTATTCCCATCACGTAGACAGAGTAAGCGCAGACCCTATATTTCGGACGACACTCTAAACCATGCGTTAGCAAAAATGTTTGGCATGAAAGTCGATAGCAACAAAAAGCCTTACCCTAATATGTTGAGCGAAATAGAACCTTTTACCGTTCATGACCTGCGCAGAACATGCCGGAGCCTGTTGGCAGAATTAGGAACACCAGAACACATCGCAGAACGTTGCTTAAACCACAAAGTACAAGGGCTGGTGGGTATTTATGACCGCCATAGTTATTTGGATGAGCGCAGAGAAGCGTTGAACCAACTCTCCGATTTGATTGGCGCATACTTGTAAGCACCTGCCACATCAATAACAGCACTAAAAACAATCGATAAGGCACTGAAATGACAAAAAATAAAAAACAAAATCTAGAGCTAATCGAATGGGTAAGTAACAAAGATTACTCAACCATTTACTCATCAGAACACAAACAACAATGGACTGTTGCAACATTACTTGAGCAGCTTGAAATACGCCTTGAATTTATTGAGCACGCATTAAACAACTCGGGACGAATTTCTAATCGAATCCAATGGAAACAGCTGAATGAAAGAGACTTGATAGATTTGCCAAAATTCAGCCAAAGCGTTGTTATCGGTGAGCATTGCCAACTTCAATACAAGGCAGGATTGAGGGAGCTTCTTGAAATGGAGGCGAACTTGGCTCATAGGCATCGACAAGATGAGTTTGTCATTGAAACGCTCAATGGTGAAATGGGGGCGGTTGTTTATTTACCATTATCAACTCTAACCGATGCCCAAATCATTCAGGATCTTACTTACAACCTACCAAAGATAAGGGCTCAATTAGCAATATCTGAGCCGACACTTGAAGCTCAAAGAACCCAAATGATAGGTGCTATTCGCAGCATCAAGAAGTACCGTGCTATCGATTATCTCGACATTCTAATTTGGGCTATCCAGAAACATCAACTTAGTGATTTAGCATCTATTAACGAGGTCATATCCCTTGGTGATATTGCCTCTGCTTTAAACACCATCAGCTGTGACCATGATGAGCATATCGATACTACAACTGTTAGCACATGGCGGCGTGATTTTTATTCAAAAAAACTATTCGACAAAAACTGGTTTCAACAAGTCAGCATAAACATCAAAAAAGACAAAAGCTTAATGTCATCCACCCTACTCGATGCGCTCACTAATTAAACATGAGAAATAACATTTCTTATCTCTCATAGCTTATCTAAACCACCCTAAATATAGTTCCTCACCTCAGGAAACCAACAAAACCAAGAGGAACTATGAATCAACAACCATTTCAAGATCGATTAGTTAAAGAACGCGAACGCGCGCACCTTACACAAATCTCAAGATCACAGTGTTACAAGCTATCTAAACAAGGCAAGTTTCCAGCTCCAGTACGCCTGTCACAAAGATCAATTGCATGGAAATTATCAGAGCTCGTAGCATGGATAGAAAGCCGACAATGAAAAACAGTTCGTCACCAAAAGGCTTAGTCTGCTCTTCATGCTCAAATCGTGTTGTAAAACCGATAACTCCAGCAAAAGACCCTTTACGCTTTTTATTCAGTAAGAGACCGCCAACAGACTTAATTCCTGTAACTGAAATGGAATTACTAGTTTCGAAAAAGAAACGAACGTTAATGGCATGGGTAAAGCAAGGACGCTTCCCTGCCCCTCACATTCAAAAGAACCGCATTCTCGGCTGGAGAAGGGATGACTATGAAGATTGGCTTAAACAAACCAATCTTACCTAATCACTAGCGGCAAAATGCCGCTTTTTTATTAGTAATGACTTAATTCAAGTTAATTACCGGAAGCCAAAGCCGACAACAAACAACGGTGAAGTAACGGTATTCGCCATAAATCACACCACCAAACTTACAGGTAATAACTAATACTATGACCTCCGCACTCAGACATAAAAGCACCCAGCAGTATTGTTATCTCAATACTCTCTGGAATGTTTATGATTGTGCTGGTGGTCTAAACAATGCTTACCTTGATAAGATTTTCACTACTCTTCACGCTCTGTCAGAACAAACCAATAAGTTATTTGTTCTTCGATTTGATTTGCACTTACCAAAGTACAGTGAGTTAAACACCCATATCAGTGACCTACGAGATAGACTCTTTGAATACATAGACCAAAGCATTAGCTCAAGGTCAAGAAACTACATCTCGGCTAAAAAGCGTAAAGCACTGATTTGGGCAAGAGAACAACTATCAAGCAAAGCACAACACTACCATTGCGCACTGATCTTAGACGGCCATCTTTTTAACAATCCATCGAAAATACTAGGATGGATAAAGACTATTTGGTCAAAGTTAACCAATGGTAATGTTCCTAAAATTCCTCATCCATACTACAACCTAGATACACGAGATATGATGCAGCGCCAACGCATCATTTTTCGACTCAGCTATCTTGCGAAAAATGCCGGAAAAAACACTGTTAAAGGCGTTCGATATTTTGGTTCTAGTCAACATAAACCATCGAAAGCTTCAACGTGGAACCCTGAGCACTGCGTGACTAGCCTTGCGGATTTAGGTGAAGAATGGTTAACCGCAGAGCTGGAACTTACTTGTCGCGCCTCAGAGCCGACAATGGTTTTAACCAAACCAACTTTACCGCGCACAACCGAGATTTGTGATCACCAAAGCTGCGCAGTTTTGATAAACAAACCCCATGAACCGATAAAGAAATGGCTCTTTCCTTCGGTTGCGAGGGCTCCATAGCTCGGAAAACTGCGCATTTCACATAGAAAAGTGATCACTTTTGCACACGAACCGGAAGTATTTTTGTACACTTATTGAGCAAACCACTCACCCTTTAAAAACAAGATCTCATAAATACAATAGGTTACATGGGCCCCCATCTCATATTCTCTTGTAAGTCATGAAGAGAGTATATCCGTGCTCATTGATAAATTTGTTGAAATGAAGCCCATGAAGCGAAGAAAAGGTTGGGATGTTTTCGGTTCAAACTGCGCAAAATCAGCCGTTTATTAACCTTTCTGCTACATAATTGCGCAATTTACCGGAAATAGTGATCCATTGATCCATTAACCACTCATACATGATTAATAAGAAGCAACATGACAACAAAACGATTTAATTTAGACACACTGCCACTATGCGGAGCAAAAACTCGCTCTGGTGGCACATGTAAACGGAAAGGAAACAAGCACAATGGGCGCTGCAAACTGCATGGAGGTAAATCTACCGGAGCAAAAACAGCTAAAGGAAAGAAAGCTTCGAGTTTAAATGCCAGACAAAGCGTTCCGGATTGGTTTTGGACTCCTTTTAAAATGCAGTGGCTCGATAACCCTTTATTTGATGAAGCAACACTTTGCTGTCATAAGCTAATACGCCACCAGCAAGACTCCTCTGCAATAAACCAGCTAGTGGCGAAACACCAGGTTGCTCTGGAAGTGATGAAGTATGCCATTCTACAGATCCACGGAACTCAAATGTTTATTACCATTCAAGGGGCTTTAGACCATTACTATCAAGATACAAATTCATCGCACATAGGATTTCATGTTTACTACCCTCTGATTAGCTCGCCACAATATTACAGACATCAAAGTAAAGCTCAGACGACATATGCAGATCAGTGGCTGCATAAGAAAGACTTTGTTGGAAGAGAGATGCGAAAATTGGAGAAAAGATTAAAAAGAATATCGGAGTAAAGGTACTGATAATTCGGATTAAAAAGAGCATGGTATTAGGTATAGAGGTTCCACAAGTATCTCAAGCCGCTGATATGATGCTAATTGCGTGGCTACAAGAGGTAATTCTCAAGTATAAAGGATCAGAGATGCCACAACTTTGCCTTATAAGCCAAGATCGAGCACTGAAAATAATGATGTGCTTTGTAGCATCTCGATACTTTTTAACTGTACAAACTATACTGCTGATACGTGGATGCTTCGCCACAAAGAAGTGGACCCCAATGGTTGGACACATAAGCTAACTTCTTAAGTGGTTGATCCAGCTCATGCAGCATATCTCTGCCTACCAAAGTAGGCTTCATCAGGGGTGAGGTCATTGAGTCCCTGATGGTTACGCTCCTCATTATAAAACACCATGTAGTGGCCGATTTCAAGCTCTGCTTCTCGGGGCGTGGTGTAAGCTTTTAAGTAAACCTCCTCATATTTCAGGCTTCTCCATAATCGCTCGATGAAAACATTGTCGACCCAGCGTCCTTTCCCATCCATACTTATCCTGACTCCATGGTCGATTAGCTTCTGTGTGAATTAGGTGCTGGTAAACTGACTGCCTTGATCTGAGTTGAAGATATCTGGCGGCCCATAATGTTTAAGCGCGTCTTCAAGGGCTTCAATACAAAAGCTCGTGTCCATCGTGTTGGATAGCCGCCAAGACAGCACCTTTCGGCTATACCAGTCGATAATGGCGACTAAATACAGGAATCCCTTAGCCATCGGGATATACGTTATGTCAATCGCCCAAGCTTGGTTCGGGTAAGTGACTTCGATATCACGCAAAAGGTAGGGATAAACCTTGTGTGCTTTGTTCGCCAGAGTTGTTCGAGGCTTGGGGTAAATAGCCCCAATACCCATGTCTCGCATGAGCCGAACGACACGTTTACGATTAACGTTATGGCCTTTTTTAGCCAACTCATTTCGAATGCGTCTGCTCCCCATGAACGGATACTGAAGGTGAATTTCGTCAATCATGCGGCGTAGTTCAATCTCTTCAGCAGAGAGTCCTATGGGTTGATAGTAAGCAGTAGAACGAGCAATACTGAGAAGCTCACACTGGCGCTTTATTGGCAATTGGGTGGATTTAACCAGCGAGCTCTTTCGCTGGGCTCGGTCTAACGACCGAGCACTTTGGCCAAAAAATCATTTTCCATGGTCAATTGATCAATCTTGGCGTGCAGTTTGTCCACTTCTTCAGAGCTGTCTTTGCCTGACTGGCTTTCAGAGGCAAAAATCATGGCTGCATTTTCGAGCAGTTCTTTTTTCCATGTAGAGATTTGGTTAGCGTGAAGGTTGTATTTCTGAGCTAACTCAGCGACAGTTTTATCACCTCTAGCAGCATCAAGGGCAACCTTAGCTTTAAATTCGGGAGAGTGGTTTCTACGTTTTCTAGTCATAATCTGTTCCAGTATTTTTAGGTACTATACAAACAGATCAATCACTTAAAGTCATGTCCGAAAATTGGGGGCCACCTCTCAATTAATGGCAATGTTACCTTTAACTGTTGTTGACTGAGCAATCTCAGATACAATCAAAGATTAGAGAACCCTATAAGCTCCAACGTGATTTAAGGAATAAAATGATCTTTACCATTCAAGATATTATCGATCTACAGACACTAGCTGAATCCTCGGAGATTGAATTTAAACTTGCTGCGGGTAAAAATGGTAAAGGTCAATTGCCGAAGGATTTCTGGTCTACCTACTCTGCAATGGCGAATGGTCGTGGTGGTTGGGTAATACTTGGAGTGAAAGAACAAGACCGCCAATTTACGCCTGTTGGTGTTACTGATATTGAAAAAGTACGCACCGACCTGTTTAACCAACTAAGTGATCGTGACAAAGTCAGTGTAAACCTATTATCAGAGCAAGACGTTCAAACTGTCACGATGGAAGGTAAAGAAGTTCTCGCTATTCATATTCCACCAGCAACCCGTAAGCAAAAACCTGTTTATCTAGGTAAGAACCCTTTAGGTGGCAAAGCCTATATTCGACTTCACGAAGGTGACAGAGTTTGTGATGAAGAAACCGTTAAGCGAATGCTCGCTGAGCAACTTCATGACTCTCGCGACAATGAAGTGCTATCTGAGCATTATACTTTTGATGAGGATATCGATTTTACTACCCTTAATGCTTATCGAAACCTTTTAGCATCCCACAACCCCGACCACCCTTTTCTAGCTTCTGACCTATTTGGCTTCTTTAAGCAAATAGGCGGGTGGCGCAAAGATAAAGAGACGGGTAAGCAAGGGATTACCCTAGCTGGAGTATTGATGTTTGGCACATGGGACGCCATCACCTCAGCACGTCCAAATTACTTTGTTGATTACCAAGAAAGACCTGAAGCAAAAACAGAGCTTCGATGGGTAGACCGCATCCACTACGATGGTACTTGGTCTGGAAATTTATTCGATTTCTACCGTAAGGTTTATCAGAAGTTAACTGCGGATTTAAAGGTTCCTTTTAAGCTCGAAGGTGGACAAAGAAAAAACAACACCCCTGTTCATATCGCCCTGCGTGAGGCTTTGATTAATAGTCTTGTACATGCAGACTTCTCTGACCGTTTACCGATTCTTGTTGTTAAACGCCCTGACCTGTTTGGCTTTCGTAATCCCGGACTAATGCGAGTACCACTAGAAGATGTTATTGCTGGTGGTCTCAGTGATTGCCGTAACCAGACATTACAGAAAATGTTCCTATTAATTGGCTTAAGTGAACGAGCTGGCTCTGGAATACCTAAAATCTATAGTGGCTGGAATGACGCTAAGTGGAGAAAACCCAAGTTCACTGAAAGACAGTCCCCAGATCAAACCATATTAGAGCTCAGTACAGCTGGTCTTATCCCACAAGAAACGATGGAACGGCTACACTCTATTTTTGGTGACGAGTTTTACAATTTAGATGAACTGGAGACAAAAATAGTGGTTAGTGCCGCTATAGAAGGGTGGATTAATCATGAGCGTGCTTGTGAACTTACAGAAAAGCACACCCGCGAAGTAACGCTCCTCTTACCTAGACTTGTAAGCAAAAACTTTTTAATTGCCGCAGGTGAAGGAAAACACAAATATTACACCTTACCCGGTGTAAATAATATTCCTACACCAGATAACGTTTTTGTTGCTTCTACACTGCCAGAGCAACTCTTGAGTCATACAGATTCAAACATAACGCATAACGACAACAACATAACGCATAACGACAACAACATAACGCATAACGACAACAACATAACGCATAGCAAGAGTGCTGTACCCAGAGATCAGTACGGTCGTTTACTGTCTGCTCATCTATCTAAACCTATTATTGATAATTTAGAACTATTACAACCAGACTTTCACAACCAATTAAAAAAAATAGCAGCTCCGATAAAAGAAAGTCCTAGAACATCAAAAGAGAAGATGAAAGCAATTATTACCAATATATGTCGTGACCACTTTATAGAAATCGCTCAGTTAGCTACCTTACTCGGTAGAACAAACCAAAACATCAGACAAAACTATTTGAAAACGATGGTAGAGGATGGCGAACTAGAACTAGCGTTTCCACAATCACCCAAAACACCTCGCCAAGCATATAGTTCAAAAAGCTCAAAATAATTAATAACTTTCCGATAGCCTAGAACCTCGATAAGGAGTATCGAGGTTTCGAACAGGTATCAGGGACGACAAAAAATCTCCAACCACTTATATTGACTTATTGTGGTAGCTGGCTGTATTTTCACTATAGGTGATGGTTGTTGCTTACACTTTCACACATAGCCTATTCTTATTGCCACAAGACAACTGCAAGACGGCAACTGCAAGACGGCATTTTAAACTCACTTTTGGACAAAAGCTTCTTTGCTCAAATGACTTAGTAGCATCATTTCAGATAAGAAAAAGTATCTTGAAACCTTAGTCGTTTGTTAGCTGGTAATTTCACTGAAAATTTCGACCCACTGTTTCGGATTAGCCGTGATAAAAACAAACGTTGAATCATTTGATAAAGTGATTCGAATTGCATCAGTTGTGATCGGAATGATTCCACCACCCTTACCCACATCTTGAATCACTGACTTTATTTCATCACGCTTGATATGGTAGGGACCGAGGCCAAGCTGCTCGTTAAATGGGACAAAAACAACCTCTGTATCCGTCAACGACAGCTTACCGTCCGCCTTTGCCACACCTATTTGTACCGTTGCAAATGATGACTTTATCGGTTCTTTAAACATAGACAATCCTTTTTCTGATGAATATTCCACTTACCAGCTAACGCTTTCTATACGGCTTTTAGCCGTCTTTTATCGTTCTATAATGCGGTGTTTCTTATCGTAGTTCAATTGATAATCAGCACGTTAGCTAGAAGTATGGAAGATTAGACTGCAAAATGGCACATAATTTTAGAAAGTCTAACATTCAGACTTCGTCGGATAAATTTTAGTAAGGCAAACGCACATTGGCAGAATGTGTATTGGGTTCGACGCTACCACAGAAAGGGGCAAAACCTTGTCAGTGGCTTTGCTAATTTAGCTGTGCTAATTTAGCTTTGACGAATTATCAGGGGTATGGCAAACCAATCTAGTCTCCCCAGCAGAGTTGGGAGGGTATCAATGTCTAATTATTGCATATTTCGGAGCATTCCGATCAGTCATTTCCCCCCTGTGTCAGCATAGTTGTCGTCTAGATTTTTAAGGAGATAACTATGCCAGCAAATCCAGTTCCAATTGATGTGAAAACAAAAGGTCAAACTTGGTTGTTAC
>NZ_LIXE01000002.1:0-539650 GCF_003584965.1 Vibrio sp. PID23_8 | reverse complement strand
AGAAGTTAAAGACGACAAGAAATAAACCTTGTTAACTAGGCTGTCTAGGTCGCCTAGTGTCGATAAGACTTGTATATGCGGGCGTTTGGGGTAACTCTTACGCCCGTCTGTTTGTCAATACTGTCTTTCTAGTTAAGTATTTTGCGATAAGTGCACTTACCTAGAATGATACAAACACCAAGCGGTGAATCGATGCCGTTTGCAGTAATTAATTGGTGACGAAGAACATGTCAAAACGTGATTTTTACGAAGTATTAGGCGTAAGCCGTGATGCCTCTGAGCGCGATATCAAAAAGGCGTACAAGCGTCTAGCGATGAAATACCACCCAGACCGTAATCAGGGTGATGATTCTGCTGCGGATAAGTTTAAAGAAGTAAAAGAAGCGTACGAAGTTCTGACCAGCCCGCAAAAGAAAGCGGCTTATGATCAATATGGTCATGCGGCTTTTGAACAGGGTGGTGGCGGCTTCGGCGGTGGCGGCTTTGGTGGCGGCTTTGGTGGCGGCAGCGCTGACTTCGGCGATATCTTCGGCGATGTATTTGGTGATATTTTTGGTGGTGGCCGTCGTGGCGGTGGTCAGCAGCGAGCTCAGCGTGGTGCGGACCTACGTTACAACATGGAACTGTCTTTAGAAGAAGCCGTTCGTGGGGTATCTAAAGAGATCGAAGTACCAACGTTGGTTCATTGTGATACTTGTGATGGTAGCGGCGCGAAGAAGGGCTCAACCGCTGAGACGTGTGGTACCTGTCATGGCCACGGTCAAGTACAGATGCGCCAAGGTTTCTTTGCTGTACAGCAGACCTGTCCTACCTGTCATGGTAAAGGAAAGATCATCAAAGACCCATGTAATGAATGTCATGGTCAAGGCCGCAAGCATAAAACCAAAACACTTAACGTTAAGATCCCTGCGGGTGTGGATACGGGTGACCGTATTCGTCTGTCTGGCGAAGGCGAAGCTGGGGAAATGGGCGCACCAGCCGGTGATTTGTATGTACAAGTTCACGTGAAAGAGCACCATATCTTTGAGCGTGACGGCAATAACCTGTACTGTGAAGTTCCTGTGAGCTTTGCAATGGCGGCATTAGGTGGTGAAGTAGAAGTTCCGACACTAGATGGCCGTGTGAACCTGAAAGTGCCAACAGAAACGCAAACAGGTCGTATGTTCCGTATGCGCGGTAAAGGCGTGAAAGGTGTCCGCAGTGGCGGTGTAGGCGATTTGATCGTCAAGCTAGTGGTAGAAACGCCAGTGAACCTAAGTTCTCGTCAAAAAGAACTGCTACGTGAATTTGAAGAGTCTTGTGGTGGTGATGCGGCAACTAAGCATAAGCCGAAGTCAGAAGGCTTTTTCAATGGCGTAAAGAAGTTCTTTGATGACCTAACTAGCTAATTGCTGACTAAGTTGAATTTAATAAGAAGCCCGCAGTTATGTGGGCTTTTTTATGTTTATTGGTTTATCTATTTAAGCAACGACATTTTAGTTCCAACAATCGCTTGGCGATTCAATATTGGTTGAAGTGATCGTTATTTTTTTGTCTTGGCCAGTAAAGCAGCTGTCGCTATCTTGTCCACGATCAGATTTAGCCGTAGCCGCAATTGTGTAAGCTGCTGTTGCAGAGCTTGTTACAGAAAATGAGAAGCGGTCTGTATCGGAATCGCAAATCGTGCAGCTCCCTCCAGAGATGACCCCACTCCAGTCATAATCACCGTTATAAGAACTCTCTAGCATCAGTTGAATACGGCTAAGATCACTTAAGGCCACAATCCGATGTGACTTCAGTGTGTGCTTTGTGTAAGACGGATAGGCGACCGCTGCAATGATCCCAATAATCACCACAGCGAGCAGTAATTCGATCAATGTCATCCCTTTAAGTTGTCTGTTGTATCCGTTGCAACCAGATATTCGAATCATGACGAGTAGTTTCCTTTTCACTTACTCGCCTATTTTTCTTAGGTGATAGCATAAGCGCAAGATGAATTACGGCCCTCTTGCCGTTTACATAGGAATTTGGGAAATGCTTCGCGGGTTTACGTTGTTAGAGCTTCTGATCACCATTGCAGTGGTGAGTGTTTTGTTGACTGCGGCAGCACCCTCTTTTCAAAATATTCTTGAAACCAACAAAATGCAGCGCTTAGCGAGTGAGTTGCATGGTTTTGTTATTCTAGGGAAATCGAAAGCGGTTTTGCGCCGTGAAAGGCTTTGGGCACATGTCATTATGTCAGGAGGTTCATCAAGTAACGGTGATTGGCGAATTGAACTCACGGATAACGGAGCTGAGGGGGCGGGTACGGTTTTATTGTCGTTTTCGGGAGAGCCATACAGCGATATTGTCGTCGATCCTAGCTATGCGTCCGATCAAATCAGCTTTGACGATGTTCATGGCCGCCCGTCTTCCGGCAACATTCGCTTTTACCCCGTTGGTGAATCTTCTAAAGCGTTAAAGCTAATCACTCACACTTTGTCTGCTCGTGTCCGAGTGTGTAGCGATAACAACAATACCGAGTTCTTCGGTTATTCAACGTGCTCCTAAGGAGGAGGAACATGTTTAATCAGAAAGGCGCGAGTCTTGTTGAATTTATGATTGCATCTTCTCTGGGGCTTGTGTCTCTCGCCATCGTTGGTTCTCTTTATATCGGTGGGCAGAAAATGGCGATGGAGAGAGCTAAGGAGTTGATGTTATTACAAAATACCATGAGCGTGTTACAGATGTTAAGAAGTGATATTCAGCGAGCTGGATTTGATGGCAAGGGCGGTAATTCAGTCAAAATCTCGGGTGCAAGCAATACGATTTACACCATTAATGACAGCGATAGAGGGCTGGTCGCTTACGCTTATCATGTAGGTTTTTCTGGTGCTGCACCGCTCTATAAGAGCGTGGTTTATGAGCAGAGGAGCATCACGCCGGAATCACTGTTTGTTTGTGAAAGAAAGCAAGCGTTGATATGGGATGTTAGTGAAGTAATCGCGTTGTCTGGTACTGGCTCATGTAACAGGCTTTTTGATAAGAAAACGATCCACGTTAACCGGTTTGATCTTGCTGAAGAAACGTTGAAAAATACTCAGGCTGAAAGTGCGTTGGTGACGATTACATTGGAAACGGAGCTAGTAGGGGCTACAGGTGTAAATACAGAGCAGTCGTTTACGGTGAAGCAAAGGAACTGGCAGTAATGAGAACACAACAAGGTGCTGCAGCATTATTGGTTGTCAGTGTATTGCTTGTCGCTGCACTGATGATGTCACTCGGCAGTTATAAATCGCTCTTTTATCAAATCAAGAGAGCCAATAATCAGATTGAAGCTAGGCAAGAGCATTGGCGCGCGGAAGGGGGATTGGAGTGTGCTTATGCAATAAATAAAGCTGATTTATCAGTAGCACCTAATTTGCAAGACTACTCTAACTGTTCACAAAGTACTGTTATTGCAACTCAGTCATTGATAGACCCTAAGTTTTATGAGTTATCTTCGAACGTAAATAACCGAGCTAAGGTGTTAAAAAGTATTGAAGTTATTGGCAGGCCCACCGGGGCTATTCAAGCACGCTCTGATTTGAAATTAATGGGTTCTTATCTTTTTACCCCTGAATTTGTCGCCCCTGATACGTGTGTATCTGTTCAATTTATGACCTCAGTGGCGATGGAGGGAACTTTTGTTACGACGAAACCTTTAGGAAAAACGTGCAGTTCAACTCACATGACCAACACTGCTCGTGCAGGGTTATGTGTTTTAGGAGATCCCAATTGTGATGATTCTGGTGGTATAAACGACTATCAAGTGAAAGTCACCGGTGATGATGCAGATTATATTGGTGATGAAAAGATGTTTGAGCATGATTTTATTCATGACTCTAAGCTCGATCCATTTGCAGCATTCTTTGGCTATCCTAGAGATCAGCTAACGGAGGTTAAAAATGGTTTTGTGGTCATTGACGGTAGTGTGGCAAGCAACTCGGGGGCAACACAAACCTGTGCTGATAAAATCACTGCGGCTTTTGCAACGAGCGATGCAGTTTGGGTTGTAGGTGATTGTGATCTTGAGAGTGGTCTTGGTGTTAGTGCAACAGCAAGGCCAAAACTTCTTGTAGTCGAAAATGGGTTATTGTCGGTTTTCGGATCAGGCTCTTTTCCTGGGACTGTCTATCACCTTTTCACTTCATCGGTCGGTGATATGACATCAAGATGGACATCTGAAGTTTCTGGTACTGCCCACATAGGGATTCTTTCTGCTACGGAAAAAGCAAAGCTAACATTTTTTTCTGGAGGATCATTTAAACCGGTTGGCGGATATGTTTTTGATACCGTAGGAGGCTTAAGTGTTTTTGGAGCGGCGGTTAATCTAGAGTTTGATTCGGCATCTGTACCAAATGATCACAAGAAAGTTCAATGGAAAAAGGGATCTTGGAATGATCTCCAAACAGCAGGGCTTTAGCCTAATCGAAATATTGATTTCTTTTCTTCTGCTTGGCGTTGGGGCTTTGGGGTTAACGAAATTGCAAATTTACATGGAACGCAAGTCTGATTATGCCATCCAAAGTATGGAGGCGTTGCGTTTAGCGGAAAATCAACTTGAGTGGTTTCGTACCCGCGGGGCATCCGCTGCGCTCTCAACGATTTCTACCGCTAGTTTTGCTTCCATCTCGACAGGATCTTCTGTTATTGGTAACTATACTGTGCAATGGGATGTGCCTGCGGCGACAGTCTCAGGCTCGTTAAAAACCATTACCATCACATCAAGCTGGCAAGACCGAACGGGAGAGACGCAATCGGTTGAATTGAAAACAATGATCTCTCGATACAGTGAATTTATAAACTAACCTGAGGGAATGACTGGTTAGTAAATGATTTTTGTCATAAGCATTGATGATTTTTATCGATAAATGTGCTGGTTAATAATGGGTTTGCGAACTGTTAATTTTGATGGTGTGCTACTGTTTTTTTTATGTTTAATTGATATGGCGTTTTTGCAAAATATGTCTCCAAATATGGAAAAAATCGTAGAACCTTGTGCTTTCTTTGTCATGATTGAATAAAATGCCCAGTTGAAAATAGGCCGTTATAATTATTCAAATAGGCCATGGCACCAACATCATTCATAATGGAGTTACCATGAGTAACCAAGCTGTCAATAAAACACCGTCACCAAAGCCGAGCGGGATGGACCGTTTCCTGAACTTTATCGAGCGAGCAGGTAACAAAATCCCTGATCCTGCGATTCTGTTCTTCTGGGCACTAATCATTACTTGGGCTGCGTCTGCACTTTTGTCGAATGTTTCTTTCGACCTTTTAAACCCTCGAACTGGCGAAGCTCTTACTATCACTAACCTTCTAACCGGTGAAGCTCTAGCAAATTTCCTTGCTAACATGGTGACGACGTTCACTGGCTTTGCGCCACTAGGTATCGTTCTTGTAGCGATGCTCGGTGTTGGTGTTGCCGATTCTTCTGGCTTCATCACCACAGGTCTTAAGAAGATGCTGAACTTCACACCAGCAAAACTTCTTACTCCAATGCTAATTCTTGTCGCAATCGTATCGCACACGGCGGCGGATGCGGGCTACGTTCTGGTTATTCCTCTAGGTGGTATTATCTTCCACGCAGCAGGTCGTCACCCTCTAGCGGGTATCGCAGCAGCGTTCGCAGGTGTATCAGGGGGGTTCTCTGCAAACTTCATCCCTTCAGGTATCGATCCGCTACTTGCAGGTTTTACACAAACAGCGGCACAGATTCTTGATCCTGAGTACGTAGTCAACCCACTAGCAAACATCTTCTTTACAGGTCTATCTTCAGTAATCATCGTTGCTATCGGTTGGTACGTAACAGAGAAAATCATCGAACCTCGTCTAGCGAATACGCCAGTTGACGAAGATGCAGAGAAAGCACCAGATCTAGGTACTTTCACTGAGCTTGAGTCTAAAGCGTTCCGTTACGCTGGTTGGGCAATGATGGCAGGTATCGCACTACTTGTTGTTGCGCTTATCCCAGAAAACTCTGCACTGCGTTCACCGGAAGGTGAGATCACTGCGTTTTCTGCGCCTGTAATGCGATCTATCGTTCCGTTGATCTTCATCCTATTCATCATTCCAGGTTACGTATACGGTAAAGTTTCTGGTACGTTTAAGACAAGCAACGACATCATCAAAGCGATGGCAGATACCATGTCTACAATGGGTGCGTACATTGTTATGTCGTTCTTCTGTGCACAGTTCCTATCTGCATTCGCGCAATCAAACATCGGTACGATGCTAGCGCTATACGGTGCGGAAGGTCTGAAAGCGATGAATTTACCAGGTGAAGCGACTATCATCGGTATGATTCTTCTAACGGCTTCTGTGAACCTGCTAATTGGTTCTGCATCAGCGAAGTGGGCACTAATTGGTCCAATCCTAGTGCCAATGCTAATGGCGGTAGGTATTTCTCCTGAGCTATCTCAAGCGGCATACCGTGTCGGTGACTCTGTATCGAACATCATTTCACCTCTGATGGTATTCTTCCCTCTAGTGGTGGTTTACTGTCAACGTTACGTGAAGTCGACAGGTATCGGTACACTAGCGTCTCTAATGATGCCATTCTCGATTGCAATGCTGATTGGTTGGTCTATTTTCCTAGTGGCTTACTGGATGCTAGGCATTCCTCTAGGTATTCAAGCACCTTACACTTACACGATGTAATTGCTATCCAACAAATTGAAAAGCGCAGGTCGAGGGGCCTGCGCTTTTTTTGCTTTTATCACCCTGAAAATGACGATGGCTTCTTCTGTAGCAACACAGAAGTTAGTGATACTATCTTTGTTCGATGAATCGTTATTTTCTCTGGAGTTCCTTTGTCTGACCTTTCTTTTACTTCTCAAGATGAATTGTTTATGCGCCGGGCTATGGCGCTTGCTGAGCAAGCTGAAGCGGAGGGGGAGGTACCTGTTGGCGCTGTTTTAGTTAAAGATGGTGAGATCATTGCGGAGGGCTGGAATCGTTCTATTTGTGCCCATGATGCGACTGCGCATGCTGAGATTCAGACATTACGTAAAGCTGGTGAGACGTTACAAAATTATCGCTTACTTGATACCACGTTGTACGTGACGTTAGAGCCGTGCCCTATGTGTGCGGGTGCGTTGCTGCACAGTCGAGTTAAGCGTGTGGTGTATGGTGCACCGGATCTCAAAGCGGGCGCAGCTGGAACCGTACTGAACCTGTTTGAAAGCCAAGCGGCTTATCATTATGCGACGGTAGAAAGCGGGTTACTGGAAGAAGAGTGCCGAACTCAGTTGCAAGCGTTTTTTAAACGTCGTCGAAAAGAAATCAAAGCAAAGAAACAAATGCAAAATGCGTTGGAGAATGGGCCACAATTGAACGATGAATAGAGAAAGGAATGCTAGTAAACCTCTAACGGATAGAGGTTTACTTCAAGTTATCACAGATTCACTAGGTGAATGAAAACCCGGGTACGCGCATTGATTTTCTTTTTCATACACGTGAGCTTGCGCTTACGGCGGTTTGCCGCCACGGTCTTATTTAAACGTTTTGACAGAACTCTGCGTTTTCTCATAACCAGAACCTCTTACAGACAACGAACACACTCTCCGACACTCACATTACGCAGCGCCCGATTCATGACCAATAGATGACATTCTTGTGATGCACGCACATGGATGAGGGTGACGTCAGAGCGGGTAGAGGGTGACCAATTGAGCTTCTCATTCCGGTATTTAGTACTATGGCTAAATAGTTATACAGGGGAAATGAGCTCGAAAGGTCGAATTCTAGAAAGTTTCTATCGTGGACTCAACAAAAAAATAGCGAGCAAAATGCTCGCTATTTTTGAAAGGTTTATTCTGGAACGGATTTGAGCTTTTCTTCGGACTCTGCTTTTGTTTCCTCCGCTCCTGATACTTGACCCGCGAAGGTATCCACGGCACTTGACATTAACAGATCAGGATTAAGAGGTGGAATCACTTGCAAGTCGTCAGTGCCTTCTTCAATTGAAGGTTTTTGGCTTACATGGCCAATGATTGACTGGTAGTAACGACGAATATTCTCGACATAATTACGTGCTTCGTCACCCCGGGCGTAACCGTAACGAGTTTGGCTGTAGAAACGTTTTTGACGAAGTAAAGGCAGCCGCTCTTTCACATCGGCCCACGCATTGGGATCGCCGCCTTGTGTCTTGGTTAGGCGTCGCGCATCCATCATATGGCCGTAACCCACGTTATAAGATGCCAGCGCAAACCAAATTTTCTCATGTTCATTAATGCTATCTGGAACACGATTTACAATCTGACGCAGGTATTCCACACCACCACGTACCGATTGCTCTGGGTCGAGACGATCGGTCACACCGACACTTTTCGCTGTTGGTAGGGTTAGCATCATCATGCCACGCACACCAGTTGGCGACTTCGCTTTAGGCTTCCAGTGTGACTCTTGGTATGCCAATGCAGCAATCAAGCGCCAGTCAAACTCTTCACCGTATTTTTGAAACAGCGGGGCCCATTTCGGCAGAGTATTATCCAAAGCACGAATAAAGGCACGAGTGTCGACGTAATCGAAGGCTTCAATATGACCAATGTACTTCTCTTCTAGTGTCGCTAGCTCACCAGATTGTTTAATGTTGCCGAAAAACTCGATCAACATAGCGTACAAGCTTTCATCTTCAGAGCGACGAGTAAACCAAGACACGGGTTGGTCTTCAGTCAGTTCAAACGCGAGCGCCAAATCAGGGTACAAACGTTGCGCTAAGGACAGTTCGACGGAGTCTGTGACGGTGAAGCGCAGTTCGCCAGTGGATACCTGTTTGAGTAGGTCTCGGGTATCGGCATTACCGACGATCTCAAATTGCAGATCCGGGTGTGCTTTCTGTAGTGAGGTAAGTGTCGGAACGTATTGAGATTGCTCAATAATCTTAAGGGTTTCAACACCAGTGGTTGAGTCTTCTTCGGAATTGTTGTCCTTGGTCGATTGGTAGTCGATCAACTGATGGATATGGCGTGGGCGAAGCTGACCTTTCTTATACACCACTTGTTGACTGACATAGTAGTAAGCCGGGCCAGGACGGAATCGTTGTACCGCTTGAGATGTTTGGTTGAGACCTGTCGTGATGATATCGATATCGCCTTTTTTTAGTGCAGGGAAAAGCTCAGCTTGGCGGAATGCGGGTTTGATCTCCAGTTTTACACCGAGTTGCTCAGCAAACTTGCGAGCCAGTTCGTAGTCCAAGCCCGCTGGACCATCAGGGCCAATATAGTAGGAGAGTTGATTATTTAGCGTGCCAACACGTAGGACTCCACGCTCTTGGATTTGCTCGAATTCATTTTTGGGTTCCGACTCAATCTGGCAGGCAGAAAGTAAAAGCACAGAAGCGAAAAGCAGGGCGCTGCGCTTGAATCGGTTGAGCTGACTTATTTGCATTAATTCGGTACGTCTCGATAAATTTCTAGTGCCTTTATATCAAAGCGCGCTGGTGGGGCAAAGAGAATCAGACAGATAGAGTGCGACATTGTCTGATTTATCGACATTTCTGCTGTAATTCAAATTTGACATAAAAAAACGCAAACGGTTGCTTTTGGTGTTACATCACAAAAACAATTGCTATATAATGCGCTCGCAACGAAGAGGTGAAATCGGCATAGGTTCGAAGTTTTGTTTTTTAACCCACTGAATTTATTCCAATATCACCTTAATCACTTGCAATAAGAGACCTAAGCACATGAGAATTTTGCGTGGCTCCCCAGCTCTTTCTGAGTTTCGTGTTAATAAGCTACTGGAACTGTGTCGTGAACAAGATCTGCCTGTAACGGGCATTTACGCTGAGTTTATGCACTTTGCGGATCTAAAGTCTGATCTTAATGACCAAGATTTAGAAAAACTGGAAAAGTTGCTGACTTACGGCCCAACGATCGAAGAACATGAGCCACAAGGTCTTTTACTTCTTGTTACTCCTCGCCCGGGCACGATTTCGCCTTGGTCTTCTAAATCTACTGACATCGCCATTAACTGTGGTCTAGACAGCGTAAAACGTCTAGAGCGCGGTACTGCGTATTATGTCGAAACATCATCTTCTCTTTCTGAGGCTCAAGTCGCTGATGTAAAAGCGCTTATCCATGACCGTATGATGGAAGTCGTGTTCACTGAGCTAGAAGCAGCATCAGCACTATTTACGGTTGCAGAGCCGGCTCCAGTGGCACACGTTGATATCCTTTCTGGCGGTCGTCTTGCGCTTGAAGAAGCAAACGTTTCCCTAGGTTTGGCGCTAGCCGAAGATGAAATTGATTACTTGGTAGAAAGCTTTACTAAGCTTGGTCGTAACCCGAACGACATCGAATTGATGATGTTTGCACAGGCGAACTCAGAGCACTGTCGTCACAAAATCTTTAACGCAGATTGGACGATCGACGGTGTTGACCAACCTAAGTCTCTGTTTAAGATGATCAAGAATACCTTTGAAACGACACCTGACCACGTACTTTCCGCTTATAAAGACAACGCAGCGGTCATGGCTGGCTCAAAAGTCGGTCGTTTCTTCCCTGATCCAAAAACACGTCAATACAACTACCATCACGAAGATGCACACATCTTGATGAAGGTAGAAACGCACAACCACCCAACCGCAATTTCTCCGTGGCCAGGCGCCTCTACTGGTTCTGGTGGTGAGATTCGTGACGAAGGCGCGACAGGTATCGGTGGTAAGCCCAAAGCTGGTCTGGTTGGTTTCACGACGTCTAACCTACGCATTCCTGGCTTTGAACAGCCATGGGAAACCGACTTCGGTAAGCCTGGTCGTATCGTTAATGCATTAGACATCATGCTGGAAGGTCCATTAGGTGGTGCGGCGTTTAACAACGAGTTTGGTCGCCCAAATCTACTGGGGTACTTCCGTACTTACGAAGAAAAAGTCACCTCACACGCAGGTGAAGAAGTTCGTGGTTACCACAAGCCAATCATGATTGCTGGTGGCATGGGTAACATCCGAGATGAGCACGTACAGAAGAAAGAGATCCCAGTCGGTGCGAGCCTAATCGTACTGGGCGGTCCTGCAATGAACATCGGTCTTGGTGGCGGTGCTGCTTCTTCAATGGCGTCAGGTCAATCAGCGGAAGATCTCGATTTCGCTTCAGTGCAGCGTGAAAACCCAGAGATGGAACGTCGTTGTCAAGAAGTGATTGACCGTTGTTGGCAGCTTGGTGAAGAGAACCCAATCGCATTCATCCACGACGTAGGTGCGGGCGGTATCTCTAACGCACTACCAGAGCTTGTCGATGATGGTGAGCGCGGTGGTAAATTCCAACTGCGTGATGTACCAAACGATGAGCCGGGCATGAGCCCTCTAGAAATCTGGTGTAACGAATCTCAAGAGCGTTACGTACTTGCAGTGGCACCAGAGAACTTGGCGGCGTTTGAAGCAATTTGTAAGCGAGAGCGCGCTCCGTATGCAGTAGTGGGTGTAGCAACAGAAGAGCGTCACCTAACGCTTGAAGATTCGCACTTCGACAATACGCCAATCGATATGCCAATGGATATCCTACTTGGCAAGCCGCCAAAAATGCACCGCGAAGCGACAACACTCAAAGTGGAAAGCCCAGCGATGGTTCGTGACGGTATCGAACTTAATGAAGCCGTAGATCGCGTACTTCGCCTTCCAACTGTGGCTGAAAAAACATTCCTTATCACCATCGGTGACCGCACGGTAACGGGTCTGGTTGCTCGCGACCAAATGGTGGGCCCTTGGCAGGTGCCAGTAGCAAACTGTGCAGTCACTGCAGCAAGTTACGACACTTACCACGGCGAAGCGATGTCGATGGGTGAGCGCACGCCAGTGGCACTGCTAGACTTCGGTGCGTCAGCACGTCTCGCGGTAGGTGAATCACTCACTAACATTGCAGCGACAGACATCGGTGATATTAAACGCATTAAACTGTCGGCTAACTGGATGTCCCCAGCCGGCCACCCAGGTGAAGATGCAGGTCTATACGAAGCGGTAAAAGCGGTAGGTGAAGAATTGTGTCCTGCGCTTGGTTTGACTATCCCTGTTGGTAAAGACTCAATGTCGATGAAGACAAAGTGGGAGGAGAACGGCGAGAACAAAGAAGTCATTTCGCCATTATCGCTTGTTATTACTGCATTTGGTCGTGTGGAAGATATTCGCAAGACAGTGACGCCTCAGCTGCGTCTCGACAAAGGCGACTCATCTCTCGTTCTTGTCGATTTAGGTAACGGTAAGAACCGTCTAGGTGCAACGGCACTAGCACAAGTTTACAAGCAACTTGGCGACAAGCCTGCTGACGTAGATAATGCGGAGCAACTAAAAGGCTTCTTCGATGCGATGCAAACGCTAGTTCGTGATGACAAGCTAGTGGCTTACCACGATAAAGGCGATGGTGGCCTATTGGTCACGCTAGCAGAAATGGCGTTTGCTGGTCACTGCGGTGTAAAAGCGAATATTCAAGATCTTGGCGACGATACGTTAGCGGCACTATTTAACGAAGAACTTGGCGCGGTTGTACAAGTTAAGAATGATGATCTTGATTTGGTTCTCTCTACGCTTGCGGTATATGGGCTTGAAGCGTGTTCACACGTGATTGGTCGTGTAGAAGAATCCGATGATTTTGTTATCACATCGGGTGATGCAGTTCTGCTTGAGCGTTCTCGTACTGAGCTACGTACTATTTGGGCTGAAACCACACATAAGATGCAAGGTCTACGTGACAACCCAGCATGTGCTGACCAAGAGTTTGAAGCGAAGAAAGACAACTCGGACCCAGGTCTGAACGTGAAGTTAAGCTTTGACGTGAATGAAGACATCGCCGCGCCATACATTGCAAAAGGTGCTAAGCCTAAGATGGCAATCCTACGTGAGCAGGGCGTTAACTCTCACGTTGAAATGGCAGCAGCCTTTGACCGAGCTGGCTTTGAAGCAACGGATATCCATATGAGTGACATCCTAACGGGTCAAACCGTTCTGGATGAATACCAAGGTTTAGTTGCTTGTGGTGGCTTCTCTTACGGTGACGTACTTGGTGCAGGGGAAGGCTGGGCGAAGTCTATTCTATTCAACGTGCAAGCTCGTGAGCAGTTCCAAACCTTCTTCAACCGTGACAACACTTTCTCTCTAGGTGTGTGTAACGGCTGTCAGATGCTATCGAACCTAAAAGAGCTGATTCCTGGCGCTGACCTATGGCCGCGTTTTGTTCGCAACGAATCAGAGCGCTTCGAAGCACGTTTCAGTCTCGTAGAAGTTCAGAAGTCAGACTCAGTATTCTTCGATGGTATGGCGGGTTCTCGTATGCCAATTGCCGTATCACACGGTGAAGGTCGTGTAGAAGTGCGTGATGCAGACCACCTAGCGGCGATTGAAGCCTCTGGTACGGTTGCTGTTCGTTACGTGGACAACCATGGTAACCAGACGCAACAATACCCGAACAACCCGAATGGTTCGCCAAACGCGATTACGGGTCTAACGACTCAAGATGGTCGCGTGACTATCATGATGCCGCACCCTGAGCGTGTATTCCGCACCGTGGCTAACTCATGGTCGCCAGAAGGTTGGGGCGAGAACGGTGCTTGGATGCGTATGTTCCAAAACGCACGTAAGAACATCGGTTAATCCAGCTAATCCATGAAATAGAAAAAAGCGCAGATCCGAAAGGTCTGCGCTTTTGTTTGTACCAAGAAAAATGCACATATAGCATTAAAAAAGTCGCGCAAAGACGAATCAATTGTGCTCTAATACCGCGCTTACCAAGGGATGGTGTTAAACAGCTCAGCTTAGATGGAGTTATCAGTTGACCGAATCCCTGATTAATCCCTAAATCCCTTAGGAAATGAAATACATGTCTAAAAATCCAAAATTTGCTATCCGCCTAACTGAAAAACGTAACGGTTGGAGCGCAGAGATCACTCGTCAAGTAACGTCTCGCAAGGTTGTTGTATCAAAACGTGAAACTGGTTTTGACAGCGAAGCGAAGGCTCAAGCTTGGGCTGAACAAGAGCTAGCGGGCTTCATTCAAAACCAAGTGGTTCGCAATGAACGTAAAGCGGCTCAACGCCAAGAGCGCGAAGCAGAGCAGCTTGCAGCACAAGTTCGCAAAGAAGAAGCTCGTAAAGCTCGCGACACCGCTGAAGACGAATAATCGTTACAAAAAAGCCCTGATAGTTCAGGGCTTTGTTTTATCTAGCATTTCATTATTGCTGAGTGTCTAGTGGGATTTGTCCGGTAGTCACTTGGTCAACGTCAAACTCCGTCAACTCTTCAATATAGCTTTCTACCGTCTGTTCCACGATCTCATCATCTTGCTTGAAGTAGGCAATATGGAAGATGGCGTCTCCTTCGTTAACCAAAGGCAGCGTTTGCTGACCGATGACAATACCGCCTTTTGGTGCTAGCAGCTCTAGCTCGTCATGACCTAGTGGTGAACTGATGTAGGCGAGTGTTTCACCTTCTTCTACTTTGTCACCTAAGTTAACGACAGTACGCAGAATACCATTGCCTGATGCACGAACCCAGCGCGTCGATTTTGCAATAATAGGCTCTGGCAGTTTCTTACGGCTCGCGCGTAGCATGCCGATCGCTTGCATTACACGTTGCACACCTAATACGCCTGCACTGATCGACAGTGGATCAAAACGCAATGCTTCACCCGCTTCGTAAGTCAGAACCGGGATGTCACACTTCTCTGCTTCACTGCGAAGAGAACCGTCACGCAGTGCGGAGTCGACAATGACTGGTGTTGCAAATGCTTTTGCAATACGAAGCGTGTCCGGGTTGCTCAGGTTAGCGCGAATCTGTGGCAAGTTAGTGCGGTGAATCGCACCTGTGTGAAGATCCAGAATGTAATCACAGCGGTTGACAATGTTGTTAAAGAAGCCATAAGCCATACGTGATGCTAGCGCGCCTTTTTCACTACCAGGGAAGCAACGGTTTAAATCACGACGGTCTGGCAGGTAACGAGACTTATGGATAAAGCCGAATACGTTCACGATAGGCACAGCAATCACGGTACCTTTCAGTTTTTGTGGGTCTAATTGGTTAATCATCTGACGAACGATTTCTACGCCATTTAGCTCATCACCATGGATTGCCGCGTTTACCATTAGTACCGGCCCTTCCTGTTTACCATGAATAATTTCCACAGGAATAGAAAGCGGAGAGTGCGTGTAAAGCTGCGCCGCTTCAAACTCAGTCTCTAGTCGCGTTCCTGGTTGTATTTGATGCCCTAACAGTTCAAATACTTTGCTTTTTTTACTTCTGGCCATAAACCATCTCTGTCAAATAAGTTAGCATCAATGTAACAACTGGTTCAAAATCACACTAATCATTCTGTTTAAGGATACGATAAATAACTTTAATCAATAAGGTTAAAATTTCACCACATGTTGTGGTTAAATTGCGTTTTGTATTTAACTACCTGATTAGTCATGCTAATTGTAATGTTTATTTTGCCTTTATTATTCGTGGTATGAATAAATGAGTATTAAAAACAATACAGCGATTTTTTTACTGAAAATCCGTCTTTTATCATTAGGCGTTATCGGCTAATATTCGCGCCGAAATTTTGACCTAGTTTTTATATAGAGGCTTTGATGAAAAAGGCGATCGCTAAAATTGGTGCGATGACTGCAGTAGCAGTATCACTTTCTGGCTGTGTAGGCAGCAACGCAGTAACGGGCTACGTTATGGGCTTTAATCTAAAAGCAGTAGACAACCGTTACGCTCGTGGTGGTCTAAACATGCTAATGGCGCCAATTTACGGTATTTCGGTTGCAGCTGACTACATTGTATTTAACTCGCTAGAGTTCTGGACTGGTAAAAACCCACTAAACGGTAAGCCACACATCTTTGATACTAAGATGGACACTTACATTGACGTAAACCACCAGTTAGATAAGTCTTTAACGACGGCTCCAATCGGGCCTCTAACGAACAACCGTGTAATCGAACAAGGCCAAATGCAGCAACTTGACGAAAACACAGTTGAAATGGATATCACTTACAACAACGGCGAGAAAGCGACCCTAATGGGTGTGCGCGACGGTGAATTTGTTACTTACTACATCGATGGTGAAGTGGTAGCCACAACTTCTATGGATGAGCTGGCAGCATACGCACAGACTCGTGCATAATTCGCGATTTGTGGATAATGAAAAGGGTGCGTCGGCACCCTTTTTTTGTGTCTATTGTATTGGTCTAGGTGAACTCAGACATTAAGCTTTACGCTTTCTCAGGAATGGCTTCTAGTAGTGCAACCATTTGATCCCAGAACAGCTGAACAGTATCGATCTTCACTTTTTCATCTGGAGAGTGGGGGAACTTGATGGTTGGGCCGAAAGAAACCATATCCATATTAGGGTAAGGTTCTTTGAATAAACCACACTCAAGACCTGCGTGAATGACCATAATGTTTGGTTTGTGGCCGTAAATGCCTTCGTACATATCACGGAAGATTGCCATGATTTCGGAATCAGCATCCGGCTTCCAACCAGGGTATGCACCTGAGAATTCGATTTGTGCTCCAGCAAGTTCTGCCACTGAGTGCAGCATGCCTTCGACTTGGCTGCGGCCTGAATCGATCAGAGAACGGATTAAGCAAAGTACCGTCACTTTATTCTCTGCTGTTGTGATAACACCAACGTTCAACGAGGTCTCAACCACGCCTTCGATCTCGTCACTCATGCGAATTACGCCGTTCGGGCAGGCATTGAGTGCGGCGATAAAACGCTGTTGATCGGCGACTGTGAATGCTTGTGCGTCCGTTGCGAACTCTTCGTTGAAAGTGACGATACCTGTTTCAACTTTACCAAGTTCGGCTTTTAGAAGCTCAGTGTAGTAGCTGAATAACTCTGCGAGTTTGTCTTGATTTTCTGCAGGAAGTGCAACCGTTACGAATGCTTCACGAGGGATCGCGTTACGTAGACTACCGCCGCGGAAATCGACTAGACGAAGATCTAACTCTTGCGCGTGACCCGCTAGGAAACGAGCAATCAGTTTGTTTGCGTTACCGCGACCGGTGTGGATGTCACAACCAGAGTGACCACCTTTTAGGCCTTTAAGCGTTAACTGACGAGTAACAAAGCCTGCCGGGATGGCATCGCGAGCGATATCGAATGACATTGCACCGTCGATACCGCCAGCACACCCCATGTACACTTCACCTTCTTGCTCAGAGTCTGTGTTCAGCAGGATATCGCCTTCCAACCAGCCTGCTTCAAGCCCAAATGCGCCCGTCATGCCAGCTTCTTCATCGATCGTCAGTAGAACTTCGATAGGACCATGTTGGATTTCAGTAGAAGCAAGAACCGCAAGACAAGAAGCCATACCGATGCCGTTATCAGCACCAAGCGTTGTTCCTTTTGCAGTTACCCATTCGCCATCAATGTATGGCTGGATAGGATCTATAGTGAAGTCGTGATCAGTGTCTTCGTTCTTTTGTGGCACCATATCGATGTGTGCTTGAAGCACCACACCTTTCTTGTTCTCCATGCCAGGTGTAGCTGGCTTTTTAATAAACACGTTGCCAGTGGGATCGCGACGTACGTCAAAACCTTGCTCCGTAGCCCAGTTAACAATGTACTGAGCGAGCGCTTCTTCATGTTTTGAAGGATGAGGAATGGAACAAATCTTATCGAAGAACTGCCAAAGTGGAGCAGGTGATAAGGTACTGATCTCAGAATGGAATTCAGACACGGAGGACTCCTTTTGATGTGTTTTGCCAAATATGTGTCGCAAAAATATTTTATGTCTAGCAGTACATGCTAGTTAGTATTGGCTTTAAATTGGAATCAAGCATACCACCAGAACGATATCGCGAGTAGTCGTCAGGAAAAGGAATTCTAACGTAGGTATCTCCTTTCTCGGCGAAGAAGTCATTAATAGGAGGTGAAGTTAAGTGCATATCATTTGAAAAAGCCATCAAATTACAGTCAACTCTTTTGTAATTAACTTTCACATAAGCTTTTAATGTGGTGTTTTTTTGAGTTTTGCGTGATGTAGCTCACTATAAATGTTGTAATTTAATTTCTTAATGGTATATTTGTAACCAGCTTTTTAAAGAAGAATGAAATGCTCAAAGGATGAGTCCGTTTATCGCCTCCAAGGAACCGAGAAATCAACGACAGTATTAATTGATTTAGAAGGTGATATTTATGAAAGGTTTACCAAGTGCAATGTTCTGGAATAACAAATCTGTTTATACCGGTAACTTTGTATACCCAACAAGCTTTGGTTACTAATTGCAACCAACGCATGTGACTCGAACAGTTTGTTCACCCCTATAAATTGGAATTTTTTTTCAGTAATAGTGCTGACATGATTCACCGCCACTCATTTTGAGTGGCGTTTTTTTATCTTTTTTTTCGTTTCCGGCTACTTTCTCACCACCAAAGCTCTTTTCTGTTACCACTGCCCCGCTTACCCCAATTACCAGCCAAATAATTAAGTGTTTTAGGTTGAAAAGTTGGTATTTTTATTTGGAAGTTTAATACATTGTTCACTTTGTACACATCGCCTTAAATAGCGTATTCGTCTATTACTGTTTGTTTATTAAGGTATAAACTCTACGAGCGCTTCAGGTTCTACCGAATGAATTGCATATCCAAAGAAAAAAATGCATTAGAGTGAAAATTCTATCTGGAATTTGTTATTTGATAACTTTATAATCCCAGCCAATCGATTACGCAACCGTTTACTTTTTATCTTTACAGGATTCGAACATGCTCGAAAGGCTATTTAAACTTAGTGAAAACGGCACCAATGTGCGCACTGAGATCATCGCAGGTATTACTACTTTCCTTACCATGGCTTACATCATTTTTGTAAACCCGACGATTCTTGCGGATGCAGGTATGGATCGTGGCGCTGTATTTGTTGCGACGTGTCTTGCCGCTGCGATTGGCTGTTTCATAATGGGCTTAGTTGCTAATTACCCAATTGCTCAAGCTCCGGGCATGGGTTTGAATGCGTTTTTCACCTATTCTGTTGTGTTGGGTATGGGCTATACCTGGCAAGTGGCGTTAGCTGCTGTATTCGTTTCTGGTTTGCTTTTCATTGCATTGAGTGTGTTTAAGATCCGTGAATGGATCATCAATTCGATTCCTCTTTCTTTGCGTACAGGTATTTCTGCTGGTATCGGTCTTTTTCTTGCATTTATCGCGCTTAAAAATGCAGGCATCGTAGTTGATAACCCAGCGACACTGGTTTCTATGGGCAACATCACGTCACTTCAATCAGTGCTTGCGGCGATTAGTTTTTTCCTTACTATTGCTTTAGTTCACCGTGGTGTAAAAGGCGCGGTAATGATCGCCATTCTTGGCGTAACGGCGTTAGGTCTTATCTTTGGTGATGTGCAATGGGGCGGAGTCATGTCCGCACCACCAAGTTTAGCTCCAACGTTCATGCAGTTAGACTTCTCTGGCTTATTTGAAGTTGGCATGATTTCAGTCGTATTTGCTTTCTTATTCGTGGATTTGTTCGATACGGCAGGCACGCTAGTCGGTGTGTCTCAAAAAGCGGGACTAACTGACGAAAACGGTAACATTCCTCGTCTAAACAAAGCGCTACTAGCTGACTCAACGGCGACATCTGTCGGTGCGTTGCTAGGTACATCAAACACCACATCTTACATTGAGAGTGTGTCAGGTGTGGCAGCAGGTGGTCGTACGGGTCTAACAGCCGTGGTTGTTGGTGTGCTGTTCCTCCTTGCTCTATTGTTCTCGCCACTAGCGGGAATGATCCCAGCTTACGCGACATCTGGCGCGCTGTTTTACGTAGCTATCCTGATGCTTTCTGGGCTTGTCGGTATCGACTGGCGTGACCTAACAGAAGCCGCTCCGGTAGTGGTTACCTGTCTAGTTATGCCTCTGACTTTCTCTATCGCAGAAGGTATCACGTTAGGCTTCATCGCTTACGCCGCTATCAAGTTGTTCAGTGGTAAAGGCCGTGACGTATCGATGAGTGTGTGGGTTATGTCTGCCATCTTCATCGTGAAATACATCGTAGGTTAATCCGGTTTGAAAAAAGCCAGTGTGGATGTTGGTTCGCACTGGCTTTTTGTTTTTTTGGGATTTTCCCCGGTAATACCCATCGCAGTAAGTCAGTGATCAGAGTTAGCGTAGGAAAAAACGTTTGGAAATAAGGTGAAATTTTCGATAAGTAGTTATTCTACAATCAAAATTTTAAACGAAGTTATCGAGCGTTATAACAAGCTAGAATGACCAGTTATTTACTACGATTGGTAGAATACATTCACTTCTTCATTTTGTGTTGTTCACCGAATACGATTTTTCTGCGCAATAAGCGGAGAATTTTGATATCAGCGTTGGTATTACGGAAGTGTTTCGGTAGAATAATCGTTTGCGCAGCTTGAAACCCCCATTTCCTCTGGTGTGGAAAATTTAGTGAGATGTGTCCAATTCAGTACATCAAGCTAGGTAGAGGGGATGCATATTTTGAAATTATTAGGTTATTACAATGAGTAAAAAATTCATTATCACTTGGGATGCGATGCAGTCTTACTGCCGTGAACTGGCTGAGAAACAAATGCCAGCTGAGCAATGGAAAGGTATTTGGGCGGTAAGCCGCGGTGGTTTGGTTCCTGGTGCAATCTTGGCTCGTGAGTTAGGTATTCGTTACGTTGATACAATCTGTATCTCAAGCTACGACCACGATCACCAACGTGACATGACCGTGCTAAAAGCACCGGAAGGTGATGGCGAAGGTTACCTAATTATTGAAGACCTAGTAGATAGCGGCGACACAGCGCGTAAACTACGTGAAATGTACCCGAAAGCAAAACTTATCGCGGTATGTGCGAAACCGTCTGGAAAAGAACTGCTTGATGACTATGTAGTCGATATCGCTCAAGATACTTGGATTGAACAGCCATGGGATATGTCTATCCAGTACGCTGAGCCGGTAAACCGCAAGCAAAAGTAATTGGATACGAAGAATCTTGAGAAATGCCCCTTTATAGGGGCATTTTTTTTATTATTATTAAAGCTATTGCTAACAGCCTAGAGTTCTTCCTATGTCAGAAGACGTCAGTAAAAACCTTTCCGAAGCTTTGTTTGCCAATCATAAACAGGCGAAAGAAACGTCCGCACTTACTCAGTACATGCCGACCAGCCAAAAGATTCTTGATGAACGAGAAGGGAGTGATGATAGTGCCTGGTATCGCCACCTGAGACGTTTACAGTGGGCTTGGCAGGGGGTATCTCCCATAGAGATAGAAGGCGTTTTATCAAAAATTGCTTCTTCTCCTCACTCTCGCACTCAAGATAGATGGCTAGATACGGTGATGGGGTATCACAGCGGTAACTGGACATTTGAGTGGATAAAATTAGGTATGGAGCATCAACGACGTGCAAAAGATCTCAGTGGTGAGGAAGCGGCTGATGAGTTGTTTTCGGCATCGCTGTGTTTTAGCATTGCAGGTTATCCTCACCTAAAAAATGACAACTTAGCGCTACAGGCTCAAGTGCTAGCGAACAAAGCCTATTCGGAAGCCTCTGAAAAGACGCAATACACGATTAAGCAGATTGAAGTGCCTTATCAAAAGCATAAGATCATTGCGAACTTGCATCTGCCACGTACCGATAAGCAATTGCCAGTGGTGATGGTGAGTGCGGGTTTAGATAGCTTGCAAACCGACATGTGGCGACTTTTCCGTGATCACTTAGCGCCAAAAGGCATTGCCATGTTGACCGTGGATATGCCTTCGGTAGGTCATAGCTCACACTGCCCATTGACCGAAGACTCAAGTTGTGTGCATCAGGCCGTACTTAACGAACTCTATTCTGTTCCCTGGGTTGATCATCATAAAGTGGGTTTGGTTGGTTTCCGCTTTGGTGGTAACGCCATGATCCGTCTTTCTTTTATCGAACAAGAGAAGATCAAAGCTTGCGTGTCGTTAGGGGCGCCTGTCCATGATTTGTTTACTTCGCCGAAGAAGTTGCAGCAGATGCCCAAGATGTATTTAGACTTACTAGCTTCACGTTTAGGAAAGAGTGCGGTCGATATCAACAGCATGGCCGGACAAATGATGGCGTGGTCATTGAAAGTGCAGGGTTTTTTGAGCAGCCGTAGAACCAAAGTACCAATCCTTGCCTTGAGTTTAGAGGGCGACCCGATTTCTCCTCACAGTGATAATCAGTTGGTGGCACTGTTTAGCCAGTATGGTCAGGCGAAGAAAATCAGTTCCAAAACAATTACAAAAGGATATGAGCAATCCCTCGATTTAGCCATAAAGTGGTTAGAAGATGAACTATTGAGATGACAAAGAGCCTAATTTAGTGAAGAGTAATGCAGTTGAGCAAAAAACATGCTCATTACAATTAAATAATTTACTGGGTAGTAGATATCCTCACTATAGAAACGGAGATTCTTATGTCAGAGACGAGTCAAAGCCCGACCCATTTTCGCTTGATGTCAAAGTTAAAGGCGGTAGGGCCTTACCTACGCGAACCACAATCACAGGAAGGGAGGTATTATTTTGATTGCCTATCAGTCTGTGTAGACGACAAAAAGTCACCTGAACAACGTGAGTTTTGGGGCTGGTGGATGGATTTGGAGTCCATCGAAAGTGGCTTTACGGCTAAGTACCATATCGGCAAGTATAATCAAGAAGGCGAGTGGGAATCAGAGTCATTACCCAAAAAAGTCGTTGAAGAAGTGTACTTAACTCAAAACATCTTTCACAAAAAGCTTGTAGAGACAATGAGTGAATATTTCAAATTGGAAGTGGAATATCACACCGAGTCGTTTGACTTTGCCTAATTTGACTGATTTACTCTTCCCTAAGACAAAAAGGTGCGTTTTCGCACCTTTTCTGCTTGTTAAATCCCCATTTGATTGCTAAAACATCCACTCTTTATTTGTTTTTCATTTCAGAAGACATCATGACAACGAATCAACAGAATGCAGTTGTTTCACAACCACAGACCGTCGTTGTGAAACTGGGAACAAGTGTGCTGACAGGCGGTACTTTGGCGTTAGACCGTGCTCACATGGTAGAGCTGGCTCGTCAATGTGCGGAGCTAAAAAAACAAGGCCATTCAGTCGTAATGGTTTCGTCTGGTGCAATTGCAGCAGGCCGAGAGCATCTTGGATACCCCGCGCTGCCCAATGCGATGGCGAGCAAACAGTTGCTTGCTGCTGTGGGTCAGAGCCGCTTGATTCAAACATGGGAGTCACTGTTTGGCATTTACGGTATTAAAATTGGTCAAATGCTGCTGACTCGCGCAGATTTAGATGATCGTGAGCGCTTCCTTAACGCGCGTGACACTATTAACGCACTGGTAGCAAACGACATTATTCCTATCGTTAACGAAAACGACGCAGTAGCAACGAACGAAATCAAAGTGGGTGACAACGATAACTTGTCTGCTTTGGTGGGGATTTTGTGTGGTGCAGATAAATTATTACTCCTCACTGACCAAAAAGGCTTGTTTACCGCAGACCCGCGTAAAGACCCAAATGCAGAGCTGATCAAAGAGGTGAAAACCATCGATGATACTTTACGTAAAATTGCAGGTGGCAGCGGAACAATGCTCGGTACTGGCGGTATGGCAACCAAACTCCAAGCCGCAGACATTGCTCGCCGAGCCGGTATTGAGGTAATTATTGCTGCAGGTAGTGCGCCAAACGTGATTTTTGATTCGTTGAGCCCAGAGCCACAAGGCACCCGTTTCCTACCTTGCTCAGAAGCACTAGAAAACCGTAAGCGTTGGATCCTTGCGGGTCCTGCCGCTAGTGGTGACATCGTGATCGATGACGGTGCAGTTAATGCGGTGGTAGGCACGGGCAGTAGTTTGTTAGCGAAAGGTGTGATCAAAGTTAGTGGTGATTTCGCGCGTGGTGAAGTCGCACGTGTCACCAACTCGCACGGTAAGTTAGTTGCCCGTGGTATCAGCGCTTACTCAAGTGAAGACTTAGCGAAAATTGCCGGTAAGCACAGTAAAGATATCATCTCTATTTTGGGGCATGACTACGGCTCGGAAGTGATTCATCGCGATGATCTTGTTGTTATTCAAGAATAGAATTTGAGGGAAGCAAAGTGGATTTAACGAATATGGGGAAAGCTGCCAAAGATGCAGCTTTCGAGCTAGCGACGGCGTCAACTGCACAGAAGAACCAAGCGCTAGCCATCATCGCGGATGAGCTAGAAGCAAATGCTGCAACAATTTTGGCTGCCAACGCAAAAGACATCGAACTGGGCCGTGAAGCAGGTCTAACAGACGCGCTGCTTGATCGTCTCCTACTGAATGAAGAGCGCCTAATTGGCATAGCAAATGACGTTCGTAACGTTATCAGCCTAAATGACCCAGTCGGTAGCGAAATTGACAGTAAAGTACTAGAAAACGGCATGTCACTGTCTCGTCGTCGCGTTCCTCTTGGTGTCGTGGGTGTGATTTACGAAGCGCGGCCAAACGTAACTATCGATATTGCGGCACTGTGTCTGAAAACGGGTAACGCTAGTATTCTACGTGGTGGTAAAGAGACCTTCTTCTCGAACATGGAGTTGGTGAAAGTTATCCAATTGGCGCTAGCGAAAGCGAACTTGCCTGCGGCATCTGTTCAGTATATTGAAAAGCCTGACCGTGAGTTGGTTTCTCAATTGCTTAAACTGGATGATTACGTCGATATGATCATTCCACGTGGTGGCGCTGGTCTACACAAAATGTGTAAAGAGAACAGCACGATTCCAGTCATCATTGGCGGTTTTGGTATCAGTCATATTTTCGTCGATGAATCAGCGGAACTAGAAAAATCGCTAAACGTGGTTGAGAACTCAAAAGTTCAACGCCCATCGGCATGTAACTCATTAGATACACTGTTAGTACACGAGAAGGTAGCAGCGCAATTCTTATCAATGATTGTTGATCGCATGAACGACAAAGTGACGTTCGTTGCAGAGCCAAAAGCAAAAGCACTAATGGCACAAGCGAAACACATTCGCGATGCCGGTGAAGGTGATTTTGATACGGAATGGTTAAGTTACACGCTTGGCGTAAAAGTGGTTGCTGACGTGAAAGAAGCGATTGACCATATGCGTGTTCACAATGCGAGCCATTCCGATGCAATCATGACCAATAGCCTGGAAAATGCTGAATGGTTTATTAACTCAGTGGGCTCTGCTGCAGTATACGTAAACGCGGCGACGCGCTTTACTGATGGAGCACAATTCGGTTTAGGTGCAGAAGTGGCAGTATCCACTCAGAAACTGCACGCGCGTGGGCCGATGGGTTTAGAAGAGCTAACCAGTTACAAATGGGTAGGTAAAGCGAACTACCTTGTACGTAGTTAACTGATATTGATTGAAAAAGGGGCAGTAATGCCCCTTTTTGTTTTCTCTAACATGGCAATTCCGCTACACTAGTCTTGCTTTTAGGACGAACTTGAAAGCACTTTATTTGGAGGTGATATGCATTGTCCTTTTTGTTCTGAGAACGATACAAAAGTAATTGATTCCCGCTTAGTTGCGGACGGCCACCAGGTGCGCCGCCGTCGTCAGTGTTTGGCATGTAATGAACGTTTTACTACGTTTGAAACCGCGGAATTGGTGATGCCAAAAGTGATTAAGTCGAATGGAAACCGTGAACCGTTTGATGAAGACAAAATGGTAGGCGGCATTCAACGAGCTTTAGAAAAACGTCCAGTGAGTGCGGATGCGATAGAGCTAGCCATTAGCATGATTAAATCGCAGTTGCGTGCCACTGGTGAGCGCGAAGTTCCGAGTGAAATGATTGGTAATTTAGTGATGGATCAACTCAAAGAGTTGGATAAAGTCGCTTACATCCGTTTTGCCTCGGTTTATCGCAGTTTCGAAGATATCCGAGAGTTCGGTGAAGAAATTGCTCGCCTCGAAGACTGATTAAATCATGACGCAATACTTGCCTTCCTCAGAATTTACTTCTCAAGATTTCAACATGATGTCGCGTGCACTAAAACTCGCCAAACGCGGCATATACACAACGGCACCTAATCCAAATGTAGGTTGCGTTATTGTGCGCAATGGCGAGATTATAGGGGAAGGCTACCACCATCGTGCGGGAGAGCCTCATGCAGAAGTGCATGCATTACGCATGGCTGGGCGTAATGCTGAAGGTGCCACCGCTTATGTGACGCTTGAGCCTTGCTCTCATTATGGACGAACACCACCTTGTGCAGAAGGGCTGATTAACGCCAACGTGGCGAAAGTGATTTGCGCAATGCAAGACCCTAACCCGAAAGTGGCTGGGCGTGGTATTCAAATGCTTCGTGATGCTGGTATTGAGGTTCAAGTGGGGCTATTGGAAAGCGATGCCATCGCACTTAATCAAGGTTTTATCAAATTTATGAAAACTGGCATGCCTTTCATACAGTTGAAAATGGCAGCCAGTTTAGATGGGCAAAGTGCACTCAGTAATGGCCAGAGTCAATGGATCACCTCCCCAAAGGCTCGTCAAGATGTGCAGCGTTATCGCGCACAGAGTGGTGGCATTCTCTCGACCAGTAAAACGGTGATTGATGACAATGCGTCACTGAATGTACGTTGGGATGATTTGCCTAAAAGTGTACAAACGCTCTATCCCAAAGATGATGTGCGTCAGCCGCCACGTGTGATTTTGGATCGCCAATCTCAACTGAGTGATGACCTAAAGTTATTTAACACCAATGGTGAGCGGATTGTTGTCAGCCCAGATGGCGACTTTTCCCCTCAACTGGATGAAGCTGGTCGAATTGACCTTGCTGCGACACTCAAAGCGGTCGCGAGTAAATATCATATCAATCACTTATGGGTGGAGGCCGGGGCGACACTTGCGAGTTCGCTAATCAGAGCGAACCTTGTTGATGAGCTCATAGTTTATCTTGCACCTAAATTGATGGGTAGCGATGGGCGTGGGCTTATCGGTGCTTTAGGTTTAACTGAGATGGCGCAGGTTATCGATCTTAATATTACCGACGTTCGTATGGTGGGGGTGGACATTCGCCTCACCGCAACGATCACGACAGCGAAGAAAGAAGCAATATGTTTACAGGAATAATAGAAGCAGTTGGCAAACTCACTGCAATCATGCCAAAAGGCGAAGACATGACCGTAACGGTAGAAGTCGGCAAGTTGGATATGTCTGACGTTAAGTTAGGCGACAGTATTGCTACCAACGGTGTGTGCTTGACGGTCGTAGACTTCGGTAGCAACTACTACAGTGCCGATTTGTCACTGGAAACACTTAACAAAACAGGCTTTGCCGCTTACCAAGTTGGCGACAAAGTGAACTTAGAAAAAGCGATGCTACCTACAACGCGTTTTGGTGGTCACATCGTTTCTGGCCACATCGATGGCGTGGGTGAAATCGTAGAGCGCAACCAAGTGGGACGTGCGATAGAGTTTTGGGTCGCGATGCCGGCTGAAATCACTAAGTACGTAGCAGAAAAAGGCTCGATTACCGTCGATGGTATCAGTCTGACGGTGAATGATTTACGTAAGCATGCTTTTAAGTTGACGATCGTTCCCCACACCAGTGAAGAAACAACGATTGATCAATTTCAAGTTGGTCGCAAAGTCAATTTGGAAGTCGATGTGTTAGCTCGTTATATGGAGCGCTTGCTGCAAGTGCAACGAGAAGAACCGCAAGAATCACGCATCACAATGGAATTCTTGCAGCAAAATGGTTTTGCATAATCTTAGCTGACCATAGTCACAGAACGCCATTAGGTTAATTGACTTAACAGAACGGCCGTTCAAACTCGGAGCTTACTGTAGCCATAAGTATGGACTCACAGCAACATGTCAAGCGCATTGCTGCTACAAAAATAAATTCTGAATAACGGGGAAACAGGCTATGCCAATCAGCACACCACAAGAAATTATCGATGAAATTCGCGCGGGTAAAATGGTCATTCTAATGGATGATGAAGACCGTGAGAACGAAGGTGATTTGATCATGGCTGCCGAGCATATCACGCCGGAAGCGATTAATTTTATGGCGACTTATGGCCGTGGCTTGATCTGTCTCACCATGACAAAAACACGTTGTGAGAGTTTAGGCTTGCCGCCAATGGTGCAGGACAACAACGCTCAGTACACAACTAACTTCACCGTATCAATTGAAGCGGCAGAAGGGGTGACGACCGGGATTTCTGCAGCAGACCGTGCACGTACGGTCCAAGCCGCAGTGGCATCAAATGCGAAAGCGGCGGATTTGGTTCAACCTGGTCACATCTTTCCTCTTGCTGCGCAAGATGGCGGCGTTCTGACTCGCGCAGGTCACACCGAAGCGGGGTGTGATTTAGCTCGCCTTGCTGGTTTAGAGCCTGCATCAGTTATTGTTGAGATCCTTAATGACGACGGCACCATGGCACGTCGTCCCGATCTTGAAGTGTTTGCTGAAAAACATGGCCTGAAGCTTGGTACCATTGCGGATCTGATCGAGTACCGCAACAACACAGAAACCACCATTGAGCGTGTTGCTGAATGTAAACTGCCAACCGAGTTCGGTGAATTCACGCTAGTGACCTACAAAGACACGATTGATAACCAAGTGCATTACGCGCTGTGCAAGGGGGAGTTGCAAGGTGAAGCGCCATTGGTGCGAGTGCACCTGCAGGATGTGTTTACGGATTTACTGCGCAGTGATCGTAACGCAGAGCGCAGCTGGACGCTAGACAAAGCGATGAAACGCATTGGTGAAGAAGGCGGCGTGCTCGTAGTGCTTGGTCATGAAGAATCGACCGATCTTCTCATCCACCGTGTAAAAATGTTTCAAGCACAAGATAAAGGCGAAGCACCAACGTTGGCGAAAAGACAGGGCACGTCACGTCGTGTCGGTGTTGGTTCACAGATCCTTGCAGATTTGGGGGTACATGATATGCGTTTGTTGTCGTCGACCAACAAAAAATACCACGCGTTAGGTGGCTTTGGCCTGAACGTGGTTGAATACGTTTGCGAGTAACAACACTCCACAATAGAGCCTTAGCCGTGAGTGAGCTTAGTTTGCTTACGGCTAGTAACTTGTGGCTCGCCTCCAATTTCCATTAGATATTGCTCACAGACTTGTGCTAGAATCCGTCGATTCTCACTTGATGAACAATTTTCACTTATAAATAGAGTTAAAGGAAAGCTTATGAAAGTGATCGAGGGTGGCTTCCCAGCGCCAAATGCAAAAATTGCTATCGTTATTTCGCGTTTTAATAGTTTTATTAACGAAAGCTTACTTTCTGGTGCGATCGATACACTAAAGCGTCATGGACAAGTAAGCGAAGACAACATTACTGTTGTTCGTTGCCCAGGAGCGGTAGAACTGCCTTTGGTAGCTCAGCGTGTTGCTAAAACAGGCAAATACGATGCTATCGTATCTCTAGGTACAGTAATCCGTGGCGGTACACCACACTTTGACTATGTTTGTAGTGAATGTAACAAAGGTCTTGCACAAGTGTCTATGGAATATAGTCTTCCAGTGGCATTTGGTGTATTGACAGTTGATACTATTGATCAAGCGATTGAACGCGCGGGAACCAAGGCTGGTAATAAAGGTGCAGAGGCTGCACTAAGCGCACTTGAAATGATTAACGTACTATCTGAAATTGATTCCTAATGGGGGCCAGTGTGAAACCAGCCGCACGTCGTAACGCACGTCAATTCGCTCTACAGGCGATCTATTCATGGCAAATTACTAAAGAGAATGTTGCCACGATTGAAGAACAGTTTTTGTCTGGCGACAAATACGATGAAGAAGAACTTCATGCCTCTGAGCCTGCACTAGCTGCTCCAGAAACTGACGTAGCTTACTTCCGTGAACTACTAAGCGGTGTTGTACTTAGCCACTCAGAGCTAGATAGCAAAATCCGTCCATACGTGTCTCGTCCAATGCAGGATTTAGACATGATGGAACTTGCTCTTCTTCGCCTAGCTATGTACGAGATGACTCGTCGCGAAGATGTTCCTTACAAAGTGGTTATCAATGAAGCGATTGAACTTGCAAAAGTGTTCGCAGCAGAAGACAGCCACAAATTTGTGAATGGTGTGCTAGATAAGGCCGCACCACACGTACGTAAGAAATAATAATTTCTTAAATAAAAAGGTCAGCAGATGCTGACCTTTTTTGTATTAAAAGATAAATAAAAGATGTCTGGTGAATTTAGTCTAATCGAAAAGTATTTCGTTGGTCGTCAAAACCAACGCAAAGATGTACACCTAGCGGCTGGTGATGATTGCGCGCTAGTTCAAGCCCCCGCGAATGTTCAGATTGCTATCAGTACCGATACACTTGTCGCCGGTACTCACTTTCTTGCTGATGCGAATCCTGCCTGGGTAGCACATAAAGCCCTTGCTTCAAATATCAGTGATCTTGCCGCGATGGGCGCAACGCCAGCCTGGGTAAGCTTCGCATTGACGATGCCAGAGCCGGATGAGACGTGGTTGGCCCCTTTCTGTGATGCGTTTTTTGAGTTGGCGGATTACTTTGGCATTCAGCTTATCGGTGGCGATACCACCAAAGGTCCATTGAGTTTAACGTTGACAGTGCAAGGCTTCGTCCCTGAAGGGAAAGCATTAACTCGATCTGGAGCGAAAGTAGGAGACTGGGTTTACGTGACGGGCAACCTTGGTGATGCGAAAGCGGGCTTGGATGTTATCCTAGATGAATCTTTACGTTCTCGAGTCGCTGCGGCAGAGCTTGAGAAAGCTCATTATCTCAGTACACCGCGTGTATTGGCAGGGCAAGCCTTAGTGGGATTGGCGTCTTCAGCGATTGATATTTCCGATGGTTTGATTTCTGACATTAAACACATTCTTAAGCGATCTGAAGTTGGCGTCAGTTTGGATGCCTCCCTACTACCCATATCCTCAGAGTTGGTTCAGTTTTTAGATGATAAGATCAGCGCGCAGCAGTATGCTTTATCTAGTGGCGAAGAGTACGAATTGTGCTTTACTGTGCCAGAGCAGAACCGAGGCTCACTACCGAGTGCATTGGCACACATAGGATGTAAAGTGACGTGTATTGGTCAAATTCGACCGATGGGAACGTTTGAGTTACATGATAATAATCAGCCTCTTGATTGGGATCTTAGTGGTTTTGATCACTTCAAGTGATCTGAACTTAAGATTGAAACCAAACTAGCAGTAAAGGTTTAAGGAAATGACCAACCCTCTTTCTCTGATTTCATTAAAGAATCCGTGGCACCTTTTGGCGACGGGCTTTGGCAGCGGCTTATCACCAGTGATTCCTGGAACAATGGGGACGCTTGCGGCGGTGCCATTGTTTCTCCTTCTGGCACAACTGCCTTTCCCGCTTTATGTGATTGTCGTACTTTTCTCTTGTGTGATTGGCATTAAGATTTGCCAAGTGACATCAGATGATATGGGCGTTCATGACCACGGCTCAATTGTGTGGGATGAGTTCGCCGGTTTTTGGATCACCATGAGCCTAATGCCTGCATTGAATATTCCAGTGACCGAGTGGAAGTGGCTATTAACGGGCTTCGTCTTGTTCCGATTCTTCGACATGGTAAAGCCGTGGCCGATCGGTTGGTTAGATAAACGTGTCCACGGCGGCTTGGGTATTATGATCGATGATATCGTTGCAGGAGGCATGGCGGGCATCGCGCTTTTCTTCATCGCAAAATACGCAGGTTGGATGTAATACCTACCCTCAAGCTCTAAAATCAACAGATAAACCAAAGGGATGCAGCGACATCCCTTTTGTGTTTATTTTGCTGCGTTTTTTGTGTTCGCTTATTTCGCTAGATAGTCGTTGATCGACTGTTCGATGCCTTTCGCATCTAAGCCAAGCTCTTCATGCAACTCGTCTTGTGTACCTTGAGGAATGAAGCGATCTGGCAAGCCAAGATTTAGCACTGGCTTAATGATCTTCTCTTGCATCAAAAACTCAATGACACCCGCACCTGCGCCACCTGCAATTGCGTTCTCTTCTAGTGTCACAAGAACATCGTGCTCAGAGGCAAGTTGACGAATCAGCTCCTCATCCAAAGGCTTCACGAAGCGCATGTCAGCCACAGTTGCATTTAGGTTTTCCGCTGCTTCGAGTGCATTACCGAGGAAGGTACCGAAGCTTAGAATTGCGACTGTCTCACCTTTACGAACGACACGGCCTTTACCAATCTCAAGCGCTGTGAAGTCTTGTTTGATTTCTGTACCTATGCCGCTGCCACGTGGATATCGAACCGCACTTGGGCCCGTGTGCTTATGACCGGTGTACAGCATTTGACGACATTCATTTTCATCGCTTGGCGCCATAATCACCATGTTTGGGATACAACGCATAAAGCTAAGATCGAACGCGCCTTGGTGAGTTTGACCATCTGCGCCAACCAAACCAGCACGGTCGATAGCGAACATCACGGGTAAATCCATGATCGCAACATCATGGATCAACTGATCGTAACCACGCTGCAAGAAGGTTGAGTAAATCGCAACGATCGGGTGATCGCCAGCTATCGCCATACCGGTTGCAAGCGTCACTGCGTGTTGCTCTGCAATCGCAACATCGAAGTATTGGTTTGGGTACTCTTTCGAGAAACGCACCATGCCAGAGCCTTCACGCATTGCTGGCGTAATTGCCATCAGTTTAGGATCTTGCGCGGCCATATCGCAAAGGAAGTCACCAAAGATCTTAGAGAAACTAGGCTTACCACCATTGCTCTTTGGCAAACTGTTGTGTGATGGGTCGAACTTTGGAACTCCGTGGTAGCCGATAGGGTCTTTCTCTGCAGGTTCGTAACCTTTGCCTTTCTTGGTCATGATGTGCAGGAACTGAGGGCCTTTCAGCTCACGCATGTTCTTGAGGGTTTTGACCAGTTCATTGACATCGTGACCGTCCACAGGACCAATGTAGTTGAAGCCGAGCTCTTCAAATAGCGTGCCCGGAACTACCATGCCTTTTAGGTGTTCTTCCGTGCGACGAACCAACTCTTTGATTGGTGGCACACCAGAAAGCACTTTTTTACCGCCTTCACGGATAGAGGTGTATAGGCTGCCTGAAAGGACTTTGGCTAAATGGTTATTTAGTGCGCCGACGTTTTCTGAAATCGACATCTCGTTGTCATTGAGAATAACCAGCATGTCAGTGTGCACGTCACCAGCGTGGTTCATCGCTTCAAATGCCATGCCTGCCGTGATGGCACCATCACCAATCACACTGACTACTTTGCGACCTTGGCCCTCTTTCTGGGCACTTATGGCCATGCCAAGCCCGGCACTGATCGAAGTCGATGAATGTCCAACGGATAGGGTGTCGTATTCACTCTCTTCGCGCCACGGGAATGGGTGTAGGCCATCCTTTTGACGGATAGTTGGCATTTGGTCACGACGACCAGTCAGGATCTTATGTGGGTATGCTTGATGACCCACATCCCAGATCAACTGATCAACAGGTGTGTTGTATACATAGTGTAGAGCCACAGTGAGTTCTACGGTGCCTAAGCCAGACGCTAGGTGTCCGCTTGATTGGCTCACTGAATTTAGCAGATACGTACGCAGTTCATCACACAAAGTAGGCAATGTTTCTTTCGGAAGAAGACGCAGGTCTTCCGGTGTATTTGCTAACGCCAGTGTTGGGTACTTTGAAATATCAAGAGTCATATAAATGCGCGCTTATAGAGTTAGTTCTTGCGCTCGATGACATATCGGGCGAACTCTTCGAGTAACTGAGTATTGTATGGGATCGCTTCCAATGCTTGAAGCGCTTCCTGTAGTAGAGTGTGAGCTTTCTCCATTGCTCCCTCCAAACCCAATAAAGATGGATAAGTGCTCTTATTCAGATCTTGGTCTGAGCCTTGAGGCTTACCCAGTGTTTCAGTGTCACTGATAATATCAAGAATATCGTCTTGAACTTGAAACGCCAGACCGATCGCTTGCGAGTAGCGTTCTAGCTGTGGCAAGACTTCTAGGCCTTTTTCACCAGCGGCTAACGCGCCAAGTTTAATCGCACAGTTAATCAGGGCACCGGTTTTATTGCGATGGATTTTTTCTAATTCTGTGAGAGAGACTCGACGATTTTCAGCAGCAAGATCCAACGCTTGACCGACACACATACCGCTCGCCCCAGACGCTTGCGCTAAGGTTTGTACCATCTTGATACGGTACTTCTCCGCATTTAGGTTCAGTGCGCCTTCAGCGATGATGGTGAACGCGAGGGTTTGCAGTGCATCACCGGTCAAAATGGCCGTCGCTTCATCAAACTTAATATGGCAAGTTGGTTGGCCACGGCGCAGCTCATCGTCATCCATTGCAGGTAAATCGTCATGGATGAGCGAGTAGGCGTGGACACACTCGATAGCAGAGGCTGGGGTATCGAGATCTTCTGGTGCGCAACCAAGCATTTGACCTGTGATGTAAACAAGGAATGGGCGAACCCGTTTACCGCCAAGTAATAGGCCATATTTCATTGCTTGGATCAATGGCTGTTCCTGGTGAGGCAGTTGCTCAAGCCACAGATTCAGTTGCTGGTTATTTCTTTGTTGATAAGACGTCAATGTCTCTTGCATTACATTGCTCACTACTGATTATGATTCTGACTCAGGGGTGAAGTCACTCAGCGGTGCTTCATCATCTTCACTAAGAAGAATACTAACGCGATATTCTGCGTCACTCAGTTTGGTTTGGCCAGCACGAGCCAACGCAATGCCACGTTCAAATTTGCGTAGGGCATCATCTAGGGCAAGATCGCCGTTTTCTAATTGATCAACCAAGCTATCCAGCTCTTCAATGGTTGCTTCGAAGGTCATATTTTCTGGTTTTTTGACCGCCATCTTTTATTTGCCTTAATCAAGCCTCTAATCGAATCCACGAAAGTTACCTTAGCCTACTAACTTGGTCAAATTTAACCTCATATAATTGTCACAAATTTGGCTTTCGACCAGGCAGAATAGGCGATGCCCATTATCTAATTAGGGAGATAACGATCTTTTTGTGACTTATTAACCAAGATTTCTCTAAAAATTCTGCTCTCGCTGTCGATACAAGTAATAATTCGCCTGACTTGGCAATATTTGAATTTAGCGTGAGGAGTGCTTTGTGGATTTAGCAACCCTAATAGGTTTGATCGGTGGTTTTGCATTCGTCATTATGGCGATGGTGCTTGGTGGCAGCATCGGTATGTTCGTCGACGTCACTTCAATCCTAATCGTCGTTGGTGGTTCTGCATTTGTTGTATTGATGAAGTTCACCATGGGGCAGTTCTTCGGTGCGACCAAAATTGCGGGTAAAGCATTCATGTTTAAAGCGGATGAGTCAGAAGATTTAATTGCTAAGATCGTTGAAATGGCTGACGCCGCGCGCAAAGGTGGGTTTCTTGCGCTAGAAGAAATGGAAATCAACAACAGCTTTATGCAAAAGGGCATCGATTTATTGGTTGATGGCCATGATGCGGACGTCGTACGTGCCGCACTGCAAAAAGACATCGCCCTAACGGATGAGCGTCATACACAAGGTACGGGAGTGTTCCGTGCGTTTGGCGAGGTTGCACCCGCGATGGGGATGATTGGTACATTGGTTGGTCTGGTAGCCATGCTTTCGAACATGGATGATCCTAAAGCGATCGGTCCGGCAATGGCGGTTGCTCTATTGACCACGCTCTATGGCGCGGTACTTTCCAACATGGTGTTTTTCCCCATTGCAGACAAGCTTTCTCTACGTCGTGATCAAGAAACACTCAATCGTCGTTTGATTATGGATGGTGTACTTGCCATTCAAGATGGTCAGAACCCACGAGTTATCGACAGTTACCTCAAGAACTACCTCAACGAGGGTAAGCGCGTTCTTGAGATTGACGATTAACCCGGAGGTCATCTGATGGATGAAGATAACAAATGTGATTGCCCGCCACCTGGGCTCCCCCAGTGGATGGGGACATTTGCTGATTTGATGTCTCTGCTGATGTGTTTCTTTGTACTGTTGCTCTCTTTCTCTGAGATGGATGTCCTAAAGTTCAAGCAGATCGCTGGTTCGATGAAGTTCGCCTTTGGTGTGCAAAACCAACTTGAGGTGAAAGATATTCCAAAGGGGACGAGTATTATCGCGCAAGAGTTTCGTCCAGGGCGACCTGAACCGACACCGATTGATGTCATCATGCAGCAAACCATGGACATCACTCAGCAAACATTAGAGTTTCATGAAGGCGAATCTGATCGTGCGGGGGGGACAAAGCGTGATCAAGGTAAGTTAACCGGGGGGCAATCGCCAGAAACCTCGACGCAAAGCAACCAATCGTCAGAAGCTGATATGCAACAGCAGCAGTCTGAAGCGACCTCGCAGTCGATGGATACTTTGATGGAAAGCATCAAGAAGGCACTGGAGCGAGAGATTGAACAAGGGGCGATCGAAGTAGAAAACCTTGGTCAACAAATCGTGATTCGAATGCGCGAGAAAGGCGCTTTCCCTGAGGGATCGGCGTTCTTGCAGCCCAAGTTTCGTCCTCTGGTGCGTCAGATAGCGGAATTAGTAAAGGATGTACCCGGCATAGTACGTATTTCTGGTCATACCGATAACCAGAGAATCGATTCTGAGCTTTATCGCTCTAATTGGGACCTATCTTCCCAGCGAGCGGTTTCTGTCGCGCAGGAGATGGAGAAAGTCAGGGGCTTCTCACGTCAAAGATTGCGTGTGCGAGGCATGGCGGATACCGAACCTCTGGTAGCGAATGATTCTGACACTAACCGTGCGCTTAACCGCCGAGTAGAGATCAGTATTATGCAAGGTGAACCGCTTTACAGTGATGAAGTCCCCGTCATTCAGTAATTCGGTATTTATTCTTATACTAAAGCGAGCGTTTAGCTCGCTTTTTTTTTGACATTTACGCGGAAACTAGCACCTAGAGGTTACTTGGGTGTATAATCTTGCGCCTTTGAAGTGAGCTCAGGCTACCGGTAGTGAACGACGCTCTCCATTGCGACGTAAAATAGACCGAGGTGGAGTATCACTCACTGTTGATTGCGAAACTAACCTGCGAACGAAACTATGAAATTTATTGTAAAGCCCCATCCAGAAATTTTTGTAAAAAGTGAATCTGTGCGTAAGCGCTTCACAAAGATTTTAGAGTGCAACATTCGTAACATTGTGAAGAACCGTACGGAATCTGTTGCGGTTTTTAACCGTCGTGATCACATTGAAGTGACCTCCGAGAGTGACGAATTTTACGCTGAAGTACTGGAAATCCTGACGCATACACCAGGCATCCATCACGTATTAGAAGTAAAACAGTCTGAGTTTAAAGATTTGCACGATATTTACGAGCAAGTGCTAGAACTTAGCGGTGCGTCGATCGAAGGTAAAACTTTTGTGGTACGCGCTAAGCGCCGCGGTAAGCATGATTTTACTTCGCTTGAACTTGAGCGTTATGTCGGTGGTGGTCTTAACCAAGCGGTTGAGAGCGCACGCGTTAAGCTGAGCAACCCAGAAGTAACGATCAAGGTCGAAGTATCAAACGACAAGCTAAACCAAGTATTGGCGCGTCATAAAGGTCTTGGCGGTTTCCCTCTAGGTACTCAAGAAGACGTACTCAGCTTGATCTCCGGCGGCTTTGACTCTGGTGTTTCAAGCTATCTGCACATCAAACGTGGTTCAAAAGTCCATTACTGTTTCTTTAACCTAGGAGGTCCTGCACACGAAATCGGTGTTAAGCAGGTTTCTCACTACTTATGGAACAAATACGGTTCTTCAGCAAAAGTACGCTTTATCTCCGTGGACTTCGAACCAGTTGTGGCAGAAATCCTAGAAAAAGTGGATGACGGTCAAATGGGTGTTATCCTCAAGCGCATGTTTATGCGTGCGGCGGGAATGATTGCTGAGAAGTTGAAGATTGAAGCTTTGGTCACTGGTGAAGCTCTAGGTCAGGTATCGAGCCAAACGCTAACGAACCTTCGTCACATTGATAACGTCACCGATACGCTAATCCTGCGTCCACTTATCAACTGGGATAAAGAAGACATCATTAACCTAGCGCGCGATATCGGCACGGAAGACTTCGCTAAAACCATGCCGGAATACTGTGGTGTTATCTCGAAGAAACCAACAGTAAAAGCAGTGAAACATAAGCTAGAAACAGAAGAAGCGAAATTCGATTTCAGTATTCTAGAAAAAGTGGTTCTTGAAGCTCGTCAAATGGACATTCGTGACATTGCGAAAGAATCTGAACAAGCCGCCCCAGAAGTTGAGCAAGTTCAAGCGGTAGAAGAGCATGCCATTGTGCTAGATATTCGTAGCCCTGAAGAGGAAGACGATAGCCCATTAGAAATCGATGGTGTTGATGTTAAGCACATCCCGTTCTACAAGTTGAGTACTCAGTTTGGTGACTTGGACCAGTCTAAGACTTACCTGCTGTACTGTGACCGTGGTGTCATGAGTCGCCTTCAAGCGCTTTACTTACAAGAGCAAGGCTTCAACAACGTGAAAGTTTATCGCCCGTAACCTCCTTCGATAGGAATGACCACAAAGCGCAACCTGAGGAATCAGCTTGCGCTTTTTTCGTTGTTGGACGCCTAAAATTTATGTGTAAGACGTTAAAATATAGAGATGCTTCGCACCGTTTTAGTGCTGTATTGATATAACGATAATTAATCCGAAATTCGGTTGGAAAGGTGACCTTAGTGCAAGATTTTTAGGGGGAGAAGCATGAATTTGTTAGATAAAAAAACACCGCCTGAACCAGGCGGTGTAACAAATTTGACAGACAGGTCAAAATAAATACAGGAAGTATCTGTTTTGTCACAGGGAATGTCGACAAAACATCACGGTAGAAATCTACCTAACTCGAAATGCGAGTTTGCAAACACAACATCGCAATAACGAAGCCAATTGATTCATAAAAAATCAAGCCGTTCAGGCTCGTATTGCGAGGTGAAATATAGAATTTATCTGGCTGTTCGACAATGAACATTTTATAATGTTTCAGATTAAAAAAACTAATCCTATTTGAGGTTCCTTATGTCTCGTCGATTGCCTCCACTGAATTCGCTTCGCGTATTTGAAGCGGCAGCTCGCCATCTTAGTTTTACCCGTGCAGCCGAAGAGCTGTTTGTGACTCAAGCAGCAGTGAGCCATCAAATAAAAGCACTAGAAGAATTCTTATCATTGAAGCTTTTTCGTCGCCGTAACCGTTCACTGCTGCTCACAGAAGAGGGGCAAAGCTACTTCTTAGACATTAAAGATATCTTCACTTCCATTGCAGATGCGACCGATAAGGTATTAGAACGCAGTGAAAAAGGGGCGTTGACTATCAGTTTGCCACCAAGTTTTGCTATCCAGTGGTTGGTGCCTCGCTTGGCCGACTTCAATGCTCAAGAACCGGACATTGATGTACGTATCAAAGCGGTGGATATGGATGAAGGTTCATTGACGGATGATGTCGACGTCGCGATCTATTATGGACGTGGTAATTGGCCAGGTTTGCGTGCAGATAAACTCTACCAAGAGTATTTGATCCCACTTTGTTCACCTTCGCTACTTTTAGGTAGCAAACCATTGGAATCTCTAAGTGATCTAAAACAGCATACTTTGTTACATGATACGTCGCGAAAAGATTGGAAACAGTTTGCTCGACACTACAATGTTGACGGGATTAATGTGAATCATGGTCCAATATTTAGTCACTCAACCATGGTCTTGCAAGCGGCAGCTCATGGGCAGGGAGTTGCATTAGGAAACAACGTATTAGCCAAACCAGAGATGGAAGCAGGACGCTTGATTGCGCCATTTGACCAGGTTTTGGTTTCTAAGAATGCGTTCTACGTGGTATGTCACGAACAGCAAGCGGACATGGGGCGTATCGCGACTTTCCGAGATTGGATGTTGGCAACCGCGAGAAAAGAACAAGAGGAAGTACTCGATGAACCATTGGATAGCTGAGGGGCCAGAAAACGGACCATTGTTTATTTTTGCTCACGGTGCAGGCGCAGGCATGGAGCATGAGTTCATGGCGGCCGTTGCCAAAGGATTGGTTGATCAGGGTATTCGTGTGGTGCGCTTCAATTTCCCTTACATGGTCAAGCGTGCCGAAGACGGCAAAAAGCGTCCGCCAGATCGCGCGCCAAAGCTTCTTGAAGCGTACCAAGAAGTGATCACTCACTTTACTTCCGCTCCCATCGTTATTGGTGGTAAATCGCTGGGCGGTCGAATGTCGAGTTTGCTCGCAGATAATGAGCTAGTGGCGGGCATTGCGTGTTTGGGTTTTCCATTCCACCCACCGGGTAAACCAGAGAAATACAAAGGCGAGCATTTAGCTAGCATCGACAAGCCAACCTTAATTCTACAAGGCGAGCGCGATACGTTCGGCAAGCGCGAAGAGTTCGAAGGCTTCGCGTTATCAGAGCAGGTCACAGTGAGCTTTCTGCCAGATGGTGACCACAGCTTTAAACCGCGTAAGCGCTCAGGGTATACCGAGGCGGATAATATAGCGCAGACGATTGAGCAGTTAGCGGCGTTTATTAAAGAGGTATACCGTGAAAAGTAAGTGGTTACTCTCGTTTACTGGTATTTCGGGTCTGACATCGGTAGCGTTAGGTGCGTTTGCCGCACACGGTTTAAAAGCCAAATTGTCGCCCTATTTACTTGGCGTATTTGAAACCGGCGTTTTGTACCAATTCATCCATACTTTGGCTATCGCGTTTTGTGCCATCTTGCTACTGGTCAATTTGGGACAAAAAGCACAAAAGTATTTTTTCATCGCGGCGATTTGCTTTATCATCGGCATCTTTTGTTTTAGCGGCAGTCTTTATGCGCTGGCGCTGACGGGCATTAAGTGGTTTGGACCAATTACTCCGATGGGCGGGGTGTTGTTCATGTTCGGCTGGTGTCTGTTCTTTTTTGCTGCGTTTAATATCAAAGAGGTCTCCAAGTGAAACAACTAATGCTCTATTGCCGTTCTGGCTTTGAGAAAGAGTGTGCTGGTGAAATTCAGGACAAAGCGACACAGTTGGAAGTGTACGGCTTCCCTCGTGTGAAGAAAAACTCAGGTTATGTTGTCTTCGAGTGTTACCAAGATGGAGACGCAGATAAGTTAGTCAAAGGCTTGGACTTTAGTGCATTGATTTTTGCACGTCAGATGTTTGCTGTTGCAGCCGAGTTTGAAGCGCTACCAAGCGAAGACCGTATCAGTCCAATTCTTGCAGAACTGTCTGAAGTGGAAGATTTTCCGCGTTGTGGCGATCTACGTATCGAAACGCCAGACACCAACGAAGCGAAAGAATTGCTAAAGTTTTGCCGTAAATTCACGGTTCCAATGCGCCAAGCTCTACGTGGCAAAGGTCTGATGTGGAATAAAGACAACGCGAAGAAGCCAGTGCTGCACATCTGTTTTATTGCACCAGGTCATTGTTACGTGGGTTATTCATACCCAGGCAATAACTCGCAGTTCTTTATGGGTATTCCTCGCTTAAAGTTCCCTGCGGATGCACCAAGTCGTTCAACACTAAAACTGGAAGAAGCGTTCCACGTATTTATTCCACGTGAAGAGTGGGATGAGCGTCTTGCTCCAGGCATGTGGGGGGTTGATCTCGGTGCGTGTCCAGGTGGTTGGACTTACCAATTGGTTAAACGATCGATGTTCGTTCATTGCGTTGATAACGGCATGATGGCAGATAGCCTAATGGAAACGGGTCAAATCAAGCACCATATGGTGGATGGTTTTAAGTTTGAACCCGATCGTAAGAACGTGACTTGGATTGTGTGTGACATGATTGAGAAACCAGCTCGCGTTGCGCACCTTATGGGTCAATGGTTGTTAAAAGGTTGGGCGAAAGAGGCAATCTTCAACCTGAAGCTACCAATGAAAGGTCGTTACGACGAAGTGTTGCAAGATCTTGAGAACCTAAAAACGTTCTTGATTGAGAATAAGGTGAAATTCAAGCTGCAAGCAAAACACTTGTACCATGATCGTGAAGAGATCACGATTCACATTCAGTGTCTGTCTAACATCTCTCCGCATTAATCTACGCATTCACTTAAGCAGTAGAGCAGAATAAGAAAAGCGCCTTAAATTGGGCGCTTTTTTCTTGTCTGGAAGATAGGGCTTCTCACCAAACGGGTGGTTATTCTGCTTTGTTTGGACCAGTAAAGCGAATGTCTTGCAGGTTAAAGCCGAGTTCGATATCGCATTTCAGTGCTGCTACTCGTTTGCATAAACGCGCAGATTCAATGTGCTCATCTAACTTTTTGCGATATTTTGGGGCCAGCTCTTCGCTCGCGTATGCCGCTTCAATATCCTCAAATTGAGTCAGAATTTCTTTCGCTGCTTTTGGACCAACACCCGGTACGCCCGGCACTTGGCTTGAGCTGATACCCGTTAAACCCCAGTAGTCGGCAAGCTGAGATGGTTTTACGCCAAACTCTTTTTCGATAAATGGCTCATCTAACCAACGATGTTGGAAGTAATCTCGGATCTGTAGAGTCGGAGATAATAGTTGGCAGTAACCTTTGTCGGTCGAGACAATCGTTACTTTCTCGCCGTGGCTCGCGACTTTGGTGGCCAGTGTTGCGACCAAATCATCTGCTTCATCGCCTTCAGACAGCAATGAGTCGATCCCTTGTTCCCACCATGCTTGTTGAATCGCGTCTAAGCCTTGCATGAGCGGCTCTGGCATTGGCTTGCGGTTTTGTTTGTAGTCAGGAAGGATTTCAGCGCGCCAGCCACGGTCTTGTTCGTGGTGATCGAATACGGCGATGATGTGAGTTGGCTGCGCTTCAGACAGGATGCGAGTCAGTGTTCTGCTCGTCGTGGTAATGGTTCTTGCTATGTCAGTGGGATCGGGCTGTGCAGAGTGCACGCGGCGGATCAGGTTTAGGGCATCAATGATAACAAGATGAATAGACATAATGACTTAGCAGTAAAAAGGGGCGTAATGCCCCTAGTGTAACCAATGTAGCTCTTTCTATCGAGTTGCATTTTCTGGATGAGCGATTCGATAACAAGGTTCGTACGCGCTACCGCCTGGTAGCTTCATACGGTGCTGCTCTACAAAGTCTGAGAGTAACGTGTCGAGTTTTTTCATCAATGCTGATTCACCATGGATAGTGAAGGGACCTTGTTGCTCGATCTCTCTAATCCCTTCGGCTTTAACGTTACCAGCAACAATACCGGAAAACGCTTGGCGCAGCGTGGCGGCCAATACTTGCGGTTTTTGGTTCAAGTTCAAGTTTAAACTTGCCATTGATTCATGGTTGGGCTCGAATGGCAGTTGGAACTCTGGTTCAATCTTAAGTGACCAATTAAAGCTGTATGCGTCACCTTTCTCTTTACGGTGAAGGCGAACCTTTTCCATTGAGTACTTCATGATGCGTGCGACTTCCGCAGGATCATCGATGACGATTTGATAATGCTTCTGGCCCTCTTCACCTAGCGTATCTGCAATAAAAGCATCTATAGATCGGAAATAAGCTTCACTCTCTTTTGGACCAGTTAATACGATTGGCATGGGCTGGTCGGCGTTTTCTGGATGCATCATAATACCAAGAATGTACAGTAATTCCTCGGCAGTACCTGGACCGCCAGGGAAGATCACGATGCCGTGTGCCATTCGAACAAAGGCTTCAAGGCGTTTCTCAATATCTGGCATGATCACCAGCTCATTCACGATCGGGTTTGGTGGCTCGGCCGCGATGATTGACGGCTCGGTAAGGCCAAGGTAGCGTTGCTCGGTATAGCGCTGCTTCGCATGTCCAATTGCCGCCCCCTTCATTGGGCCTTCCATCGCACCTGGGCCACAACCGGTACAGATATTCAGCTCTCGTAGCCCGAGCTCATGTCCCACTTCGCGTGTGTATTGATATTCGGTGGCATTGATCGAGTGTCCTCCCCAGCAGACGACCAAGTTTGGTTCAATACCTGGCGTTAGTGTGCCTGCGTTACGTAAGATGCCAAACACCAAATTGGTAATGTGGGTCGCGTTGGTTAGATTTAGGCGTTGATTATCTGCTAAGTGCATGTTGACGTACACAATGTCTCGAAGTACTGAAAACAGATGTTCTTGGATGCCTTTGATAATCTCTCCATCTACGAACGCATGCTCTGGTGGGTTAGAGAGTTCTAGCTTGATACCACGTTCGCGGCGAACCACGTTGACATCAAAAGATTGATATCTATCTAACAATTCTTTTGAGTTGTCTGTGTGGCTACCAGAGTTAAGCACTGCTAGCGTGCAGTTACGATAAAGCTGGTAAAGGTCACTTGATGCGGTTTTTTTTAGACGTTCGACTTCAAGTTGGGATAGCAAGTCCATACTACCTGCGGGGCTGATATGGGTAATCATAGGGCCTCCTTGCTAATGCTTTTTTAGAGGAAAGAAACCAACGCATCTGTTTGTTTGTACGTATAGTTTGACTCAAATGGTTGGTGGAGTTTGTTTTAGGGTGTGTAGTTAGCTTAGCAGACTGGGAGAAGAGAAATGTGATAACTCATTGAAATTTTCGGCAATATGGTGAAAGATTGCATCAAAAGTGCGATCTTGGCGTTTTTTTGAGCGGTTTTAATTCCAGTTAATTTGGTTAGGACCACGCTGCTTTGCATCTTTTGACAAAATACCTAGGCGATCGAGTACGTATTCTGGGGTATCGGCTTCTCTAAAGGCAGTGGAAGCAGCTGTGAGCGTGATCATGATGTTTTGTTCACGGAACTTAAATGGTAATGCGTTGATGTCTTTTTGGATATTTTTCATCAGTTCTAGCGTGTACTCTTCGGATTGCTCTGGAATAAGAATAATAAACTCTTCACCGCCAAAACGAGCAACGGTTTCGGTTTTTCCCACTCGTTTTTGAATGGTACGAGCGATGATTTTTAAAGCCTTATCACCGGCCGTATAACCATAGCTGTCGTTAATCGCTTTAAAGTTGTCGACGTCAAACATCACCACTCGAAGGTTTTGTTGTGAGCGGATCCAACGGCGGTATTCGTGTTCCATTCGGTCAGTGAACGCCGCGCGGTTGTATACTTTGGTCAAAGGATCAAGCAACATGCGTTGTGCTTGATCTTCTAGGCGACGATGATACTCCTGGGTAGTTTCAAACACCAATGCGAGTTGATTTTTATTGTAATTTAAACGTTCTTGGAGGGTTTGCTCACGCTCTTCCGTCATCTTTAACCGTTCAGATAGTGATGCTATTTGTGCAAGTAGTGGAGCGATCTCTTGCTTCAGTGCGGCTAAATCTTGTGCTTGCTCGAGCGATTTTTGGCTGAGACCTACTAAATCGTTCATTTCAGCATTCAACTCTTGGCGATGTTCAAAGTAGTTTTGATGCTGATCGACGTTCTGATGTGCGGTTTTAAGATTACTTGAAAGAGACGCGTTTAACTGCACCAAAAATTGCTCGGATGTCTTACGTTCCGATTTGGTTGCTTCGACGACTAACTTCAGCGTATTTAAAGTCAGCTCAATCAACGACTCGGCATTCACACCTAACAGTAGCTTTGAGCGAATATCAAGCAGTTGATCACCAGAGTCACCTTCGAAATTGAGTTCCGTAATGGTACGCTGCAGATCGCTAGCAAGGCACTCTAATTGAGATCTATCTGGGTTGTTTTCAAGCTCAGAGAGGTTGAGGCGCGAATTGGCAGTCATTATCTTCAGCGAACGTTCGTAGATGCTAAGTAATTTTGTCGCTTGGTCAACGTTATTACAAGCATGAGTGCCGGAGCAACTCATTAGGTTACGCAACTCTCGCTTGAGTTGTGCTGGTAAACCCGGAGCACGTTGTAGTGTCGCAGCACTGTGCTTCACTTGCTCGTTGAGGTAATCGCTCTGCTTATCCATTGCCTTTGACTGCTGTTTGAGCATTCTTTCTAGTACGGCCAAACGAGGGATCAGAATACTGACATCTTTTTGAAGCTCCAGCTCTTGCTGAACTTCAAACAGATAGCTAGTGACTTGAGAGTTTGCCCCCTGACAAGCAGAAGACAATGCGGCCACGACGCGTTTTAGAACCTGTTGCTCACGCTTAAATTTGAGTGAAGTGTCACGATGAGTCAGTCTGAGCTTGTCAAGTTGACAACTCAGCTGATGAAGATGTGACTGAATATCGGATTCCAAGATTCCCATGAAGTGACTACAACTAAGTCCATGAACTGCTGATAATTATGTCATAATAACAAAAAACGTATTAGCGTCATCATTGTTTAAGAACAACAGTTAGTAAATTATCCACTTTTTAATATTTTTTTGATGTCCTCCTCATTCTTGTAAGAAGAATGAACTTTTATTAGTCCCTGATGGATAGCGTGTAGACACGCCGTTCTTATGTCATGACTTGCAAAACTCGCAGCAGGAGCATTGTCGATGGCCTTTAAGAATACCCAATGGCTGCGTTTATCTTTTAGGCTGACCTCACGAGCAACATGGGTTGCAAGAAGCAATAAGTCGAGCAGCTCTTCGCCGTTAATCGCGGTATAAGCTCGTGGTAAAAATGGATAATCACTGATCCCCATACGAATGATGCGGCTAACGTTATGTTGCTGAGCAAATTCATCTATCCACTTCTGGAACTTTTCAAAGGTGGCTTCGCCAGAGGTATTTCGGTCAGCATTGGGCTCAATGTAAAGTAAATTGGCATCGGAAAAATGATACAAGCGTGTTGGTTTCTTAATTTTTTCAGCAAGGAAGTCACCAAACGCTCGTTCCAATTCAAGGCCAGCTTTGTATCCGTGCTGTACATACATACTGCGTAGGAATGGTAGGTCTATCATGACAAAGCGCAAACGATCATTCAGAGGTTCGTGGATCAGTTCCCCCATCTGCCATTGCTCAAACGTATCGCTGGATTTTTTTAATGAACCAGATAACTTCACGTTCAACATGCGTAGGTTATTTAAGCGAGAGCGAGAGTGCGTGAATAGATCGCTACGAAGCTTATCTATTTCACTCGCTTGGCGCTGTATAATCACACCTCGGCGCATGATAAATAAGAACATGAATAGTACCGAAATAAATAGCGCGAATGAGATCTTCTGGAATTTGCGGTGTTCCATCTCAACCAACGCCAGTTTGTCGGCTTGGCCAACGTGATGGATGCTTTGCTCGGCAAATTCTTTTTGCTGGCGGAAGGCATCTTCACTGATTTGGTTAAGGTGCCTTTGTTCTACGCGCACTAGGTTGATGTATTTTTTAAATGCTTGAAGAGAGGAGTGATACTCACCAGCCTGCTCGTAGCCTAAGCCTAATAAACGGTAAGATTGCTGCTTAATGAAGTCGGATGCGTTGGGCAACGTCTCAAGAAGATCGAGTGCGTATTGAGCGTTTTTAATTACGTTTTGGCTGTCATTTTGGTGATAAGCCAAGCCGGACTGAAGCAAAGCCGCTTTGGCTTCTAAATTGGTTAAGTCGGAATATTCCAATAACTCGTTGGCACGCTTTAGATATTGTTCTGCTAAAGGGTAGTTATAGAGTTGTAAATAGGTCGCGGCAAGACTTAAGCGAAGATTGATATCTCGGTGAATATCTTGGCTAGTGCTCTTATGATCTAACACGTTGAAGTAGTGCACTAAAGCAAGATTAAATTTGCCTTGATAGAAGTAAACATCCCCCATATTTTCAAGGACATCTGCCAAAATTGGCGAGTTAGGATAACTATCATAAAAATCTGCGGCCTGAGATAAGTACTCCATCGCTTTATCGTATACGCGACGCTCTTGGAACAATCGTGCTAATAAACGGTTTACTTTCGCTAGTTTGGCTCCGTTATCACTCTCAATTGATTGCCAATAGCCATAAAGTAACTCAGAAAGAGCAAGGTTGTATTGCTTGTTGTTGAGATAGAACTCGCCTAAAGTCGTGTAGTAATCAATTAAAATTAGATCAGAACGCTTTTCTTTGAGCATCGCTTTTGCTTCGATGTAAAGTTGCTCGGCTTTCGCTGTCTCGCCTCTATGTGAAGCAAGCAGGGCGCGTTGCATTACTAAATGGTAACGAATGCTGTTTGCGCGTTGTAGTGCGGGTTTCGCCTCGTTAATCTGTTGCTCAATTTGATTCAGCTTTTTCTCTGCCGCCGCATAGTTTTTGTCGTACATCCACACCATTTGGTTGCGAGTCAATTGCACACCCAGTTCCATGTACGGCAATTGATACTCTTTCGCAAGGCGCTCCGCTTCATCTAAGCTCTTAATCGCACTTCGCAAATCGCCCATAACATAGTCGGCTTGAGCAATGATTTTGTACGCTTCGATGGTACTGCTTGGTGTGCGGATACTACGATCGGTCTCTTCACGGGACATCGCGGAGGGGCTGCTGTTTTCTATGCGCTCAATGAGTTCGCGTTGAAGTAGGTAGTTTTTGGCCGCTTGTTTAGCTTGGGAAGGTTCAAACTCAGTCAATTGTTGAGCTTCATTCAGCAAAGCAGAAGATAAAATGGTCGCGTGAAGTGGCGGTGCTAGCAATAAGCAAAGAAAGCCAATCAGCCAGTATAGACGCGAACTGTCCCAAAACATCGTTTTCGTTCCCTCGAACTGTGTCGTAATGCACGTATATTTAATCGAGCAATATTAGAGAAAAACACCGCGCAATCCAACAGATAGCTGGGTGTTTTAGATCATTATTGACGAGCCATGCGATTATTGTGTGCTGGTTTATCTTGTTCAGTTGAGCGGTAAGGGTTGATATCCAGCCCACCACGGCGAGTGTAACGAGCAAAAACCGTCAGCGTGCTTGGCTGGCAGTATTTTATCAAATCGGTGAAAATACGTTCCACACATTGCTCATGGAATTCGTTGTGCTCACGGAAAGAGACGAGATAACGAAGCAGCTTTTCACGATCAAGCTTAGCGCCTTGGTAACGAATTTCTACGCTGCCCCAGTCTGGTTGATTAGTGATCAGGCAGTTTGATTTTAATAGGTGGCTGTGAAGAATTTCTTCGACCTGCTCTTCACCCGCAGCCCCCTCAAGTAATGTGGCATCAAAATCGTAGCTATCGATTTCGATGTCTTGATCGTCAATGCATTCACCTTCCATCGTTACGATAGGTTGATTGGCGTAGTGAGTTACCGGGTTTACTTCCACAAGTACATGTTCGCCTGCGCATGCTGACAAATCTTGAGTGAGACGCTCTGTTACTTCTTCCCAGCTTGCAAAACGCGTTTGGTTGTAGCTGTTTAGATACAGTTTGAACGACTTTGACTCAATCAAGTTTGCGCTGGTTGCTGGAATGTACACTTCACCTACCGCAACTTGAGGTAAGCCTTTGCTGTTTAGCCAAGAAAGCTCGTAGAGTGTCCAGATGTCATGGCCCAAAAACGGTAGGCTATCGCCCAGTTCTAAGTCATCACGGTTTAAACTGCGAGGAACGGGTTGCAGCAAACTCGCATCGTATTGGTTTGCGTACTCGGTCTTTTTACCCAGAGTCAGGCTGGCAAGCTCTTTAGCGTCAGAATATTTGCTCATACTTTGTGGTCATTTTCGATTAGAATAGCGAGAATTTTACTTAATCCGCTGAACAATTGCCATCTGGCAGACACCGCTATCTGATAAATAAGGAATGAGGAGACCTTCATGACCCAGACCGTTACTCAGGCTCTACAGGAGTTTAGCCTGCGCTATCAACAAGCTTGGCAAGATGAGCACAATGAACTGCCACGCAGTGAAGAGCTTGCTGATCTTGTTTCTCCATGTGTAGAAGAGAAACGCGATGGGGCAGTATTGTGGAAAGCATTCCCACGTGAAGAAATGGCGGATTTCACGAATGTTGAGAACGCAATTGAATTAACGCTGCATGAAGACATCAAAACTTTCTATGGCTCTCAATACAGCGCAGACATGGACGCGGCTTGGCAAGGTAACGAGCTGACGTTACTGCAAGTATGGAGTGATGAGGATTTTACTCGTCTGCAAGAGAATATTCTTGGCCACTTAGTTACTCAGCGTCGTCTCAAGTTAAAGCCAACGGTGTTTATCGCTGCGACCGATGCGGAGCTGGATGTGATTTCCATTTGTAACCTAACGGGTAATGTGATTCTTGAGCGTCTAGGCACGGATAAGCGTGACGTGTTAGCAGAAAGCATCTCGGAGTTTCTGACTAAGCTAGAGGCAGCGGTGTAAGTATGTACGTGGTTGAGTTGCAGTTTGAATGCTTTGATAACACGACAGTGAGTGCGGTCGATAAAGCCATCAATGGTTTGATGGATGCGTTGCGTTATAACGGCCAAGTGTTAGGTCGTGAGTTCCCTATCGTGATGGGCGATGGCGAGTTCTTCGTTCGCGTAGTTTGCCCTGAGCAAGACAGTTTACATCCACGTTATCATTCAGACTTTGTAAAAGTGTGTATGAATCGTTTGACCGAAGCATCATTGCTAGCACCGAAAATGCGCATGTTAGGGCGAGACTTGAACTCAGAAGAAGCGGCGGAAGATGAGCAACCGAGCTGGCAAGTATTATACACTACTTACGTGCATACCTGTTCTCCACTACGTAGTGGAGAAACGCTATTGCCGATCCCTCTTTACCGCAATGGTCCTACGTTAAACGGTGATCACAAAGCTGTGGTGAAGTGGCAAACCGAATGGCAAGCGTGTGATGAAATCCAGATGGCAGGTGGCTGCCGTGCTGAACACGCGGCACTGCATGAAATTTGTGATGCGGACAGTGTGTTATTCCGTCGAGGTTGGGATTTACGTGGTCGTATTGAGTTCATTACAAAAATTCCGACGTATTACTATCAGTATCGCGTCGGTGGTGAGTCGGTAGAGTCAGAAAAAGCACGCAAATGTCCCAAGTGCGGTGGGGAGTGGCGACTTGATGAGCCGCTGCATGACATCTTCCATTTTAAGTGCGATGACTGTCGAATCGTATCGAATATGTCGTGGGACCATATCAAATAAGGCTTCAAGCGATAGCGTTTATCGACATGAGACAGTAAAAAGGCTGATGTATTCTCATCAGCCTTTTTGTTTTTGTGACGTATTGGTGTTGAATTACCAACCTTTAACAACGCCACCTTTAAAGGTTTCTTTTGCCGCTTGGTGCACTTCTTCGGTTTGGTAAGCTTTTACGAAGTTTTGTACGTTTGTCGCTTGAGCATTGTCTTCACGAGCGACAATTAGGTTCACATATGGTGACTCTTTATCTTCAACGAAAAGCCCATCGCGTTCTGGTGTGAGGTCAATTGAGCTTGCGTAAGTCGTGTTGATGATAGAAACCGCAACATCATCAAGAGAGCGAGGAAGCTGTGCAGCGTCTAGCTCAACGATAGTTAAGTTTTTCGGGTTGCCAACAATGTCGCGAACCGTTGCCAACAGATCTGCACCATCACGCAGTTCGATCAGGCCTTGTTGTTCAAGCAGCAGTAGAGAGCGACCTAAATTGGTTGGATCGTTTGGCACTGCGATGCGCGCACCATCTTCGATTTCATCCACTGATTTCACTTGCTTAGAGTAGCCAGCAATTGGATAGACGAAAGAGTTTCCAACCGTGACCAGCTTATAACCACGATCTTCTACTTGTTGGTCTAGGTATGGCTTGTGTTGGAACGCGTTCGCATCGATTGACCCATCATCCAGTGCGGCATTTGGTGTTACATAGTCAGTAAAGGTAACGAGCTCAACATCCAAGTTGTATTTCTCTTTCGCCACTTTTTTGGCAACTTCTGCCACCTGTGCTTCCGCGCCGGCCATGACACCGACTTTGATGCTGTTTTCGTTAGACTGTTTGTCACCGCAACCTACAAGCGCGAGAGTTGAAGCAACGGTTGCTGCAGTCAAAAGACTCTTAAGGCTAAATTTCATGGTTATCTCCTTATAATTTTTAGAAATGTTTAGGCTATCTGTGGTCCACGCGGCGTACGATTGTGTCGCCGATGGACTGAATAATTTGAACAAGTACAATTAGCATCACGACAGTTACTGCCATGATAACCACATCGTAGCGGTGGAAACCATATCGAATAGCAACGTCACCAAGACCACCACCACCCACAGTGCCTGCCATCGCTGAGTAGCTCACAAGTGTTACTAGGGTAATGGTTACTGAGTTAACAATAGTCGGCATTGCTTCTGGTAGTAGCACTTTTGTAATGATCTGCATCGGTGTTGCTCCCATTGATTGTGCCGCTTCAACCAGCCCTGTTGGAACTTCTAATAGGGCACCTTCAATTAATCGCGCAACGAATGGGATAGCGCCGATAGTCAGCGGGACGATCGCTGCGGTCGTGCCGATAAACGTGCCGACCAACAGTTTCGTTAAAGGGATGATTGCGACCATCAGAACGAGGAATGGTACAGAGCGACCGATGTTGACGATCGCGCCAAGAAAGCGGTTCAGTTTGTTGTTTTCTAGTAAACCACCTTTTTTAGTGGTGTGCAGAATGACACCTAATGGAATGCCTATCGCGAAGCCAACAATACCCGCAACGGCAACCATGTAAAGGGTTTCCCATGTTGCACCTAAAAGTAGGTTGCTGTTTAGGCTCAGCCATTCAGAAATTGCATTAAAGGACATAGCCAAGTACCTCTACTTTCACGTTGTGTTTACGTAGGAATTCAATCGCAGCGTTATCGTCTTCTTGATTACCAAACAGCTCGGCGACCATCATGCCGAACTTCACGCCGCCAGCGTAATCTAGATCGGAACTTAGGATGCTCACATCAATGTTGAACTTACGAGCGATTTGCGTCATCAGTGGTGCATCCACTGTTGCGCCAGTAAATTCTAGGCGAACCAGTGGGTAGCTATTGTCAACGCGGGTTGCTTGTAAGCGTGCTTGGTAATCTTCCGGGATAGACAGATCCAAAGTAGAGCGAATGAACTCGTGCGCCAGTTCTGTTTTTGGGTGCGCAAAAATGTCACCCACGCTACCTTTCTCAACTAACTCACCACCACCGATGATTGCCACTTCGTGGCAGATGCTTTTTACCACTTCCATCTCGTGAGTGATCAATAGGATGGTGATATCCAGTTTGCGGTTGATTTCTTTTAGTAGCTCTAGAATGGATTGCGTTGTCGCTGGATCCAGTGCGCTAGTCGCTTCATCGCACAATAGAACGCTTGGATCGGATGAGAGTGCACGTGCAATGGCGACACGTTGCTTTTGACCACCACTTAGATTTGCTGGGTAGCTTTCATGCTTATCTTCTAGGCCAACCAACTTAAGTAGCTCAGTCACTTTTGCTGTGATCTGTGATTTGTCTTTGCCTGCAAGCTCAAGAGGAAGGGCGACATTGTCGAAAACGGTGCGAGACGACAGCAGGTTAAAGTGTTGGAAGATCATTCCGATGTTGCGGCGAGTTTCTCCCAGCTGCTTTTTGCTTAATGTAGTTAGATCAACGCCATCAACGATGATTGAGCCTGATGTTGGGGCTTCCAGCATGTTGACACAACGGATCAGGGTACTTTTACCCGCGCCCGATGAGCCGATCACACCAAAGATGGTGCCCTTCGCGATATCTAGGTTAATGTCCTTGAGGGCAAGAATTTCTTTGCTTCCTTGGTAGAACACTTTATTGACGTTTTTTATTTCTATCATGTTTCAACCTGCACAGAGATACTGGGACCTTCACTGTTAAAAACGGCTTTTAACAGGAGTAAATTTTGAACTCTATCTCAATTCTCAGTTGATGCTATGGGGTAAGCGAAATGAAGTCAATAGATATTTTTACGTCTAGACGTCTAAGTGTATGGATGTTTTATTTCAGTACGTAAACAAGAAGAAGTATGAAAAAGAGTGGTTTTCCAGAATTACCGATTCTCTGCTAACAAATCAACTGTTTTGTGTCGGCTTCACACGAATTAGATAGTGTTGAAGTTTATAAGGTGTGTAATAATCAGATTAAACCGAGTTAATAGAGAAATACGTTTTGGCAAAACCTGCTGTTTTTATCGATCGTGACGGCGTGATCAACGTTGACCACGGCTATGTTCATGATGAACATGATTTTGAGTACATTGATGGTGTGTTTGAAGCGACGAAAGCACTGAAAGATAAAGGTTACCTATTGGTGCTTGTAACCAACCAATCGGGTATCGCGCGTGGTAAATACAGTGAAGACCGTTTCTTATCTTTAACTCAGTGGATGGATTGGAACTTCGTCGATAATGGCGTTGAGTTCGATGGTTTTTATTATTGTCCACATCACCCAGAACATGGCATTGGCGAATACAAACAAGATTGTGATTGCCGCAAGCCAAAACCAGGCATGTTCATTTCTGCGCGTGACTTCTTGAAGATCGACATGGAGAAATCTGTGATGATCGGCGATAAAGCCGAAGACATGATGGCTGCAGAAGCGGCTGGCGTTGGCACTAAGATTTTGGTTCGCACAGGTAAGCCTGTCACTGAACAAGGTGAAGCGCTCGCGACGGTTGTACTTGATAGCATTGCAGACGTTCCTGCATATTTAAGTCGTTAACGCTATATCAAACGTAAGATTTATTAAGAAGCCAGCATATTGATTGCTGGCTTTTTTTTGTCTTTTTGGTTAAGACCCATAGGTCACAGAATAGCGATGCGGCTTGTGATTCATTGCGAGTACAAGGTTTAAGGCAAAAGCGCCAAGAATAGACAGGCCAATAATCCAAGGCGTGACGAAGAAGAAAGAGGCAAACAGGATGCACGCATCAATGGCCATCTGAGATTTGCCGACAGAAATGCCAAACTTATCTTGAATGAACAAACACAGGACATTAAAGCCACCCAAGCTAGAGCGATGACGGAATAAGATTAACATGCCTAAGCCCATCAATAAGCCTCCTGCAACGGCGCAGTAAACTTCATTGATGGATTCAAGTGAAATCAGCAGAGATAAGTGGTCAGCAAACACGGAAACCAAAGCGCCAGAGATAGCACTGTTAATCGCAAAACGGCCCCCGAAGCGTTTCCATGCCAATAAGTAGAATGGGCAGTTGGCGATAAAATACAGAACACCAAAGCTAAACGGCGTAAATTGGGTAATTAAAAGAGCCAGTCCAGTGGTGCCGCCCGTTAGCAGATTAGTAGACTGTAAAAAGAATACGCCCTGAGCAACCAGAAATGTGCCAGTTAAAATCGCAATCCAATCTTCTTTATTTGAGTGTTTTTCCATCAATATTGTATTTATTGCTAAGTTTTGGGGCATGCATAGTAGTAAAAAGATGATCTTTTCGGTAGCTAGGGGGTAAAATTTGCGGTAAACCTATGTAATTATCGTTTTACAGGGTGTAAAGCGTAAAATTGACACTCAGGTTTACATAGTGAATCGATTGCAATATCACTATGATAAACCATACATGTCATCATGAAAAAACTGCATGAGAAAATTGTAAATTTCTCTTTATGACCTAGATCAAATTCTGTAGAATGCGCGCTATTAGAGTGACGAAAACGTTTGCGTTAGGTCATTATTCGGTTTTTTTTGCAACTTTCAGTACTAATCTGAGTCAGGAGATACAGATGCTTAAGCGTGATATGAACATCGCAGATTACGATGCGGAACTGTTCGCAGCTATCCAGGAAGAAACCCTTCGCCAGGAAGAACACATTGAACTTATCGCTTCTGAAAACTACACAAGTCCACGTGTAATGGAAGCGCAAGGTTCTCAGCTAACGAATAAATACGCTGAAGGCTACCCAGGCAAGCGTTACTACGGTGGTTGTGAGTACGTAGATAAAGCTGAAGCACTCGCTATCGATCGTGCATGTCAACTGTTCGGTTGTGAGTACGCGAACGTACAGCCTCACTCAGGTTCTCAAGCAAACAGCGCAGTGTACATGGCGCTTCTAAACCCAGGCGACACAGTTCTCGGTATGAGCCTAGCACACGGTGGCCACCTAACTCACGGTTCTCCAGTGAACTTCTCTGGTAAGCACTACAACGTGATTCCTTACGGTATCGACGAAGCTGGTCAAATCAACTACGACGAGATGGAACAGCTAGCGCTTGAGCACAAGCCTAAGATGATCATCGGTGGTTTCTCTGCTTACTCGCAAATCGTTGATTGGAAACGCATGCGTGAAATCGCAGACAAAGTTGACGCTTACCTATTCGTAGACATGGCGCACGTTGCTGGTCTTATCGCTGCAGGGGAGTACCCAACGCCAGTTCCACACGCTCACGTAGTAACAACGACTACACACAAAACACTGGCAGGCCCTCGCGGTGGTCTTATCTTGTCAAACGCTGGCGAAGATATGTACAAAAAGCTGAATTCAGCCGTATTCCCAGGCGGTCAAGGCGGCCCTCTAATGCACGTTATTGCTGGTAAAGCAGTGGCGTTTAAAGAAGCAATGGAGCCTGAGTTTAAAGAGTACCAAGCGCGCGTAGTGAAAAATGCGAAAGCGATGGTTGGTCAATTCCAAGAGCGTGGCTACAAGATCGTATCTAACGGCACGGAGAACCACCTGTTCCTCGTTGATCTTATCGACAAAGGCATCACTGGTAAAGATGCAGATGCAGCGCTAGGTGCAGCAAACATCACAGTAAACAAGAACTCTGTACCAAACGACCCACGTAGCCCATTCGTAACGTCTGGTATTCGTGTTGGTACGCCAGCAATCACTCGTCGTGGCTTCACAGAAGAAGACGCGAAAGAGCTTGCGAACTGGATGTGTGACGTTCTAGATAACATCGGCAACGAGGAAGTTATCGAAGCAACGAAACAGAAAGTTTTAGAGATCTGTAAGCGTCTACCAGTTTACGCGTAACTTTCTTCGTAGAGTGAGCTGATTTCGTTGTCGAACATACTCATTTGCTAGAAGCAAACTCCGTGTGTTCTCCTAGAACTCGCCCCATCTATTTCGAAAGTTCACCCAATTTAAAGGTCCTCATTTGAGGGCCTTTTTGTTTTTCTAGAATAGGGAATCTCTTGTTACCACTGTTAATTAAAGTGCGTTGAAAGCAGATTCCTGATATCGCTTAGGCTCGTCAGAATGATGCGCTTTTTGTTCGAGAAAATCTCTTATGAACGCTCCAATTCTGGGAGTATATAAGTTAGATACAAAAAAGGTTGGCATAGAGCCAACCTTTCCTCATCAAAGTAAGTCAGTGCTTATTTCACTTCAATACCTTGCGCCTGCATGTCGGCATGGTAAGAAGAGCGAACGAATGGACCACACGCTGCATGGGTGAAGCCAAGCTCTAGTGCGATCTCTTTTAGCTCGTCAAACTCTGAAGGTGGAACGTAACGCTCTACTGGCAGGTGGTGACGGCTTGGCGCAAGGTACTGGCCTAGAGTTAGCATGGTTACGCCGTGTGCACGAAGGTCTTTCAGTACTTCAACGATCTCTTCTTTCGTCTCACCCAGTCCCATCATCAGGCCTGACTTAGTCGGTACGTTTGGATGCTGCTCTTTGAATTTTTGCAGTAACTGTAGCGACCAATTGTAGTTCGCGCCTGGGCGAGCTTTACGATACAGACGAGGTGCCGTCTCTAGGTTGTGGTTGAAGACATCTGGTGGGTTGTCTTTCATCAGATCAAGTGCCACGTCCATACGACCACGGAAGTCAGGAACGAGGGTTTCAATTTTGATGTGTGGGTTCAATTCGCGGATTTCACGGTTACAGTTAGCAAAGTGCTCTGCACCACCATCACGCAGGTCGTCACGGTCTACCGAAGTAATAACGACGTATTTCAACTTCATATCGGCGATGGTTTTCGCCAGTTTCTTCGGTTCTTCTGCTTCAACAGGTAGAGGACGGCCATGAGCAACGTCACAGAAAGGGCAACGACGAGTACAGATCGCACCTAGGATCATAAACGTCGCGGTGCCGTGGTTAAAACACTCTGCGAGGTTAGGGCAAGACGCTTCTTCACATACGGAGTGAAGTTTGTTCTTACGCATTGCCGATTTGATGTCTTGAATACGTTGGCTGTCGGCTGGTAGCTTGATCTTCATCCAATCAGGCTTACGTAGCACTTCTTTCTGCTCTGTAGGCATGTTCTTTACGGGAATCAATGCCATTTTGTCGGCGTCGCGGTATTTAACGCCTTTTTCCATCTGGATTGGTTTGCTCATGCTTTATTACCTTGAGAAGGTGCTTCTGTGCTGAATTTTACTTGCTCATAATCAAGCAAAGTAACGAGTTCTTGTATTAATTGTTTTTCCACGGTTTCGATGTCGTCAGGTCCCCCAACTTGGCTAACCTGAACCATCTCCATTCCCTCATAACCACATGGGTTTATACGCAAAAATGGGGTTAAATCCATATCCACGTTTAGTGCGAGGCCATGGAATGAACATCCTTTGCGGATACGAAGACCGAGAGAACATATTTTTTTGCTGTCGACATAAACGCCTGGTGCGTCTGGTCGCGCAGCGGAATCGATATTGTATGCCTTTAGGGTATTGATCACGAGATTCTCAATGTGCGTAACGAGATCTCGCACTCCTAATTTTTTACGACGTAGGTTGATCAGGAAGTAAACAACCAACTGGCCCGGGCCGTGGTAGGTGACTTGTCCGCCGCGATCGCTTTGCACAACAGGAATGTCGCCAGTGTTAAGAAGGTGCTCCGCTTTACCTGCTTGCCCTTGAGTGAACACTGGGTTGTGTTCTACCAACCAAACTTCATCAGGCGTGTCGTCCGTGCGTTGGTCAGTAAACTCATGCATCGCCTTCCATACCGGCTCATAATCTTGGCGGCCAAGTCGTTTTACAACAAGTTGGTGTTGCATGGGAATTCCTGTCACTAATATATAAAGTTTTTGGATTATAAACTGGATGAACCTGATGCTCTACAGTTGAGTAACAGATTTTTAACTGGAAGTGGGATGGGACTTTATTATCTATCTGATAAATAAAAAGAAAGCAGCCTAAGCTGCTTTCAAAAAAAATTTAATGCATCAAAAAATTATAGAACCATGCGCACGATGTCGATTTCACCCAGTTCTTTATAAAGGGTTTCAACCTGCTCAATAGAAGTCGCAGTAATGTTGATAGACACCGAGTGGTAGTTGCCCTTAGCGCTTGGTTTTACTGCTGGGCTGTAGTCACCTGGAGCATGACGCTGGATAACTTCAAGAACAAGTTCTGGAAGCTCAGGTTTTGCATGACCCATTACCTTGTAAGTAAATGAACAAGGAAACTCAAGCAGGTCTTTCAATTTTGCATCAGAGTTGATGGTTAGCATTTCGGTAACTCCAGTTGGTATTCGTTGCGGTGCGAAATAGTACAGTCAAATTCGGTTGAACTCAAGATCATACTAAGTGGCTTAAAGGGGTATAACAAAGCCGCCCAAATTAGGCGGCTTTGTGGACGTTATTGTGTTTAAGAAGCTTGTTTTAGAAGAAGCTCTTAAACAACAATACGATGTAGTCCCACATGCGGCTAAATAGGCTGCCTTGGTCTACGGTCTCTAGCGCCATTAGAGGGTATTCTGCAATATCTTCACCATTAATTTGGTAGTATAGCGTACCCACAACATCGCCTTTGTTAATTGGTGCTTCGAGCTCTTTCTCAAGTACGAAGCTTGCTTCTAGGTTTTTCGCTTGACCACGAGGTAGCGTTACGTAAGTGTCTTGGTCAAGACCCAGTGCAACCGTATCTTGACTACCCATCCATACTTTTTCTTCAACGAAGGTTTCACCCGCTTTGTGTGGCGCAACGGTTTCGAAGAAGCGGAAGCCATAGCTCAGCAGTTTTTTACTTTCTGCTTTACGTGCATTCAAGTCTTTGGTGCCCATTACTACTGCAATGAGTCGCATTTGACCTTCTGTTGCTGAGCTCACTAGGCTGTAACCAGCGTTGCTTGTGTGGCCAGTTTTGATGCCATCAACGTTCATGCTTTTATCCCACAATAGGCCGTTACGGTTGTATTGGGTGATGCCGTTGTAAGTGAACTTCTTCTCTGAGTAGATGCGGTACTCATCCGGCACATCGCGGATAAGTGCTTTACCCAGTAGTGCCATATCGTATGGTGTTGAATATAGCTCTGAGTTGTCTAGGCCGTGAACGTTGGCGAAGTGTGAGTTTTTCATGCCTAGGGTGTTAGCCCAAGCATTCATTAGGTCAACAAATGCATCTTCAGATCCAGCAATATGCTCGGCCATTGCAACACAAGCATCGTTACCTGATTGAACGATGATGCCACGGTTCAGTTCTTTAACTTTTACTGTCGTACCAACTTCGATAAACATTTTTGACGAGTCTGGGAAGTTTTTCGCCCATGCATTTTTGCTGATGGTGACGTCATCGTCTTCTGAGATATTACCACGCGCGAGTTCTTGACCGATGACGTAGCTGGTCATCATTTTTGTCAGGCTAGCAGGAGACAATTTTTCATTCATCTCTTTTTCAGCCAGTACTTTACCTGAATGGTAATCCATCAGTACGTAGCCTTTCGCTGCGATTTGAGGTGCATCCGGCACAACAATTGGTGATGCAAAAGCAGATTGAGCGATGGTTGCAGATAGGGCAACCGAAGAAACGAGAATGGATCTCACAAACATATTTTTATTCATGGTAATTCAAATTTTTGGGTTAACTGGCGACATATTAACAGAATCCCCTCTTATATCAGAGGGGGCTTTATCGGTCATTTGTCAGTTTTATGTTTTTTGATAAATGCAGATGCATAACCAAGCAACTTTATTTTATCTAAGGTTGCCTGAGTCAGAGAGTAGTCACTATATGGCCCGAGCAATAAACGATAGGTTTCTTTTGAAGTCTCCAAAAAGGTTTCAGTATCGAGCTTTTGACCCAGTTCTGAGCCTAAAGTTCGTGCGCGATCTTCATATTTTGAAGAGGCGACCTGAATGACGTATTTAGGGTGTGCCGCGAGTGATTTTTCATCGGTCGGTTTATCGACAGCGATAACTTCAATCTGTACGTTTGCAGTCCCCGCCTTTACGACATCCAACTTATGTGCTGCGGCGTAGCTCAAATCAATGATACGCCCTTCATGGAAAGGGCCACGGTCATTGACGCGTACAATCGTCGACTTTCCATTATCGGTGTTGGTAACTTTCACGTAGCTTGGCAGGGGCAATGTTTTGTGTGCCGCTGTCATTGAGTACATATCGTAGATTTCACCGTTAGACGTTAAGTGACCTTGGAATTTTTTACCATACCACGAGGCTTTACCTGTCTGTGTAAAACCGTGGGCATCGCGGATAATCTTGTAATCTTGTCCACGTAGATGGTAATCACTATTACCGCCTAAGCTGTATGGTTCATATTTAGGGTGCGCATCTTCGATGTGCTCAACCGACAGCGGTTTATCGGGTGCTACATCGGATTCAAGTTCATAACGGCCTTCCTGTGTTTTTTGGTTGGTAGAAGAACAGCCTGCCAAAATCACAGCAGAAAAAACGAAGGAATATAAAGCGCGTTTTTGCATGTCTAGGTCGCCTTAGAGAATGCTTTTCGGTGTGTGTGAATCGACATGAGAATACCAAAGCCGGCCATTAGGGTCACCATAGAAGTGCCTCCGTAGCTGATGAGTGGTAATGGTACGCCTACCACGGGTAGGATACCGCTTACCATGCCGATATTTACAAAAATATACACGAAGAAGCTGAGTACAATACTGCCTGCCATCATTCGACCGAACGCGGTTTGCGCTTGGCTAGCGAGGTAGAGACCACGGCCAATGATGAATAGATAGATGGTTAATAGGCAAAGGAAGCCAATCATACCCCATTCCTCAGCAATTACTGCAAAGATAAAGTCAGTGTGTCTCTCCGGTAGGAATTCGAGTTGTGATTGCGTACCTTGCAACCAACCTTTGCCTGAAATTCCGCCAGAGCCAATGGCGATTTTACTTTGAATGATGTGGTAGCCAGCACCGAGTGGATCCGATTCTGGATTGAATAGGGTACGTACCCGCACCTTTTGGTACTCGCGCATTAAGAAGAACCATAAGATCGGAATAAATCCTCCGAGCGCGATGGCTGCCCCTGCAATTATTTTCCAACTAATGCCGGCAAGGAAGATCACGAAAATTCCAGATGCGGCGATGAGAATCGATGTACCTAAGTCGGGCTGCTTAGCAATCAGGATGGTTGGCAAGCACACCATAATCAGAGCAACTATTAGCGTTTTAAAGGTTGGAGGAAGGGGTTGACGACCGATATAGCGCGCAACCATGAGAGGCACTGCCAGTTTAAGCAGTTCTGATGGTTGAAAACGGACAAAGCCAAGGTTTAGCCAGCGCTGCGCGCCTTTTGATGCCTCTCCAAAGAAGAGAACACCAAACAGTAACACTAAACCCCCGATAAACATTAAGGGGGCAAGGCTCTCATAAGTTCTGGGAGAGAGTTGAGCCAACACAAGCATGACTCCCAAAGAGAGGGTCATGCGCATGACTTGGCGATCCATCATCGCCAAGTTTTGGCCACTTGCGCTATACATGATGACCAAGCCAAAAGCCATCAAAGATAATATGCCGAGTAGTAGTGGTAAGTCGATATGGAAGCGTTCAAACAGGGCGCGGTTCTTGCCTGTAGAGGGATCCATTTTCATTACTGCGTTACCTCTTGTTTTTCGTTGGCGTTATCATTGTCGGGGGCCACTTTTTCCGGTCCAAGAATGACGCGGTCGAAGATCTTTCTTGCTACAGGTGCACCGTTGCTTGAACCACCACCAGCATTCTCCAGTACGACAGTAACAACCACTTTAGGATCATTGAATGGCGCAAATCCTGTAAAGAGTGCGTGGTCACGTAAATGCTCAGCAACATCGTCTGCATTGTACTCTTCATCTTCACCCAATCCGAATACCTGTGCAGTACCGGACTTGCCCCCAGTTTGGTAGTCCATGTTATAGAACGAACGACGTGCGGTACCTTTTGGGCCATGGTTAACCAAACGCATCCCTTCTTTCGCCATGTTCCAGTACTTGTCTGGTACGTTTTGGATAGGTGGATAAATGACGTACTCAGACGCCTCTTGCTGTTCAAAATCACCACCGTTATCGATGGTTGCTTTTAGCAAGTGTGGAGCTATAACCGTCCCGTCATTGACTAACACTGACGTTGCTTTTGCTATTTGCATTGGTGTCGCGGTCCAGTAACCTTGCCCAATCCCTACCGGAATTGTATCGCCTTTGTACCAAGGCGTTTTATGACGAGACATCTTCCATTCACGTGTTGGCATGTTGGCTCTACTTTCTTCATAAATATCGATGCCAGTGTAATCACCAAAGCCAAACATCATCATCCAATTTGAGATGCGGTCGATCCCCATGTCATAAGCGATTTGGTAGAAGAAGGTATCCACAGATTCTTCAATCGACTTAATGATATCAACGCGTCCATGCCCCCAACGTAACCAGTCACGAAACGGACGAGTATCTGAATTTGGAATACGCCAGTATCCAGGATCGTTTCGTGTGGTTTTCGGTGTTACCACACCTTCTTCCAATGCTGCAACGGCCATAAATGGTTTAATGGTTGAAGCGGGAGGGTAGATGCCTAATGTAGAACGGTTTACCAACGGGCGGTTCTTATCGTTCAGTAGAGCTCGGTAGGCCTTACCAGAAATGCCGTGTACGAAGGCATTTGGATTGTAACTTGGGCTAGAGACCATTGCCAACACACCATTGTCTCTTGGATCAAGCACAACAGCGCTACCGCGACGCCCATCGAGCAGTTGATGAACGTACAGTTGCAGGTTGATATCAAGGTTCAAGACGATGTCTTCGCCAGGTATCGGTGGCACGTATTTCAGGGTGCGGATCACTCGGCCGAGGCTATTCACCTCAACTTCTTGATACCCAGCAGTACCATGGAGAATATCTTCGTAGTATTTCTCAATACCTAACTTGCCGATGTCTCGTGTTGCTTGGTAGTTGGCATCTTTCTCTTCGCGAATCAGGCGCAGCATGTCTCGATCGTTAATACGTGATACGTAGCCAATCACATGGGTGAGTACTTCGTCGAACGGGTAATAGCGTTTGAGTGTCGCGCTGATCTCAACACCAGGGAAACGGTATTGATTGACTGAGAACACCGCTACTTGCTTTTCATCTAACTGAGTTAATAGTGGCACTGATTTAAAGCGACGCGTGCGTTTACGTTCACGCTGGAAACGCGCGACTTGCTCTGGAGTGATCTCGAGAATGTTTTGTAGCTCTTTGATCGTGCCATCAATGTCTTTAATTTTTTCTGGAGTGAGTTCCAAGTTAAAGACAGGACGGTTTTCAGCAAGCAATACGCCATTACGGTCGTAGATCAGCCCACGGTTTGGTGCAATAGGAACAATTTTTATACGGTTGTCGTTGGAACGAGTTTGATAATCTTGAAACTGGTTCACTTGGATGTTGTACATGTTGGCGACCAACAAACCCATCAAAACGGCGATTCCGAGGAACGCAACAATAGCACGACTGGCAAACAGGCGCGCTTCGGCTTGATAATCTCGGATCTGACTACGGCGTTTACGGATCATTAACGCTTGTCTCTGGACTTAAGCTGCGATTATTCGCGGTGATAAGGGTGGTTAGCAGTGATGCTCCACGCTCGGTATAAGCTTTCTGCCATGACAATGCGCACGAGCGGGTGTGGCAATGTCAGAGCGGATAATGACCAGCTTTGGTCAGCGGCGGCTTTACATGCGGGAGCAAGGCCTTCTGGACCACCAATTAAAATTGAAACGTCACGTGCGTCCAGTTTCCATGCTTCCAACTGCTCTGCCAGTTGTGGTGTATCCCACTTCTTACCTGGAATATCAAGTGTCACAATTCGGTTGCCTTTCGGCACGGCTGCCAACATCGCTTCCCCTTCTTTTTGCAGGATGCGTGCGATATCCGCATTTTTTCCACGTTTTCCGGCCTGGATTTCAACCAATTCAAGTGGCATATCATGAGGGAAGCGACGGCGGTATTCTTGGAAACCTTCTTCGACCCATTTTGGCATTTTTGTACCAACGGCAATTAACTGAATCTTCAAAAGATTAACCCCAGAGCTTTTCTAGCTGGTATAGAGATCGATATTCGTCTTGCATGACATGTAGCATGGCGTCGCCCATATCTAGAACAACCCATTCTCCCTCGTTTTCGCCTTCCATGCCTAGCGGTTCTAGGCCGATTTTTTTCACTTCAGACGCAACGTGATCAGCGATAGATGACACATGACGCTTAGATGTGCCCGTACAGATGATCATATAGTCTGTCACGCTAGACTTATCTTCTACATTTAGAATGACAATCTCTTCCGCTTTCATATCGTCGGCTTTATCAGCTAAAAAGTCTTTAAGTTCTTCGCCAAGCACTCGGTTTTCCTCGATTTTCTTTTCAATCTGTGGGAGTTTCAACGTTGTTGAGTTAAAACTGGTCGCGCACTATATCATGCTTTGAGTTTTAAATTGCCAGCTTAATATCAGGAGAGCAGGTTTCTAGGCTCAATTGATGGATCGTTGGCCACACAGGGTCATCATACTGGGTTTTCGCTTTTATCTCTGCGTGCGCTAAAAGAGACAAAAGTGCACAAATTCGGTTGGCCGACAGACGAGTCAGCGCTGCATTGTAAAAGGGGCGTTTATTTTGCCACACGCGATGCTTTTCAAATACTTGACTCATGTTCATCTGAGTTAAGTCACGGTGCATGTTTAGCAGTTGAGTGAACTCTTTTTGTACACTACGGATTAGGATAATTGTTTCAACGCCTTCTGCTTCTAATTGGCGCAAAATTCGTTGTGCACGATTTGCTTTACCAGCGAGCAGAGCATCAATCCAATGGAAAGTCGTGAAGTGGTTGTGGCGACTTAGCGACTCTTCCAAGCGCACGACGGTCAATTCTCCGTCCGGGTAAAGCAGAGCGAGTTTCTCTAAGCTTTGCGATAGCGCGAATAGGTTGCCTTCATGCCATTGCGCTAACATCTGCAATGATTGTGGATCGGCTTTTAAACCAAGCGTGCGGCAACGCATTTGAATGAACATTGGTAAGCGTTGTAGATCAGGCGTTAAGCAGCTAATCCAATCGCCTTTCGTACTCAGCGTTTTAAACCATTTCGCGTTTTCTTGCGCTTTGGTCAATTTAGTGCCAACGATAACCAACATGATGTCGTCGTGCAGTAGGTCACACAGTGAAAGAAGCTCTTTGCTGATGGTAGCGCTCACGCCACTTTCAGGTAGCTCAAGTTCAATCAGTTGACGGTTTGAAAACAAGCTTAGTGCTTGGAAGCAGTCGTAAACTTGGTTCCAATCTAAGCTTGCGTCAACCGCAAAACGATGTTTTTCTTCAAAGCCATGTTGACGAGCAGTTTGTTGAATTGCTTGGCGGCTTTCTTGAATCAATAGCGGCTCATTACCAAAGATCAGATAAACCTGCTTGAGGTGTTTCGCTAGATGATCAGCCAGCTTGTCGGCAAAAATTCGCATGTTAGTTATGAGTTGGTATTTTTCGCATTGATATCAATATGGTCATGTTCGTATTCTGCACGTACACGACCTAATTGTCGCATCATTTGGCCAGCGGCTTGTTGACGCATCTCATCTTCGATAACGTCGCGTTCTACCGATTTAGCCAGTGCCGTTAGTGGGTTGTCTAAGTAGTTACGGTTCACGGTTGTGGTGAAGCCTTTGGAACCGAGACCAGGAATAGTGACACGGTATTTCACTACGTAAGTCAGTTCTTTTTCTGCTGCTCGGCTATTTTGATAAAGGGATAGCGTGCGCTCATCCATCGTTGCTTCAATTAGATGTAGATTTGGTACGCTAGATGAAGGCTGCACGATGTCTACTTTGTTGAGTGCTAACTGAGATCGAACGTAACGAGTTAACGGGCTGTACTCATCGTAACTACTGAATGACATGGTATGTAGCTCTTCCGGAACGGAATACTCGCCACGAAGGTGAAAACCACAGGCAGAAAGAAGCCCTGCTAATACCAATATCACTGGTAGTTTAATCAAAGAGAAAAAGCGCATTGATTGTATTCATCCTAAATTGAAGGGGTTATATACCTAAGTAACCTCAAGAGGTTCTGAGCCCGGTATTTTGAAGTCACTTGGGTATATTTACCTCAAACCACTTGGTGTGAATGGTAGAGTTAAATAAACAGGGTGATAGCTCACCCTGTTTAATGACTCTTAGCGAGCGAATTAGTTCGCTTTACGTCGAGTTATTACAAGCTGCGTTTCGTTTTTTGCGATAGGCTAGTTTGCAACGATGTTCAGCAGTTTACCTGGTACATAAATGACTTTACGAATGGTTAGACCATCTAGGAACTTCTTAGCGTTTTCATCGTTTAGGCCAAGCTCGCGAACTTGCTCTTCTGTTGCGTCAGCCGCAACCGTTAGCTTCGCACGTAGCTTACCGTTGATCATTACAACGATAGTTTTTTCATCTTCAACGAGCGCTTTCTCGTCAAACGTTGGCCATACTGCGTTATCGATGTCTGCTTCACCTAGCGCAGCCCATAGTTCGTATGAGATGTGCGGAGTGATTGGGTAAAGCATTGCAACGACTGCTTTAAGTGCTTCATCAAGGATTGCACGGTCTTGTGCAGACTCTTGAGGTGCTTTTGCAAGCTTGTTCATTAGTTCCATGATAGCGGCAATCGCAGTGTTGAACGTTTGGCGACGGCCAATATCGTCAGTCACTTTAGCGATGGTTTTGTGCACATCACGGCGAAGTGCTTTTTGGTCACCTGACAGCGCTGATGCGTCTACAGATTCAGCAGCACCTTTTGAAGAGTGCGCGTGAACCAGTTTCCATACACGCTTAAGGAAACGGTTTGCCCCTTCTACACCAGACTCTTGCCATTCAAGCGTCATGTCTGCTGGAGACGCGAACATCATGAATAGACGAACGGTATCTGCACCGTACTTGTCTACCATCTCTTGAGGGTCGATACCGTTGTTTTTCGACTTAGACATTTTGATCATGCCTGAGTGTGTTACATCACGGCCTTCAGTGTCTTTAGCTGAAGTAATACGGCCTTTACCGTCACGCTCAACAGCAACATCTGTTGGTGCAACCCACTCTTTACCGCCTTTCTCGTTCTCGAAGTAGAACGCATCTGCTAGTACCATGCCTTGACATAGTAGTTGCTTGAACGGCTCGTCAGAAGTCACGTAGCCCGCATCACGTAGCAGTTTGTGGAAGAAGCGAGAGTACAGTAGGTGCATACAAGCGTGCTCGATACCGCCGATGTACTGGTCTACTGGTAGCCAGTAGTTTGCTTTTTCTGGATCTAAGATGTCGTCAGCTTGTGGTGAACAGTAACGTGCGTAGTACCAAGACGATTCCATAAAGGTATCGAACGTATCAGTCTCACGTAGAGCTGGTTCGCCGTTGAATGTGGTCTTCGCCCACTCTTTGTCAGCTTTGATTGGGCTTGTTACGCCGTCCATTACCACGTCTTCTGGAAGAATGACAGGTAGTTGGTCTGCTGGTACTGGGTGAACTTCACCGTCTTCAGTGGTTACCATTGGGATTGGCGCACCCCAGTAACGTTGACGAGACACACCCCAGTCACGTAGACGGAAGTTAACGGTCTTAGTGCCTTTGCCTTGCGCTTCTAGTTTCGCTGCGATTGCATCGAAAGCGGCTTGGAATTCTAGACCGTCGAATTCACCAGAATCGAACAGTACACCTTTCTCTGTATATGCTGCTTCAGAGATGTCCAGCTCGCTGCCATCAACTGGCTTGATTACAGGCACGATGTCTAGACCGTATTTTGTTGCGAATTCAAAGTCACGTTGGTCGTGTGCAGGTACTGCCATTACAGCGCCTGTACCGTAGTCCATCAGTACGAAGTTAGCCACAAAAACAGGTACTTCACGGCCGTTCAATGGGTGAATAGCAGTAAGGCCAGTCGCCATACCTTTCTTTTCCATTGTCGCAAGTTCTGCTTCCGCTACTTTGGTGTTCTTACATTCTTCAACGAAGGCGGCAAGCTCAGGATTGTTCTCTGCTGCTTTTTCAGCAAGAGGGTGACCAGCAGCGATACCAACGTAGGTTACGCCCATTAGGGTGTCAGGACGTGTCGTGTATACCTCTAGTGGTGCATCTTCGCCTTTCACTTCAAATGAAAGCTCAACACCTTCAGAGCGACCGATCCAGTTGCGTTGCATGGTTTTTACCATTTCAGGCCAACCATCTAGTTTGTCTAGATCATCAAGTAGCTCTTGTGCGTATTCTGTGATTTTAATGAACCACTGTGGGATTTTCTTTTGCTCTACAGGCGTGTCACAACGCCAGCAGCAGCCATCTTCAACCTGCTCGTTTGCGAGAACGGTTTGGTCATTTGGACACCAGTTTACTGAAGACGTCTTCTTGTAAACTAAGCCTTTATTGTAAAGCTTAGTGAAGAACTCTTGTTCCCAACGGTAGTATTCAGGAGTACAGGTTGCGAATTCACGGTTCCAGTCGTAACCAAAGCCAAGTAGCTTAAGTTGGTTTTTCATGTACTCAATGTTTTCGTAAGTCCATGGGGCTGGTGCAGTGTTGTTTTTTACTGCGGCGTTTTCTGCAGGCAGACCAAATGCATCCCAACCAATTGGTTGCATAACATTTTTACCTTGCAGGCGTTGGAAACGAGATACCACATCACCGATAGTGTAGTTACGCACGTGACCCATGTGCAGGCGACCACTTGGGTAAGGGAACATAGAAAGACAGTAGAATTTTTCTTTGTTTGGGTCTTCACTTACAACGAAGGTCTCGTTGTTGTCCCAATGTTGTTGAACCTTTTGTTCAATCTCTTGCGGGTTATATTGTTCTTGCATCGATGGTATCCGGTTATCTTGGAATTTGTGAGTTCGGTTAGAACAGACTTATATAGATCATCATAGAATACCTAAAGCAAGGGATCACAACAATAGCCAATCTATACCCATGCGCCTTGAAGTGACGCTTGGAAGTAGAAAGATGGAGGTCAGTTATGCCTAAACGTAAAGCAGGTTATGAGGAAATGCTCGAAGATGTGATTGAAACATTGAAGCATAGTCCGGATGAAGTTAACAAAGTATTCGAAACGTCGGGCAAAGTCGTCGATGCCGCCAACGATATGACCAAGGATGAACTTTCGTTGATTTCCGCCTACGTAAAAGCCGATTTGAAAGAGTTCTCTGAGAGTTATGAAGAAGGTAAGAGTGGGCCTTTTTACCTCACCATTGCTGATTCAATCTGGCAAGGGTTGCTCGATATTACCGACCGAACCAAAGTGGAGTGGGTTGAGTTGTTTGATGATCTAGAACACCAAGGTTTGTATGAGGCGGGAGAAGTGATTGGATTAGGGACGTTAGTCTGTGATGAGTGTGGTCATAAGACAACGTACAATCATCCGACGGTTATTATTCCATGCATAAAGTGCGGTCATACGGGCTTTAGTCGTCAGTCCCTCAAACCTTAGTCTTGATTAAACAAAAAAGAGGCTATCATCGCCTCTTTTTTGGGAGTGTTATTTGTGTTTTCTTGGCAGCCACCAAGCTAACACTAAGCTCAATGCGACCCAAATATACAGTGGCCAAGAGCCAAACATGCGGTAAGGCGTCTGTCCGTCTGTCGGCGTAAGCTCTGCACGCAGAACCGCAGTTTCAAACTGAGGGATCTGCTCAATGATTTTACCTTTGTGATCTGCCACAGCGGTTAAGCCGTTGTTGGTTGAACGAATCAGAGGTTTGCCTAACTCTAATGCGCGCATACGAGCGATTTCCATGTGTTGCAGTGGACCAATTGAGTGTCCAAACCAAGCATCGTTTGAAAGCGTTAGTATGAAGTCCGTTTCGTCAGTGATGTTCTGACGCACTTGTTCATTAAAGATGATTTCATAGCACAATGCAGGAGCCATGTGCATGCCATTCGCGACAATGTTGGGTTGGACGAACGCGCCACGGCTGAACGATGACATTGGCAGGTTGAAGAATGGTGCAAGAGGGCGCAATATCTCTTCAAACGGTACGAATTCACCAAATGGCAATAGGTGATGCTTGTGATAGCGCTCGTTCATATCAAAGCTGTAATCGCCATATGGTGTCACGCCAAGCGATAGAATGCTGTTGTAGAACTGACCGTCTTCACCTTGATTAACCACTCCGGTGATGATGCCGCTCTGGTTGATCTTCGCAGCACTGTCGATGTTTCTTAAAAATGACGGCACTTCGATTTCAAACGCTGGAATTGCCGCTTCTGGCCAGACAATAATATCCGCATCCCAATTTTCACGTGTCAGGTCCGCATATTTCATGATGGTAGGCCAACGCTGGCTTGGTAGCCATTTTAGTTTTTGGTCGACGTTGCCTTGAATAAGCGCCACTTTAGTGGTGTCTTTTACGCGAGGAGTCACCCAGTCGTATTGGCGAATACCAAAGCCAGCACTCAACAACACGGCAGGGATAATGATCATCAGCCATTGCTTGTGCAGCCAAGCGTAAGCTAATGCTCCAGCACAGATAAGAATAAACAGGGTTAAAAGCTCAACACCACCAATAGGCGCAAAGCTTGCCATCGGCGCATCAATTTGGCTGTAGCCAAGCCATAGCCAAGGGAAGCCTGTCATTACCCAGCCACGCAACCAGTCGGTGATCAGCCATAAAGCTGGGGCCGCTAGCAGCGCTTTAGTAAGCGTAAATTGAGGGAAAAGTTTGTTGTTTAGCCAAGCAAACAAGCCTGAATAAATTGCCAAGTAAGCAATCAACAAACTCATTAAGAATAGGTTCGCAGTCAGCGGCATACCGCCAAAGCCAGCAATACTGACGTAAACCCAGCTAACACCCGTAGAGAATTGACCTAGACCCCAAGCGTAACCGATCCATAGCGCACGCTTGGGCGATTGGTTTGCAAGAAGAATAAGCAAGATAGCTGGACTAAGTATGGCAATCGGCCAAAGTTGATAAGGGGCAAAAGCTAGGGTAGTTAAGGCGCCAACAAAAGCGGCCACGAAGGGCCGCTTGAGGCGATGAAAGAGTACATTCATCATTATATTTTTCTGATATTCCCGTTGTTAGGGTATCGCGTTACTCTTGAGTGGTTTCAACCAGTTTTTCTTCGTCTGGAATCGTCACTTGAAGTTGAATGACACGACGGTTGTCGGCTGCAGTCACTTTGAAGTTGTAACCTTCAAGTTCAACCACTTCGCCTCGAGAAGGTAGGTGACCAAAGGCCGTCATTACCATGCCGCCAACGGTATCTACTTCTTCATCGCTGAAGTCAGTACCGAACGTCTCATTAAACTCTTCAATGGTTGTCAGAGCTCGGACAGCAAACGTGTGTTTGCTTAGCTTGCGGATATCGGTTTCTTCATCGTCATCGAACTCATCTTCAATGTCCCCAACGATTTCTTCAAGGATATCTTCGATAGTTACGAGGCCTGAAACGCCACCGAATTCATCGACAACAATCGCCATGTGATAACGTTCTTCACGGAATTCTTTTAGCAGGCGGTCGACACGTTTACTTTCCGGTACAACGACTGCAGGTCGAATCACTTCTTCGATATCAAATGGGTTACTGCCTGAGCCCAAGTATTTGAGTAAGTCCTTCGCTAGTAGGATGCCTTCCACATGGTCTTTATCTTCGCTGATCACAGGGTAGCGAGAATGTTGAGCATCGGTAATTAGCGCGATCAATGTATCCAGATCGTCTGTGCGCTCAACCGTAACCATTTGCGAACGCGGGATCATAATGTCACGCACGCGCATTTCGGAGATTTCCATAACACCTTCAAGCATATCGCGGGTGTCGTGGTCAATCAGGTCGTTGATTTCTGAGTCGCGGATAACATCCACAAGCTCTTGGCGGTCTTTTGGTTCGCCTTGAAATAGTTGACCTAGACGTTCAAAGAAGGACTTTCTACTCGGACCTTCTGCCTTTTCTTTCTTACCTTCGTTAGAAGAGGGAGAATTATCTTCGTTCATTGTTTCTCAATTAAGTAACGCTATCAGATGTGTGATAGCTCACGTAGAAAGGCGAGTACGAGGTATTGCCCTGGGTAGGTTGCCTTTCCCTTTCGAGTAACCTGTGGTTACTCTTTTTCAGCAATGTATGGATCTTCGTAACCCATGCCTTGCATGATTTCTGTTTCGAGGGACTCCATCTCTTCAGCTTCGTCATCCTCGATATGGTCATAACCTAGCAGATGCAAGCTGCCATGTACAACCATATGCGCCCAATGTGCTAGCAGAGGCTTATTCTGCTCAATAGCCTCTTTTTCAACAACTTGACGACAGATAATTAAATCGCCTAGTAGATCCATTTCCATACCAGGTGGTACTTCAAATGGGAACGACAGCACGTTGGTTGGTTTGTCTTTACCACGATATTCATGGTTTAGCTCGTGACTTTCTTTTTCATCAACAATGCGAATGGTCAATTCTGCTTGAGGTTGAAAAAGAGGAATGGTCTTGTCTAACCACAATTGAAAATCTTGCTCTGAAGGTAAGCCTTCTTCATTTTCGACTGCCAGTTGTAAATCAAGTTCAATTGTCATGTTTATTCCTTGCTCGCCGTGACTTGTGCACTTAGCTCTGCCTTTGCTGCTTCTAGCAATTTTGCATCACGTTCTTCACGACGGCGTTTTTCGAATTCTTTACGTTCTTTCTGGTCTTGCGCTTCCCACTTCTCATAGGCATTAACGATGCGAGCAACCACAGGGTGACGCACAACATCGTCTGCTTGGAAGAAGTTAAAGCTGATGTCATCGACTTCACTGAGTACTTCAATCGCATGACGAAGTCCGGATTTCGCGCCACGAGGCAAGTCGATCTGGGTTACGTCACCGGTGATCACTGCACGTGAATTGAAGCCGATACGCGTAAGAAACATCTTCATCTGCTCGACGGTGGTGTTCTGACTTTCATCTAAAATGATGAAGGCGTCGTTGAGCGTACGACCACGCATATAAGCCAGAGGCGCGACTTCAATGACGTTGCGCTCAATCAGCTTTTCAACACGCTCGAAGCCTAGCATTTCGAACAAAGCATCGTAAAGAGGACGCAGATATGGGTCGACTTTCTGACTTAAATCACCGGGTAGGAAACCCAATTTTTCACCTGCTTCGACCGCAGGACGAGTCAATAGAATTCGGCGGATCTCTTGGCGTTCCAGTGCATCAACGGCTGCAGCGACGGCTAAGTACGTTTTACCAGTACCCGCAGGACCAATGCCGAAAGTGATATCGTGCGTCACCATGTTTACCAGGTACTGAGCCTGATTTGGAGTACGCGGCTTGATCACGCCTTTTTTGGTTTTTACGAAGACTTCTTTACCGTGCTCGATGTTCGATTCAGTATTTTGCTCCAGGACACCGGATTCTTTGATCGCTAGGTGGATCTGTTCTGGTTCGATATCTGGCGTTTCGCCACGAACAGGTGCAGTATCAACGTAAAGTGTTTTTAGAATATCTAGCGCAGCGGCGGCAGTATGAGGTTTACCGACGATGGTGAAAAGGTCGCTACGGTGATTAATTTCAACGCCTAAGCGACGTTCTAAGTGCTTGATGTTGTCGTCGAATGGACCGCACAGGCTTGCTAAACGGCGGTTATCTGAAGGTTCTAGGTTAATTTCTAGAGTTACGATTTTATTGCTCAAAGTTACCTCTCATTGTAGCCAATCACTAGAGAGCTGATAACGACCAGCTCTCCTTGGCGTTATACGAGCTTATGGCGTAAAAGTCGCTACACCTAGCTCATCTTCGCGACGGGTTTTCGCCATCATTTGCATTGGAGAAATCACGCTACGAAGGTCCATGTCTTTTTCTGTACGTACAAGCTCACCACGCAGTGAGTTGGCAAATACGTCAGTAATCTTAACGTCAACGAACTGACCGATTAGATCCGCGCTACCTTCAAAGTTTACTACACGGTTATTTTCTGTACGAGCGCGTAGCTCCATTAGGTTCTTCTTAGAAGGACCTTCAACCAAAACGCGCTGCTCAGTGCCTAGCATTAGGCGAGAGTAGCGCATTGCCTGTGTATTAATGGTTTGTTGCAGTTCGTATAGACGCTCTTTCTTCACTTCTTCTGAGAGGTCACAAGGGTAATCTGCCGCTGGTGTGCCTGGACGAGGAGAGAAGATAAAGCTAAAACTCATGTCAAAGTCTACGTCTTTGATTAGCTTCATGGTGTCTTGGAAATCTTTGTCTGTTTCACCTGGGAAAGCAACGATAAAGTCAGAACTGATTTGGATATCAGGACGCGCTTTACGCAGTTTACGAATGATTGACTTGTACTCGATTGCCGTGTGAGGACGCTTCATCATGGTCAGGATGCGGTCACTACCACTTTGTACTGGTAGGTGCAGGAAGCTCACAAGCTCCGGTGTGTCTTCGTATACCGCGATAATGTCGTCAGTAAATTCAAGTGGATGACTCGTTGTAAAGCGAATACGGTCGATACCATCTATAGACGCTACTAGGCGAAGCAGCTCGGCGAATGAACAGATCTCACCGTCGTGCATTGGGCCGCGGTAAGCATTGACGTTTTGACCAAGTAGGTTAACTTCACGAACGCCTTGCTCCGCTAATTGAGCGATCTCGTATAGTACGTCATCCATAGGACGACTCACTTCTTCACCACGAGTGTACGGTACAACACAGTAAGTGCAGTACTTAGAACAGCCTTCCATGATAGAAACGAATGCCGTGGCACCTTCTGCACGAGGCTCAGGCAGACGGTCAAACTTTTCGATCTCTGGGAATGAAATATCCATGACTGGTGCTTCATCCGATTGAGACTGTTTGATCATCTCAGGTAAACGGTGAAGCGTTTGTGGGCCAAAGATTACGTCAACGAATGGAGCACGTTGACGAATGTGGTCACCTTCTTGAGTTGCTACACAGCCACCTACGCCGATCACTACGCCAGGTTTTTTATCTTTTAGGGTTTTCCAACGACCAAGCTGGTGGAAAACTTTTTCTTGCGCTTTTTCACGGATTGAACAGGTGTTAAGTAGAAGTACGTCTGCTTCCTCTGGCTCTTCAGTCAGCTCATAGCCGTTTGCAGCATTAAGCAGGTCGGCCATTTTTGATGAATCGTATTCATTCATCTGGCAGCCCCAGGTTTTAATTAGCAGTTTCTTACTCATCTCACTTTCGCTCGTTCAGTTGTACTTAAATCGGAGAGCTATTGCTCAAATTATAGCCGCCATCTCGGCGGTAAGCGGCGTATTGTACTGCTTTAAAAAGCACCTGACTAGTGATCTGATGAATTCTCTGCAAACCCTGATGAAATCTAGTTTTTTGACCTACACGGAGCAAGGTTTTGTGTTAAAGAATTTTGTAAAAAAAGCGGTGGAACGTACAATTAAAAAACGCCAATTAATCAATGTGATGAAGAGCAAGAAATGAACAAGTATGACATCGTCGTAATCGGTGGCGGCATGGTAGGGGCAGCGGTTGCTGTCGGGTTTGCCAAGCAGGGGAGAAGTGTTATGGTCGTGGAGGGCGCTGAACCGAAAGGATTTGAGGCTTGTCAAGCTCTGGATATCCGCGTGTCTGCGATTTCCCATCAGTCGGTAAAGCTACTTGATTCATTAGGCGCATGGTCCGCGATTGAGAGCATGAGAGTTTGCCCTTATCGTCGTTTGGAAACTTGGGAGCACCCAGAGTGTCGTACTCGTTTCCGCTCTGATGAGCTGCTATTAGAGCAGTTAGGTTACATCGTTGAAAACCGTCTGATCCAACTTGGGCTTTGGCAAGCTTTCGCCCAATATGATAACTTAGCGGTAATGTGCCCTGAGCGATTGAAAAGCATAGAATTTTCTGATGTGAACCGTGTGACGCTAGAAAGCGGTGAGCAGTTTGAAGCGAATTGGGTGATCGGGGCTGACGGTGCGAATTCTAAAGTTCGTCAATTGGCGGGCATTGGTGTGACCGCATGGGATTACCGTCAACACTGTATGCTGATCAATGTGAAGACCGCATTACCGCAGCAAGACATCACTTGGCAGCAATTTACACCGTCAGGTCCGCGTTCATTCTTGCCTCTATGCTCTCTAATTGAAGATGGTCACGAAGTTGGCCAAGGTTCGCTGGTGTGGTATGACTCTCCAAAGCGTATCAGGCAATTGTGTTCAATGACGAAATCTCAACTCAGAGAAGAGATCCTACGTCATTTCCCATCAGAACTCGGTGATATCGAGGTTTTGCAGTTTGGCTCATTCCCACTGACTCGTCGTCATGCTCAAAGCTATTCAAGTAAGAATTGCGTACTAGTCGGTGATTCTGCTCATACGATTAATCCACTAGCTGGACAAGGCGTGAATCTCGGCTTTAAAGATGTTGGTGTACTGCTTGCGGTTACGGATCAGCAGGAGCAACTCAACGATGTGTTGTTAGCCAAGTATGAACGCGCTCGTCGTCCAGATAACTTATTAATGCAAACGGGTATGGATGTATTTTACAAAGGCTTTAGCAATGATCTAGGCCCGTTGAAGTTTGCTCGTAACGCAGCTTTAAAGCTGGCTGAAAACTCAGGACCGTTCAAAGTACAAGTGTTGAAGTACGCGTTGGGGATATAAGCAACTTGAAAACGGCAGATAGAAAAAGTAACAGAGACAAAAAAGCGAGCCATGAGCTCGCTTTTTAATTCTGGATATCAAAGAACGCCCGAGTCCAGAATCGAAAAAATAAAAAAAAACCAGCAAATTAATGCTGGCTTTCTTAATCATGGTGCGGTCGGAGAGACTTGAACTCTCACACCTTGCGGCGCCAGAACCTAAATCTGGTGCGTCTACCAATTCCGCCACGACCGCATCGTATTTTTTAGTTATCAAGGCAATTGGTATAACCTTAACAACGTTTTGTAATGGCAGGGCTACCTGGATTCGAACCAGGGAATGGCGGCATCAAAAGCCGCTGCCTTACCGCTTGGCGATAGCCCTACAGGTCTTAGTCTTTCAACTAAGTGCTCTCCAATTAAGGAAAGTAATGGTGCGGTCGGAGAGACTTGAACTCTCACACCTTACGGCGCCAGAACCTAAATCTGGTGCGTCTACCAATTCCGCCACGACCGCATTTTTAATTTACGGAATTAATAGTATAAACTATTTCTTCGAATAAATGGTGGCTACGACGGGATTCGAACCTGTGACCCCATCATTATGAGTGATGTGCTCTAACCAGCTGAGCTACGTAGCCAAATTTTAACTCTTCATTAAGATGGTGCGGTCGGAGAGACTTGAACTCTCACACCTTGCGGCGCCAGAACCTAAATCTGGTGCGTCTACCAATTCCGCCACGACCGCATCTTAATGTGTATTGCTGAGAGAATTGGTAAAACCTCAACAACATCCCTTTTTAGGGAGAATAATGGCAGGTCTACCTGGATTCGAACCAGGGAATGGCGGCATCAAAAGCCGCTGCCTTACCGCTTGGCGATAGACCTACAGTGCTCTAATAAAAGAGACTTTAATAATGGTGCGGTCGGAGAGACTTGAACTCTCACACCTTACGGCGCCAGAACCTAAATCTGGTGCGTCTACCAATTCCGCCACGACCGCATAATTACTGAGTAGACTCAATAATCAAAATAGTGGCAGGTCTACCTGGATTCGAACCAGGGAATGGCGGCATCAAAAGCCGCTGCCTTACCGCTTGGCGATAGACCTACAGGCGATAGTCAAAAGACATATCAATTTAGAAAAGTATGGTGCGGTCGGAGAGACTTGAACTCTCACACCTTGCGGCGCCAGAACCTAAATCTGGTGCGTCTACCAATTCCGCCACGACCGCGACTTTTCTTTCAACGTTTAGATCAATTGGTGAGATCTAAATGTAGTTGTAAATGGTGGCTACGACGGGATTCGAACCTGTGACCCCATCATTATGAGTGATGTGCTCTAACCAGCTGAGCTACGTAGCCAAATTTTAACTCTTCATTAAGATGGTGCGGTCGGAGAGACTTGAACTCTCACACCTTACGGCGCCAGAACCTAAATCTGGTGCGTCTACCAATTCCGCCACGACCGCATCTTAATATTTATTGTTGAGAGAATTGGTAAAACCTCAACAACATCCCTATTTAGGGAGAATAATGGCAGGTCTACCTGGATTCGAACCAGGGAATGGCGGCATCAAAAGCCGCTGCCTTACCGCTTGGCGATAGACCTGCAGGCAGTAGTATTGCTACTACTTAAAATATGGTGCGGAAGGAGAGACTTGAACTCTCACACCTTGCGGCGCCAGAACCTAAATCTGGTGCGTCTACCAATTTCGCCACTTCCGCTTAATTACTGAGCATGCTCAATAATCAAAATAATGGCAGGTCTACCTGGATTCGAACCAGGGAATGGCGGCATCAAAAGCCGCTGCCTTACCGCTTGGCGATAGACCTGCAGGCAATAAATATATGGTGCGGTCGGAGAGACTTGAACTCTCACACCTTGCGGCGCCAGAACCTAAATCTGGTGCGTCTACCAATTCCGCCACGACCGCATATACTTACTTAAACTGTTTCAAGATGGTGCGGTCGGAGAGACTTGAACTCTCACACCTTACGGCGCCAGAACCTAAATCTGGTGCGTCTACCAATTCCGCCACGACCGCATCTTGAATTTTTACAATCATTAGTTAACTGGTAAAAACTAATGATCTTGTATTCTTATAAAAAGAATGGTGGCTACGACGGGATTCGAACCTGTGACCCCATCATTATGAGTGATGTGCTCTAACCAGCTGAGCTACGTAGCCATCTTTTTGAGCGAGACAATATAAACCTTCGCGCCCTAAGTGACAACCCTTTATTTAAGGAATCTCACTTTGAATAGTGGCAGGTCTACCTGGATTCGAACCAGGGAATGGCGGCATCAAAAGCCGCTGCCTTACCGCTTGGCGATAGACCTGCAGGCAGTAGTATTGCTACTACTTAAAACATGGTGCGGTCGGAGAGACTTGAACTCTCACACCTTACGGCGCCAGAACCTAAATCTGGTGCGTCTACCAATTCCGCCACGACCGCATCTATTCCTAACAATTCTTATGAAAGAATTGTTAGGAATGGTGGCTACGACGGGATTCGAACCTGTGACCCCATCATTATGAGTGATGTGCTCTAACCAGCTGAGCTACGTAGCCATAACCATGTATTGTTGTTCTCGTCGCCTTGTTGCCTTGTCGTCGGGAACGGCGCGCATTATGCGAAGTTGAGTGAGTTCCGTCAATAGTTTTTTTTAATAAATCTCGTAAAATCCATCGTTCGCTTTCTTTTTAAACAAAGAGGCGTGTTTATGATCTAAAACTGGAAATAAATTGGCTTGCAGTGCAGAAGTTAATTATTGGTCTATTATGACAGACATAAAAAAAGCCAGCGCGTTGGCTGACTTTTTATTTAAATGAATTGTTTGAAATTCATTCGTTTAATTATACGTTGAAACGGAAGTGTACAACGTCACCATCTTTTACGATGTACTCTTTACCTTCTAGACGCCATTTACCAGCGTCTTTCGCGCCGCTTTCACCGTTGAACTGGATGAAGTCCTCGTAACCTACTACTTCAGCACGGATGAAGCCTTTTTCAAAGTCCGTGTGGATTTTACCAGCAGCTTTTGGCGCAGTTGCACCAACAGGGATAGTCCAAGCACGAACTTCTTTTACGCCAGCAGTGAAGTAAGTGTGAAGGTTTAGCAGCTCGTAGCCCGCACGAATAACACGGTTTAGGCCTGGCTCTTCGATACCTAGGTCTGCTAGGAATTCTTCACGCTCGTCATCTTCTAGTTCCGCCATTTCTGACTCGATTGCAGCACATACAGGAACAACAACGTTGTTTTCTTTTTCTGCGTACTCACGTACAGCGTCTAGGTATGCATTGTCTTCAAAACCATCTTCGTTCACGTTAGCGATGTACATCGTTGGTTTTAGGGTTAGGAAGTTTAGGTAACCTACTGCTGCTAGTTCTTCTTTAGAAAGCTCAACAGTACGCGCCATGCCACCTTCTGTTAGCACAGGTAGTAGCTTTTCTAGAACGGTTAGTTCAAATTTTGCGTCTTTATCGCCGCCTTTTGCTTTTTTAGCGTTACGCTGGATCGCACGCTCACAAGCATCAAGGTCAGCCATTGCTAGCTCAAGGTTGATAACTTCAATATCTTCGATTGGTGATACTTTACCCGCTACGTGAACGATGTTGTCGTTTTCGAAACAACGTACAACGTGGCCGATTGCGTCAGTTTCACGGATGTTCGCTAGGAATTTGTTACCTAGACCTTCACCGCGAGATGCACCTGCAACTAGACCAGCAATGTCTACGAATTCCATTGTAGTAGGCAAAACTCTCTGTGGGTTAACGATCTTCGCTAGTGCATCTAGACGTAGATCTGGCACAGGAACCACACCAGTGTTTGGTTCAATGGTACAGAACGGGAAGTTTGCCGCTTCGATACCCGCTTTAGTTAGTGCGTTAAACAGAGTTGATTTACCAACGTTAGGTAGACCAACGATGCCACATTTAAAACCCATGATAGTAACCTTATTCAGCTTTGAACGTGTGGAGGCGATTTTGTGCTTTTGATAGACCATCCTTAATTAGGATATCTAGACAGCGTACTGATTCATCAGCTGCGGCGTCTAGTAGCTCTTGCTCTTTCGCTGGAGCCTTGCCTAGTACAAAACCTGCCACTTTATCTTTGTGTCCCGGATGGCCGATGCCGATACGAAGACGATAAAAATCTTTGTTATTGCCCAGTTTACTTATCGTGTCACGCAGGCCGTTATGACCACCGTGACCGCCACCTTTTTTAAACTTAGCGACACCTGGCGGTAAGTCTAGCTCGTCATGAGCAACCATGATCTCTTCTGGCTTAATTTGATAAAACTTCGCTAGTGCAGCGACAGCTTTGCCAGATAGGTTCATGAAGGTGGTTGGGATAAGCAAACGGAGATCCTGGCCGTTGACCATTATACGTCCGGTTAGGCCAAAGAACTTTGGTTCGTTCTTCAGGGTAACGTTGTGAACGCGTGCTAATTCTTCTACGACCCAAGCCCCCGCATTGTGGCGAGTTTTGGCGTATTCTGGTCCCGGATTAGCAAGACCAACGAGAAGTTTGATTGGTTGACTCAAGGTTAGGATCTCTCTGGAATCTCAAAAAGCGCAGTATGATAGCACAGAAAACTCACAGTGGGCGACCAAGCGCAATTCTCTCTTTTCATACAAATAAAAAAAACACCCCAAGGAGGGGTGTTTTTGAAATCAGTGTAACTGAAATGTTCGGATTAGTTGAACATTGCAGAGATTGACTCTTCGTTGCTAATACGACGAATCGCTTCAGCGAGCATGCGCGATAGGCTTAGTGTGGTTACTTTGCCTGTTGCAGCCATCTCTTTAGATAGAGAGATAGAGTCAGTGACGATAACTTGGTCAAGAACAGAGTTCTTAATGTTATCTGCAGCGTTACCAGAGAAAACAGCGTGAGTTGCGTAAGCGAACACGCGCTTAGCACCGCGCTCTTTTAGCGCTTCAGCGGCTTTACATAGTGTGCCACCTGTATCGATCATGTCGTCAACGATCACGCAGTCACGACCTTCAACGTCACCGATTAGGTTCATTACTTCAGAAACGTTTGCACGTGGACGACGTTTATCAACGATAGCGATATCGATATCACCTAGCGCTTTAGCTGTCGCACGAGCACGAACAACGCCACCTAGGTCAGGAGAAACCACTACTGGGTTTTCTAGACCACGAGATTGCATGTCTTCTAGAAGTACTGGTGTACCGAAGATGTTATCCACTGGTACATCGAAGAAGCCTTGGATTTGCTCTGCATGTAGGTCGATAGTAAGAACGCGGTCAACACCAACGTTAGATAGGAAATCAGCAACAACTTTTGCAGTGATTGGTACACGCGCAGAACGTACACGACGATCTTGACGAGCGTAACCGAAGTAAGGAATAACTGCAGTGATACGGCCTGCTGAAGCACGGCGCATTGCATCAATCATAACAACCAGTTCCATTAGGTTGTCGTTAGTTGGGGCACAAGTGGATTGAATGATGAAAACATCGCTACCACGAACATTCTCGTTGATTTGAACTGCAACTTCGCCATCAGAAAAGCGAGAAACAGATGCATCACCTAGAGAGATGTAAAGACGATCAGCAATACGTTGGGCTAGTTCAGGTGTTGCATTACCAGCAAATAGCTTCATATCAGGCACGGTGGAAACCTCGGGTTTGCGTCCAGTTTTAAATAGGTCGGTGTTGGGCTGATTGGTATTCAGCCAAAGTCTCTTTTAGTGGCGAAATATTGCGCCCTTGAGCGACAAATGCCGAGACATTATCAGAGAGTTGTGCAAGGAGAGTTTCTGCTTCAGATTTGCTCGAAAATTCAGCAAAAACGCAAGAACCTGTCCCCGTTAATCTTGACGGCGCGTATTGTAGCAGCCAAGAAAGTTGCTTATCAACCTCTGGGTAGAGCAATCGTACAATTTTTTCGCAATCGTTTACGCTTGGCGTGTTTAAAAGCGTATCTAAATCGCGCTTTGGCGTGTTTCGGATCAAATTTGGATGACCGAATATGTCCGCAGTTGCAATGGAAACGTTCGGTCTTACCACCAAATACCATTTCTCGTCAGGATGAGCAGGAGAAAGTTTCTCTCCTACACCTTCGGCAAAAGCAGAAAAACCACGAACAAAGACCGGCACATCAGCACCAAGTACCAAACCGATTTCCGCTAATTCGTCATCACTTAGGTTGGTTTGCCATAGGAAGTTTAGTGCAACTAGTGTGGTGGCTGCGTTTGAGGAACCACCACCAATACCACCACCCATAGGTAAGATCTTATGCAGATCAATCTGGGCACCGTATGAGCAGTTCGCATAGCGTTGTAGCGCCGTCGCTGCTTTCCAAATCAGATTGTCTTTTAATGGGACGTCTTTGAGCTCTGGGGAAATGGTAATCTCACCAGAGTTGTTGGCTTGAATGGTGAGCTCATCGCCGTGATCGACGAACTGGAATAGAGTTTGTAACTCGTGGTAGCCGTTTTCAGTGCGACCATTGATATATAGAAAGAGATTCAATTTCGCTGGTGATGGCCAGCGGGTTGAAAGATCGATCATTGGGTGATGTTCCATTTTGTGATCACTAAATTAATTTTTACGTCAGCGGTACTTAGCTTCAGTCTGTTCGGCAAAGGCAGCGTTTGCTCATGCCATTCCACGTCACCGTAGCGCTGGTAGGCTATGTTCCAATCGTTTACACCGATCTGTTTATCCAGTGCTTGCAATGTATTGGTTGGTGAAAGTTGGAAAGAGTCGGCATCTGTCGGTAAACCGAGTAGCCAATCCGGCATGTGGTCAACAGGCATCATCAAGCCCGTTAATCGGTAAATCAATTGGTTGGCATCACGGGCAGTAAGGACTTGGTCGTCGTAGGTTTCGACGGTTGCGCCTTGCGGGGTAATCGTGAGCTTTAGTGCCGTCTGGCCGAGTAACGTAGTTAAGCGTAGCTGACTCAGTGCGGCGGAGTGTTTCCAGAAGAAGTTTAAACTCTGCCTTTGATTTGGGCCAATGTAACCGAGTTTGCCCGTCGCTTGAAAATCATTGATGGTTTCAAGTCGCTGCTCGTGCGCTTGCCACTCGACGCTAGTGACGCTTTCAGGTACGGAGGTACAACCTGCAAGTACGATGCTCGATAAGAGCAAGATGAGAAAGGAGCGTAAGGTCATGTTTGATGGCTTATTAATCAGTTTCATCGGTAATCGTTCACAACTATAGCATTGAAAAGACGGAGTTAGGAAAACAAATCCGGCTTACCCTTTCAATAAATGCGTGCTTACAGTAAAATTCTGAACCTATTTTATAACCGATCTCAGAGATACCACGTTAGATGTCCTTGCTTGCTATTGGAATCAATCACAATACAGCGTCTGTTGACTTGCGAGAGAAAGTGGCATTTGGACCCGATAAACTGGGCCTAGCACTTGAGCAACTCAGGGACCATGAAGCTGTTAACAGCAGTGTGATTCTTTCAACCTGTAACCGTACCGAGGTGTACTGCGATGTTAAGCAGGAAACACGAGACGAGCTTATCGGCTGGTTAGCTCAGTTCCACCAAGTTAACCAAGAAGATTTGATGCCGAGCCTATATGTACATGAAGAGCAGGCTGCGATTACGCACTTGATGCGCGTTTCTTGTGGTCTGGATTCTCTGGTACTCGGTGAGCCTCAGATTTTGGGGCAGGTTAAACAAGCGTTTTTAGTTTCTCGCGAGTATCAGTCGGTTGACGCCTCGATGGATAAGCTTTTCCAAAAAACCTTTTCTGTCGCGAAGCGTGTTCGTACTGAAACGGATATCGGTGGTAACGCTGTGTCGGTGGCGTATGCCGCTTGCACATTGGCGAAGCATATCTTTGAATCCTTGTCTGAATCAACGGTACTGATGGTTGGCGCAGGTGAAACTATCGAGCTAGTGGCGAAACACTTAGCTGCTAACGGTTGCACCAAAATGATTGTTGCTAACCGAACTAAAGAGCGAGCGCGAGGGCTCGCTGAGCAGTTCGGTGCAGAAGTGATCAGTTTGAATGAAATACCTGATCACCTGCCGAGAGCGGATATTGTGATTAGTTCTACCGCTAGTCCACTGCCAATTATTGGTAAGGGGATGGTGGAAACCGCGCTGAAAAAACGTCGTCACCAGCCTATCTTGTTGGTGGATATTGCCGTTCCGCGTGACGTGGAGGCTCAAGTCGGTGAACTGAGTGATGCTTATTTGTATACTGTGGATGATTTGCAATCAATCATCGACAATAATATTGAGCAGCGCAAGGTGGAAGCGGTTCAAGCGGAAGCGATCGTCAACGAAGAAAGTGGCGTATTTATGACATGGCTACGTTCACTGCAAGCGGTGGACAGTATTCGAGACTATCGTCAGTCGGCGAATGAAATCCGGGAAGAGTTATTAAGCAAAAGTCTGCAATCTTTGGCAACGGGCGCTGACCCTGAGAAAGTATTGCGTGAACTTAGCAACAAACTCACCAACAAATTAATTCATGCCCCAACTCGCGCATTGCAAAGTGCGGCAGAGCAGGGCGAACAAGCAAAATTAACGGTTATCCGCCAAACACTTGGTCTGGATAATCTGTAACTCACGCTTTTTATTAAGAAAACGACACTATGAAAGCCTCTATTCTAACAAAGCTAGAATCACTAGTAGAACGTTACGAAGAAGTACAACACCTATTGGGTGATCCTGGCGTGATCGGCGATCAGGACAAATTCCGTGCATTATCAAAAGAGTATTCTCAACTCGAAGAAGTGACTAAGTGCTTCCAAGCTTATCAGCAAGCTCAAGAAGATCTTAACGCAGCAGAAGAGATGGCAAAAGAAGATGACGCAGAAATGCGTGAAATGGCTCAGGAAGAGATTAAAGAAGCAAAAGAAGCTATCGAGCGCTTAAACGATGAGCTGCAAATTTTGCTTCTGCCGAAAGATCCAAATGATGAGCGCAACTGTTTCCTAGAAATCCGTGCTGGTGCAGGTGGTGATGAAGCGGGCATCTTCGCGGGTAACCTTTTCCGCATGTATTCTAAATTCGCTGAGAAAAAAGGCTGGCGCATCGAAGTGATGAGCTGCAACGAGTCTGAACAAGGCGGTTATAAAGAGATGATCGCAAAAGTCAGTGGCGATGGTGCATATGGTGTGCTGAAGTTCGAGTCTGGCGGTCATCGTGTTCAACGCGTACCTGAAACCGAATCTCAAGGTCGTGTACACACGTCTGCGTGTACGGTTGCTGTGATGCCAGAAATTCCAGAAGCTGATCTACCAGAGATCAAGGCTGCGGATCTAAAAATCGATACATTCCGAGCATCAGGCGCGGGTGGTCAGCATGTTAACACCACGGATTCTGCAATCCGTATTACTCACTTACCAACGGGTACGGTTGTTGAGTGTCAGGACGAACGTTCACAACATAAGAACAAAGCGAAAGCGATGGCAGTGCTTGCTGCGCGTATCGTTCAAGCAGAAGAAGCCCGCCGTGCAGCGGAAGTTTCTGATACACGTCGCAACCTACTTGGTTCTGGTGACCGTAGTGACCGTATCCGAACTTATAACTACCCTCAAGGGCGTGTTTCTGATCACCGTATTAATCTAACGGTTTACCGTTTGAACGAGGTGATGGAAGGTGATTTAGCAAGCTTGATCGAGCCTGTAATTCAAGAGCACCAAGCGGATCAACTGGCTGCGTTGGCAGAGAATCACTAATTCATGAGCCCAGTTCAATCCATTGAGCAAGCGCTGAAAAGTGCGACGGCAATTTTGAGAGAAGGCGGCGATGAGTCGCCTTCTCTCGATGCAGCAGTCCTTCTTTGTCATGCACTCAACAAACCAAGAAGTTACTTACTCACTTGGCCAGAAAAATTGTTGGAAGCGGATCAGCAAGCGCATTTTGATGCATTGCTTGAACGTCGCATCTCGGGGGAGCCTGTCGCGTATATCATTGGCGAGCGTGAGTTTTGGTCATTGCCGCTTAGGGTTTCACCTTCAACGTTGATCCCAAGACCGGACACCGAGCGCTTGGTTGAGGTGGCGTTGGATAAAACCTATGAGCAAACGGGTCCCATCCTAGATTTAGGCACTGGTACCGGTGCGATTGCATTGGCGTTGGCCTCCGAGTTACCGAAGCGCCAAGTGATGGGGGTTGATCTAAAGCAAGAGGCGAAAGAACTGGCAGAGTTTAATGCCGAACAATTAAATATTAAAAATGTGACCTTTGACCAAGGTAGCTGGTTCGAGCCTATTGCCTGCGGTACAAAGTTTGCTTTAATTGTCTCCAATCCGCCGTATATCGACGAAAAAGATCCGCACTTATCTCAAGGTGATGTGCGTTTTGAGCCGAAATCGGCGCTCGTCGCGGATGAAAATGGCTTGGCGGATATTCGTCATATCTCTGATCTTGCTCGTCAATATCTGGAAGACGGCGGATGGCTCGCGTTTGAACATGGTTATGACCAAGGCGAAGCCGTTCGAGAGATCATGACGAACTTTGGTTATAAGCAAGTAGTCACGGAAAAAGACTACGGCGAGAATGACCGAGTGACGCTTGGTTGCTACACCGCACAATCATAACGAGCAAGTCAGCAGTAACTTATAAAAGAGAAAGAAAATGTACGTAGCTCTAAAACACATTCACTTAGTAACGATCGCATTGAGCGCGACGCTACTATCGATCCGATTTGCGTTGCTGATGATGGACTCGCCAAAACGCAATAATCGCTTCCTGAAAGTTTTCCCACACATTGTTGATACCGCGCTGTTGTTGTCTGGTATTGGCTTGATCATGGTGACTGGTTTTGTTCCATTTACGGATTCCGCACCTTGGCTAACCAACAAAATTACTTGTGTGCTCGCGTACATTGCTCTTGGCTTCTTCGCGCTTAAAATGGCGAAAAACAAGTTGCTGCGAATTTTTGCCTTCTTTGGCGCGTTAGGCTGGTTAGTGATGGCTGCCAATATTGCAGTATCTAAAAATCCAAACTTATTTGGGTAATCTTCATGCTTGAGTTTTTTGACGAAGATTTTGATAACATGGCGTTGGTGGAAGGCGCGTTAGAGTTAAATTATTCCATCAACCCTGACACCAATGTGCATTGGGCGAAACAAGAGTTAGAGCGCCTTTACCAAGAGGCGGAAGCAACATTGGTTCATGAGACTGATGAAGAGCAACGTTTCGATTCGTTCCTGCGTCTATTCTTTCATGAGTGGGGCTTTAAAGGCGACGAGCAAGAGTACTTTATTTCTGACAACAGCTTTATTGATAAAGTGCTAGAACGTAAAAAAGGCATTCCTGTCAGCCTTGGTGCTATCTTACTTTACTTGGGTAACCGTCTTGGCTTCCCAATGAAGGGGGTAACGTTCCCGACCCAATTTCTGATCAAAGTGGATTGGATGCACAAAACACCGGACTATATTAACCCGTTCAACGGTGAGTATGTCGGTGAGAAAATTCTTCAAGCTTGGTTAATTGGTCAAGAAGGCCCATTTGCGACACTTAAGCCTGAACATTTTGAAGAAGCAGACAACCCAACAGTGATTGGTCGATGGTTAGCACTCATAAAAAGCGCCATGCTGCGTGAAGAAAAATATACACTCGCGCTGCGTTGCACCAATCTTGCTTTAACGTTTGTACCTGATGACCCGTATGAAATTCGTGACCGTGGATTTATCTTCCAGCAGCTAGAATGTCATCAGGTGGCGGTGTCTGATTTTGAGTACTTTATTGACCAATGCCCGGACGATCCGGCATCAGAGCTACTAAAATCACAAGTTAACGTGATGAGCGAAAAGCACGTTACGCTTCACTAATTTTGTCGATACGCCAAATTGAGGCGTGTCGAAAACAGACATAAGAGAATCAAAATGGAACAGAAAATCGTTAATATTGGCGACATTCAGGTTGCGAACGACATGCCATTCACCCTATTTGCAGGAATGAACGTTCTTGAGTCTCGTGATCTTGCAATGCAGATCTGTGAGCACTACGTAAAAGTGACCGACAAGCTAGGCATTCCATACGTATTTAAAGCATCGTTCGATAAGGCAAACCGCAGTTCTGTTCATTCTTACCGTGGCCCAGGCCTTGAAGAAGGCATGAAAATCTTCCAAGAACTGAAAGATACATTCGGTGTGAAGATCATCACTGATGTTCATACAGAAGCGCAAGCTCAACCTGTGGCCGATGTGGTTGATGTCATTCAGCTTCCTGCATTCCTTGCGCGTCAAACTGATCTTGTTGAAGCAATGGCAAAAACAGGTGCAGTGATCAACGTGAAGAAACCTCAATTCATGAGCCCAGGTCAAGTTGGTAACATCGTTGAGAAATTCGCAGAATGCGGCAACGAAAACATCATCCTTTGTGAGCGTGGTTCTTGCCATGGTTACGACAACCTAGTGGTGGATATGCTTGGCTTTGGCGTGATGAAAAACGCATCAAAAGGTAGCCCAATCATCTTTGACGTAACGCACTCATTGCAAATGCGTGATCCATCAGGCGCAGCATCTGGCGGCCGTCGTGAGCAAACAGTAGAGCTTGCAAAAGCAGGTCTAGCAACAGGTATTGCGGGTCTATTTATCGAAGCGCACCCGAACCCAGATCAAGCACGTTGTGATGGTCCTTCTGCCCTACCTCTAGACAAACTAGAGCCATTCCTAGCACAAATGAAATCGCTTGATGATTTGATTAAAAGCTTTACGAATATCGACATCAAATAATCATTCTTATTTGAATGTTTCAATAAAGTGGTCAGCATTTGCTGGCCATTTTTGTTTTTACAACAGCACTCTGGTCTACTATAGCTTCTTGTTTTGTAACTATTATCTATAATCTTTCGAAACAACTGTTGCAAACTTCACCACCTAAAGCACTTATTAGTGATCTGCGTATCACAATAATGACATAACAATGCTATTAGCATAGCGTTCTTTTAAACTGCACCCGTTTATAGCGCCTCACTAGCTGGAATTTGATTCCTTTAGTTTCTATACAGCGCAATCTAGTGGACCTCAGAAGAGAATAAGGTAAAACAATGAAGCAACGTCTGATTGTAAAAACCGCTTTAAGCGCCGCGATTTTAGCGACTCTTGCTGGATGTGTAACGCAACCCGCGCACGAATGGAATGAAGATACAACATATAAATTGACGGTATTGCACACCAATGATCACCACGGTCGTTTTTGGCAAAACAAATACGGCGAATATGGTATGGCCGCACGTAAAACGCTGATTGATGAACTCCGCACTGAGATTCAAGCGGAAGGTGGTAGTGTATTACTTCTATCGGGTGGGGATATCAATACTGGTGTACCTGAGTCCGACTTGCAAGATGCGGAGCCTGACTTTAAAGGTATGAGTAAAATTGGTTATGACGCGATGGCGCTGGGTAATCATGAATTCGACAACCCACTAGAAGTGCTGTTCAAGCAGCAAGAGTGGGCAAACTTCCCGATGTTGTCAGCCAACATTTACGACAAAGAAACAGGCGAGCGCTTGTTCCAACCTTACGCGATGTTCAACAAGCAAGGCATCAAGATTGCCGTTATCGGTCTCACCACTGAGGACACCGCGAAACTGGGTAACCCAGAGTACATTGGTCAGGTAGACTTCCGCGATCCGAAAGAAGAAGCGAAAAAACTGATTGATGAGCTGAAAGAGACGGAAAAGCCAGACCTTATTTTTGCAGTAACGCACATGGGCCACTACGAAAACGGTAATCGCGGTGTGAATGCGCCGGGTGACGTTGCACTAGCGCGTTATTTGAATGAGGGTGATTTGGACATGATAGTGGGTGGTCACTCACAAGAGCCGGTTTGTATAGAAGGTCCAAACGTTATCAAGAAGAACTTCACACCAGGTGATGAGTGTAAACCAGATCAACAAAACGGTACTTACATCGTACAAGCGCACGAGTGGGGTAAGTTTGTTGGTCGTGCGGATTATGAGTTCCGTAACGGTGAACTATCCATGGTGAGCTATGATTTGATCCCGGTGAACCTGAAGAAGAAGATTAAGCTTGATGGTAAGTCTCAACGTGTATTTATCGAAGACGAAATTAAGCAAGATCAAGCATTATTAGAATTCTTGCGCCCATATCAAGAGCAAGGTCAAGACAAGCTTAACGTAAAGATTGCCGAATCTAATGGTAAATTGGAAGGTGATCGTAATGTGGTTCGTTTCCAACAAACTAACCTAGGTCGTCTCATTGCTACCGCACATATGGAACGAGCAAAAGCGGATTTCGCAGTCATGAATTCTGGTGGTGTTCGCAATTCGATAGAAGCGGGTGATATTACTTACAAAGACGTACTTATCGTTCAACCATTTGGTAATATGGTGTCCTACGTAGACATGTCGGGTAAGGAAGTATTGGACTACTTAAATGTCGTTGCGACAAAGCCGATTGATTCCGGTGCTTATGCTCAGTTTGCAGGCATTTCGATGACAGTGGAGAACGGTAAGGTTTCGGATGTCTTTATCGGTGAAAAACAACTTCGTTTAGATACTCAATACCGCTTTACTGTACCAAGCTACAATGCATCAGGCGGTGATGGTTACCCAAAAGTGGACACGCACTCAGGCTATGTAAACACGGGTTTTACGGATGCTGAAGTATTGAAAGAGTACCTTGAGTCACATAGCCCAATTGACGTAAATGCCTATGCACCGTCAGGTGAGATGATATACAAATAACCTGAGTGAGATGGCGTAAAAAGCGATTGACTCAAACTCACTGATATCATTAACTTAAAGCGCTGTTCCCAATCATGGGATCAGCGTTTTTTTGTTTTATAGGAGAATCTTGATGACTCCGGCCATTAATCTTGCGAAAAAGAAAAAAGTTCCACACATCATTCACCAGTACGAGCACGATCCTAGAGCGGATAGCTATGGATTAGAAGCGGCAGAAGTTCTGGGGCAAGACCCAAAGAAAGTATTTAAAACGCTGCTGTTCTGTTTGAACGGCGAACCGAAAAACCTTGCGGTTGCGATTATTCCTGTTGATCAAAAGCTGAATCTAAAACTGGCAGCGAAAGCCGCGAAGGGTAAGAAAGCGGATATGGCTGATCCAGAGATTGCACAAAAGGCCACAGGTTATGTTGTAGGTGGGATTAGCCCGTTGGGACAGAAGAAGGCATTGCCGACGTTTCTGCATGAGAGTGCGATGGCGCAAGACACTATTTGTGTCAGTGCGGGAAAGCGCGGCCTAGAAATAGAGTTGGCGCCAAAAGATTTACTGGGTCTAACGCGAGGTCAGTTTGCCCCTTTGTGTTTGTGAGTAGAGGACAAATAAGAAGGACGCTCATAAGCGTCCTTTTTTGATCTCGTCATCTAGTGAAGCGTTACTTCTTCAGACTCAATGTACCACCGGTATGTTTTGCTGGTTTGCTCGGCTTAGCGGTATTTGGGTTCATGTAATGCTGCTTAGGCTTTGATTGCGGTTTGTTTGATGAATGCGGCTTGTTCGCAGCATCTGGTTTATTCCGGTGCGATTTATCATACTCGCTTTGCGAATTACTGCGCTCACCTTGTGGCCTCACTTTGTAATGCTCTTTTGCTGGGCGTCCGTTTTCATCATTACGTTGACGACGTTGTTGGCCTTTGTTCGAGTTCGGTGCATGACGGAACTCATCAGCATTGTTACCACGGAAGGTACGCACTTTTTGGTTGCGTCGGGCGGTAGAAGCTTGGTTTTCTTCACGACTGTCAAATAGCTTAGCGTCGGTCGCTTTGCGAATGTTGCGGCCTTTCGCATCCAGTTTTGACGCTTCTTCTGTGCCGACAGAACCTTCGCACATGGCTAAGATTTCAGCCACTTCCGCATCACTGAGATAGCGCCATTTTCCGTTTGGGATGCCATCTAGAGAGATGTTCATAATACGGACGCGGCGTAGTTTAAATACTTCGTAACCTAGTGCTTCACACATACGACGGATTTGACGGTTTAAACCTTGAGTCAATACGATACGGAACGAGAACTTGGTCTCTTGGGTCACCTTGCAAGGTAGCGTAACCGTATCGAGAATATTGACGCCGCTCGACATCTGTTTGATGAACTCTTTGGTGATTGGCTTATCAACGCGTACAACGTACTCTTTCTCGTGGTTGTTGCCAGCTCGAAGGATCTTGTTCACGATGTCGCCATCGTTGGTTAAAAAGATCAAACCGTCAGATGGTTTATCCAAACGACCGATAGGGAAGATACGCTTTTTGTGACCGATGAAATCAACGATGTTGCCCGGGATATCACGCTCTGTCGTACAGGTAATGCCGGTTGGTTTATTCAACGCAATATAGACCGGTTTTTCTTTTGCTGCGACAGGGTTACCATCGACACAAACATCATCACCTGGGAGAACTTTCGTCCCCATTTCTGGCTGTTTGCCATTGATCGTGACACGACCTTGTTCGATTAGACGGTCTGCTTCGCGGCGCGAGCAAAACCCCGTTTCACTGATGAATTTATTTAAGCGTTTTGCGTTATCTTGTGACATGTTGCTCTCCTAACGTTTCACAACGGCGGTTAATAAAAGTTGCCTTCCCAATATTTTATAGGAAGGCGAGATAAGGTCGGGCATTCTAGCACCGAGCATCCGGTTAGCCTAAACGTTTTTGATGACGTTCACGCGTCTCCATTTTCTTTTCAGCACTCTTTCTCAGCAGTACGTACACTGCACCACTTCCTCCATGGAAGCGTTGTGCCGTATGGACGCATTGCACTTCACGGATTTGTTGCAGCCAACTACTGACAAAGCTCTTCATTAAGGCTGGCGGGTTAGAACGTTCGCCACGACCGTGCACGATCATCACGGTACGGATATCCATTTCAATGCATTGCTTGAGGAAAGTTACTACTTCGTCACGCGCTTCTTTTAGCGTCTTACGGTGTAAATCAAGGCGAGCTTGAATGGGGTACTTCCCAAGACGCAGCTTGCGGTACACGCCATCTTGTACACCATCACGTTTGAACTCGATGAAGTCGTCCGGCTTTAGCATTTCCGCGTGGTCGATAGATAAGTATTCGGGGTCGTCTTCTGTTAACCAGATCGCAGCCTCTTGTTTGGCAAGGTGTGCATCGGTCACCTGGTGGACTTTTTTATGTTCAGCTGTGTCGTGGGTAATTGGCTTAACGTCGCCCATCATCTGTTGGAACAGGTCAAAATCGTCGTCGTGAGACATAACGGCAATCTCATAAAGAACAGGATAAGTAGAGACAATTATATTAAGGAGGTGCTAAAAAAGATCAATAAAAAACCGGAGCAGGCAAATAACCAACTCCGGTGCGAAGCGTTTCTAGAGCTAAGCGAGATCTAGTGAGGAGATTTGTCGTTCATAATCTTGTACATGAAGAAACCGCCGTAAAACAACATCAGACCAATTGCCCCAAAGATTACAATCATTGATGATAGACCCACTGCATTACCAAATAGGAGATCAAGCCAAAAGTCCATATGTTTCCTCCAAGATATTTCCGACAAGGTTTAAACTAATGGCTGGTGTTTTTTGCACACTGATCTGGATCAATGATGTTGCACGAGTTAATAGGTTGTATTTTATTGTGAGTTATTAATCACAATTTACGTGCTAGTGCTCAGTAATTCAGCAATCAAATTAGAGCGTCATCTTTTTTTGAAAAAAGCGCTTGCGTCTCTTCGGATTATCCGTAATATACGCATCCGTTGACGGGGAAAAGTCCTTAGTTAAACATCTCGGTGAATAGCGCAGCTTGGTAGCGCATCTGGTTTGGGACCAGAGGGTCGGGGGTTCGAATCCCTCTTCACCGACCACTTTCAGAAAGCCTGCTCAATGAGCAGGCTTTCGTCGTTTGGCGCGAGCAAATTTTGACTTTGATAGTATCGAACCAAATGGGGTTCGCCTGAAGTTAGAATATGGCTCTTCACCGACCATTTTCAGAAAGCCTGCTCAATGAGCTGGCTTTCGTCGTTTTGGCGCGAGCAAATTTTGACTTTGATAGTATCGAACCAAATGGGGTTCGCCTGAAGTTAGAATATGGCTCTTCACCGACCACTTTTAGAAAGCCTGCCTTTAAATATCACATTTCGCATTTCTGGTGTTTGCTAATGGTTTGATCGCAAAACCGCGCTTTTCTAGTAATTCGATAAGACTGCCCTTACCAACTAAGTGTAAGCTGCCGACCACAACGGTGTAACGGCCTCCTTTCTTTGGTAATACGTTGCCAGAGTCTAATTTTTGTGCCCAATCTCGGTTACGAGAGTATAGAAAGGCTTCATTGAACTGTTCACTGGATTTTTCACTTAGCGATGCTTTTTCTAGCTGACTTCCGGCGCCACTTTTCCAGCTCTCGATTAAGCATTCGACAAGAGCTTCTCCACCATCATATTCTTCGATTGAAGAAAGCAGTAGCTCTTTGCCCCCCTCGGGTTGGCCTGTAATTAAATCGATTTGAAATTGCACCGATTCTAAAGAGAGGATGGGGACGTGTTTTTCTTCTGCCATATTAATTAAATGCATATCGACGCCATGACCTGCCACGTACCCCAATTTGTTAACGAGAGACAACTGAATCGTTAAGGCTGCTGCCCAAGGAGGTGCATTGAGTAATTGCGTTTGTTGCACACCAAGATCTTTGGCAATCTCAGCAAGATGTTGATGCTGCGTTTTATCCAAGACATCTTTGGCGAGAAACGCGGTTTTTGGGTAGGTCACGCCTTCAGTATTTCGAACATCGGTTTCGATGATTAATCCATCACTGTTTCTTAGGAATTGAGTAACGGCTTTAGGCAGCGGGTACATACTTGTATCCCCCACATGAATCGAACCAATAATCATGTATTCGGTATTGCCTTTCTTTGCCAACCAGTGCTGTGGTTCTGCTTGGGTAGAGTAAGAAGTAAAAAAGACAATGAGAGATGACATGACAGACAAGAGTCGAAACATATTTTGTTCCTCGAATTCGATATGCATCTTATCTATATCATGGTTCGACAAAAACGTCATTTTTAAAAATATTGACGTGTTTTGACGGTGACGAAATGAGAGCTAATTCACGAAAGTGTTTTAATTGAGTTTGTTGTTAATGGTAAGTCAAATGCTCTCTCGTGATCAAAATCCTATAAAATCATGCAAAACGCACCAGTTTTTGTGATTGAGATCGCAACAATCTCGTCAAAAAAAGTTGCTCGTTTTTGACAAGTTAAATAAGCAATTGAATTTCATGTATTTATGTTTTTAATCTCAAGACCAAATTTGAGCTGGATCACTTCTTACTTTTATTTATTTTACGTATTAAAATAACTGCTTGTATGTTGAATACAACTGTTAAGCGCCTCGCATTTAGGTGCTCACCATTTTTGATAAATGTCGTTTTGAACCACTGACTTTTTGGGGAAAGTAAGATGTTGAAACATAGTCTGATTGCTGCTTCTGTAATCGCTACATTGGCAGGCTGCTCTTCACTGCAGAACTCTGAGCAACAAGTTGTAAACTCACTGGCTGACAACCTTAATATTCAATATGAAGTACTTACAAACCACGGCGCAAATGAAGGTCTTGCATGTCAAGACATGGGCGCTGAGTGGGCGTCTTGTAATAAGGTTAACATGACGTTAATTAACCAAGGTGAAGCGGTTGACTCTAAAGATTGGGCTATCTACTTCCACAGCATTCGTCTGATTTTGGATGTAGACAACGAGCAGTTCAAAATCTCTCGTGTAACGGGTGACCTACACAAATTAGAACCAACAGATAAGTTTGACGGTTTCGCGGCAGGTGAAGAAGTCGTTCTGCCGCTGATTGGCGAATACTGGACATTGTTTGAAACTGATTTCATGCCAGGTGCATTTGTAACTGCGCCAAACGCAGAGCCTAAGATGATTGCGTCTCTAAATACAGAAGACGTTGCTTCTTTCGTTACTGGCCTTGAAGGCAACAACCTAAAACGTACGCCTGATGACAACAACATCATGGCAAATGCTGTCTCTCGTTTCGAAAAGAATGAAGATCTAGCAAAACAAGATGTATCAACTACGTTACTACCAACGCCAATGCACGTGAAAGCGGGCCAAGGCACAGTAGACATCGCAGGTGGTATTGCGCTGCCGAAAGACGCATTTGATGCGGCTCAATACGCAGCAATTCAAGATCGCGCAGAAGTGGTAGGTGTGGATGTTCGTGGTGATGTTCCTGTTAGCATCACGCTAGTTCCTGCAAACTTCACCGGTGAATTAGCAAAATCGGGTGCTTATGATTTGAGCATCAATGGCGACGGCATTGTGATTGAAGCATTCGACCAAGCAGGTGCTTTCTACGCAGTACAATCTATCTTTGGCCTGATAGATAGCCAAAATGCTGATTCTCTACCACAACTGTCTATTCAAGATGCACCGCGCTTTGATTACCGTGGTGTGATGGTCGATGTGGCTCGTAACTTCCACTCTAAAGACGCAATCCTTGCAACGCTTGAGCAAATGGCGGCGTACAAGATGAACAAACTGCACCTTCACCTGACGGATGATGAAGGCTGGCGTTTGGAAATTCCAGGTCTGCCTGAGCTGACCGAAGTGGGTGCAAACCGTTGTTTCGATTTGGAAGAGAAAAGCTGTTTACTGCCTCAGCTTGGTTCAGGTGCAACGACAGATAATTTTGGCTCCGGTTACTTCAGCAAAGCAGACTATGTGGAAATCCTAAAGTACGCGAAAGCACGTAACATCGAAGTGATTCCAGAAATCGATATGCCAGCGCACGCTCGTGCAGCAGTGGTATCAATGGAAGCGCGTTACGATCGTCTAATGGAAGAAGGTAAAGAAGCAGAAGCGAACGAGTACCGCCTGATGGATCCTCAAGATACATCGAACGTAACGACGGTTCAGTTCTACAACAAGCAAAGCTTCATCAACCCATGTATGGAATCTTCAACTCGCTTTGTTGATAAAGTGATTTCAGAAGTAGCAGCAATGCACCAAGAAGCGGGCACGCCGCTAACAACATGGCACTTTGGTGGTGACGAAGCGAAGAACATCAAGCTAGGCGCTGGTTTCCAAGACGTTAACGCAGAAGATAAAGTAAGCTGGAAAGGCACCATTGACCTGTCTAAGCAAGACAAGCCATTCGCGCAGTCTCCACAATGTCAGACATTGATCGATAATGGCACTGTAAGTGATTATGGTCACCTACCAAGCTTCTTTGCGGAAGAAGTGTCTAAGATTGTGGCGGAAAAAGGTATCCCTGGTTTCCAAGCATGGCAAGATGGTCTGAAATACAGTGAAGGCGCAGAGGCGTTCGCGACAGAAAACAAACGTGTGAACTTCTGGGACGTACTTTACTGGGGTGGTACTTCATCAGTGTACGAGTGGTCTAAGAAAGGTTACGACGTGATCGTTTCTAACCCAGACTACGTGTACATGGACATGCCATACGAAGTGGATCCGAAAGAGCGTGGTTACTACTGGGCAACGCGTGCAACAGATACGCGTAAGATGTTCGGTTTTGCACCAGAGAACATGCCTCAAAACGCAGAAACATCGCTAGATCGTGACGGTAACGGCTTCACAGGTAAAGGTGAGATCGAAGCGAAGCCATTTTACGGTCTATCAGCACAGCTTTGGTCTGAGACTGTACGTAACGATGAACAATACGAGTACATGGTATTCCCTCGCGTACTAGCCGCTGCTGAGCGTGCGTGGCACCGTGCGGATTGGGAAAACGACTACAAAGTGGGTGTTGAGTATTCGCAAAACTCTAATTTAGTAGACAAAGCTGCGCTAAACCAAGACTACAACCGCTTTGCGAACGTTCTTGGTCAACGTGAACTGGCTAAGCTAGAAAAATCAGGCATCGACTACCGCCTACCAGTACCTGGCGCGAAAGTTGAAGATGGTAAACTAGCAATGAACGTTCAGTTCCCAGGCGTGAAGCTTCAATACTCTCTAGATGGCAAAAACTGGCTAACTTACGCAGACAGTGCGCGTCCAAATGTGAAAGGTGAAGTGTTTATCCGCTCTGTGTCGGCAACGGGTGAGAAAGCAAGCCGTGTGACTAGCGTGAAATAAATTCACTAAGTTTCACTTAAATCACTATTTATAGCCAAAGCCCTCAACTCATGTTGAGGGCTTTGTTTATTTTTCTATGGGAAATAAGTGTGAACAATGTCTGATTATTATTTACTGATATATAAAATCGTCATTTAGAACGAAAAGAAGAATGTGATCTCGATGCTTGTTTTTTTGCTTGAATTAAGAGTGTAGCTAACCTGACTTCACACTTTATCTTTTTACGAATTTTTATTTTTCATGGCAAGATATTGTATTTAATGGTTTTTTTAATTTTTACAATGCCAGTTTGAATTGGGTCACTGTTTTAAATGATTTATTTTCCAATGCGAATTAAATTGCGCAGTATTGCCTTAGCCAGGGAGGCTCATCCCAATAATGTTGGCGATGAAGGGCAAGTGATAGCCGCACATCTCATCGCATAACGTGAATAAATATAGGCAGTAATTATGAAAAACGTTTTAGCACTAAGTGCATTTTCTCTTGTTTTCGCTTCTAGCGCTTTCGCGGGTTCTTCTTACGTAACAGGTAACGTTCAGTTTCACTCAGACTTTCAACCTAACGTGACTTCAACACTTGAAGCGGGTCATACGTTTGATACTGGCACAACGTTGCTAACTGAGTTTGATGGTATCTCTCTTGGTAAGTACGACGATAATGCTCTTCAAGATACTCGTCTTGGTTACTCACCATACATCACTCTAGGTATCGAGCAGAGCTACTCTTTTAATGACAATCTATGGGTTGCTGCTGGTTACCATCACCTACTAAACAATGGCGAGACTGTACAATACCGTCCGCTTGTTAAAATCGGTTACTACTTTGATAACGGTATTGCTATCAGTAACCGTACTCGTTACCACGACGTAAAAGATGGCAACGATCAATTGCGCTTTGATAACCGTATCGGTTACGTAGTAAATGAAGAGTTAGCGCTAAGCTACAACAACGTTTACGTACGTACAGACAATGCTGACAACACGATGGATCATGAGCTTCGTGCTACATGGATACGCAATGGCGTTCAACCATATTTCGAATACCGTAACCAAGCTGATAATGCAAACAATGCGTTTGTGTTCGGTGCGTCTTATGGTTTCTAATAAGTCCTAGCTGTTCATGATTAATGAACAGATTCAAAGCTTAGCAATATTCAGATGCTGTTAGCTTTGCGAGCGACCTTGATATTTTTGAGGTCGCTTTTTTTGTATCTAAGAGACTGAATTCATGCAGCAAGTGACGCTTTAAGATAGCAGAGGTTACTACTAAGTATTGAAGAGATGGGGGAAAATAAGCACTGGGAAAAATGGCCCGCAGAGGGGAATCGCGAGCCATATTCTAACTGATGAGGTTTAACGCATCGGTGTCTCAAGCAATTGAAGAGCTCGGTCAACGGCGTTATTGATCACTTCATGACTGTCTAGCTTTCCAGCCCCCGCAGGTCCAAGAGCACAAGCAAATAACGCTAACTGTTTGCCAAAAGGCAGGTTCAGTTGATCGTACAAATCTTGCCGTATCTTTGCGTGTTGTTCTGGTTCCTGGTTAGCAAGGCTAACAAGCGTGTCATAAATAAGTGCTTTCTTAAATTTTCCTTTTTATTGCACGGGGTACATATCCATTTATGGTGCTACGCACAATAAATCAGGAAAGTCAGTCACACAACGAAGCCTTGCAGTAAGAAACTTTCACAATAATCGTGATCGTACCATGGATCACTGGTCGTTCCCTTTGTGGTAGCGATATTCGTACACTTGACCTTTTTCGTTGTACGCGTAAACGGCGTAACTGTCTTTCTTGTCACCATATTCCATGCCGGGAGAGCCCATTGGCATACCTGGAACCGCAAGGCCTTTCGCATTTTTAGGTGGGTTTTCTAAGAAAGCTTTGATGTCCTCGGCTGGGATGTGTCCTTCAAAAACGTAGCCATCAATTTCTGCCGTATGGCAGGAGTATAACTGTTCGTTTTTAATGCCTAAGTCGCGTTTGATGGCGTTCATGTCATCATGCAGCTTCTCTTCAACAGTAAAACCGTTCTCTTCCATGTGTTTAGTCCACTCACCACAACAGCCACAATATGGCGATTTGTGGTTGATGACATCAGCGGCCAATACGTTAGCCGATGTGGCAGCAAGCATGGTAAAGGTCAATAATTTCAACTTCATAATATCCTCGAAAAGAAGGTTCGCTTACTTAATGGTAAACAGCCGTAGTCGATTTGCGTTACTCACGACTGTGATTGAAGACAGCGCCATTGCTGCGCCAGCAACAACAGGACTGAGCAAAAATCCAAACGCTGGGTAAAGCACGCCTGCGGCGATAGGAATACCCAACGAGTTATAAATAAAGGCACCGAACAAATTTTGTTTCATGTTTTTCAGTGTCGCGCGTGATAGCTCAATCGCATGTACTACGGCCAATGGCGACGTATTCAAAATGGTCATTTGTGAGCTTTCGATGGCGACATCACTGCCACTGCCCATAGCCACCCCAAGATTGGCAAGGGCCAAAGCTGGTGCGTCGTTGATACCATCGCCAATCATAGCAACAGTACAGCCTTGCGATTGAAGTAATTTAATATGCTGAGCTTTTTCGTCAGGCATGACTTGGGCAATGATTTCATCAATGCCGAGCTCTTTGCCGATAGCGTTGGCAACGTGTTGGTTGTCGCCCGTTAGCATGACGGTTTTTATGCCCTGCGATTTTAATGCAGACACGGCTTGTTTAGCATCAGATTTAATCGGATCAGCGATGGCAATTAAGCCAATCAGTTCATTGTTTAATGCTACGGCTACCGGCGTCCAAGCATTATTGGCGCAATCTTGAATCGCTTGTTCCATTAGGCTGGTATCAATCTGCTCGGCTTGCATAAATTGCAGTGAGCCTATCAGTAATGGTTGAGCTTGGTAGGTCGCAACAATACCACGACCACGGATGTTCTCAAAGGCTTCTAACTCAAGATCTTCGGTACTGTGCTGTTTTGCATAATCACACACCGCTTTCGCTAATGGGTGCTCTGATTGACGCTCTGCTGCGTACGCCAATGCCAATAGTTCTTCTTGGCTGGTGGTTTGAGTAAACACTTGCTGCACACTCGGTTTGCCCTGTGTCAGTGTGCCGGTTTTATCGAATACAACCGTATTTACTTTGCTGGCGAGTTGCAGTGCGTCGGCGTCTTTAATCAGGATACCCAGCTCTGCGGCTTTACCTACACCAACTGTCACCGACAGAGGTGTTGCCAAGCCAAGGGCACAAGGGCAGGCGATAATCAGCACTGTGGTAGTGACCACGAGCATATAGCTAGCTTTTGGCTCCGGACCTACGGCAAACCAGACCAATGCTGCTAACACTGCAATGCCTATCACCACGGGAACAAATACCGCTGAAATCTGATCAGCCAGTTTAGCAATGGCAGGCTTACTGCTTTGCGCGGTACGTACCATACGAATGATGCGCGCTAGCATGGTGTTTGCGCCAATGCCCGTAGCTTCGATGATCAGTGCGCCATCAGTATTTAATGTTCCTGCAGAAATGTGCGCATTTTGCGTTTTTAATACTGGTACAGGCTCACCAGTGAGCATGGATTCATCGATGTAGGATTCACCTTGAATGACAACCCCATCAACCGGCACTTTTTCACCCGGCTTTATACGCAGTTTCATGCCTAGCGTGATTTGCTCAACCGCGAGCTGTTGATCGCCTTGTTCAGAAATGACGGTTGCTTGCTGAGGCTGAAGGTTAATCAGTGCTTGCAATGAGCGCGTGGTGTTGGCCTTGGCTTTGGCCTCGATATAGTGACCAAGCGAAATCAGACCGATGATCATTGCGCTCGCTTCAAAGTACACATGGCGCGAAGCAAGTGGGAACCACGCAGGGAATATTACCACGAGCATCGAATAGAACCATGCAGCACCAGTACCCAACGCGACTAAGGTATCCATCGTCGCGCGTTTGTGAGTCGCTGCTAACCAAGCATTGGTAAAGAAGTGCTTACCTGCGGTTGCCAATAGTAATAGACACAATACTCCTATCGCCCCCCAAGCGAGCTGATCATTCGCATTACGAATCATCATGTTGCCGCCAAATACACCCCATAGCATTAACGGTGCACCAACAACTAACCCAGCAATAGCATCAAGCTTGAAGCGTTTTTGTTGGGCTCGTTGTTGAGCCGCTTGCTTTTCTTGTTGGGTTGCTGCGTCTTGAAGGATTTCTGCTTGGTAACCTGCTTGTTTTACCAATTCAACAATCGCTTGTTGGAGTGCTTCAGAATCTTGAGTGGCGAACACCAATGCACTTTGCTCAGCAAAGTTTACTTGTGCTTTTTCAATGCCTTCTACGCTAGTGAGCGCTTTCTCTACTGAAGAAACGCAACTCGCACAGGTCATGCCTTGAATCAGGATTTGCAACTGAATACTCGCTGGTGGCGATTGAGCGTGTTCAATGTTGCTCTGCTTTTCTACTTGCTCAGTTGCCGGCGAGCTTTCCTCTTCGGCTTCAATTGTCTCAAGGCTGGCGGTGTAGCCAAGTGTTGCCACAAGCTCGATCACGTGCTGCTCAGAGAGTAGGGTTGTGATATCGAGTTGTGTCGTAGATACGTGAAAAGCAATGACGTCTTGATTCGACTCTAATAAAGAAGAGAGTTTCTTCACGCATCCGCCACAGCTTAACCCGCTAAGGTTGAACTGATATTGATGGCCTGCGTGATAACCCAGTGCCTCGATGGATGCAACAATAGAAGAAAGGGGAGATTCGGTTTTCAATTCAACCATTGTCGGGGACAAATTAATGATCTCAACACTGTGATTTGTGTGTAAAGCTTTCTCAACCTTCCTCGCACAGCTCATGCAGTTGAGCCCAGTCATAGGTATAACGAACTGATACATAATATGTCCTCGATAATCGTAATAGGCTGAGCATAAACCTTCCTGTTAGGGGAAGGTCAAGCATTACTTCTATTGGGCAGTGTCATTTGATTTATACGTATTCACCACGATCACATGACACTTTACTATTATAAGTAGCAGAGCAGAGCCGTTATGCCTGCAGCCCTGTTTGATTTATAACGCCAATCTCCACTGAATGATTGTAGAATTGACTTACGGTGGTAAAATGTCGCCACTTTTATCCTTGATATTACAACGAGAGCGTTCTTGTTGCTCATTACTCCTAAGGAACTCAAATGACGGTTAAAACTCGTTTTGCTCCTAGCCCAACTGGCTACCTTCACGTTGGCGGTGCACGTACAGCACTTTACTCTTGGCTACTTGCTAAACACAATGGCGGTGAATTTGTTCTACGTATTGAAGACACTGACCTTGAGCGTAACTCTCAAGAAGCAGTTGACGCGATCATGGAGGGTATGGAATGGCTTGGTCTTGAGTGGAACGAAGGTCCTTACTTCCAGACTCAACGTTTTGATCGTTACAACGAGATGGTTGATCAGCTACTTGCTGAAGACAAAGCTTACAAATGTTACGCATCAAAAGAGCTGCTAGACGAAGTTCGTGCAGAACAAGAGCTAAACAAAGAGATGCCACGTTACGACGCAGACCATCCAAAGATTAAAGCGGCAAACGATGCGGCAAAAGATGGCGATCCATGCGTAATCCGTTTCCGTAACCCGAAAGATGGCAGTGTGGTATTTGATGACCAAATCCGTGGTCGTATCGAAATCAGCAACACGCAAATGGATGATCTGATCATCCGTCGTACCGATGGTTCTCCAACGTACAACTTCTGTGTAGTGGTTGACGATTGGGATATGGGCATCACTCACGTTGTGCGCGGTGAAGACCACATTAATAATACGCCTCGTCAGATCAATATCTACAAAGCGCTAGGAGCGAAAGTACCAACATTCGCTCACTGTGCAATGATTCTTGGTGATGACGGTGCAAAACTGTCTAAACGTCACGGCGCGGTATCAGTAATGCAATACCGCGATATGGGTTACCTACCAACTGCACTAAACAACTACTTAGTGCGCCTAGGTTGGTCTCACGGTGATCAAGAAATCTTCTCTCAAGAAGAGATGATCAACCTATTCAGCCTAAATGCAGTCTCTAAGTCAGCGTCGGCATTCAATACTGACAAGCTACTATGGTTGAATAACCACTACATTAAGAACTCAGATCCAGCGTACGTTGCAGAGCATCTACAATGGCACCTAGATCAGCAAAAACTGGATGTAACTAACGGCCCTGCTATCACTGAAGTGATCAAGCTTGTGGGTGAGCGTTGTAACACACTAGTAGAACTTGCCGAGCAAATCCGTTACTTCTACGAAGACTTCTCTGAGTTTGAAGCGGGTGCAGCGAAGAAACACTTACGTGGTGTCGCAAAAGAGCCTCTAGAAACAGCCCTTGCTAAAGTTGAGGCCATGACTGAATGGACAACTGAAAACTTACATCAAATGATCGCAGACGTATGTGCGGAGCTTGAAATTGGTATGGGTAAAATTGGTATGCCGCTACGCGTTGCGGTAACGGGTGGCGGTCAGTCTCCTTCCGTTGACGCAGTAATGGCGCTGATTGGCAAAGAGCGTTGTATTGCCCGTATTAAGATGGCGCTTGAATTTATTGCTGAGCGTGAAGCTAACGCATAGTTATTTTGAATAAGTTGTTATAAAAGCCGCGATATTTTTCGCGGTTTTTTTGTATCTAATGAACAAGGAAAGCGTATTTCTAGCTACAGGTTGGTTGAATTTTTCACAGGCATGGCATTATTTAGCGCCATTAAAGATAAGTTTCATTTATTAAAATATAGCAGCCATGAATGTCATAATCGCAATTTAATTCATGCTATGTCTATGATTTATATCCATATCCATATCCATTAAAGTTCCCCAATTGTTGTCATCATTGATGAGAAATTAGTTTTCCTTACTTTTTCCATGTTAACTTTTCACGTAAACGTTGACGTAATTGGTTACACAGCAGCGTACAACCAACAAGTATCGAGAAACGTGCAGAGTCAGTTGCACATGCGCTAGTAGAAAAAGGTATTGATGCTTCACGCATCCACGCTCGTGGTGAAGGTGAAAATAACCCAATCGCTTCAAATGACATTCGTGAAGGTCGTGAGCAAAACCGCCGCGTTGAAATCGTTGTTCCTGAGTTTGATTACCAAGTTCAACAATAAGCGTCTGCCTGACGCTTAGAAGCCTAACTGTACAATGCCCCAAAGAATCTGCTCTTTGGGGCATTTTTGTATTGGGTCTTACGTCAGGAGCATACTGACTGTTATTTGAGGTCGATACTATTAAGTCGCCCCATGAAGGTTAGGATCTCTAAATTATCTTTATGCGCATCTAATAGGGCTTTTTTAGTCTGCATGTAAGCCGCCAGCTTGCCATATTTGTTTATCGAGCGAACCACGGTTTTATACTTATACTCACCTTCATCATTAAATTCACGCCACTTTGCGATGTAGCAAGTATCGCGGTTGTTTGGGTCTTCAAGGGTAGGATTGGGTTTGTGCACTATCTTGGGTTCGACACTGTGCGGTAGCCTTGTCATCAGATAAGGGTCTTTCAAAAGGCGACGCCAAAACTTGCCCCACATTTCAAGTCCTAATTCATTTCGCAACTTAATGGCTTTCTTTAACGCTTTTTCCTCACCAAGACGAACAAAGCCTACAGAGCGATGCAATACTGTATCGTCAGGGGTATGAATGTGAATCTTAAAGGCCGTTTTGCCTTTAGAAATAAATCGGTGTCCGGTGTTAGTTATTAAATTGCTTTTAGACATAGCGATAATTAATAATCTTATTAATAGGCAAAGGGTAAGCAAATCTTACCGATAATTAAAGTAATAAAATTCAAAATTGTAAATGTGCACAATCGAACTTGATTTTCGTGAGAAGGACCTATACCCAAGTAACCTCGCCCTGCGGGAACGTGCCACTGAGGCACTTTCTTTTTCAAAAAAATAGCTGCGACAAACAACTTGGAAAGAGCTAGCTATTACACTGCGTTGTTTTCCTTGAATTTGAATCAGTGACTACGCTCTGAATTCCGCATCTTGAAGTCTCTTGGGTACATGATGGTATTTTGCCATCAATGACGTTCGATACACCGTGAAAAAGCAAAGGTGTCGTGACGATCTTCCCGCTGAATCGTGTGAGAACAGAATGAAAGATGACAACGGCCGAAAGTGGTTAAAGTTTAAATAATTACGGAAGATTTTTATCAAAATACCGATTCCCCACCTAAAATTGTTAGGGAAAATCCAATGACAGGGATCTGAAATGGCAAATGTAGATAAGACAACCAATAAAGGCATAAGCATCTTTGCATTAGCGATGCTAAATATCGTGGCAGTGGTGAGCTTAAGGGGGCTGCCTGCAGAAGCGGAATACGGGCTGAGTTCAATTTTTTACTACATTTTTGCAGCCATCGTATTCTTAGTGCCAGTTTCACTCGTCGCGGCAGAACTGGCGACAGGTTGGTCAGAAAAGGGGGGCGTTTTCCGTTGGGTTGGCGAGGCCTTTGGTCCTAAGTTAGCCTTCTTAGCGGTTTTTTTGCTTTGGATAGAAGTGACCGTATGGTTCCCTACCGTTCTGACCTTTGGGGCGGTGTCACTTGCTTATATAGGGCCCGATCAAAGTTGGGACCAGTCTCTCTCGGAGAATAAGTTTTTCGTACTTGCTATCGTGTTGGCGATCTATTGGTTTGCAACGTTTGTTGGCTTGAAAGGAACGGAAGCTTTCGCGAAAGTCGCTAAATGGGGGGGCTTAATAGGGACAATTATTCCAGGGGTAGTATTGATCGTATTGGGTTTTGCTTATTTAGGTGCAGGTAATGCGTCACAAGTCGAACTCGGTTGGAGTGAGTTAGTACCTGATTTCTCCAACTTTAATAATGTCGTGCTTGCGGCAAGCATTTTCTTATTTTATGCCGGTATGGAAATGAATGCCATCCATGTAAAAGAAGTAAAAGACCCTGGGCGAAATTACCCAATAGCAATAGGCATTTCCTCTATCGGTACCGTGGCTATTTTTGTGCTGGGAACATTGGCTATCGCATTTGTAGTGCCGCAAAAAGACATTAGCCTAACTCAGGGTTTGCTGGTCGCCTATAAACAGATGTTTGTCTGGGCAGGTATTGGTTGGGCATCACCCATTGTTGCGGTTTGCTTAGCATTCGGTGTATTAGCTGGGGTCGTCAGTTGGGTTGCCGGTCCATCTAGCGCTTTGCTGGTGGTAGCAAAAGGGGGGTATTTACCTCGTTTTTGGCAACACACCAACGATAAAGGCATGGCCACTAATATCATGATCGCACAGGCTGTGATTGTCACCTTCCTTTCCGTCACATTCGTTGTGTTGCCTTCGGTACAGGCCGCCTATCAAATTCTTAGTCAGTTAACCGTTATTTTATACTTAATCATGTACTTGCTGATGTTTTCTGCTGCTATTTATCTTCGTTATAGTCAGCCAAACCGCCCACGAACTTACAAAATTCCGGGTGGGAATATCGGTATGTGGATCATCGGTGGGTTAGGTTTCATCGGTTCTCTAATTGCTTTTTTATTCTCTTTTATACCACCCGCACAAGTTGCGGTAGGTAGTCCAACCATGTTTGTGTCAATTCTTGTGGTATTAGCGGCAATCTTTGTTGTTATTCCGTTCCTAATCTTTCGAGCTCGCAAGCCTCACTGGAAAGATCCAGAAACAACCGATTTTGCTCCGTTTACGTGGGAGCTGGAAGATATACACCCAGGCGTTGTGAATCACTCTGATGTCCATGTTCATAAACTGACCAAAAAAGAAGATTGATGGGAGCAGAATCATGGATAAGAAATTGAGTAAAGCCATTGACGATGCGTATGAACGCTACAGAGAGGTTGATGATGGTGCAAATGCATCCTATATCCCTTTTTTAGCGAAAGTCCCATCAGAATTGACAGGGCTGTGCTTTGTGTCGGTATCCGGTCATATGCATGCCATTGGCGATACAGAATATAAATTTGCCATAGAGTCGATTTCCAAAGTGATGACGTTGGCATTAGCGCTTAATCAGCATGGCAGTAAAGTGTTGCATGAAAAAATTGGCGCTGATGCAACGGGTTTACCATTTAATTCAGTGATGGCTTTAGAGCTTCATAACGGAAAACCGTTAAGCCCTTTAGTTAACGCAGGGGCAATGGCCACAGTAAGTTTGGTGAAAGCAACGGATGCAGAAGATCGCTGGGGCAAGATACTCGAGATGCAATCGGCTATGGCGGGGGGTAAGATCAAACTATCTGCACAAGTCAACAAATCTGAACAGAGCACGAACACACATAATAAAGCGATCGCTCTGCTGCTTGAGGCCTCAAATTGCATGTACTCTGATCCTTTTGAGGCGTGTGATGTGTATACCCGGCAATGTTCTACGCTTTTTAATTGTGTTGACCTTGCCACAATGGGGGCGTGTCTTGCCAACGGCGGCGTTAATCCTGTTACCTTAGAACCCGTTTTAAAGAACTCATTGGTTCCTTCCTTGTTGGCAGAAATGACAACAGAGGGATTGTACGAACGCAGTGGGGACTGGGCATTTGAGGTGGGGTTACCCAGTAAAAGTGGTGTAGGGGGCGGCTTGGTTGCCGTCATTCCCAATGTCGGGGCGCTGGCAGCGTTTTCCCCGCCTTTGGATGAAGCCGGAAACAGTGTTCGAGGTCAGTTGATGATCAAGTCTGTTGCAAACAAAATGGGATGGAATATTTTTAATGCACGCGTAAATGAATAACATTTACGAGTGCATGAGTAATGTCAATGATGGGTGAATAATATGTGGGAAAAGTACGGATATATTATAGCATCATTGATGGTGTTACTTAATAGTATATTAATATTTGACGTCGCTTTTGGTGCAAATCAATCTTTTGATATTATTTTTTTAATTGATGATATTTCAAAGCTTAACTTTGAAACGATAAAGAACTTGCCTTGGCTGTTGCTTGGCGTCTTTCAATTGTTAAATTGCATTGGACTATTTTTCAAAGCAAGAGCTGCATGGGCGATGAGCTGTATTTTGCTGATCGTTTATCTCATATTTACTGCGCAGTACTTTCCTAATCTCACTGTTAACTTTTCATTAGGTGTATTGACGCTGTTTGTCATGTTTTTTTTACGAAAGCATTTTCATCATAGCAGTACAGCAGCAGGTAGTATCGTTGCTTTTATCAGTATTATCATTCTTATTATCTACTCTACTTATGGCAGCTTGTACTTTGGAGACGGGTTTAAGCCAGAAATTGATTCGCTGACAACGGCGTTCTATTTCTCTCTGGTTACGATGACAACGGTGGGGTATGGTGACATTTTGCCAGTGAGTGATTCTGCGAGACTTTTTTCTGCCTCCATGATTACTGCTGGGATTGCCATTTTTGCAACATCATTGAGCACCGTGCTTGGTCCATTACTCAATAAAAGTTTTGGTAAGTTAATTCAGGGAGATAGAAAAGTGATGGAAAGGAAAGATCATTTTATTATTTGCGGTACCTCTACAATGGCCATGAATACGGTGCTTCGATTAAGAGAGCGCGGTTTGGCAATTACGATTATTACTATTCGACCAACCGATGAATTTCAGCAAATTGAACAAAGTCTGGAAGGAAAGTATGACATTATATCCGGAGACAGCTGCGATACATCAGTGTTAAAGAGTGCGGGATTAGAAAACTGCAAAGCGATTCTTGCTCTCACTGACACCGATGCAGACAACGCATTTATTGTTCTGTCTGCAAAGGATCTTAATCCAAATGCAAAAACGGTGGTAATTGTCAATGATAGTAAAAACATGAACAAAATAAAAAGAGTTCAGCCTGATGTTTTATTATCGCCACAATTACTTGGCAGTGAGGTGCTCGCTCGGTTATTAAATGGAGAGAGCATGGATAACAACGATTTAATTTCTATGTTTCTTGACTCTGGAAAGTAATACTAACGAGCTGAAAAAAGATGGCGCCCCCAGTAGGATTCGAACCTACGACCTGTCCCTTAGGAGGGGACTGCGCTATCCAGCTGTGCCATGGGGGCGTTAATTCAGATACGTGGTGTATGATATAAAAAAACAGTCACATAACAAGACTCTGTTCATGTTTTTAAAGCACTTTGTTCATTACGTCACCAATCTGTACGCTTGATGCCAGATTTGACTGGTCAATGGTCAGCTCTGCTTCGTGCTCGTAGAGTCGTGAAACCGTTAACGTGATAGCGCTCTGCGAGACTTTATTACGTGGCAGACCCTTTTGGTCGATGAAAGAGGCGGTATGCCACAATTGCAGCTTGTCGCCTTCTTTCACGCCGTGCATGCGACCGAGATCCATGGTGACTGTATTACCAAACACGGCTACTACTTCTGGTAAAGTGATTTTGCAAGACAGCTCTGATTCTAAGTCGAGCATAATATTACGGCTTACACGCAGCATCATTTCACCGTAAGTGGATGCCCAAAAACGTGCGCTGCTTGTATCGACTTGACTGGTTTTGGCAAATGGCCAACGCGCGACTTCACGGTAGTTTTTTTGGTAAACCTCGTGACCGGTTTTTCCATCGTAAACCTTTATTTCCAATGCAAACTGTCGATTGATGATATCATCTTTAAGCACTTTAGCATCAACCGTCGCCGTCAGGTCGGTGACTTCTCCGCCAATGATGTACTGTGCACCGTTGTCCTGGGCGATCATTTGGGTTCGCTCTGGATAGTGGCTATGGATTGAATAATCGGTTGTGCCAACCGAGACAAAGCTACGAGAAGTTTGGTCCAATTGGCGGTTTACTACATCACTGAAATCATCACCCACACGGTAAATTTGTCCCATCACTGCTTGCTGCGGTGACACGACGTCGATGTTGCCGACCAACACGGTTTTCTTATATTGATTCACGTGGCAACCCGTTGCCGATGGATAGATGTCCACACGGATCTTTATTTCCATTTTGCCACGGCGTTTGCGCTCTGATTCCACCAAGATGTAGCGTACTTCATGATTAGTGAATAGGTACTCTTTGCGGTTTTCTTCTAGCAGTGGCATCAAATTGCTAATGCTGCCAATATCTGCGCCCGAAAAATTGACGGCTTTGAAGAGTGCATCCTCTAATGCGTGCAACCTTGCCGCTTCATCTGAAGAAACGATCGTGGCAATGCCTGTCACTTCATACCATGACGCTGCCGTACGAAATGGCAGAAATAATATAAAAGTAATTGAAATTACGCTAAAAAATATTTTTTTCATTGTTTCTTGCCGTTTGGGTATAGATATTGCTTTATCAATTGCAATGAAGTTTGGTGGCTTTTTGTAAGTTTGACAACAGAAGAAAGCAAGGACTGTTCCAATATTGCATTTCTCGGCAGAGAAGTAATCAAAAAAACAGTGACACCTAAGATTATCTGGAGAATCAAACCATGAAAAGATGGCTTGTTGCCGCATCGATGATGACGCTTTTGACATCGTGCGCGTACTCACCAATTTACAATGGTAAAGAACCGTATTCCGGCAGCCAGTTCATGCTCATGGACAGCCCACGCCACACAATGGACTTCTTTATTGAAAGCATGACGGAAGAGTTGATGGTTTCAAACGTAGCGGTGTCATCACGTACACCTGTTGCGATTACATCATTTGTTGATTTGCAAAATATGGATGCGACTAACTGGTTGGGTAACTCGATATCGGAAGGGTTTATTCACCAATTCCAACGTCGTGGTTTTAAGGTCGTGGACTTTAAAACGACAGGGTCTATTCAGGTGACTCAACAAGGTGACTTTGCTCTAAGTCGTGATTGGCAAGATTTGGCGCATGAACAACAAATTCAATACGTACTGACTGGAACGATGTTACGTCAGGAAGGTGGCGTTTTAGTGAATGCACGTATTGTCGGTATGCAAAGCCGTATTGTTGTGGCTTCAGCACAAGCATTTTTGCCAGCAGATCGTATTGGCCGTGATTTAGATACACTGAATAGTATCCGTACTCAAGACGGGGTATTGATTCGTTCTGATCCTACCATTCGACAACCATACACTGTGATTCTCCGCCCGTAGGAAACAAGCATGAAAAAGTTATTATTTATTCTAGTGACATTGGTGCTGGTGGGCTGTCAGCCATTACAACAGATGCGCCAAGATGATATTTTAGTTGCGGTGGGCTACGCGAGCGTGAGTGAGCAAACTGGCCGCACGGTAGAAGAGAAGCGTGTTCGTGCTATGCGTGCGTCGAAGATTGATGCTTACCGAGAGTTAGCTGAGCAAGTGTATGGTATGCGAGTAAGCGGCCGTGCTGAGCTAGAAGATCAGCGTCTTGGTATTGAAACGACAACGGGTGCCGTTGATGGTGTGATCCGTGGGGCGGAGGTTGTGCGTAGCTATCTAGTTGAAGACAGTTACGTTACTGAGCTTCGTTTAGACATCCGTAAGATGGATAAACTGCGTGATTACGGTGAAGTACAACAGGTACCTGAGAAGCGTCAGCAGACCTTGTTTTAACCCATTTCTACGAATCAGGTAATTTTTTCTAGCGACTGATTGGCAACAATTGGTTGCTTTTTTATGTGCGACATTCAGTGCTAACAGGGATGGGCAGGAGAGCAAGGCGCGTTTTTAGGCTTTGATGTTCGTGCCGAGCGTTGAGATGGTATGAGTTTTACCGCCGGCATTGTAGGTCATGCCGATCTTACCGTGGGTATGCTGAAGCATATTGTTGAGCTTGTTGAAGCTCAATTGAGCACGGTTGAGCGATTCCCCATTTATTTGATTGGTGTGTTGGCAATCGAGGATGATGGATTGGATCTGTGCGACAACCTGACTTAGGTTTGCGTCATCAGTAAGTTGATTGACGTGCGGGTGAGAGGCAATTCGTTGATCGGTGGTTCTCAGTTGATCAATGAGTGTCATTTTTTCTTTGGCAAATTTCTCGATCTCAGAAGAGACACGAGCGGTGATCGCTTGTGTTTCTTGGCGTAACACACCAGAAAGTGCTTTTGCATTTTCCAGCTGGAAGTTAACAAGATCGACTAATGCTGCCATCAATACTTACCTTGGGCCTAAGTCAGTTAGCTTTTGCCTTGCAATTCGTTTTCAAACTTAATCATATTGTCGGCCAGTTTTTCTGGATCAACTTTGTATGAGCCGTTTGCGATTGCTTCTTTAATTGCCGCTACTTTTGCACTGTCATAAGCTGGAGATGCAGCCATATCCTTTTGCAGCTTGCTGACGGCCTTACCTTGCTGGCTCAATGAGACGGCGTCTTGTTGTGCTAGCGCTTTTTTTGATTCCGTGGTGCTTGTCGCCGTAGAATCATTACGGGCAGGTGAGCGACTTGTCGTCGTCATCTGGCCTGAGCGTATATTATCTATACTTACCATATTTCAACCTTAAATTCGTATCGTAATACTGGTATCCAGACTATCGACCATTAGCAAAATAACTTTAGGGAATTTTTGCATTTTTATTGTACATTTTTCCATCACCGCCAGTAAGTTATCAAACAGGACTAAAAGGTGATGGTGATTTCCGCAATGCCAGTCACAATGCCTTCTATTATACGTTGGGACTTGTCATTTTTCACTCTTACTTGATCACCAGTGGAACCATCCTGTAATGCCGTACCTTTAGTGGTAATGGTCATGCCTGATTTCACCGCTTTGATCGTCACTTTTTCATTGCGGCAAACCACACACACATCATTGCGCTCGACCACATCACCCAAGCGTACATTGCGTTTTAGTTTTGCCCCAATCACTTGTTCCTCGCGAGTAAAGCCATCTTTACGAAAGCGCTGTAATTCGATCATCGATGTAGTGATATCCGAAGCACTGATGATTTCGCCACGCCCCAGTTGACGAGTCGCAACGATCATTGGTACAGATGCAGAAATCCGAACCGGAACATACACCTTCCAGTTATCGATCGGACACTCAACTAATACATTGATATTACTGCGTGTGCTACTGGTTGAAGATGCAGACGTAGTAAGGGGCTCAGGGCAATCAGTGGCTCTAATACGTGGATCAATATTTGCCGCGCCCACTGACAATTCTCCTCCGACTGGTTGCTCGACCGTGGTAAGAATATGTTGCTCGGCAGCGGTTCTAATTTGTTCGAGTTGGATTTCTGTTGCTGACTGCACAAAAAAGCTAAACATACTGAGCATAATGCCGATAGACTTAGCGTACTTTGTGATGACTGCTCTACCTATAGTCATAGTCAATGGTGTCGCTATTATATTATGGTGCGCCATACTGTTTCCCTGGTATTATGCCTGCCAGTCGTAGAGTATCATTTAAAAACAAAAAGTTTGAGATGGAGATGAGCATATGACGGGGATTCTTGATTCGGTGAATCAGCGTACGCAACTCGTCGGCCAAAACCGATTGGAGCTACTGACTTTTCGGTTGATGGGACGACAGCGCTACGGTATTAACGTATTCAAAGTAAAAGAAGTACTGCAGTGTCCTAAATTGACGTTATTGCCAAATCTACACCCTCTAGTAAAAGGTGTTGCTCATATCCGTGGCCATACCGTGTCAGTGATTGACTTGAGTTTGGCGATCGGTGGTCGCCCAACGACAGATATCGATAAATGTTTTGTTGTGATCGCGGAATTTAACCGAACTATTCAAGCGTTCTTAGTCTCTTCAGTTGAGCGCATTATTAACATGCTCTGGGAAGCGATTTTGCCGCCGCCTGACGGCGCAGGTAAAGCACATTATCTAACCGCAGTAACCAACATCGACAACGAGCTAGTAGAAATCCTGGACGTTGAGAAAATCTTGGCAGAGATTGCACCGGTAGACGAAACCATGGATTCGACCATTGGTGAAGAAATCGCTCAAGCAGAGCAGGCGAAGCCGATAGTACGCCGCATTTTAATCGCGGATGACTCAACGGTCGCTCGTAAGCAAGTGGAACGAGCGATTAGCGCCATCGGATTTGAAGTGATCTCGGTGAAAGATGGTAAAGAAGCATACAATAAGCTGCTAGAAATGGCGCAAGAAGGTAGCATCTACGATCAGATTTCTTTGGTCATTTCTGATATCGAAATGCCAGAAATGGATGGCTATACGTTAACCGCTGAAATTCGCAGAAATGCAGATTTGAAGAACCTTTATGTTATTCTTCACTCTTCATTGAGTGGTGTCTTCAACCAAGCGATGGTCGAGCGAGTAGGGGCAAACTCCTTCATTGCGAAATTTAACCCAGGTGAGTTGGGGAACGCAGTTAAATCTGCATTAATACAATAAAAGAGACATTAATGACTGCTATTACAATCAGTGATCAAGAGTATCGTGACTTTAGCCGTTTTCTAGAATCACAATGTGGCATCGTATTAGGTGACAGTAAGCAATACCTCGTACGCAGCCGATTGAGCCCACTGGTGACTAAGTTTAAGCTCGCATCGTTGTCTGATTTGCTGCGTGATGTCGTAACAGGGCGCAATCGTGAACTGCGTATTGCTGCAGTGGATGCAATGACGACGAACGAAACATTGTGGTTTCGAGATACTTATCCGTTCACGGTATTAGCTGACAAACTCTTGCCGGAGATGGCGGCAAATAAACGACCAATTAAGATTTGGTCAGCGGCTAGCTCTTCTGGTCAGGAGCCGTACTCAATGGCGATGACGGTGCTAGAGACACAGCAGCGTAAGCCTGGATTGCTGCCTAGCGTATCGATCACGGCAACCGATATCTCTTCAAATATGTTGGATATGTGCCGTGCGGGTGTTTACGACAACCTTGCTTTGGGGCGTGGTCTTTCACCAGAACGTCGCCGTACGTTCTTTGAAGACGCAGGTGATGGACGCATGAAAGTAAAAGATAACGTAAAACGTATGGTGAATTTCCGTCCTCAGAACTTGATGGACAGTTACGCCCTTTTAGGGAAATTCGACATTATTTTTTGTCGTAATGTCTTGATCTACTTCTCACCAGAGATGAAATCGAAAGTGCTGAACCAAATGGCAAACAGCTTAAACCCTGGTGGTTACCTGCTGTTGGGTGCTTCGGAATCGCTCACTGGTTTGACCGACAAATTTGAAATGGTGCGCTGTAATCCAGGTATTATTTACAAGTTAAAGTAGCGATAAGCTAAAATAGCGGACTCTTTTTAAAACAATGAAGCCTGACCTTGTTTCAGGCTTTTCTTTTTGTTCCTTTCCATCCCACCATTTCGTTACTCATTTCTGCGTTTCTCCTCGTTAAAGATCTGGCCATTTTTGCCTTCAATGCATCAAAGGGTGTATATTTTTTAGTGAGTCAGATTGATTAACTGACTTGATATGACATTCAATCACCTACTTTGGCTTGCTTATTGCGATCCATTACGTTGATAACCAAACGGCAAAACGGCACATCGCTTTTTGGCATGCTAATTGCTTTTGGTTACTAATGACGGTCAGTTCTTAATGTAGAGGCAAACATGGCTATTTCTTTTGACAATGCACTAGGTATTCACCAACACACGGTGGGTGTACGCGAGCGCAACGCGGAGGTGATTTCCACCAACATCGCGCAAGCAAACACGCCTGGCTACAAATCAAGAGGTTTAGACTTTGCTAAGGAATTACAGGCGGCAAGTTCAGGGGCAAGCATCGGTCTTAGCCGAACGGATGGTCGGCACATTCCTGCCACTACTACGTTGACGGGGGATAAACTGTATCGTCTTCCTACTCAACCAGATACAGGCGATGGCAATACAGTTGATTTGGATTTAGAGCGTAACTTGTTTATGCAAAACCAAATTAGACACCAAGCCTCGCTAGACTTTCTAGGCGGCAAATTCAAGAACTTAACCAAAGCAATCAAAGGGCAATAATTTAGATGAGCTTATTTAACGTTTTTAATGTGACAGGTTCTGCAATGAGCGCTGAGTCTGTTCGTCTGAATACTACCTCGAGCAACTTGGCCAACGCCGACAGTGTCAGCAGCTCTGCGAAAGACACTTACAAGGCGCGTCATGCTGTGTTTGGTGCTGAGTTAAGTAATGCCATGCGTGGCGGTGATACGGTGCCGGTGAAAGTTCTGGGTATTGTAGAAAGCGATAAACCGCTGAATGCGGAGTACAACCCTGATCATCCCCTTGCAAACGAAGAAGGCTACATCTACAAGCCAAACGTGAATGTAATGGAAGAAATGGCAAATATGATTTCAGCTTCTCGCGCTTACCAAACCAATGTGCAAGTGGCTGATTCTAGTAAACAGATGCTGCTGCGTACGCTGCAGATGGGTCAATAGGGTAAGGGGGTAGCGTATGGCCGGAATTAATAACATTGGTCAAAGCGGCTTGTCCTACATCGACCAGCTTAAAAGCCTACAAGAGAACAAAAAAGCCAACGAGAGCACAGGTAAGCAGGACCTGAAACAGGAAGACTTCCTATCTTTGCTCACTAAGCAATTGTCTCAGCAGGATCCTTTTAAGCCGGTAGGTAATGACCAGATGATTGCGCAAATGGCGTCATTTGCGACCGTAGATGGTATCGGCAAGATGAACTCTCAGTTTGAGAGCTTAAACTCGTCAATGACGTCAAACCAAGCATTGCAGGCTTCCTCTTTGGTTGGTCGTGACGTTTTGGTCCCAGGTGCGGCGGGTGTGAAGCAAGACAATGCGAGCATGGCGGCAATGGTGAAGCTTACACAGCCACTCGATAACCTATTTGTTCGAGTGGAAAACGAAGCTGGCCAACTGGTGCGTACTTTTGAGGTAGGTGCGAAACCAGCCGGTGACACTCGTGTGCTTTGGGACGGTAATGATGAAAACGGAAATCCATTACCTGCTGGCAAATACAATGTGAAAGCGTCTGGCTTGGTCGAAGGGACATCGCAAGAGTTTCCAGTATCGACTTATGCGAACGTGAATAGTGTGTTGCTAGGTAAGGGCGACGGAAACGTATTACTCAATCTGGCAGGCTTTGAATCGCCAGTTCGACTTGCAGAAGTGTTGGAAGTCGGCAAAGCGTAATCAATAGCATGTTAGATTAGGAGATTTTGGAATGTCATATGTATCTTTAAGCGGTCTGTCCTCCGCTCAACTGGATTTGAACACCACAAGTAATAACATTGCGAACGCCAACACCTACGGTTTTAAAGAGTCTCGTGCGGAGTTCAGCGATGTGTATTCAAACTCTTTGTTCACTAACGCAAAGACCACACCGGGTGGTGGTGCGCAAGCAAACCAAGTGGCGCAGCAGTTTCACGAAGGTTCAAGCATTTATACCAACAACCCAATGGATTTACGTGTAGCGGGCTCTGGCTTCTTTGCGGTGGCAAAAGAACGCATGGTGCCACAACAGAATGAATTGACCCGTAATGGTGCCTTTCATTTGAACAAAGATAACTACATGGTAACGGCCAACGATGAGTTTTTGCTTGGTTACGAAGTGAATAAAGACACAGGTGACGTTCTCTCTTATGAGCCTCAACCACTCAAAATTCCTGCTGAATTTGGTAAGCCAAAGCAGACAGCAAATATTGAAGTGGGCGTGAACTTGCCGGCAAATGGTGATTTGAAAGATCCAACCCAATTCGATTTTTCAAATCCAGAGACCTATAACCGTTCTACGTCTTCAACGATTTATGACTCGATGGGTCAATCTTACAAGTTAACGACCTACTACTTGAAAGATCAAACCCAGCCGAACACGTGGCAAACCTACTATACCGTAACAGACAAAGCAGGTGAGAAACCGCTAAACGTTGCTAATGGTGATGCTGCAACGCAGACGGGACACATTGGCCACACAATGAAGTTCAATAACGATGGTACGTTGGCAAGCTTGAACAATGGTCAGCCAATCACTTCTGTTGCACTGGGTGACCCAGCAACAAATGGCAGTCCGGTGGATCTAAATGGTGCCGATCCAGCACAGACGCTTAACTTCGGTCTAAATTCAGCGACTCAGTTTGCCGCGCCGTTTGAGCTAACCAAGTTTGATGAAGACGGTGCAACCACGGGCTTCTTAACAAAGATCGATTTTGATGAGTACGGTAGCGTATTGGGTACTTACTCAAACGGTGAAAACGTGACATTGGGGCGAGTGGCATTAGTACGAGTTCCTAACGAACAAGGCCTAGATAAGAAAGGCGGCACTCAATGGGATTCAACTCAGTTTTCTGGTGACAAGATCTGGGGTGAGTCAAACAAAGGCTCTTTTGGCACGATCAACAACGGTACGCTGGAACAGTCAAACATTGATATGACTCAGGAGTTGGTGGATCTGATTTCTGCTCAACGCAACTTCCAAGCAAACTCACGTGCGCTAGAAGTACACAACCAACTGCAACAAAATATCCTGCAGATTCGCTAGGGCGCTAGGCCGATAGTTCGATAATCTGTTTCATCAAACGCTGCGTGCGCTTGCCGCTTCGTTTGATAATAGTATGACATTCATCTAATGCTCAACCGGAACACACCTCAGTTCAGGTTGAGCTTGTTTTGATCTCCTGTTTGCCGCTGTTGCCGCTCGGTGGTTAAAAACTTGCCTCTCCTTCGGTATATTCATCTTAAATTACTTCCGATAATCCGCGCATTTCAACTCAATTCTCTGATTAATAGTGACATTTTAATATTGGCATAGCTTTTGCTATTTACTCCATGGTACAGAGAATTTTTGGAGTAATTTATGGATCGCGCACTGTTTCTCGCAATGAGTGGCGCCAAGCAAAATATGCAGGCCCTGCAATTGCGTGCCAACAACCTGGCAAACGTAAGTACGACTGGCTTTCGTGCTGATTTAGCTCAAGCTCGTTCTATGCAAGCTTATGGTGAAGGTCACCCTTCGCGTGTATTCAGTATGACAGAACGTCCTGGGCATAACTTTGCTCAAGGCAGTGTGATTACGACAGGCCGCGATCTCGATATTACCGTTGAAGGCAGTGGTTGGATCTCTGTTATGGATCACACCGGTAAAGAAGGTTTGACGCGTAACGGTAATCTAAAAGTGGATCAAAACGGTTTACTGACTAACGCAAGTGGTCACGTGGTGCTTGGTGAAAACAACGCACCGATTACCTTACCTGTTCCTGTCTCAAAAATTGAAATCGGTCGTGATGGCACTATCTCTGTACTGCCTCAAGGTGCGCCGGCTGGAGAATTAGCCGTGGTTGATCGTATTAAGCTTGTACGTACAGACGATCAAAGTTTGTTTAAAGATACCAATGGCTTATTTCGCCACAAAACTCCAAATCAGCCTTACGAAGCAGATGGAACCATCAGCATCCAAACTGGTGCAATTGAAGGTAGTAACGTCAACGCCGTAGGTGAAATGACCGCACTGATTGATCTACAGCGTCAGTTTGAAATGCAGGTCAAAATGATGAGCACCGCTGAAGAGATGGATAAATCTTCAGATTCATTGCTTCGTATGAGTTAACAGAGTTAGAGGTTCACAATGCATCCAGCACTATGGGTAAGTAAAACGGGTCTAGACGCTCAGCAGACCAATATCGCAACGATTTCGAACAACTTGGCGAACGCTTCAACCGTGGGCTACAAAAAGAGCCGTGCAGTATTCGAAGATTTGTTTTACCAAAACATCAACCAACCAGGTGGTCAGTCATCTCAAAATACAGAGCTTCCAAGTGGCTTAATGCTGGGGGCGGGTTCTAAAGTCGTGGCAACGCAAAAGGTGCACACCCACGGTAACGCGCAAACCACGACCAACGCATTAGATATGATGGTGGAAGGCGATGGCTTCTTCCAAGTCACGATGCCTGACGGCAATATCGGTTACACTCGTAATGGTCAATTCACGTTAAATGGTGAAGGTACACTGGTGACCTCTGGTTCTGGCTACCCGGTAGAACCAGAAATTGTCATTCCTGAAGACGCGATTTCTATCACTGTTGGTACCGATGGTGAAGTGTCGGTGCGAGTACGAGGCCAGCAAGACAATCAGGTTGTTGGACAGTTGACGATTACGGATTTTGTTAACCCAGGCGGCTTAGAGCCAATTGGTCAAAACCTTTACTTACCAACAGGCGCAAGTGGTGACCCACAAGAAGGTGTCCCTGGTCTCGATGGTTTGGGTGAGATCCGTCAGTCGATGTTGGAAGCATCCAACGTGAATGTGACTGAAGAGCTGGTCAACATGATTGAAGCGCAGCGCGTGTATGAAATGAACTCAAAAGTGATCTCATCGGTTGATAAGATGATGAGCTTTGTGAATCAGCAGTTGTGATAACTAGGACGAATAATTAAGGAGCCAATGATGAAACGTATTTGTCTACTTGCACTTATCGCCACGATGTCTGGTTGCACAATGCTCGACCCCATCGAGACGGTTGAAGTGACGCAAACGACCACCGTTGTGGATGCGGTTGAAGGTGATAAATCGCAAGAAGAGAGTAGCGGCATCATTGACATTTTACGTGGCAGAACGGATCCGGTCGCTGGCGATCCTGCGTGGGCACCGATTCACCCTAAACAGAAGCCAGAGCATTACGCTGCGGCAACAGGTTCATTGTTCAGCGCTGAGCACATTACCGATCTTTATGATGACTCTAAGCCACGTGGTATCGGTGACATCATTACTGTAACGCTAGATGAAACCACACGTGCGACTAAGAGCGCGAACGCGGACTTATCGAAAACCAACGATGCAACGATGGAACCTCTGTCTGTCGGTGGTCAAGAGCTGCAAATTGGCGGCAAATACAACTTCTCGTACGAACTAAACAACACCAACACCTTCGTCGGTGACTCTTCTGCTAAGCAAAGCAACAGCATTAGCGGTTACATCACGGTGGAAGTGATTGAAGTGCTGGCAAACGGTAACCTTGTGATCCGTGGTGAGAAATGGATGACGTTAAATACTGGCGATGAGTACATTCGTTTGAGCGGTACAATTCGTCCTGATGATATCAACTTCGACAATACGATTGCGTCAAACCGTGTATCTAACGCAAGAATTCAATACTCAGGCACAGGCCTAGCACAAGATATGCAAGAGCCGGGCTTCTTGGCACGATTCTTTAATGTCGCTTTGTAAGACGCCGCTAATGACGGCAAATTGACGGCAAGAGATTAAGTAAGCATGAAAAGAATCTTATTAGCACTGCTGAGCGTTTCACTGTTTGCAACCTCAGCCCAAGCTGCACGTATCAAAGACGTCGCGCAAGTGGCAGGTGTGCGTAGCAACCAACTTGTGGGTTACGGTTTGGTTTCAGGCTTACCCGGTACTGGGGAATCTAACCCGTTTACAGAGCAAAGTTTTGCGGCCATGCTGCAAAACTTCGGCATTCAAATGCCGCCAGGTACCAAGCCAAAAATTAAAAACGTTGCCGCTGTCATGGTAACGGCAGAGCTTCCTCCATTTTCAAAGCCGGGTCAGCAAGTTGATGTGACCGTTTCTTCTATCGGCAGTGCGAAAAGCCTACGTGGCGGTACATTACTACAAACGTTTTTGAAAGGTCTTGATGGACAAGTTTACGCGGTTGCACAAGGTAACTTGGTGGTAAGCGGATTCAGTGCTGAGGGCGCGGACGGTTCAAAGATTGTCGGTAACAATCCAACAGTAGGCCTTATCTCTAGTGGTGCAATGGTCGAGCGCGAGATACCAAGCCCATTTGGCCGTGGCGATTACATCACCTTTAACCTACTTGAATCAGACTTTACTACAGCGCAGCGCATGGCTGATGCAGTGAACAGTTTCCTTGGCCCGCAAATGGCGAGTGCCGTCGATGCCACATCGGTCCGCGTGCGTGCACCACGCGATGTAAGCCAACGAGTCGCATTCTTGTCAGCCATCGAAAACTTAGAGTTCGACCCGGCTGATGGCGCGGCGAAGATCATAGTGAACTCTCGTACGGGTACTATCGTTGTTGGCAAGCATGTTCGTCTTAAGCCTGCGGCAGTGACGCACGGTGGTATGACGGTAGCGATTAAAGAAAGCTTTAATGTGAGCCAACCAAACGGCTTCTCGGGCGGTCAAACGGTGGTTGTGCCAGACTCTGATATCGAAGTGAACGAAGAGAAAGGCAAAATGTTTAAGTTCGAACCAGGCTTGACGCTTGATGATCTGGTTCGCGCAGTCAATGAAGTAGGCGCTGCACCTTCTGACTTAATGGCCATTCTACAAGCATTGAAACAAGCTGGCGCTATTGAAGGCCAGCTGATCATCATCTAATCGATTAGGAGGTGAACGGTGGTAAACAATCCTAACGATATCGGCTTTATTCATGACATCAGCTCGCTAGATTCACTGCGTCAAAAGGCAGTAAAAGAAGGCAAAGAGGGTGAACAAGAAGCGCTGCGCGCTGCGGCTCGTCAGTTTGAATCTATCTTTACTTCGATGATGCTAAAATCGATGCGCGAAGCCAATGAAGGCTTCGAATCAAATTTCATGAACAGTCAAAATGAAAAGTTTTATCGTCAAATGCTGGATGAGCAGATGGCCAGTGAGTTGAGTGCGTCTGGTTCAATGGGCTTGGCTGACATGATTGTTCAGCAGTTGACGGTTGGTCAGAGCAACGACAAGAGTGAAACGGCAATGCGCGATGCGGTAAACAATGCGGTGGAATACCGTCGTGTGGATCCGAAGAAAGCGCGTGAAATTGAACAACGCTTGATCGAATCCGGTCAACTGTCTCGCTCTGGGTTAGACATTGCGCGCCCGGAGTCAGAACCATCTCGTTTTGATACACCTGAATCTTTCGTTAATTCGATGAAGCCATACGCAGATCGTGCGGCAAAAGCATTAGGTGTTGAGCCTTCATTATTGCTTGCTCAAGCCGCTCTAGAAACGGGTTGGGGACAAAAGGTGGTGCAAAACGCACGTGGCAGCAGTAACAACCTGTTCAACATCAAAGCGGATCGTAGTTGGCAGGGTGACAAAGTCACCACCCAGACACTGGAGTTTCATGATAATACCCCAGTGAAAGAGACTGCGGCCTTTCGCGCTTACTCTAGCTACCAAGACAGCTTTAATGATTATGTCCGTTTTTTGAGTGATAATCCTCGTTACGAGACCGCACTTCAGCAAGGTGGTGGCTCTGAAGCATTTATTCGTGGCATACATAGCGCAGGTTACGCCACGGACCCTCACTACGCGGACAAAGTTCTGCAAGTGAAGAAAAAAATCGAAAGCATGTAACTCACGTTTTTAACGGTGATATATCTTCGACATTGTCACATTCAATTTCCCTAAGGCTTGCTCAATCGCAAGCCTTTCTTTTTAGCTGTTGAACCTCTGATATAAATTGGCACACCTTTTGCTAATTCCTATTTAGGTGATCGGTTAATACCGATTTTATTTCGTTTTTTGGGGGCATGTATGGCGTCAGATCTTCTGAATGTAGGTACTCAAAGTGTGCTTACTGCTCAGAGACAGTTAAATACGACTGGTCATAATATTTCTAATGCTAATACAGAAGGTTACAGCCGTCAGTCTGTCATACAAGGCACCAACGATCCGCGTCAATTTGGTGGTTCTACCTACGGCATGGGCGTGCATGTGGAAAATGTTCGCCGCTCTTGGGATGAGTTTGCCGTGAAAGAGCTTAATCTCTCCACCACTAACTATGCGAATAAGCTCGACAACGAAAAAAATCTTGATTTGCTTTCAAGCATGTTGTCATCGGTGGCATCGAAGAAAATCCCAGAGAACCTCAATGAATGGTTTGATGCGGTGAAAACCATGGCGGATACACCAAATGATATGGGCGCACGTAAAGTCGTATTGGAAAAAGCCAAGCTACTGAGTGATACCCTAAACGAATTTCATGAGACTGTGCGCCGGCAATCTGATGTGACGAACAAATCGCTGGATATGGGGATTGAGCGCGTGAACCAACTGGCGGTCGAAATCCGTGATATGCACCGCTTAATGATGCGCACTCCAGGCCCTCACAATGATTTGATGGACCAACACGAAAAATTGGTCAAAGAGCTTTCCGAATACACCAAAGTAACGGTCACACCGCGCAAAAACTCAGAAGGCTTCAACGTCCATATTGGCAATGGTCATACGCTCGTTTCAGGCACAGAAGCCAGCCAACTTAAGATGATTGATGGCTCTCCAGATGTACACCAACGTCGCCTTGCTATGGTGGAAGGTGGCGGTATCAAAGCGATCAAGTCAGATGACATCGACGGTAAGATTGGCGCACTGCTGAATATGCGCGATGAGCACATTCCACAAGTGATGGATGAACTTGGCCGTCTGGCTACTGCATTTTCTAGTGAAATTAACCATTTGCAATCGCAAGGTTTGGATCATAACGGCAATGTGGGCGACCCGCTGTTTACCGATGTGAACTCAGAGGTACTGGCTACGTCTCGCGTGATTACTGGGCCGCAGTCTACTGCGGATATGGCGGTCTATATCGATAATATTAGCGCGTTGAAGGGCGGTGAATATTCCCTGCGTTATGATGGCGACCGCTACAGCGTGACTAAGCCAAATGGCGAGACGATTAAAGTTGACACCGTTTCATCCGGTAATGCGTTTTACCTTGATGGTATGCGGGTAGAAGTGCGCAACGAGCCTAAAGTCGGTGAACAAGTATTGCTTCGTCCAACTCGTAGCAGCGCTGCACAAATGAAAGTGGAAACGACGGATCCAAAAGCGATTGCGGCACAAAGTTATGAAGCCTCGACGACGTTTGCTCAAGGTAATGCAAAATTCGAAATCATCGATGCCGGAGATCTGCGTGAGTTTGAAGTTGTGGTATCCCCAACAGGCGATCAATTTGCGGTTACGGATACCCAAGGTAATGTGATCATGGCGCCCCAACCGTATCCACCAAGTGGTTCAGTGTCTGTTTCTCTCCCGAGTAATCACCCAGGTTACAAAAACGGAGCAGAGACGGTATTTGAACTGAGCAGCGGTGCGCTGGCGAATGATAAATTCACCGCTAACCTTGTCCCTTCTGAAGGTGATAACGGCAACTTGCGTAAGATGCAGAATATTCAGACAGACAAAAAAATGAATGATAACGAGTCGACGATTTTGAGCGTGTACTTCAATCTGAATACCGATGTCGGTTTGAAAACGTCAACGGCGACGCGTTTGGCAGATGTTGCACGGTTAGAAAGCGAAGCGGCGCAAGAGCGCATGGCATCGATCTCAGGAGTTAACCTGGATGAAGAAGCGGCCAATATGATGAAGTTTCAACAGGCATACATGGCATCTTCTCGTGTGATGCAAGCGGCAAACGACACCTTCAATACCATCTTGCAATTGCGATAAAGGGGGCCATAGATGTTAACTCGTATTTCTAGCTTCCATAATTACCAGTCGGTGCAAAATGATCTGCGCCGTCAGGAAAATAAAGTACACCATAATCAGGCCCAACTGGCGTCGGGTAAGCAACTCACCAAACCGAGTGATGATCCGCTAGCGACTCACTATATTCAAAGCATTGGCCAACAAGAAGAGCAACTAAAACAGTACCTTGATGCGATAGTGTTAGTGCGTAATCGCCTAGAGAATCAAGAAGTTGTGATTGCGAATGCGGAGCAATTTACCGATGAATCAAAACGCATTTCGATGGAAATGATCAACGGTGCTTTTTCTCCGGAAGATCGAGCGGCGAAAAAGCGCGAGCTAGAAGAAATTGCCGATAACTTTTTGGCCTTAGTAAACACCCAAGATGAATCGGGAAACTACGTGTTTGCGGGCACAAAACCAAAGAGTCAGCCATTTTTTCGTGACTATGATGGCAGTGTGCAATACACCGGTGACGATTATCAGCGCAAGATGAAGATTGCTAGCAACATTGAGTTGGGGATTAACTATCCTGGCAACCATCTTTTCACCCAAGTTCCAAACCCATTTGGTGATTTTGAACCGCAGTATGACTTGAAAGATGGTTCTGAACTGCTGCTTTCCCAGGCATTGAGCCGCTCACGCGACGAATCTAACTACAAGATTACGTTTGTTGATATGAGTAATGGCAAGTTTGGCTACCAGTTGGAGAAAAACGGCAGTATCGTGCAAGTGGACGATTACTCTCCGGTTGTGGGCATCTTATATGAAGGTGTCAACATTCAGCTGAAAGGTCAGGTCACTGCGGGCGACAGTCTGACTCTTGAGCCAAGAAAGGCATTTAGTATTTTTGACTCGTTTAAAGAAACCATGAAATGGTCAGAGAGTTCGGTATCAGATGCATCTGCAACGGCAAAACTGCATCAAATGACAGAAGAGTTTCGCGCTGCGTTTGTTCATATGAACAAGGTGAGAACGGATATCGGTGCCAAGCTAAGTACGCTCGATATCCAGGAACAAAACCACGAAGATTTTAACTTATCTCTGGCGAAAGCGAAGAGCAATTTTGAGGACTTGGATTATTCCAAAGCGGTCATTGAGTTCAGTGAGAATTCACGTGCGCTCCAAGCCTCACAACAAGCTTTTGGTAAAACGAAAGACTTAACCCTGTTTAATTACATCTAACGTTAGCGATCATCTCTCAGTCGCATGAACTCCGCCCCTTATGTGCCAAGCCTTAAGTGCAAGAGCTTCGATTGAAGCGCGACAGAAGATGGACCTACGGCATGTTTTTACCGAAAGCGGCAATGTATAGGTGGCAAAGTGAGCGGCAATGGTTAAACAGTGAACGAAGAGTTATTCATCACGGAAAATAAACACGGCTAAACCTCTCAAGATGCATGCAATATTCTGTTTATTCACTGGTTTTATTGTTTTGCGGTTTTGAATTTTCAAGTTGGCACACTAATTGCTCTGATGATGTCAGAGCAGGTTTACGAGATTCTAAACCCTACCTTGGGGCAGATTTAGTAAGTAATTTATACGGTCAGTGCCTTTCCAAATGAGAGTAAAGCTGGCCGCTTCGCATGAGCTTGCGAACTCAAAAGGAGAGCAAAATGGCTGTAACAGTTAGTACCAACGTCTCCGCGATGACCGCGCAGCGTTATTTGAACAAGGCGACCAACGAACTTAATACCTCGATGGAACGTCTATCTTCAGGTCATAAGATCAACAGTGCAAAAGACGATGCGGCAGGTCTTCAGATCTCGAACCGACTAACGGCGCAGTCTCGTGGTCTTGACGTAGCGATGCGTAACGCGAACGATGGTATCTCGATTGCCCAGACTGCCGAAGGTGCAATGAACGAGGCCACGTCGGTGATGCAGCGTATGCGTGACCTAGCTTTACAGTCATCAAACGGTACTAACTCACCAGCAGAGCGTCAGGCGATTAATGAAGAATCGATGGCGTTAATTGATGAGCTAAACCGTATTGCTGAAACGACGTCATTCGGTGGTCGCCGTCTGCTTAATGGTTCATTCGGCGAAGCAGCATTCCAAATCGGCTCTAACTCAGGTGAAGCCATGATCATGGGATTGACCAGTATTCGTGCTGATGATGAACGTATGGGCGGCATGACGTTCTTGTCTGAAAATGGTAAAGGCAAAGATTGGGGCGTTGATCCAACCAAAGCAGATTTGAAAATTATCCTTCCTGGGTTGGGTGAAGATGAAGATGGCAATGTTGATGATCTAGAAATCAGTATTAACGCAAAAGCTGGCGATGATATTGAAGAACTGGCAACGTACATCAATGGCCAATCTGATATGATTAACGCATCGGTGAGTGAAGACGGTAAGCTACAAGTTTTTGTTGCTCACCCGAACGTGCAAGGCGCTATTTCCATCTCTGGTGGTCTTGCATCTGAGCTAGGTTTGAGTGATGAAGGCGTTGCAACAGCGGTACAAGATATCGATATGACGACCGTCCAAGGTTCTCAGAATGCGGTTGCCGTTTTGGATTCTGCCCTGAAGTATGTTGATTCTCAACGTGCAGATTTAGGTGCGAAGCAAAACCGTTTGAGCCACAGCATCAACAACTTGGCGAACATTCAAGAGAACGTTGAAGCGTCGAACAGCCGAATTAAAGACACGGACTTTGCGAAAGAAACCACGCAAATGACCAAAGCGCAAATTTTGCAACAGGCAGGTACTTCGATTCTTGCTCAAGCAAAACAATTGCCAAACTCTGCGATGACGTTATTGCAGTAGTTTACCTAGCCCGCATGTTCGCTATTCAGACGTGGATGCAAATGCAGGTTATTGGCAAGCAACCTTACCAAAACGAAATGAGCGGCTCTCTCATCTCTCACCTGCCAATCATTTTTCGTGTAGGGTTGCACCCGGTGTGCTGGAAATGTGTTTATTTCTCTTGATCTCCACATTGGCTCTGGCTACCAACCCAGCCCCAGTTCTCTCAAAGGATAGGGGCTTCCTCCTTACCTATTGATATTAAATGGATTATTTGAACTCCCCAAAATCTCCCCAAAACTCCTCCCCAAAACTCTATTATTTATTCGTTATTTTTGAATGCCCATTCAGTATGAATTGTACATGAGCAACTTAGATGCTGTTTCTGTCTTTTGGAGCAGTAATAAACTTGTATGAGTCCAAACGATCGTCTTCATAGCGCTCCGTCATGTCGGACGATTTGTGACCGAGTAAAGTTTGAATATCATATCCAGCTTCTTTGTATGTACGTGCTGAAAAGGAACGTATTTCGTGAAGGCTTATGTTTTTATCAGCAATCTCTGGACATGAGCGTTTGACGGCAAGAAAACGCCGTGTGATAGCATCGGCTGAGCAGGGCTTACCTACATGGCCTTTGCGGTTCATGTGGAGCATGTACTGTGAGGCAATGTTTGTCTCTCTACATTGCTTTATAATATCGCCCAGTGATTCCCCTAAGAAGGGGTTAGTGAGTGTCAGTGGAAATGCCAGCTTCACTTTGCCATTCGATTTACTTAACTCTACGAATAGATGACTCTCTTTCACATCTTTAAACTTAAGTTTACGCAGGTCGGCACCTCGCAAGCCGGTCGTAATGGCAAGTTTAAAAAGCATTTGATTGAGATGATCGCTATGGTATTTATTGCTGCTTATCATTAAGGTCATGTCTTCCTTAGTGATACGCTCACGGAAAACGGTAGGCTTGATTGGGCGAGTTATTTGAGCTGGATTAAAGCCGGTATCTACTTCTCCGGCTCGTTGTGCTTCATTGAACATATCAATCCACGTAGAACGTAGCTTTTCAGCAAAACTTTTCTTACCTTCGGATTTAAGTTCATCCAATACGCATGCAATATCTTTCACCGATAGCTCTTTAAGCCCAGTAGTACCAAATCGTTTGGCAAAGATATTGGCGCGATAAGCATTATTCTCGTAGGTAGCCTGTTTGATTTCATTATCATCAAGGCGAATCTTTTGAAGCTTAATGTACTGTTGAGCCCACGCCTTTGCACTGATACCGGTAATTTTTACCATACCGGTGTCACGTTCCAAGATGCGACGTAATTGGTCTAGCTTACGTTCAGCAAAAATTTGGTTTGCTTTGGTTGCTGCAGCAAACGCTGCATCTCTGTCAGAGCCTAATCCCTGAAACTTACCGGATTCAGGGTTTTTGTACGTGTAATAGGTTTTACCGTTGCGCTTGTCAGTCTTCTGATAAAGATTCTCAACATTATCTTTGTATTTGCGAGGTCTAGCTGCCATTGCTGAAAATCCTATTCAATAGCGGATCATCATTTGCGCTTTCGGGTGGCATGTCGTTTAGCCCGATGAATTCTGCATCACGACGACACATATATTTGCGACCAAACCTAACGGGTAAAGGGTATATTTGCTTGGTTTTTCTGTATTGAGACAGTGTAGTTGGGCTGGGTACATACCCAAACTTGAGCGTGCACCATTCCTGCAAGGTTATATATTCTGAATGGTTTGTTTTATCTTCCATAATTTTTTGTCCTTTTTAGCTAGTTTAAATACGTGTGATTCATAATGATTCTCTTTGATTTATTATGAATCATTATGAATTATTGTCAATATCTGTTAGAAATATAAGCTTATGATGAATCATGGTGATTCATGCCTGGCTTATGGTGATATTTTGAGTAAGACCCCTTCGTTCCCACTTCGAATTCCTGCAGAAACAAGGCAGTATTTAGAGGAGCAAGCGCGCGCGAATGATCGTTCGTTACAAAAGGAAATGTTGAGCCGTATTGATTTGACGGTATGGATGGATACGACTTTTCAAAATCATAAATTTGGGCATTCCGCGGCAGCAGAAAGAATTTCCAATATGATGGAAGAGAATTTAGAGATCCAAAAGCTTCGTGCAGAAAACATCTTGCTGAAGCATGAGTTAAACCAACATAAGGCTTTGATTGAGAAACTCGTAGAGCGTTTTGAGAAAGGAAATCAAAGTAAAGAGTTGAATGAAGCGTATCGCCAAGCATGTGAGCTGAAGGAAACTCTAGAAAAAATGACGTTGAATGTGCCTTCAGAGGAATGATTCTAGCTGAATATAGTTGGTTCTGAAATGAACGAAAAGTTGTTCTAAACCACAATGAGTTCCGTTTAGTTGGAATGCGGACACTTTGATGTGATTTGTATAAAACTGCTATTTCATTAACCGATCAAAGGCTTGTGTATAGATAGCGACAAATCCAACAATGTATATGTAGTCCTCTGTCATTGCATGATCCCTAGGCTAATGTTGGTAGTAGTAACCTAACTCCGTAGTTAGTTCATTGTCATGTGCTGCGAGTTATTTAAATACTTTTAATGTGGCCGCGGGATTTACCACGGATTACCCTGCATGACCTCCTGCTTAAAGGTGTGCGTAAAGACGCTTCAATGTGGCCGCGGCATTTACCACGGATTACCCTGTACACAACAAGTAGCCAAGAGTCAGCGAAGAAAGCTTCAATGTGGCCGCGGCATTTACCACGGATTACCTATTCGACAAGCAGCATGAGGACCTAGAGTTTATCGAGCTTCAATGTGGCCGCGGCATTTACCACGGATTACCCTTGAAGAAGTGCAGAACCGAGGCGGCATCATCCTAGCTTCAATGTGGCCGCGGCATTTACCACGGATTACCCCGTGATGTGACGAGTCATGGCACTTTGAGTCAGGTGCTTCAATGTGGCCGCGGCATTTACCACGGATTACCGCCCGACACTGACCGACTTACTGACCGACGTCCTTGGCTTCAATGTGGCCGCGGCATTTACCACGGATTACCCTATTTGCGAATCTGGAACCGCGCCTAAGCAAGCTCGCTTCAATGTGGCCGCGGCATTTACCACGGATTACCAGGTAGCCAACTTGGGTATGGTTTCGTTTTCGACCCGCTTCAATGTGGCCGCGGCATTTACCACGGATTACCAGGATCTGGCGTCGTTAATTATGCGCCTCAGGTTATTGCTTCAATGTGGCCGCGGCATTTACCACGGATTACCCCTGGCTGTGCTTGGCATCGAATGCGCCGTTGTTACAGGGCTTCAATGTGGCCGCGGCATTTACCACGGATTACCCCACGGACCGCTCGATGATCCGCACATTCACAGCAGGCTTCAATGTGGCCGCGGCATTTACCACGGATTACCACCTACCAAAGAGCAAAGAGTGGTGCATATTGTGAGCTTCAATGTGGCCGCGGCATTTACCACGGATTACCCCCCTCATAACTTAAAGCCTTGATGAATCGGGCTTAGCAGGGCTCTGTGCGAGATCTCTTATTGTAGTACATATTTTTACAGTGAGTTTACTCATGATTCTTTTATATTTTGACTGTAACGTTCAGGTTTGTATGGGCATTTGTAATTTCGAGAGCTTCTAGCTTATTGCTAATTACATAGCCGCTCGCAGATATTCGGCAGTTGCTTATATGATAACAGCCTCTTTTGTTACTGGCTCGAATGTTCTGCCCAAAGATGTTACGTTTGACTTTTTATCATTTGCTACACCAAGGTTGAAAATAAGAACGTGATCATCTTTCTGGACTATTTCAGTATTTAGTTCATGAGTTAGGCGCTGATGGCGTCTTGCACTTAATCTACACTGAAATACGGAAAGTTGTACCCACTCTCCATAGCCTTCTAATAGACGAAAAACTCGACGTAATCTTTTAGAGTCGCTGATATCATAGGTTACCAAGTAAAGGTGTTCTTTATTCATAATTGTCCTCCTGAATATAATTATCGCGTTGTAAAGCACTGATAGTGCTCTATCTCACCACTTAGATATCGCCCTAATAAACGAGCTTCTAGTTCTAGTAATTTCCGGTAAGTTAATTTATAACCAAAATAAGGATGGGTGATTTGCTGGTTTAGCCTACGCTCTATAGTTTTTAGAAAGGCTTTACGCCCCTTAATCGTAAGTCCGCATTGGTCGCCATGGTACACAAAGCTAGACTCATCAACTTCACAGTTATTTATAGCAGTGATCACAGCTGAATCTGCAAGCAGAGGCCTGAATGGTTCCATCATATCAAGTGCTAGTGCTGGCTTTCCTGCTCTTGGCTGGTGCATAAAACCAACATAGGGATCAAACCCAACGGATTGTAATGTTGAAGTCCATGTGCGGGTAAGGATACTGTAAGCGAACGAGAGCAATGCATTAACTGGATCTCGAGGAGGCCGTCGGTTGCGTTTTTTAAAATCAAAACCCAAACTTTGATTTTCAGGAGTGATCATGTGGTTGAATAACTCAAAATAGAGCTTCGCTGCTTGCCCTTCAATGCCAAAGAGTGTGTTTAAGCATGAAACGTGAGTTGCTTGTTCGGCCAAAGCACGTAAATTTTTTAAGGTGTCACTAATAGTGCAATCGGAGTGTTGGTTTCGACGTAGCAGAGTACGGCTATTGAGTATCTTTGCTTTGATGAGTGAGTGAGCAATATATAATGACTTCTGATCATCAAAAGCTGTACGAAATTGGTGTATGCGTAAGTAAACATTTTTTTGGGCTAAGCCCTGAGCTGTCCCGTAAAACCAGCCAGCTTGAGTATGCCAAGACACTGGTATGCCTTTACGCATTAAAGTCTGAAGTGTCGGTGTTGTTAAGTGTATATTGCCATATAAGGCAAGGTGCTCTATCTCGTCTAGACGAATCTTATATTTATCTTGGTTCGCCTCAATTTCTAAAACATCTCCACTTTTCTTTATATTCCCAAAGGGAGCTTGTATATGTACAGGTATTTTTTCTTCAGTATGAACGACGATTGGACGAGGTGATTTCTCTAGTTTACGGAACCAATTGACCTCATCTGGCAAGCAAATAGAAACCAGTGAGCAGCGAGGGCATTTAGGACTATCTTCCAGTGGGGCCGGGGGCGCTTTAAGGCTGATTAAACGACGAATTTCATTAATTACTTTTAAAGTTAATTGCTCTAACTCATGATTGAACTCAACACGTACACGCTCTTTTGAAGCTACAAAGTAAATATAACCCGCATCAACTTTAAAGCCATGTTTGCGAAGTAGAAGTCCTTGTGCGCACAATTGGACCCTTTCAGGATCATAGACTCCTGATTGGACATGAGGACGCTTGCCCTTTTTGTAATCAACGGGGGTTACGTGTTTTCCCTCACCTTCAATTAAGTCGAGCTTTGCGATTATTCCGTAATCTTCATCACTTAAGACTAATGCTCTGGCGTGTATGACTTCTGAGGTAGGGGCAGAATCATCTGTATTTGGCAGTGTTCCTGACGTTTTGTCAACGCGACGATGTGCGTGATGACCCGCCTCGGTATCTTGATTATCTGACCACTCTGCCTGTATCCACACTAGGTATGCAAGCCTAGGGCAATATACATACTCATTTAGCATCCGAACAGGTATTAATTCTAATGCATCATTCTCCACAGCTTTCCCTCACCTTGTATTAACAATTGACCGACGGCAAAAAGAACCCCAACTGTCCGTTCTTTGAAATCAATGATTTGTATTTTGTTCCCTCCCATTTGGTTGTCTGTGCTTTTATGACGGAATACAGCCCATCAATATCGAGTGGTACGCCCCATGTGACCCATGTATATTCCCGTAGTTGTGTCGGGTTAGGGCAAGTTATCGGAAGTGACTCTGCAGCTAGCCACTGACCTGCTAGGTTTGTTTGGTGCTCAGCCGAGTCCGGAGCTTTATTTCCAGGCAGCGTTGCTGCTTGCTTCGTAGCTGCCGGATCCCAGCCTAAACTGACAAAGTCATCAGTGTTTTTCCAAGGTTGGAATAAGTCACGCTCAATGAGTTTTTTGTTGGTAGCTATGGACATTTTTTCAATGACACTAAAAAAATTCACTTTTCCAGAGCTGAAATCTAGATGAATTTTCCCTTTATCATTCACTGGTAGGCTTTTAATCTCATTGATAATACCTTTATCTTTCTGACGATGATTGTCTATAGTATTGACCAGTTGAGTCCTATCTATTCCGTGTATTACCGGGGTGACACGATCCCATGACATAAGAGGCTTCAGGTTATTATTAGCAAGGATACGCATGACACCAACAGCGGCCATCCAGCCTTGTGGTGAGTCGGCTTTAAGCCCTTCTAATCTAAGCATCGCCAATCTCCTGTTCTTTTCTGCTTTGCTCCCAGTCTGCTAGGCGTACAAGGGCTTCTTTGTATGCTAATCCCCAAATCCCATATTGTTCATTTAGTTGTTTTGTCATTTCAGCCCAATGCATGCCTTGCAATTTTTCCCATTGCTTCAGGTCACCACTGATCGGTAAAATCGTCCGAGCATAACCATGATGAGTGGCGATCAGGTAGCGTCTTAAATTGCTGACATCTTCCGACTGTTCTGCAGCAGATTTAAGTTCATGTCGCCATCCTTTCGGAAGTCCACAAAATCTCTTAGCTTGTTTTCTTATCGACGGTTCTTGATGTGCAGGTTTAGCGATAGGAGCATCAAGGCTAGTAGCCCCAAACAATATTTGGCACCTGGGATCAGCTTTGCCATCATCATGATGTAAGGCTGCAGCAATGATGTCTGGATCTCCATGACTCAAACGATTGGCTACATTTGCAACATTTGCTTGGTGTTCATTAAGAACAACAGAGTTCTGTCTTTGTGAACTCTTATATTTGTTACGAACAATAAGTCCCGCGGGGTACGACTCGAAAATAGGGGTATCGATGTCATATTTAGAAATGAGTTCATCTGCGTCGTCAGTGTTATACACACCAATTAAACGTTTTTTGTAGGTGTACTCGTTTCCAATATCCGTGACAGTATCAAGCGATTCAGGATCCCATCCCCATTGGCTATATCCACCATATGAACATGGAACCACGATCTCGGCTCCAGGGCGAATGTGAGTGGCTTGGATCCTTTGGTTATTAGCAATGACCTCCCGACCTTTGAGCCATTGTTTGCAGTCATTTAGACTGCACGGCATACTTTCCGCGATTACGGGGGGAACGGCTTGGACTATTTTTGCCCAATCCGTTTTATTATCCTCGGTTAGGTCTTCACGCCATATAATTGAAACAGTGGCTTGGTTTTCTCTTTCTCCGTGTAAGAAAGGGTGAATGTCTACTTCAATTCGAGGGAGAGTCTGTCTGAGTTGACGCAAAATATCGTCGCTCAATGGAAGGGGACTGCTTAACTCCCTCATTGGCGGAGGATTATTAGTGATTGCGGATTGAATTGCTAAAACCCCAAAATCAACTGCTTTATTACGTCCTTTTCCTGTTTGGGATTTAGTTAACCAAGACCACGTTTTTTTTAGTAACTGTTTACCATATACATAACACTCATGCTCTGGGAGAAGATCTTTGTGAACGATAACCGAAAATGTTTCTCCGAGTTCTCCTAGACGATCCTGACGACCAAAGCGCTGCCGTAGAGAGTCGATAGGAGCTGATTGTGTGACAATGGCATCAAAATCAAGGTCTGCTCCTATTTCTATAGTTTGTGTTGCTACCACAAAAATTGGTTCACGTGTTTCTGTTGTTCGACTACCTACAGAAATGATAGAGATAGCTTGGGCAAGTATTTCACTACGCTCTTTTTCTCGAACTCGTCCAGTCAGCAGCACTTTTTCCTCTTTTTTTAGCTGCTTAAACACTAGCCGAGCATCTTTGGTTGTATTACAAATAATTCCAACCACTTGAGCCCCAGCATCTCTTAAGCTTTTAGCTTCACCAACCATAGTTTTAATGAAGTCTGCTTCACTAACCTTGAAGAGTTTTGCGAGTTTTTGTGCGCAAAGCCTTTTATTTAGCAAAGGATTTTTAGTGTCTTCGTTTGTAAGTCCAAATGTATTATTTAAATCTTGTCCTAATGCTGGTGTTGCAGTCATTGCCGTAAGCCAGAATAACGTCGTTTCCTTGAGTCTTCGTGCTTTAATCTCATATAGCGTATGTAGGAAGGGGGTCGAAATATGTGCTTCATCAAGCACAATGTAGACGTCATTACCCACAAGAGCTGCATGTATTGGAGCGACTTTGGATGTAACTCCATATCCTCGGAACAGCATTCGAGACCCGAGTTGATCTACGGTACAGACAATGATTGTTGGCCTATCTGGAGCCATCAGCCAAGCATTACTCTCAGTTTTACTATTTTGATTTTGTCCTCCTCTCAGACGATGAACCATAATGGCGTTAGTTCTACAAAGTTCTGCGGCATAATCGCTTGTGCTATCAACTAAAAGGCGACGATCGATAACATAAATGAGGCGAGTAGGGACACTAAGCCCCATCTCGGTAGCCCATACCCAAACTGCTATCACTGTGGTTTTACCGACAGCTGTTGGTAAAATGCATGATGGCGGAGGGGTACCGTTTTTTACACTCTCAGCTAGTTTAATCTGCCATGGGAACGGGGAATAGTCATGGCGTTGCTTGTACCATTCTGGGAAGGGAATAAATTCTTGAGAAATCATAATTCTTCCATTTAGCTTAAAATAGGGCGACATAAACCAGAGCCAAAATAACGTTCAGCGCCAATCAGAATCGGACCTTGAACAGGTTGATCCCATTCAATAATTGCATGGGTAAGCAAACGGCGACCATTACGCGTTTTGTATTTGAAAGTAGGAATGGCTCCGTTGAAAAAGGAGTGGGTATTGCACTCAATCTTGGAAGGGGCAGGTAGACCCAAATTCAAAATACTATTAGTTATTACGGTTTCAATTGGCGTATGTTTCTTGGGCCAACGATCCAACGCAATTGGTGTTGCAGTTGCCCATCGTTTAGATTCAGCGCTCCATGTTTCAAAACGTAGTGATTTAAGATCAGAACTGTCTGCTTCAAGCTTCTGGCCATCTAACCGGCATTTCGTTAATGCTCTCCACAGCATGGATACGCTTCGAGCATCGATTCCCTTAGGTATCCAGCACCCTAGTCCGAGAATTTCACCGTGCGCATATTTGTTGCCAACATTTGGTATAGCATTCCATGCAACGTGAAGATGGTTGATATTTTCATCCTCTTTATGACCGCTGATAATCGAAGGAATGTCGATTTCGATAATCGACATGACGATGCGTCTAATCTGTTCACACCAAAACGTTGAGTGTACGCCATTAAGTTGAGTTGGCGGTCTGAGTACGATTAAATCTTCCCAAGGATGGTTTGGTGACATTGATTGAATGCTTTGATACGGAACGTATTGTGCCTGTGGGCTTCGTTGACCTGCGTTATATGCACGTTTTAATTCCTCCAATCTTCCTGCATAAGGGCAGCGCAAATTCATTTTGCTACTCTTAAATGCGCCATTTAATGGTGTCAAATTGGGATTGATTGTGTTTGCGTCAACGACGGACGCAATAACCATGCTGGATGCTCGACCCAAGTGTGTAATTTCGCCGACGATTGCTGTTAAATTGGGAATAAGTTCTGTTTCGACATTACGCCAGATGTAATAAACAGTCGGTTTTTCAGGTAAAACAGTGGGGCTATATTGAGCGGCTCCTTTATGATATCCGGAAGATCTTCTAAAGTTTTCTGGCACATATCGTAAAGGCGCCTTATCACAAACCGCATCCGAAGCCAGAATGTCAGGTTGAGATTCTAGGGCTGCAAGTACAGACATATCCTGTTCAGTTTCAGCGGCAGTAGCGACGCAGGCTTGGAAAAAACGATCTGGATGCGGTGGCCATTCGCCATTTTGAGGTGTGTTCATGGCTGATAGCTTTGGCAATACCTGAAACTCGATTTTGATTGCTAGATCCTGTCTCATAATTTGGCTCCGCGATTAGCCAGATTTTCGAGTTTTTCGTTTGCTGTTAACTTCACCGGTTTTTCAGAAAATACCAGCCCCTTTTCTTTGGCTATCTCAATTGCAGATTCGAGAGCATCGGTTGAACTACTTAGCTCAATGGCTTCTTTGGTACCGTCTGCGTAAATTAATTCACATTGTCTTGACTCAGTGTACAGATCGCACCCGGAACGGAGATCTAGAGAGTCTAATACACGGGAAATACCCAGCTTTGCGACTTCAACTAATACATTGACAGCCGCTTGGTTTCTTTCGGGTGTTATATCTCCGTTCTCGTCGGGGAATTGGTAGCGATTTAAACGAGTAACAGAGATATGCCCGTTGAAGTTTATTTGTTCTACAAACACACCTTTTGATGATGAAGCGGGAATATCTCCATGACCAAGTTCAGAGGGTTTTTTAGCATGCTTATCGTCCTGATTTTCTGCTAAAGAGAGTGCGCCATCAATGAGGTAATATTTTTCTGCATTTCTAGGTATTAATAGGGGATCGATACGTTGAGCTTTGTGATTTCCAGCGGTTCCTGGGCCTGCCCATATCTCACACGCAACCGCTCGGGCTAGTTTTACACCCTGTACAGCATCACCACCGTGTGAGTCCCATCCGCCAAGTAATATGGTGCTTGGTGCATATTTGTATAATGCGGTTGCATCCTTTTTGTCGCTTGATAGTAATTCTTGCCCTATTTCACTTTCACGCCAAGGAGTGCCTTCGAGGTTCGAGTCGCGAAGAATTGCATCATAGATCCTGTGAGGTAGTTCCATTGCTGAGAGCTCTGTGCCATTTACATCTGTGGTTATATTCGGGAGCATCTCTAGGTTATAAAGCTCTGCTTCTATGCGATTGGCAAATGAACCGACGCTATCAACTTCCACAAGTAGAAACTCTCCTGTGCTCTTGTTATATCCAGTGAAGTTGTGATTAGACGGCCCACCTGAATTAGAGTTTGCGTATGTTGAAGGGTAGATATGACTAGAACCATTTACTGGCTTAAGCGTAGCCTCAACACGTATACCAATTAAATTTTTCATAGGATTTTCCTAATTACTTAGTAGTAAAAATGTCAATATAATTATTAGTACAGAAAACTAGGTTTTGCGTAGTTTTTTAACTTATAAACAAGGCAGCCGAGCCACAGAGGCCCGGATTTAAACTTACTATGTACTGAGAAAGTGAGAAAAGCCTATGCTTTAATGTAGCCGAGGTTGATACTCGGTAGGGGAAGGTCAATTAAGCTTAGATGATTAATGTGTTATATAGCAATTAATCATCAATATATTGATGTTTTACATCATCAATTTTAACACCTTGTGAATTAATAGCCTATAAACGTGGTTCTCTATCACCTCAGTGAGGGGGGTATTTTGGGAACTGATATCGTTAACAGGCAGTACTCTGTGATAGGTTAGGGGATGTAATACGGATATGCGTCTATCAAGTAAGTAGTTATTATTAATAAAGTTATTACACTTATACGTGTTTCATGGCATCGCGTATGGCGCCATCTTTAAAGCTTTGGGCTACAACCGTCTAATCCGTGGCTACATTAAAGGGAGTGTCGGTATTTGGTGAACGCAATGAAATGGTTCGAACAAGTTGTGTTCTGACACAGAGCTAAGTCCAAGAAGAGGAAAAAACCGTCAAGAAGATTGGGTTAACTCCAATGCAGGTTAATGAAGTTTGAGTTTTGGGTAAGCGTTAGGTAAGCCTTCTGTTTACAAAGACTACAGAAATATCGATTAGAATGTAAGTTAGTGCTCACTCACTAATTTGTTTAAACTTTAGTTTTTTGAGATTCTATAGTGGGAATCGAAACCGCATCATCCGATAGGTTAGATTAGTCGCAATTAAATGATGGACCCACGCAACGACAAAATGATGCTTGGAAAAGAGATGTCTGTCTAGCGCTTTGATAAACGGCATCTTTTCCCGAATTTCAAGTCATTTCAAATGCTCTCTGTAACGCAATGTAAAGCACTACTTTGCATTTCTGTGTAGATATCTCATCTTTTTCATTTAAATGCACTTAAAATGCGATACAGTGCGAATTAGAGCTCTTCTATGTGTTTGCTTTTGCTGTTAGACTTCAAATTCATCATAAATCTTTCAATAAGCCTTCTGGTATAAGGCAAAACTGTGCGTCACACACAATGTGTCGGGAATCGATCCCCCTTATAGAAACCGCACTCAGAATACGGAACAAATGTACGCTAAACCTCGAACATGGTTCTTATCGGTAACGCCTCCACTTCAGCACTTTGCATGCTGGTGTCACTGACCGAGTGGAAGAAAGCATTCCGGAGGTTGCAAGGGGGGCGTGAGGCGTTTGATGGGGTGATGCCTGAGAGAATACCCTCATATCGCTGTGTTCGATGTTCCGTTTGCTTGCTAAGTATAAGGGTGTTCCGAGATGAGTCAGACTCATTAGCCATTGCCTAAACCAAAGCTCGTTTTTTCTAGGACTCCTGTTTATCAAAGACTCTCCAAGCCTAGACCTGTAAAACGCTAACTTTCCTTCGCGTATTCTCGTTTAACCGAGGCATGTTGCTTGGCAAGTTCAATTTGAAGCGCTTCGCGTTCTTCCAATCCCCGGAAGGCATAGTTACGCCCTTTTTTTCCAATCGGTGTGCCTAGGGACTTAGATAGGTAATCTGCTGCACGCATACAAACAGGAAGAACACGGTGTATCATTTTGACTTTCTTACCGAAGTACTCGACTTCCTTAACGTAAGTGTTGAGCCAATATTCAGCGTTAGGGTCAACTTTATCTTGAGGGATGGGGCCAAACTGCTCTTCATCGATTTGTACTGATACCAAGTCCGAATCCGAATCCGAATCCGAGTATGGCCACTTGCTTACCCACGTTGTTGCTACGTCCACATAGGTATGTTTGTGTAACCGGCGACGGAACAGCGTCTTTTTAACCGCCTCTTGTTCACTCTCACTGAGTACCATCAATATGTGAACATGAAGACGCTTGAATGTTTCCCCGTTGATCACAAGAGACGAGTTAGAGCACTCTTCGAGAACCGAAATGGCATCTTTATTGATGCCTTTCTTGTCTAAAACACGCAACCACTCGGATACTCTTTCTGCCATTGTTGTTTTTTTGAGTCATCAGCATCGAGCTGACGGAGTTTTATGTTTGTTTCATCGTTGAAAGTGGCGGTGATGAGGCAAATCTTTTTGCGTAAAGCATTTGCTTGTTCTGCAAGAAGCCTGAAGGCAACGGAAAGCTTGTCATGATGGTAGTAACTAGCGCTTCCAAAAACATCTGGTATCTCGTGGAGTAGTTCACCTTTATTAGGCTTTCTTATAGCGGTGTATATTAGGTTTTTTAGGAGTACTGGCTCGGTACCAAAAGTTGTTATATGGCGCAAGCGCGAAGCTCAGAGGCTGTCTAACTTCAGGGTGAATTGTGGGCTCTGAACATTCATCGTCAAAATGCAGAAAACTTCCCCGTTTTTCGGGAGTGGTTTTTGTCATGGTAAATCCTTTACGTTCATTCTTCTTTGCAGCGTCCTGCTGCAATCGTCATTGTTAAAAAAACCATCAATACCGGCTTGATGATTAGATTACCATTCATGATTACACAATAGCTTTTTAGCGTGCAAGAGAGGGATTGAGTGATGTGCGTGAACTTGAATATAGCAAATTCGTATGCTTTTGACTTTACTCACATGCACACATTGAGATGATGTTCAAATCCGTATGCATTAGACTTTGTTTTCTTGAATGCATACGCTAGTGTTATCAATATCTGGAATTTAAAGCACACACGGAGAGGCACATGGTTGACATCGCTTACATCCGAGTCAGTAGCGTAGGACAGAACACCGAACGCCAACTTGCTCACTGCGGCATTGAGTTTGATAAGGTGTTTGAAGACAAAGCCAGTGGCAGTAGCACCCATCGTCCTGAGTTGGCGAAGTTAATGGAGTACATTCGGGAAGGCGATATGATACATGTTCATTCCATTGACCGTTTGGCTCGTTCCTTAGATGACCTGAGACGTTTAATTTCGAATTGGAATCGCAAGGGGATCACGGTTCGCTTCCACAAAGAGGGACTGACGTTTACTTCCGACGACAACTCGCCAATGGCAGAGCTGATGCTCAACATGCTAGGTGCGGTGGCGCAGTTTGAGCGTGCCATCATTCGAGAGCGTCAAGCCGAGGGAATTGCGAAAGCGATAGAGAAAGGCAAGTACAAGGGCAGAAAGCCGAACCTGGAGCGAGAGAAGCAAATTCGTGAACTTCGGAAGCAAGGGTTTTCCATTCGTAAGATAGCGGCAGAGTTAGGATGCAATCCGTCGACGGTACAGAGGGCGTTACAACCTAAGGCGTAAAAAGTGATTCCTTGTATACAATTACGTTGAGGCAATATAAACACGCACACCATATCAAACAAAGTGCACACTATATTTAAAAGATGAATCAAGATAATGGTGTATGAAGAACATGGATAAACATCAAGACTACATTGATCCTTCCCAAGCGGCTGGCCTTGCCAATCGCGCCATCCGAGAAGTGAGCTACCTAACTGAAAGACAGCGTAATACCAAATCACAACAAAAGATCAGACGTTTGCAAGAAAAGTTCTGTTATGGCATGAGTCGGCGAAAAATGGATCGCCATTTTCAAAGCTACACTGAGGAGTTAGCCAAAGCGGGAGCATTCTTACCCATTGTTAACCCGGAAGAGTTTGGCATTGGTATCATTGCAGAGTTATTTATTCATCAAGCCCCTCATACTAATCTGAACCACCTCGGTATCATGCCAGGTTTTTTGCTTTACAGCGAAAAAGCCATGCTCAGCAAAGAATTATTCACCATTGCGCCAATGATTCACCTTGATTCACGGCACGTATTGCAACGTTATTTCGAACGAGAACAGCGTAAAAATGCCCTCGGTCTGTACTACCTCGTGATTCTGTCATTTACAGATATATTGTTTCGCGACGCGGAATGTTCCAAATTCATCGGTAATTCTTGCAGTGTGGCGTTGTACAACGGTGGAATGTTACTAGGTGAGTTAATCATGTTAGATGAAAAGCGACAGTGTTTTCGCGCAAAAACCTACTTATGTCGCCATCAAGTGCGTGATCACAACCTGACCCATTGCCTCAATCCTGCTGCACTTTCGGCCATTGCCGAACAAGAAATTCCGGCTATGATGAATCAATTCGATCAAGGAAAGGCGGCTCAACCAGAGATATGGTTTACTGTACTGGGAGAAGACAATCCTCACTGCATGAACCAGTGACCTAACTAGATTTCGGCATACTAAGCGAGGAGTATAGTGTGCTGACAGTGCCAGAAAGAACTCAGAGTTGTTCATTTCCATGCGCGAGGTTGGAATGATCTCTTAGAAAACTAAACTGATCGTTGTGATCATTTAAAAAATAACGATCTTTCCTGCTCGCATAGCTTTCCAGAAAACAATAAAAATCACTACCCATAATTTACACAAACTCATTGGTGATGCGCTTTTCCATCGCTTCACGCGATCTTTTTGGCAGCAACGCCTTTTTCAATGCCGCGTTTCTTCATGTGACGTTGCACGGTCATTTTATGAATGCCGAAGTCGTCGGCAATTTGCTGCAAAGTGTAGTCGCCAGATTCGAACATCGCTTCCGCACGAATCCAATCTCGACTGGTCATTTTTTTCTTGTCCATGAGTGTCAATCCTCGAAAAAAAATAGCGGGAAACAAGGAAGGAAATTCCCGCGATTTTTGCTGTTGATTGACTCTAATTTCCGAGTGGTTTCCTGTATAAAATTTAACCAGTTTTTTGTACAAAATCTAACCAATTTACTGTACAAAATTTAACCAGTTGAGGGGGTGTTTTTTTAGATTCTAATCGAACACTGTTCTATCATAAAAAACAACGATTTATTTGGCATGTCATCACTTTTGAGTCCTTTACTATATATAACACCTGAAAACATTTAATAAAATATTTTAAATAATATGGAAATTCAAAAAGTGATGACGTCCTGTCAAAAGTCAGAAAAACACGGTTTTAGAGTCACGATTTTTACCTTCAAAATTCTCGCTCGGAAATCAAAGTTTCTTGACCGGAATGATGTTGCTCTCTCGGTCATCAAATTTGCGTCGGAACGTTTCAACTTTTCATTTTTGGTTCAAGCGCGTGATAACCCAGTTCTGTCATGCGGAATGTAATTCGACTTCTTCCGCGTCGGATGCTTCGATCGGCTTTTTCAATCACGCCGTAATTTTCAATCATTCTGCGGATAGTGAATTGCATCGCTTGTTTCGACACCTCGTAATCCACACGCTCGATGATTTGGTCTAAATCGACCAGCAAAAATTTGCGTTGTATTCGGTTATGTCGATACGGTTGAGAGTGATGTCGCTCATTCATCCTCCTGAATGGGCTTAGAAGCGCCGTAGAAGAACTGAATCACCACACTTAATACCGTGCCAAGGATAAAGCCCAAAATCGTGTCAGCGAAGCGCTGAGAGCCTTCTGGAATTTCAAGGAACGTGATCGCTCCGATGTAGGCAAACGCAAATGCGGTAATGAGCCACGCGTAGCGGTAGATAAACTCGCGTGCATGAGGCGATTTGGTGTGGATTTCTCTGGTGTGCTTAACGTCTTCCAGATACAGCGCATTAAACTCAGGCGTTTTTGCATTAATGGCTTTCACAAACGCGTGTTCGAGGTGGGGATCGGACGTCAGCTTCTCGACCAGTTTCTCCATTCAAAGGTGATCGCTGGCGCGAATACCCGTGACCGTCTGCGCCACGTCGAGCACCGCTTTGGCAGCGTATTCGGCTTTGTCGCCTGCGATCCATTTTGCCACTTGCGGCGCAAACGCGCTTAAGTCACTGACGATCACAGGCAGGGTGAATAAAGTCATAAATCTCTCCATTTCGCCCTGTGCGTCATTCTGACGCGTCCTTGAGTGATGCGTGCGTGTTTCAGTGTCTGAACAAGTTCCGATGCCTCTGCGTGCTTCTGAACACGTTTTAGAGCATGTTTCCGCTCATCTTCTTACTCGTCATCTGATTGTTCGTCGTTTTCTGCATCGGAATGGAAAATGTGGTCGAGAATGGTGCACGCAATAAACCCTTGCGTATACGCGGCAGTTTCTTGCTCTTGCTGATTGATGTGACAACCCGCGCCACAAAGAATGTTGATCGTCGCATGAAGCGATTCGTGCCAAATCATCGAATCTAACTGTTCATCCAGTCCCGAATCGATCCAAATCAGTTGAAACGCGCCGTCATTAGCCATCATCGAAATGCAAAAACCACCGATACCGTCGGGGACGCGAAGGGTGTTTAGCCACTCCTGCTTATCGTCAAACAAATCCTCAGTGTGCGTTTCAAGTTCTTCCTTAGTACCAAAAAAACAACAGCACTATCACGTTGACATCAAGAAACTGAAACAACATGCTCGGCGTTAAGCACAGCGCCTCCATGGGGCATAAACGCAAAATATTTAACGTTTTTGAAATAGAAAAACAATTCACGCGATGAAAACGTAAAACAGGATAGGTTACAAAGCTCAATTAGGTAGGCGCAGTGATAGAACTTTCAACGCTACTCAAGCTATTCAGAGATCTTACTTCTCTGGAGGTACTGCTACCGCCAACTTTTCTAGAAGATCCTTAAGCTCACAAACTTGTCGATAGGCTTCATCAAGATCTTTACTTTGATCATCTTCCTCAAAATGCCTTATTAGTTTATCTGTCAAAGCCTTATTTTCGTTTAACTGACACTTTAGCAAGGTGTTTGCTGCACGGAGTCTTTGGATCTCCAAATTTTCTTCTATCATCTTGGCAATTCGCTCGACTCCCGCAGAATAGCCGAATTTTCGTTTTTGAAAAGTAGAATCCATCCACACAGTTAAATCAATTCGGCTCAAAATTTCTTTCTGCAACGAACGCTCATTCTCATGTGCTTGTTCTTCTAGATACTGTCTTGTTTCCGCAGGGATGCGAATTGGAAATGAAGGAGTCTTACTCAAAATATCACCATAAATCAACCAAAAACCAGCGATGTATCACTACGTTTCATAATAGGTACGACTTCTAACAGATCTTGACAAAAAAACAAAATGAATCGCAATAAATTGCAGTGAATCAGGCGAAATTACATTGATTTGAACCAAGAAAACGGATTTGGAAGGTCAAAACACTGTGGAAGATAAAGCAAATCAACCAGAATACATAACCATACAAGAACGCTATGTTCCCTTTAACTGTTGCTGGAGACTTAACATTCTGTTTTCATTGAGTTCTTCAGTAACATCCATATACCGATGCCAACCAAGGTAATGATTTAGGTATTTCGTCGCTACTCCATGAAATCGCTTCATCCATTCTTTGGTTCGACTGTGGTAAGCATTTACATTTTGAACATGGAACACTCGGTCAATAACCCTTATTCCTGCTGATACATTCAGCTGCTTATGTACTAAGTCATTGTTAAGGCAAAGGCTAATGTAAGATTTATGACCATCAGTACAGAGCACACTATCTTTTTCTAGTTTGCCTGCTAACTCCTTGGCTAAGGTTTCTTCTTTTACATCAGGCAAGATGGATTCAAACGTATGCTTTGCCTCGGTCTCTGACCGTTAACACTGGAACCCAGCTCTCCTTAGAACGACCACGCTTAGATGCTCTCATTCCTCGTTTTCTTGGTTTACGCGTTAACTTTCTCGAGCCTTTTTCAGAGTACGGAAATAGAGTTTCATCTGCTTCAATAATGCCCTCAAGCTTTGATGCGTTTAGTGTTGTAGGGAGTTCGAGAAAACGGTGTCGCCAGCGAAATGATGTTTTCAGGTTAATACCACACTCTTTGGCACTTACACGCAGCACTTTGCTATCAAGCATGCACTTCATGTAGTTAGCCCATTGTTCTTTATACCGTAATCGTGCTAGAGGTGTTCCCGTCGTTGCGACAAACGTTTTTAAGCAGTTCTTACAGCGATATCGCTGCATGTCATTGACCTTGCCGTGACGGTTTATTAGTGAGCTGTGGCAGTGAGGACACTCTGGAGAGTCGACAACTCTTTGTTCAAGTTCACGAATGACTTGTGAGGTAGGCTCAACACCTCTCAAAAGTTGTTCGAGCAGTACGGATTGATTGTCCGTGAGTTTAGGTAGTAGTTTTACGAGCTTGTGGAACTGTGACTGAAGCATAAGTGTTCCCTCCAATCGTTGCCTACTTTAAGCATAACAACAATTAAAGGGAACATAGCGTACAAGAATGGTGCATGGCTAAATTCGGATTTACGCCGAGTTCATGCCTAAGAAAGCCGCGAGCGCGCTAGACATTCAAGATAGTACTTGTATTTTGAGCTAGGATGGACAAAAACGCGCCGTGAGCGAGCCTCGGCGCTTTGTCGTAAACATAATGTGTCGATTACGTTCGCGCTAAAACGCGCTCGTAGGATATGCCACTGAGATCATTGCTAAAAAATTCAAAGGATACTATCCCCAAAACTAAAGCTAACCATCTGATTTTTAGATAATTTAGTTATGAAGGTTCAATTAATTTAATAGAAAGAATTTGGTTTTAACATGTTGTTTTTAAGCATTTTTCTGTCGTTCTGTGCCAGTTCTCTCAAAGGATAGGGGCTTCTTCTTTTCTCATTCCTTCTATACCCAAGCTTCTCTTTAATAGGCAGGATCCAAGTGCTGTCGTGGTTGCAAACCAAGCCATTCTCGTAGAACTAATCTGTTTGACGTCACCCGCGCATAAAACCTTTCTTTTGTTATCTCGAACTGACGATTTTTAAAAGGGTAACGGCTGTTTTTTTGTTCGATTTCCGTCTCTCGGCTTAAGTCGAAGAAACTTGAGCACGTTTATCGACTTTTCCTCAATTCTTCTAGACAAATCTCGCTATTTCACTTTTTTGAAAATTTATCTAAAGGTTCTGTATTTGGTGTCGTTAATAAAAGTAACTTTGAGAGAACTACTTGGTTTTCCGAGACGTCGGAAACCGCACCAACGGAAAATCAATTGGAGAAATCACCATGGCAGTGAATGTAAACACAAACGTATCAGCAATGACCGCTCAGCGTTACCTAAATAGCGCAAATTCAGCACAGCAAACTTCAATGGAGCGTTTGGCTTCAGGTTCAAAAATCAACAGCGCGAAAGATGACGCTGCGGGTCTACAAATCTCAAACCGTTTGAACGTACAAAGCCGCGGTCTTGATGTGGCCGTTCGTAATGCGAACGACGGCATTTCAATTGCACAAACCGCTGAAGGTGCAATGAATGAAACCACGAACATCCTGCAACGCATGCGTGATCTTTCTCTTCAATCAGCAAACGGCTCTAACTCAAAAGCAGAGCGCGTGGCGATCCAAGAAGAAGTGACAGCGCTAAATGACGAGTTAAATCGTATTGCGGAAACCACGTCTTTCGGTGGTAACAAGCTACTGAACGGTACGCACGGTTCAAAATCATTCCAAATCGGCGCTGACAACGGTGAAGCAGTGATGCTTGAGCTAAAAGACATGCGTTCAGACAACAAGATGATGGGTGGTGTAAGTTACCAAGCTGAAAATGGCAAAGGCAAAAACTGGAACGTTGCTGAGGGTAAAAACGATCTAAAAATCAGCTTAACGGATAGTTTTGGTCAAGAGCAAGAAATCAACATCAATGCGAAAGCGGGCGATGACATCGAAGAGTTAGCAACCTACATCAACGGTCAAACTGATTTAGTAAAAGCATCAGTAGACCAAGATGGCAAATTGCAGATCTTTGCTGATAACAACAAGGTAGATAGCGAAGTTTCTTTCTCTGGTGGTCTATCGGGTGAACTCGGTTTCGGTGAAGGTAAAAACGTAACCGTTGATACCATCGACGTAACGTCGGTTGGTGGTGCACAAGAATCAGTGGCTATTGTCGATGCTGCATTAAAATATGTTGATAGCCACCGCGCAGAGCTAGGTGCCTTCCAAAACCGTTTCGACCATGCAATTAACAACCTAGACAACATCAACGAGAACGTGAATGCGTCGAAGAGCCGAATCAAAGATACTGACTTTGCGAAAGAAACGACTCAAATGACGAAGTCACAAATTCTATCGCAAGCATCAAGCTCTATCCTTGCGCAAGCGAAACAAGCGCCAAACTCAGCGTTAAGTCTGCTAGGTTAACCGACGTCATACGAAAGATACCAAAGCCAGGTTTATTCCTGGCTTTTTGCTTCAAGGCGTTTATTTCGATTAAATGGTCTCTCTAAATACCAATATTACGGCGATGATGACGCAGCGGCATCTCAGCCATGCAGCTGAGCAAAGCATTGAGTCACAACGCAATCTGACTTCTGGCTATCGGATTAATTCGGCCAGTGACGATGCTGCTGGTTTACAGATTTCCAATACTCTGAATGTTCAAACGAGAGGGCTTGATGTTGCGTTGAGAAATGCACATGACGCTTATTCTGTCGCACAAACGGCGGAAGGTGCTTTGCATGAGAGTAGCGAGGTTTTGCAACGCTTACGCTCTCTCGGGCTTCAAGCGGCAAACGGCAGTCACGATTCAAGTGATCGGCAAAGTATTCAATACGAAGTCATCGCGCTACAAGATGAGCTTGAACGTCTTGCGATCACGATGACATTTGGCGACAAGAACTTGTTTGATGGCTCCTACGGATCGCAAAGTTTCCATATTGGGGCGAATGCTAATTCGATTTCTCTGACTCTTAAAAACATGCGTAACCATATCCCCGAGATGGGTGGTCAACATTATATTGGGGATGCCATCGATAAGGACTGGCGAGTTACCAAAGACAATCAAACGCTCGTATTAGAATATCAAGACAGTACCGGCCAGAGCCAAAATGAGTCTATTATGCTTAAGTTGGGTGACCGTATAGAGCAAGTGGCGACTTATATTAATGCCCAGCAATCGGCGGTGAGTGTGTCGGTGACTGAGGACAACGAGCTGCAATTCTTTTCCTCTACATTGAACACCCCTGAAGGGCTTAAGCTGACCGGAAGTCTAGCTGATGAGCTTGATGTGAGCTCAGGCGTGCTGGTGACGATGGATGACATCAACATGTCAACCGTTGGAGGCGCACAGCTTTCTATTGGGGTGATCGATGCGGCAATTAAGTATGTCGATTCACACCGAAGCGAAATCGGTGGATTTCAAAATTGCGTCAGCAGTGCTATGGATAACTTAAACACGGTTAACCGCAGTGTGACTGAATCAAAAGGCCGGATACGCGATACCGATTTTGCTCGGGAGTCAACGGAGATGGTGCGTTCTCAAGTCTTACAAGATGCGACAAGCGCGTTATTGGCACAAGCAAAGCAAAGGCCAAGGGAGGCGTTGGGATTACTCAACTAATCAATTTTAGAAAATAAAAAACGCTGCCATTGGCAGCGTTTTTTCGTGCTGAGCTAAGTAGTGATTACTTAGTTACACGTAGTACTGGAGTTTCACCAACAGTTACAGAACCAGTAAGCTTGTTCAGCTCTTTGATTTCGTCCATGTTAGAGATAACAACTGGAGTAAGAGTCGATTTCGCTTTCTCTTCTAGTAGAGCTAGATCGAATTCGATTACAGTGTCGCCAGCTTTGACAGTTTGACCTTCTTCAGCGATACGCGTGAAGCCTTCGCCTTTAAGTTCAACAGTATCGATACCGAAGTGAACGAAAAGCTCAATACCGTCGTCAGACTCGATAGAGAATGCGTGGTTAGTTTCGAAGATCTTACCGATAGTACCGTTTACAGGAGCTACCATTTTGTTGCCTGCAGGCTTGATAGCAATACCATCACCAACGATCTTTTCAGCGAAAACAACATCTGGCACATCTTCGATGTTCACGATTTCACCAGAAAGTGGCGCGATGATTTCGATTGCACCAGCGGCAGCGCTGTCATCAGATACAAGCTTCTTAAGTTTGTCAAACAGACCCATTGTGTCATGCTCCTAAGGTTTGATTTTATTCTGTCGAATTATAGTATAGCAATAACGTTCATTAGACGACTTTTTTCGCCGCCTAATGACCATTAAGTATTGAATAACCTGGTACTAGCGATTACTGAGTTTTTTCAGCAATGAACTTTTCTACAACGGCTTCGATTTCTGCAGCTGTTGGTAGAGCCAATGCTTCTTCCGCCATCGCTTTTACTTCTGCGAAGTTAGCGTTACGGATCACTTTCTTCACGGTTGGGATAGAGATGCCGCTCATAGAGAACTCATCTAGCCCCATACCAAGAAGTAGAAGTGTTGCACGCTCATCGCCTGCTAGCTCACCACACATGCCTGTCCATTTACCTTCCGCGTGAGACGCGTCGATAACTTGTTTGATAACAGTCAGTACTGCTGGTGATAGTGGGTTGTAAAGATGAGAAATCATCTCGTTACCACGGTCAACGGCTAGCGTGTACTGAGTCAGGTCGTTGGTACCGATAGAGAAGAAAGCCACTTCCTTCGCTAGGTGGTGCGCGATAGCTGCTGCAGCTGGAGTTTCAACCATTACACCGATTTCGATGTTTTCGTCGAATGCATGGCCTTCAGCGCGTAGCTCTGCTTTGTATTCTTCGATTGCTTTCTTAAGCTCACGGATTTCTTCAACAGAGATGATCATTGGGAACATGATACGTAGCTTACCGTGTGCAGACGCACGTAGGATGCCACGTAGCTGATCACGTAGAATTTCACGACGATCTAAGCTGATACGTACTGCACGCCAGCCTAGGAATGGGTTCATCTCTTTTGGAAGATCCATGTATGGAAGATCTTTGTCGCCGCCGATATCCATAGTACGGATGATCACAGCTTCACCGTTCATTGCTTCAGCAACTTCTTTGTAAGCTTGGTATTGCTCATCTTCCGTTGGAAGTGCATCACGGTCCATAAATAGGAACTCTGTACGGTACAGACCAACGCCTTCACCGCCGTTACGGATGATACCGTCACAGTCTTTTACCGTACCGATGTTGCCGCACACTTCTACGCGGTGACCGTCTAGAGTCTCTGCGTGTAGGTCTTTTAGCTTCGCTAACTCTTCTTTTTCTGCAATGAATGCCGCTTTAACTGCTTTTGCATCAGCGATTTCTTGCTCAGAAGGGTTGATAACAATCTTGTTGTTCATCGCGTCAAGGATCAGCATGTCGCCGTTCTTAACTTGTTTTGTGATGTCGTTAGTACCAACGATTGCTGGAAGCTCAAGAGAGCGAGCCATAATTGAAGTGTGAGAAGTACGACCGCCGATGTCACAAGCAAAACCAAGAACGTAGTCTAGGTTGATTTGTGCTGTTTCAGATGGCGTTAGGTCGTATGCTACTAGGATAACTTCTTCATTGATGTCACTTAGAGACACAATGTTGATGCCTAGAGCATTTTTAACGAAGCGTGAACCGATATCGCGAATATCTGTTGCACGTTCCTTTAGGTATTCGTCGTCAAGAGATTCTAGAGCACATGCTTGCTCTTCGATAACGGTGTAGATTGCGTTATCAGCAGACATTTTGTCGTTTTTGATCAGGGCTAGGATTTCCTCTTCTAGCTCTTCGTCTTCAAGAAGCATGATGTGACCTTCAAAGATCGCTTCTTTTTCTTCACCAAACGTTTCAAGCGCTTTTTGCTTGATAGTTTCTAGTTGAGCAGATGATTTGTTACGAGCGTCAAAGAAACGTGCAACTTCTGCTTCTACTTGATCATCAGAAATAGTGTTTGTGTTTAGGACAATTTCATCTTCTTGAAGTAGTAGTGCTTTACCGATTGCAATACCAGGAGATGCTAGGATGCCTGAAATCATAGCTTTACCTTAAGTTGGTCAACTTTATAAAACGGGAGAATAATGGGTGCGCTAACGAATAGTTTTAGCTTAGTTTTGAGTCTATTTCCAACAAAGCCATTTTGCTTGCACAAAATGGCTTCTGAAATAGGAGACCGGATTAGTGTAGCTCGTCCATTAGAGCAACTAGGTGGTCTACAGCTTGTTGAGCTTGTGGGCCTTCAGCTGAGATAGTCACTAGTGTGCCTTTTACTAGGCCTAGTGTTTGTAGTTTGAAAAGGCTCTTAGCGCTAGCGCTTTTACCGTTAGAAGTCACAGTGATGTCTGCGTCGAATGCTTTAGCTTCTTTAACGAACTGTGCAGCTGGACGAGTGTGAAGGCCGTTTTCTGCAGTGATTTCTACTTGCTTCTCGTACATGTGATATACCCCAATAAATGTATTTTTTGTTAGTTGTGACTAAATTCTAGCTTAACTGCTTTATGTCTTGTGCGCTACCGCGGGAGAGTTCAAGCACGTCAGAATTGATACTAGTCAAAAGTTTGGTCACTACGCAACTGTTTGCGTGCGTAATAACTTTGAAACCTTTTTGGTCTAGCTTCTTTATTTTGAAGCTTAAAATAAAACGCCCTGATATTACCAAAGGTGAGGCAGGGATCAACAAAAAAGCCCCTGACCGGGGCTATTTTAAACGAAAAATTGATTTGACCACATATTACTGTTGGTTCTCTTTATCAGTAAAGATGCCTGAAAATAGCGCAGTACTTAGGTAGCGTTCACCAGAGCTTGGAAGGACGGTTACGATAGTTTTTCCTTCAAATTCAGGTAGTTCTGCAAGGCGATTTGCTGCAACAACGGCTGCGCCTGAAGAGATGCCGGCAAGGATGCCTTCTTCAGACATTAAGCGACGAGCCATCTCAATCGCTTCTTCAGAGGTTACCTGCTCCACGCGGTCAATCAGCTCTAAATCTAGGTTGCCGGGGATGAACCCTGCGCCAATGCCTTGGATTTTGTGTGGTGCTGGTTGAATTTCTTCACCTGCTAGTGCTTGTGCAATGACAGGGGATTCTGCTGGTTCAACCGCGACAGAGGTGATGGCTTTGCCTTTCTCGCCTTTGATGTAACGGCTTGTTCCTGTGATCGTACCGCCAGTACCAACACCCGCGACGAATACATCGATTTCACCGTCAGTGGCTTCCCAGATTTCTGGGCCAGTCGTCTTCTCGTGAATTTCTGGGTTGGCAGGGTTGTTGAATTGTTGCAGAAGTAGGTATTTTTCTGGGTTACTGGCGACAATCTCTTCCGCTTTAGCAATCGCACCTTTCATGCCTTTTGCGGCTTCAGTAAGTTCAAGGTTTGCGCCGAGAGCTTTAAGCAGTTTACGGCGCTCAAGACTCATTGACTCTGGCATGGTGAGCGTTAGCTTATAACCGCGAGCGGCTGCTACGAATGCAAGCGCAATACCGGTATTACCACTTGTCGGTTCTACGAGTTCAACCCCGGGTTTTAGTGTGCCAGCTTTTTCTGCTTCCCATATCATGTTTGCGCCGATACGGCATTTAACGCTGAAACTTGGGTTACGCGCTTCGATTTTCGCGAGAACCTTGCCATTGCTCACTTTATTTAAGCGAACGAGAGGAGTATTACCAATGGTAAGAGAGTTGTCTTCGTAGATCTTGCTCATAGTGATGTTCCTTCATTACACGTTTTGTGAATATGGATAAAAGAATATGCCGTATGAAAAAAAGGGAAAAGGATTAAAAAGTTATATCTTATGAGGTTGGTTGAGAATGTACTAAAAAGAAAGGGGAGTCATCCCCCTTCTTGCTGGCATAGCGCACTATTTCTGATGTTTGAACTCGACTACCCACATAGCGGTCGCACCACATACCGCAACAGGCATTACGATAAGATTGAGGATTGGAATGGTAGTAAAGACCGAAACCAACACACCGAACCCATACGCTTTACCCTGTTTTTGTTTCAACTTGTAACGCATGTCATTGAATGGCATTTTATGATTATCAAACGGATAATCACAGTATTGGATTGCTAGCATCCATGCAGTAAAGAAAAACCATAAGAAAGGCCCGACGGTTTGCCCTAACGCAGGGATTAATAAAAGCAGGAATAGTCCAATCGCTTTAGGTAATACATAAAGGAGTTTACGCCATTCACGGGCCATGACTCGAGGCACATCTTTAATCAGTGCAGTTAAGCCGTCGTCATTCACTTTTTGTCCTGTTAGTAACTCTTCCACTTTCTCAGCCAGTAAACCATTGAACGGAGCAGCAATGAAGTTTGCTAATGTACTGAAAAAATAGGAGAAAGCGGCGAGAATTGTCAGAGCTAGGATTGGCCACAGAATATAAGTTAACCAAGACAGAAACTCAGGAAGCTGGCCAATCCACCCTTCAATCCAACGGTCTAAATGAAAAAATAGATAAAAGATGGCACCGCCCACAAGCAAGACATTCGCCAGTAGAGGGAGCAAGACAAAACGTCTAATTTCTGGAGAGAGTGCGAGTTGCATTCCGTATAGGAAATAACCGAATCCGGTTCTTTTCTGGTTGTTTAATTTCATATCCATTATGTATTTTGGGGAGTGAATACTCATTGTACCTGTGGTTACTTTTCTTTCAATGCCCAACAAAAATGGGCTTGTAAAGTAGAATCGTGGCAAGTATCACAACAAAAAATGGAACTTCTTACATTAAGTTGTTCTAAACCTACATATAGTTTTGGTAAAGTAAAGCATCATTCAGATTTATTGCACTTGGGTTGCTACTCATGGAATGGCGAGTAGTCAAGAACAAGTAGATTGAGAGTAAATAATGCAGGAATTGCGATTCGTACTCATTGTCGTTGGCGCACTAGCCATCGCCGCATTGCTGTTTCACGGTTTGTGGACCAGTAAAAAAGAAGGCAAAGCAAAATTTGGTAACAAGCCACTTGGTAAGTTGGATGTTGACCAAGTGGATAGAGAAAATAAAGAACTAGAGCGTGAGTTTGCTCCTGCGCCGGAAGATGACTTTGAGATTATCCGTAAAGATCGCAAAGAACCAGATTTTGGAATAGAGAGTTCATTTGACAACAAATTCGCTTCAGATCCTCTTATTGATGATGTTCTTGATGAAAAAGAGAGAGAGCGAAAAGAAGAGGCCATCCCTGCATTTGTTGCGACCAAAGCAGAAAGTGATATTGAGCCACTGATGCAAGAGCCCATTCAGCCTGTTGTTGATGAGAGCATCATTGAACCTGTTTTCGAACCACTTGAAGTGACGCCGGTTGAAGATACTCCGCTGCAGGCAGAGCAAGCAGAAGAGCCGAAGTCAGCGCCAGAAATGCAAGTGATCGTGCTAAACGTACATTGCGCAGGTGATGAGCCATTTGTTGGCACTAAACTGTTTGATAGTATGCAACAAAATGGTTTGATCTATGGTGAAATGGACATATTCCACCGCCATGTAGATTTGTCTGGCAATGGAAAAGTGCTCTTTAGTGTCGCCAATATGATGCATCCTGGTACATTGGCACACAATGACCCGGCTGAGTTTACCACCAAAGGTATTTCCTTCTTTATGACTTTACCTTGTTATGGTGAGGCTGATCAGAACTTTAACCTTATGCTTCGCACAGCGCAGTTAATCGCTGATGATATGGGCGGTAATGTACTTGATGACAAACGAAACTTAATGACGCCTGATCGATTATCGTCTTATCGCCGTCAAATAGTTGAGTTTACCACCGCTAGCGCATAATCTTAGCACCAAATAATGATAGGGCTCCGTTAGGAGCCCTTTTTCTTAGATTTCCAACTACATTGATTGACTATACACGGGGCTTTAATATGTCTGAATCCGTACTTCAGCGACTAGAAGAGCTAAAAGAGTCGTTGCATTACCACGCCGTTCGTTACTACGTGGAAGATAACCCAGAGATTCCTGACGCAGAATACGACCGTATGATGCGTGAACTGCTGGATATTGAAGCCGAGCATCCAGAACTGATCACACTTGACTCACCAAGCCAGCGCGTAGGTGGTCAACCTTTGTCTGAATTCAGCCAAGTGACACACGAAGTTCCGATGTTGTCGCTAGATAATGCGTTTGATGATGGCGAGCTCGGCAGTTTTCATAAGCGTGCTCAAGACCGAATTCCGGGACAAACCATCAAACAGTACTGCTGTGAGCCAAAGCTTGATGGCCTTGCAGTCAGTCTACTGTATGAAAATGGTATTTTGGTTCAAGCCGCGACACGCGGTGATGGTACGACGGGTGAGAACATTACCGAGAATGTGCGTACTATCAGTGCGATTCCTCTCAAGCTACAAGGGCAAGACTGGCCAGCACGCCTTGAAGTACGTGGCGAAGTATTTATGCCCAAAGCAGGGTTTGACAAACTGAATGAGCTAGCTCGTCAAAAAGGTGACAAAGTTTTTGTTAACCCAAGAAATGCGGCTGCGGGTAGTTTGCGTCAGTTAGACTCACGCATTACCGCCTCTCGTCCGTTAAGCTTTTATGCCTACAGCGTGGGGGTTGTGGAAGGGGCGACGTTGGCTGCCAGCCACTATGAGCGCTTTCTACAGATTAAATCTTGGGGCTTACCCATGTGCCCTGAAACCAAGCGTGTAGGTAGCCTAGATGATGTCAAAGTTTACTATCAAGATATATTGGAACGCCGTGAAGCCCTAGCGTACGAAATTGATGGTGTGGTTATCAAAGTGGATGATATTGCGATTCAAGAGAGGCTCGGTTTTGTTGCTCGTGCTCCACGTTGGGCAATTGCATACAAATTCCCCGCGCAAGAAGAGATCACAACCCTAAATGATGTCGAGTTTCAGGTTGGTCGTACCGGTGCAATTACCCCAGTCGCTAAGCTTGAGCCTGTTTTCGTTGGTGGTGTGACTGTAAGTAATGCGACACTGCACAATGCGGACGAAATCGAACGTTTACAAGTGATGGTTGGCGACCAAGTTGTGATTCGCCGTGCAGGCGATGTCATTCCGCAGGTGGTTTCTGTAATCAAAGAACGTCGACCTGAATCAGCGCGTGAAATTGTCTTCCCTAATTTGTGTCCAGTATGTCGTTCACACGTTGAACGTATCGAAGGGGAAGCGGTAACACGTTGTACAGGGGGACTTGTTTGCCAAGCGCAACGTAAAGAAGCGCTAAAACATTTTGTTTCTCGTAAAGCGCTCGATGTCGACGGACTTGGAGAGAAGGTGATCGAACAGTTAGTCGACCGTGAAATGGTCGAAACACCGGCAGATTTGTTCAAGTTATCTGCGGGCGTGTTGACGGTTCTGGATCGTATGGGGCCTAAATCGGCGACAAACATTGTCAATGCGTTAGAAAAGTCGAAACTCACCACATTGCCACGTTTCTTGTATTCGCTCGGCATTCGAGAGGTCGGTGAAGCGACCGCTGCCAACTTAGCACAACATTTCAAGTCACTTGACGCCATTCAAGTCGCTACGCAAGAGCAGCTCGTTGAAGTGCAAGATATTGGTGTGGTTGTGGCGAAGCACATTACGACCTTTTTTGGTGAAGAGAACAATCAAGCCGTGGTGCAAGACTTGCTAGCACAAGGTATCAATTGGCCAGAAATCGCTGCGCCACAGGAAGGTGTTGAACTTCCGCTAGACGGTAAAACGGTTGTGTTAACAGGAACGCTTTCCCAGTTGGGTCGCTCGGAAGCAAAAGAGGCGCTACAGAGTCTAGGAGCAAAAGTCACGGGCAGTGTGTCTAAGAAAACCGATATTCTATTTGCTGGGGAAAATGCTGGTTCTAAGCTTGCCAAAGCACAAGAGCTTGGAATTGAGATTCAAACCGAGCAAGACTTACTTGATTTGATGAAATAATTCTTGTCAAGAAAGCTAAGAAATAGCTTAAAAGCCTCAGATGACAATCACCTGAGGCTTTTTTGTGTTGATTAAAAAGCGTGCAATTAAGGCTGGCCAATGGCAATGAAATCATTTCAGTGATCGGGATCTCTCAACACGCTATTGCGTTTATTCTTCTGTTTAGTCTGCGATCTGCTTCAAGTTAAATTTCAGTGCTAGCACTTAAGTTGTTGAAAGTATTTATTTTTTACTGAGAATGAAATCTTATGGTAAAAAGTAAGATCTAGATCAACAACTTGTATGGAACTTTGGCGTTGGTCATATTTTTTTAGAAAAAAAATAAGTTCCATTTGGATGTTTATCGCCGCGAAGTTAGTCTAGCACCATGGATACACAGTGTGTATGCAGGAAAAAAAAAAGAACTGAATTTTAAACAATGAGGTTCACATAGGAATTTACTTCTCCCCTTTGGCGGCCAACTTAAGGTGAGCAAGAAAAATACAGCTATATCCATTTTTAGGAGTTTTCCATGGACAAAATGTTTAAACGTACACTACTAGGCGCTGCTGTAGCTGCAGCAGGTTTCGCGGGCACAGCAAACGCAGCAATCCCACTAGCGGGTGATGCGGTTCAATTTTACGGCCAAGCAGCAGGTTTCATGACTTATGTCGACCCAGCAGAAGGTGACGGTTCAGTTGCTACAACTATCGAATCACGCATAGGTTTCCGTGGTGTGGTTGAGTTCGAAGATTTCGGCCCTAACTTCATTTGGCAAATCGAAGGCGGTAACGCAAACAACGGCGGTTTCGATCCTAACCAATCTTGGACGCACACAGATAACGGTCAGTTAGGTGCACGTGATACATACCTAGGTTTTGATTTTGACGGCGTTGGTTCCTTTAAATGGGGTCGTCAACTTGTTGCAGCATACAACTATGTAGACTGGCCGCACTCAAACCCAGGTCTTGGTAACGTTTTTGACTGGAACAACGATATCGGTGCTGGTTACGAAGATCGTGCAAACAACGTATTGCGTTTTGATTCAGCGAACTTTAATGGTTTTAACTTCCAAGCAACATTAAGCGGTATGGGTGCGTCTACAGAGCAAATCGTATCTAACATTGCGGGTTCTTACTCACAAGAGATGTTCAGCGTTCACGCGGGTTACTACACGCAAAAAGGTTACAATGTAGACACAGAAGTTGAGGGTGTTTCTAAAAAAGCGGGTGACATCTCTTACTACGTAGTAGGTGGTTCCGTATTCCTAGATAACCTAACATTGACTGCAGCAATGAAAGGTATGGAAAACAACGCTTACGATGGCAAAGCAGTTAAGGCTAAGCAAAATGCTTATTCTGCAACAGCACAATACGTACTTGATGGTCAGTGGGTATTTAAAGCGGGTTACGCCTCAACTGATGACGCAAAAGTTGGTGGTGATAAGCAAGCTAATACCAACGACCTAGCGGTAACAGCACGTCTTGGTTACCTACTACCGAGCACATACCTATACCTAGATTCTCGTAACTACAAGATGAATGACTCTGACAAGTGGACAAACGGTGTCCTAGCTGGCGTAGAATACTACTTCTAATTTAGCTAAGTCATTATCTAATGTATTATTAGCGAGCGTCATTGACGCTCGCTTTTTAGTTGAGGGGAAGGATATGAAATCAATAGGTAAGTGGCTTGCAGTATCTGTAGGCGTCTTTTCTTGTAGTGCGATGTCAGCAGTCAATATTGATTTGCATCGAGATATCGAGCCAATCGTAGTCAATGGTGAAAAACTGGGTTTTTTTATTAACAAAAAGAGTGTGCTTGCTCTAGACGATGGACTCAATCAAATGGTCGTGAGTGTTGGTAAGTTAGTGCAAAATCAATACGGTGAACGAGAAAAATTTAATTCAAAGCCATTTATCATTACGTTTGAATCATCGAATGCGGATCTTGAACTGCTTTTACCTACTACATTCACCAAAATTGAAGACGCGAAAAAATTTGATCAATCTCCAAGCTATATTTTGAGAAACAAAAAATCAGGTGAACTCGTCGAAAATGTTCAAGCAATACTGCCAGACAGCGGCGGCCTAACCCGTGACTATGAAAAAGAAGTTGCCAAATACAATCACAAAAACGGCTTCTCGATTGGCTACTTAGCAGCAAAAGACGAAAAAGGTAGTGTCAATAATAATTCATATGCAGTAGAAAACGCGAAAGCGGAATCAAATAGTAAATCGGTTGAAATGATTAAGTATTGGTATGAAAAAGCCAACAGTAGTGATAGAAAAACCTTTACTGATTTAGCATTAAGCAATAGAAACTCAGAAATAAAACAAGAAAATAACCAACAATCTCAGAGTTTAGAAATGATGATTTATTGGTTTAATGAGACTGAAAAAAGCGGTAAAAAGTCAATTGCCACATGGCTAATAAATCAAGAATGATCAAATTGGGGGCGATATAAGCCCCCAACATTATTTTATTGCGGCCAAGAGTATGTACCACCTTGGATACGACACATTTCGCTAGGGATGTACTCAACAGAATTGTTGTCCATATTACAATTTACTAAAGGCCCTAAAGCGGTTGACCCTAGTGTACTAGCAGTCGTTGATGCTGAAAATGCAAACAACGCTGTGAGAAGTAATGGTAAAAATGATTTCATAGTTTTCCCTCTTACTTACCTTTAAAAATATAAGCACTTCATACCCATGCTTATGCGTTAAGTATGTATAGAGACCCGAAAAGATCAAAAATAAATTCAATAAGCTTTTATTTTTTAAAATGAATTTAGATTTACATTTAGTCTATTTTGATATGTATGTTGCTGAATGTTTATCAACTTCAAGGAAGGTGTTTTAAAAAAGGATAGGATTTTATTAATATATCTATCACTTAATTTCCATTGGTAATTAAAATAACGTAATGAAATATAATAGGTAGTTAGAAATGACTGAAGTAAGGGGTGATAGTCACCCCTTTATTTTGGCAAAAATTATTGAGAGACGGGTTTTACGGTTAAGATTATACCTTCAATCGCGACGATTTCGACTCTGCTCCCGGCAGGGAGATCATGTTCGCATTGGGCAGACCAGGTGGTATCTGCCACACGAAGTCGGTTGATTCCAACCTTAAAATCTTCTTCAAGGGTGACGATATTACCAATAAGCTGTTTATGTTTTTGGTTAAGATCCCGTTTTTGATCGTTTTGTCTGTCTTTTGTCCATTGCCTACGCCACCATAACCAAGTGGTGACGAGACTGAACGTAGCAAAAGCAAGCCATTGGAGTTGCCAGCTTATGGGGAGGACGGACATTATCATGCCGACAAGTAGAGCCGATATCCCGAGCCAGAGAAAATAACCGGCTGTCCCTAGCAACTCCACGACAAGCAATGCGAGACCAAATGCGATCCAATACCAAAAAGTTACTCCTTGCAGAAAACTAAATAAGCTCATTACGCTTTGCCTTGTTTAAACATTTCTGCCACGCCCGCAATAGACCCCATCAGGCCCGTCGCTTCGATAGGTAACATGATGATTTTGCCATTCTCCGCTTGGCCGATACTTTTCAGTGCGTCGGTATACCCTTGAGCGATGAAATAATTGACCGCTTGCATATCACCCTGAGCTATCGCGTCAGAAACCATTTGTGTTGCTTTCGCTTCCGCCTGAGCCGCACGTTCACGTGCTTCAGCATGAAGAATAGCAGACTGTTTCTCACCTTCAGCTTTTAATATTTCAGATTGTTTTTGGCCTTCAGCTCGAAGTATCTCTGCCTGACGGATACCTTCAGCTTCTAGGATCTCGGCACGTTTGTTACGTTCTGCCTTCATCTGTGCATTCATTGCTGCTGTTAAGTCAGCTGGTGGCTGGACATCTTTTATCTCGATACGAGTGACTTTTACTCCCCATGGGTTCGTTGCTTGGTCGACAATGGTCAGCAATTTTGTATTGATCATGTCTCGCTGACTGAGCATTTCATCCAGCTCCATAGAACCAAGGACGGTACGAATATTGGTTAGGGTAAGGTTGCGGATCGCATGTTCAAGATCGTTGACCTCGTAAGCGGCTTTAGCGGCATCAATCACTTGAACAAAGCCAACGGCATCAATGACGACATTCGCGTTGTCTTTGGAAATGACCTCCTGCGCTGGAATATCGAGAACGCGCTCCATCATGTTGATTTTTTGCCCAACGCGGTCAATGAAAGGGATAATCAAATTTAACCCAGGCTTGAGAGTGTGGGTATAGCGCCCAAAGCGTTCTACCGTCCAGTTATTGCCTTGCGGAACCGTTTTGATTGCAGAGGCGAGAATGATGATCGCCAGAGCGACGAAAATACCGATGGTAATTAATGAGTCAATTGGCATGTGCTATTCCCTAAAGTGCATAATGTGTTGGTTTATTTTTGCGCATTAAGGGGGATTAAACAATTGAATAAATGAGAGTTGTGCTAGATTCCTGACAGAATAAAGGCCAGAATAATCCAGCCTTATAGTTGTACTACATGTTGCCTTAATAAGGCTAATACAAGATAGAGTATAGCTGACGACGGTATTTACTTGCGGTTACGTTACCTTGGCCTAGTGCACTTAAGATATCCATAAAGGTTTTCTTCACTTCGCCATCCTGAGCGCCGAGATTTACTTTGAGAATGTTCCAAAGCAGTTCTAATGCCTCTTCGTCACGGCCAACTTGGTTGTATTGAATCGCAAGTTCACACGCCAATTCTAAGTTGTCAGGATTTGTTGCTCGCTCTTGCTCAAGGCGCTGAAGTTCTGGGCTGTCTGCTGCTTGAAGATGCAGATCTAACTTAGCGATCAAGCCTTTATAGTAGTTGTCTTGGTACTCAAGTGGGATCGCGTTCAACAGCGTTTGTGCCAACTCAAACTGTTTGGTTTCAAGTAGACAGTCTGCGCTGGCGAGCTTTACATCACCACGAGCTTGGATCTCTTCTGGTAAGGTTTGTAGGATAGTGAGCGCTTGCGCATGCTCACCTTGTTGCAATAGATCACTTGCTTGTTGGAGCCGGAGTTCATCTTGGCTTGGCAAATGTTTTTGTAGCATTGCCGCAATCGTATCGATAGCTTGCGGCCCGCCTAAACCATCGACGGCTTGACCGTTGATAAATAAAGCGATGGTTGGCAGTACTTGAACACCAAACTGAGAGGCAAGTGCGGGCTGTTGCTCACAGTTCAATAAAGCAAGTGTGAATGTGCCATTGTATTGCTGAGTCAGCATTTGTAGCTCAGGAATTACCTGCGCACTTTCAGGTTGAGCGCTCGCCCAGAATTGGATCAACACAGGCGTGTTCATTGACCCTTCAAGTGTTTCGCGGAAATTTTGTTCTGTTAACTCAACGATAAATGGGGATTGCATCAGAGTATCCTTGCTTTTGTTTCTTGTTGTTGATTGTAGATATGGAGTTGAAATTATGGAAATTCAAGCGTTCAAGCAGATAGAAAGGAAAAACGCTACCGAAGCAGCGTGTTCCAGATAGCAAGCGAAAGTGCTAATAAATTTGGCCAGCTCCAGTACGATGTAGAGTAGACGTTATTGGTGTGCTAGGTGTGGAATCAAAATAGGATGAGCATGGCCAACACTACACCCACACTAAGCCAGTTAAGCTGATTTAATGTCATTATTGTCTCGTGCAAATACAAAACAGAAAAGGGTGGCGATACCAAATCTAAGTGAGTATCGGCATCGCGTTCAGGCTTGATGGATAAAGATACTGACTAAGAAATTGATTCGAACATTGAGGTTTTCTTAACCTACATGCTCATAATGACATCACATTGTTACGGTAAAATTACATGGTGATAAAAAGTTTTTATGCGGTTTGTCGCAAAATTTTATCAAGTAAACGAGTCGGTAACAGGCGTTTCAGTACGGCAAAGACTTTGGTTGGTGTCGTGATTCGGTAGCGAATTTTGGGTTTGTCGCTTGTTAATGCGTGTAGCACGGGATCAATGCAAGATTCCGCAGGGAGGACGAATTTGTTGTTCGATTTATCATTGTCTAAACGTTGTTTTTGCCCTTCGTAGGCCGCTTTATGTGGGCTGCTTTCAACGTCAATCCATTGCTCAAAAGCTTTTAAAGCATTGTGCCTAAATTGGGTTTCAATTGGGCCAGGCTCGATCAACGCGACTTTGATGTTGGTGTCCATCAACTCCAAGCGGAGGGTATCGGTCCAACCTTCGAGCGCAAACTTAGAGGCGTTATACGCTCCACGATATTTCATTGCCGCAAAGCCTAGTACTGAACTGTTTTGAATGATGCGCCCTTCACCTTGTGCTCGCATTTGAGGAAGGATTTCTCGAACCAACTGATGCCAGCCAAAGAAATTGGTTTGAAACTGCGCTTGAAGTGCTTGAGTAGGTAAATCTTCTAATGCGCCAGGTTGGCCGTAAGCGCCATTATTGAAGACGGCGTAAAGCTTTCCATCTGTCAATTCGAGTGTGCGCTTCACCCCGAGGGAAATGCTGCCAGGATCATTGAGGTCCAGTTTTATGCAGGTTAACCCTTCTCGGTTTAGACGTTCAACATCTTGATCGCGACGGCAAGAGGCGATGACGTTGAACCCCTCTTTCTGTAAAGCATGGGCACATACGTAGCCGATACCCGTCGAGCATCCGGTGATTAGAATCGATTTTTTCATGTAGAAGGCTCACAAAGGGTCAGTGATCCTTATCATTCAACAACTTCTATCGTTAAGCAAGTGCTTGAGTGCAGGTTCGACTCGCGAATAACTGAACTTAAAGCCTAGCTCGGTGAGCTTCTTTGGCTTGGCTCGAATACTATCGAATAACAGGCATGAGGATTCACCCATTGCCATGGTCATCACCCATTTCGGGGTGAATAAGAGGTGAGGACGTTTGAGGGTTTTTGCTAAGGTACGGCTGAAGTTCCGGTTGCTGACAGGGTGAGGAGCGCACAAGTTAAACTCTCCGTGGGCATGTGGTGTTTCCAATAAATACATAATGGCGCGTACCATATCGAGAATGTGGATCCAAGGCATGTATTGATTGCCATTGCCCAAATAGCCGCCTAAGCCCAGTTTGTAAGGCAAGAGCATTTTGGCAAGTGCGCCCCCATTTTGGCCGAGTACCACGCCAGTTCGCAACAGACACACGCGAGTTTGCTCTGATTCTGCGCGCTTAGCAATTTGCTCCCATTTCGCACAGACGGTATGAGTGAATTCATCGCTATTGACTTGTAAGCATTCATCGAAGGGGTGATCTTGTTGATCGCCGTAATACCCCACCGCAGAGCCACTGATAAATACAGAAGGTGGTTCGGTGCTGGCGTGGATCAGTTCTACAATTCTTTCGGTTACCTTCCAACGGCTTTTGCAAATAAGATCTTTTTGTTTTGTTGTCCAACGCTTATCGGCAATCGGCTCACCAGCGAGGTTGATTACAGCGTCAACGTCATTCAAATCTTCGATCGAATCAAGGGAATCCAAATAGTCAATATTACCAACATCGGCATGTTTTAGACGTTGTTTCGCTTGTGCAGGGTTTCGCGTTAACAACATAATTTGATGAGTGGTTAAGAGCTTGAGTAATTCTGACCCTATAAAGCCTGTACCACCAGTCAATAATATCTTCATGAATTCCCTTCGATTGTTAAAACGATGTACATATTATAGTCGTTGTGCGCTAGGCGTGTTCATTTCAACCACTTGTACTGCTATTTTTATTATTAGTAACTAATGAGTTAGACGCATTTTTCTAACTTTCTACTCGAAGCTCACAATTTTGGCTAATGGTAACATTATGTTATGGAGCTTTTTGAGTCGCTCACACTTACCTATAGAAAAGTATGCCATGCTGAATTTAATCACAATCACAACTTACGGTAAGGAGAGTATATGGCTTCGTTTGTTGCTCTAGTTCGAGCCTTACTCAATAGTGCCCGTGATCTGTTACCGATTGTTGTTGTTATTTCTTTTTTTCAGCTCGTTGTGTTACAGGAGCCATTACCCCATTTATTTTCAATTCTATTTGGTCTACTGCTGGTTGTATTTGGACTCACCTTTTTTATTTTCGGTTTAGATCTTGGATTATTCCCTATTGGTGAAAATATGGCGCAAGCCTTTGCGAGAAAAGGCAGCGTGTTTTGGCTTCTCATCTTCTCTTTTTGTTTGGGCTTTGGAACGACCATTGCCGAACCAGCACTGACGGCAGTCGCAGAAGAGGCATCGGAGGTCGCTGCCGAAGGGGGGATGATCCTAAATACTGAGGAGTCAATGCAAGAGTATGCCGAGGGTTTACGAATGACAGTGGCGCTTTCAGTGGGACTTGCGATTGTTCTTGGTGTACTCAGAATTCTAAAAGGGTGGCCAATTCAATATATGATTATTGGTGGTTACATTGGTGTGGTCATACTGACTGGGTTTGCACCAGAATCCATCATAGGTGTTGCCTATGATTCTGGTGGTGTGACTACGTCCACCATTACGGTGCCTTTAGTGACGGCGCTTGGGGTTGGGTTAGCGTCTGCCATTAAGGGACGAAACCCGATGATCGACGGTTTCGGGTTGATAGCTTTTGCTTCATTGCTGCCTATGATGTTTGTGATGGTTTACGGGATGGTGGTTGCATGATTTCGTTTGATCATTTCGCTGACACTTTTCTTTCTACCATTCGTGATGTTGTACCTATTGCGACGATAATCTTTGGCTTCCAACTCGCGGTGTTGCGCCGTCCAGTTACAAACTTACCTAAGGTATTACTGGGTTTCTTATATGTGATTTTTGGGCTTTCGCTATTTCTGCTTGGCTTAGAAATGGCGTTATTTCCTCTTGGTGAAACGATGGCAGTACAACTGACCGCGCCAGAGTTTCTGAACGAATTTAAGATATCGGTAGGCCAGGTGCTGAGTTGGGTTGATTATTACTGGGTGTACTTATTTGCGTTTTTGATTGGTTTTAGTACCACCATCGCTGAGCCTTCTTTGATCGCCGTGGCGATAAAAGCAAATCAAGTTTCCGGGGGGAGTATTAGCGTTAATGGTTTGAGGGGGGCTGTGGCGTTAGGGGTTGCCGTAGGGATTGCGCTAGGCAGCTATCGCATTGTGGTTGGCGATCCGATTCATTATTACATCATTGTTGGTTATATCGTGGTGGTGATTCAAACGTTTTACGCTCCTCGTCTGATTGTGCCGTTAGCTTACGATTCCGGTGGGGTTACGACATCCACGGTTACGGTGCCGTTAGTCACCGCACTAGGGCTTGGTTTGGCGTCTACCGTTCCTGGTCGTAATCCGATGATTGATGGGTTCGGCTTGATCGCTTTTGCCAGCCTATTCCCTATTATTTCTGTTATGGCATACGCTCAAATAACTCAGTGGTTAAATAAAAAACCATCGGAGGAGAAAGAAAATGCGCTTTAAACTCATCCTAGCTTTTGTGGAAGATGGTAAAACAGACAAAGTACTTGATGCCGCACGTGCAGCAGGGGCGACCGGAGCCACCGTGATAAATAATGCTCGGGGTGAAGGCCTAAACCAAAAACGTACTTTTTTCGGGCTTACGCTCGAAGTGCAAAGAGATGTGTTGTTGTTTGTGGTGGAAGAGCATTTGTCACGCCACATATTGGAAACCATTAACGAAGTCGGTGAGTTTGACCAAGAGTCGGGACAAGGCATCGCGGTGCAGATTGATGTGGAAGATGCGGTGGGGGTGGCCCATCAGGTAGAGACATTGACGAAAGTGGTAGAGGATGAGTTATGAGTGATCATGAGCGGATTCGGGTAAGAGACGTTATGGCAGCAACATACGTAATGGTTGATGGATTGATGACGGTCTATGAGGGAATTACATTAGCGAAAAAAAATCAGGTGAAAGCGCTAGTGGTAAAAAAACGCAATGAAGATGATGAATACGGCATCGTACTGATGAATGATATTGCGAAGAAGGTATTAGCGAAAAACAGAGCACCTCAGCGCACAAATATCTATGAGATCATGACAAAACCTGCATTGTGCGTAGACCCTAACATGAACGTTAAATATTGCGCTCGTTTGTTTGAACGCTTTGGTGTTAGTCGTGCGCCAGTGATTGAAAATGGACAAGTGATTGGAATGGTGAGTTATAACAATATTGTTATAAATGGAATGGTGAAGGAAGAGATGTAAGCTAGGTTCGATTTCGTGCGCCTTGCTCAGTATTTGCTCATTTTCTGAATCGAAAAGTATCCTTGCCTGAATTGACTGTATGAGTTGCATATCCTTTTCTTGATGCTTATTCTTTGATAATTCAGAAAGACGTTGAGGAATTCGCATCATGCCATTAGTTGATTGCCCTGTGTGTGAGAAGCCAATATCGAAACGCGCTCATACCTGCCCGTGTTGTGGGGAACCGGATCCACTCAACCATCTCGCGAAATCTAAGTTCTTATCACTCACCGTGTGGTTCATCGTGCTAGTTGGGGTTGGATACGTCGCTTGGTTTTATTTACTCCCGATGTTGATTGAGTTTGTTCGCCATCAGTAATCTCGCACGTTGGTTGAGCTTCCTCAAGAATACCGTAGAATACCCGCTTACTTTTTGAGGAGACGGTGTTGTGAAACTATTTTTTGCCTCAGATTTGCACGGTTCTTTACCGGCAACCGAAGAGACCATCCAGCTATACTTGGCATCAGGTGCTGACCATTTAATTTTGTTAGGCGATATACTTAATTACGGTCCAAGAAACCCGCTGCCAGATGGCCATGACCCACTGCAAGTTGCAGAGTTACTGAATCAGTACAGTGATCAGATTATTGCTGTGCGTGGTAACTGTGACAGCGAAGTTGACCAGATGCTACTTAATTTCCCTATGATGATGGATTACGCCTGGGTTTTACTTGAGTCTGGTAAGCGTTTATTTTTGACCCATGGTCATTTGTATAATAGTGAAAAGCGTCCTTCGCTACGTGAAGGTGATGTCATTGCGCTTGGTCATACACACGTGCCGGTTGCTGAGATGCAAAATGGCGCGGTGATATTTAATCCTGGCTCGATGACGTTTCCACGTAATGGCTTACCAAGAAGCTATGGCTTACTGGAAAATAATACGCTAACAGTGCAGACACCGGAAGGTGAGGTGTTGGCACAAACAACGATTTAGCCGTTTAGTCGAATGAATAGAAAGGGATCCATTGGTTTCCTTTCTTTTCCTTTGTTTTTGATTGAACAACATTACATTAGCAGCTTGATGCCAACAGCAAAAGTGAGGATTTCGAAGGCGATTTTAATCACTCGATTGCTATAACGCGTTGCTGCCCATGCGCCTAGACTCCCCCCCAAGAAAGAGCTCACTAATAATATTGGAAGCCATGCCCAGTGGATCGGAGCGCCAGCTTGAACCACGGCGATTCCCCCAATACCATTCCAAAATAGCCCAACGCATACCATGGTATAAGCAACGGCTTGTTTGTAGTCATAGCCAAACCAGCGGACTAAAAATAGCGTAACGAGTAAACCTGAACCCGCTGTCAGTGAGCCGTTGATCACGCCGATAACCATTAAGCCCATACCGCCCACAGCCAAGCCAAAGGGATCTCGGTGCGATCTGGTTTCAGTTTGGCCGAGTTCTTTTTTAAAGCGAGAATAAGTACCGAGTGCAAGGATCATGGTACCAAGCATTTTTTCTGCAATACCATCAGGGAGCTGCACGATGAGGTTGGCACCTAGAACCACACCAATGCTACCAACCAGTATTAGGTAGAGTGCAACTTTGGCTTTGATTGTTCCTGCTTTTAGATGCGTACTCGCTGCTCCTAAGCCGAGCGCCACTGAAGCGACTTTATGAGTCGCTAGCGCGACAGAGAAAGGCAGCCCAAGAAAGATCAAAAGAGGGAATTGCAGCAAGCCAGCACCGCCGCCAGAAAGCGAAGCTAGCGTATTGGCGATAAGAGAGCCGAGAAAGAGAGTAAGAGTATTTAGCCAATCCATGAGCAAAATAAAGGGGGCGTCTTGCCCCCTACTATCGAATCAAAATCAGTTTCTAAACAGTACCGTAGAACCGTGGTTGAGGCTAGTTAATAGCAGTGTTTTTTCGTCAACGATATCGATGCGGCGACTTTGCTCCGCATCAAGTTTGAAGATTTGTGTAATCAAGTGAAGTTGATCCTCAGAAAAATCTTTGGACTGAGATGAGGAGATATCTTTGAATTCAGATGGCGTGACCAACAAATAATTGTCACTGATTTCCCAGCGACCTCTTTCTGAAATGTTGATGGTGGATTCAGAAGTTGAGTCTTGCGCAAACAACTTGATGTTCGCCACGCGAATGTAATCACCATTTGGTAGGTATTTTACGTTTGATTCAACATTGACACGGCGAAGTGGCCCCATCGTACTATCGGGGGTGGTATCCTTAATCAGTGTCACCATGTTTGACTGCCATTCGTTGGCGGTCAGAACTTGTTCTATTTTTAGGTCACTGCCCCAATATAGCCAACCACTAAAAAGGATAGATACGGCTAAAACCGCAGATGCTACTTTAATCTTCATTTCAGCCTCCTTTAATTACAAATATCGGTTGGGTCGTTACGATCAGCGAAGATACGCAGCGTCACATTTTCATACGAATGGTTGCTATCGTGGATGTAGTTCAAGGTTAGGTGGTTATTTTGACCACCCGTTGCGATAACCTTCATCGGAGAGGAGTCTTCGATGTGGTGCTCAACATAGCGCTTTATACATTGCTCTATAGACGGGAGCCAACGGTTCAGTTGAGGATGGTTCACTGGTGTCATGACGGGCACATTGTGATACTCGCCAATTTGACGGAATTGCGATTCTGCAGGAGAGGTGAACAATACAACACAAATTGGTAATAGTAATGCCAGTAGGAGAAGCGCACGCACTAGCCAGTTGCTTGTGGTAGAAACAGGGGCTGCTTGTGAGGTTTCTAGCGGTGTTTCACCGTCTTTGTTTACGTCTGCAGTGGTTTCTGTGGGCTGTTCCGTAGACTGCTCTAAATCAACGATAGGCGCTTCGCTTTCACTATCAAGGTTTTCGTGAGAAAAGGGGGAATCTGAGCAAAGTGGACTTAAGCGTTCTACGGAACAAATCAGTTGGTAGCCACGTTTAGGAACGGTTTTTATGAATTCAGGTGACTTTGTTGAATCCTTCAACATTTTACGCAAAGTTGAAATGGCTTGAGTTAGGCTTGAATCATCCACCTCAAAGCCTTGTTCACGCCAAACAAACTCGTGCAGTTCGTTGCGTGTTAATACTTCGTTAGGTCTCTCAGTCAACATCAGGAGGATACGACTTTCGTTACTTCCTAATCGAACAACTTCATTGTCGCATTGTTGGTCAGTGAGCGAATTGCTATTTGGATCAAAGACAAATCTTTGAGCAATTAAAAACTTGGTGCCGATGTTTGTCATTTAGCTCTTCTTAAGTGGATGATTCTATATACAAAGTGATTCACGTCACACAATTGGATCGGACGCAAAGGCACGTGTTACGTTTTAGATGATTTTAGGAAAGTAGGATAATTAAAATTATCTTAAAAAACACTGTTTTTAGCAATTTTGACCTTGAATTTACATTTGTCAGCCACATGTTAAATGACATATTAGTAATGCAATTTCGATGAGATTGCTGTTAGGGGTATGTCAGATAACGCCCCCTTAATTTAGATGTTATGGAGTAAACATGAGCGAAACCGTCTCTCAAAACAAAGAAACTCGTGGCTTTCAATCAGAAGTAAAACAGTTACTTCACCTGATGATTCATTCTCTTTATTCCAATAAAGAAATTTTCTTACGCGAGCTAATTTCAAATGCATCTGATGCCTCAGATAAATTGCGCTTCCAAGCGTTATCGAATCCAGACCTATATAACGGTAATGCGGATCTCGGCGTAAAACTGGCGTTTGATGAAAATGCGAATACGCTAACGATTTCTGATAATGGCATTGGTATGAGCCGTGATGACGTTATCGAGCATCTTGGTACGATTGCAAAGTCAGGCACGGCAGAATTTTTCTCAAAATTATCTGATGAACAAAGTAAAGATTCTCAGTTGATTGGTCAATTTGGTGTAGGCTTCTATTCTGCGTTCATCGTCGCTGATACGGTAACGGTACGCACTCGTGCCGCAGGTCTTGCCGCTGATGAAGCCGTACAATGGCGCTCTGCGGGTGAAGGAGAGTACACCATCGAGACCATCACTAAAGATTCTCGTGGTACTGATATCGTGCTTCACATGCGTGAGGAAGGAAAAGAGTTCCTAAATGAATGGCGTCTACGTGATGTGATCAGCAAATACTCTGATCATATCGGCATCCCAGTTTCTATCCAAACTGCGGTTCGCGATGACGAAGGTAAAGAAACGGGTGAGAAGAAGTGGGAGCAAATTAATAAAGCTCAAGCACTTTGGACTCGCAATAAGTCAGATATCTCTGAAGAGGAGTACCGAGAGTTCTACAAGCATGTCTCTCACGACTTCGCAGACCCTCTTACTTGGAGTCATAACCGTGTAGAAGGTAAGAACGACTACACTAGCTTACTTTACATTCCAGCAAATGCGCCTTGGGATATGATGAATCGCGACCATAAATCGGGTCTCAAACTGTATGTACAGCGTGTCTTCATTATGGATGATGCAGAGCAGTTCATGCCGTCTTACCTGCGCTTTATTCGTGGTTTGATTGACTCCAATGATCTGCCATTAAACGTATCGCGTGAAATCCTACAAGACAACAAGGTCACTCAGTCGTTACGTAATGCTTGTACTAAACGCGTCCTGACAATGCTTGAGCGCATGGCTAAGAATGATGAAGAGAAATACCAATCATTTTGGAAAGAGTTCGGCCTTGTGATGAAAGAAGGCGTTGCAGAAGACATGGCAAACAAAGAGAAAGTGGCCGGTCTATTGCGCTTTGCTACAACAGAAGTGGATTCGGCTGAGCAAACCGTGGGTTTGGCGTCTTACGTTGAACGCATGAAAGAAGGCCAAGATAAGATTTACTACCTAACAGCAGATAGCTACGCAGCAGCGAAAAACAGCCCTCACCTAGAGCAGTTCAAAGCAAAAGGCATCGAAGTGATTTTGATGTTCGACCGCATTGACGAGTGGCTGATGAACTACCTGACAGAGTTTGATGGCAAGCAGTTCCAATCGATCACGAAAGCAGGCTTAGACTTAAGCAAGTTTGAAGACGAAGCGGAAAAAGAAAAACAGAAAGAAACGGAAGAAGAGTTTAAGTCTGTCGTTGAGCGCACTAAGTCTTACCTAGGCGATCGTGTGAAAGAAGTGCGTACTACCTTCAAACTAGCAACAACACCGGCAGTGGTTGTTACTGATGACTTTGAAATGGGAACGCAAATGGCGAAGCTTCTTGAAGCAGCAGGCCAAGCGGTACCAGAAGTGAAGTACATCTTCGAAATTAACCCTGAACATGAACTAGTGAAGCGCATGGCGGATGAAGCCGATGAAGAAGCATTTGGCCGTTGGGTTGAAGTTTTACTAGGTCAAGCAATGCTGGCAGAGCGAGGTTCTATGGAAGATCCTACGCAATTTGTAGGTGCTATCAATAAGCTTTTGACTAAGGTTTAATAGTCAAATATCAGCAAAAAGCTCGCAAAATGCGGGCTTTTTGTTTGCAACCTCATAGATTCACCCTTTAAGTGTTGAGTTAGTAATCAATAAGGCAAGAAAGCAGGCTTCACTAACATTCTTTAGTCTTAAACTGCTCATTGAATGATGAACCTGTGTTAGAATCCCAAACTTGAATGTGACTAATAAGGCGTGTATTTTGGCTCGCCTAATACGTTATACCGAAACTTATCGTTGCGTGCTTCTAAGGGTTGATGTCCGGGAAGGTTAGTTATTGTGAGCTTCGGTATAAATCTTAAATAGTAAAGAGGATAAATCATGCGCATCATTCTTCTAGGTGCTCCAGGTGCAGGTAAAGGCACACAAGCAAACTTCATCATGGAAAAATACGGTATTCCACAAATCTCTACTGGTGATATGCTTCGTGCTGCTATCAAAGCAGGTACAGAGCTTGGTAAGCAAGCTAAAGCTGTTATCGACGCTGGTCAGCTAGTTTCTGATGAAATCATCCTTGGTCTTATCAAAGAACGTATCGCTCAAGACGATTGCGCGAAAGGTTTCCTACTAGATGGTTTCCCACGTACTATCCCTCAAGCAGATGGTTTAAATGAAATGGGCGTTGACGTAGATTACGTGATTGAGTTCGACGTTGCAGACAGCGTTATTGTTGAGCGTATGGCTGGTCGTCGTGCGCATCTACCATCAGGTCGTACTTACCATGTTGTTTACAACCCACCTAAAGTGGAAGGTAAAGATGATGTGACAGGCGAAGAGCTTGTTGTTCGTGATGACGATAAAGAAGAGACAGTACGTGCACGTCTCGGTGTTTACCATGAGCAAACTGCACCACTAATCGAGTACTACGGTAAAGAAGCAGAAGCGGGTAACACTAAGTACCTTAAATTCGACGGTACTAAGCAAGTTGCAGAAGTCAGTGCAGATATTGAGAAAGCACTGGCATAATTTGCTAACGGCAAAATTTAATATTTTGATATATTGAAAAGCGACCTCAGGGTCGCTTTTTTTATTCAGCCTGTAAGTATGGTGAACGATTTCGTGTATTTCACCGTACAAGCAAAGTCGTTTACCATGAATAGGATGTTATGAAAAACAATAATAAACAGGGCGTGTTGTTGGTGAACTTAGGTACGCCTGACGAGCCAACTACGACTGCGGTAAAACGCTTTTTAAGCCAGTTCCTCCATGATCACCGCGTTGTCGACATGACAAGGTGGCTGTGGTGTCCGATTCTTCACGGTGTCATCTTGCCAATTCGTTCACCAAAAGTAGCCAAGCTTTATCAATCCGTCTGGATGGAAGAGGGATCGCCTTTAATGGTGTACTCAAAACGACAAGCAGAGAAGCTGCGATCAGCATTAGAGATGCCAGTTGAGCTTGGTATGACTTACGGCAACCCAAGTTTGCTGTCGGGCTTTGAAGCGCTGCAAGCTCAAGGTGTAGAGGAAGTGATTGTATTACCTCTTTACCCACAGTACTCGGGCACAACGACAGCCGCAGTCTCTGACGGCATGACGAAGGCATTCAAAAAGATGCCAGTAATGCCAGAGTTCAGCTTTATTCGTGATTACCACAACCATCCCAAATACATCGCGGCATTGGCTCAATCGGTGCGTGACCACTGGGCTGAGCATGGCCGTGGCGATTATCTGCTGTGTTCTTACCACGGTATTCCAAAGCGCTACGCCGATAATGGCGATATCTACCCTCAACACTGTGAAACGACGACGCGTTTGTTGGGGGAAGCGCTGGGTTTGAATGAAGAGCAAATCGGCATGACATATCAGTCACGCTTTGGCCGTGAAGAGTGGCTACAACCTTATACAGACAAAACGTTGGAAGTACTACCAAGCCAAGGTAAGAAAAAGCTGAATGTCATTACACCAGCGTTCTCTGCCGATTGTTTAGAAACGCTTGAGGAAATTTCTGAAGAGTGTCATGAGATTTACCTAGAAGCGGGCGGCGAGAGCTTTAGCTATATTCCTTGTTTAAATGACAACGACTTACACATCGAGATGATGGCCGAGCTAGTTCGAGCCAAGCTTTAAATTCTTTTTGAATACAAAAAGGGTCGCACTTGCGACCCTTTGTTGTTATTTACACTTTATATTAAGCAACTTGTGTTTGTTGTTCTTCAATCTGTTCTATTGTGCTGTTCGTCTTTTCTGCACCGTGCATCCAGCGTACTAGCGTGTTAGAGAACAGTAGTAGAATCACACCAGAGATCGTTGCTGTGACTGCAATACCGCTGAAGATTGCTAGAGCACCGAGCTCACCTACGTGAGAACCCACGTAACCAGCAACATAGTTTGCAATTGCGTTACAGCCAAACCATGCTCCCATCATAAGTGAAGCAAGACGTAGCGGAGCTAGCTTGGTGACTAGCGATAGACCGATAGGAGATAGACATAGTTCACCCAGCGTATGGAAGAAGAATGCACCTACTAGCCATAGCATTGATGTTTTCACTGCAGTGTCGCCACCTTGTTCAATGACCGCACCAACCATACATAGGAAGCCAAGCGCGAGGAAGAACATCGCCAAAGCAAATTTTACCGGTGAGTTTGGCTCTCGCTTACCTAGTTTCACCCAAAGTACAGCTAATACCGGCGCTAGTGTGATGATGAAAAATGGGTTTAGTGATTGGAACCATGCTGCAGGTACTTCGAAGCCACCAATCATACGATCGGTGTATTGCTGCGTGTAAATGTTCATTAGACCGCCTGCTTGCTCAAAGCCTGCCCAAAAGACGATGGTAAACATGCTCATCACAAGGATTACTTTGATACGATCCGCTTCTTCTTTGGTCAGAGGCTCTTTTTTTGCTGACTTCTTGAGTGCTAGGTCACGCTTCGCAGCAGGTTCACGGCCAATATCACCAAGCCAAGATTGAGCAAATGTCATTTGCATTACAAGGCTGATAAGCATACCAATGCCAGCGGCTACGAAGCCGGCTTTCCAACCGAACTCATTGGTGACTGAACCTGAAATCACACCTGCGAGCAGTGCGCCGATGTTGATACCCATGTAGAAAATAGTGAAAGCACCATCACGACGGTTATCACCTTCGTTGTATAGATCACCAACCATGGTCGAGATATTTGGCTTGAATAGACCGTTACCGCAGATAAGTAAAGCAAGGCCTAGGTAAAAGGTATGTAGAGAACTAAGGCCAAGAATGTCTGCTGGCATTGCTAGTGTGAACTGGCCTATCGCCATCAGCGCACCACCAATCAGGATAGAACGGCGTTGACCTAAGTAGTTATCCGCAAGGTAACCACCAATAAGAGGAGTGATGTAGACAAGCCCAGTATAGATGCCGTAAAGATCTAGAGCATCTTTAGTCGACCAGCCAAGACCACCGTTCATGGTTGCGTCAGTCAGGTAAAGTACTAGAATGGCGCGCATTGCGTAGTAAGAAAAGCGTTCCCATAGTTCAGTTCCGAACAATAAGAACAAGCCACGTGGGTGACCAAAGTATTGATGTTGGTTTGACATAAGCTCTTCTAATAGTCGTTATTACATTTTTTAACGGAGTCTACGTATACATGGCTATTTAGGCGGTGACAAACAATAAAATTTCACGTGACGATTCAATAACTTTATTATGTTGCTGTTTTGTGGCGATTTTGTGGAATATTTGTCGGTGTATTTGATGTGTTACAAACTTACTTTCCATTTTTGTCTATGGACTTGCCCGTTAAGTGTCTGAAAATAAAAAAGTATCATGGCGAAGATTTAGCCATATGCACATAGATTGCTTGAATGTCCATGACTCAATATTGGCTTAATGCTAGGATGATAAAAAATACATAATTGGCTAGTCATGAAATGAAACGTTGGTATCTACTTTATTGCAAGCGTGGAGAGCAAGTAAGGGCGAAGCAACACTTAGAGAATCAAGGTGTGGAATGTTTCTACCCTACTGTTGAGGTTGAAAAGATCTTGCGTAGTAAACGACAAAAAGTCGAAGAACCGTTATTTCCATGTTATGTATTTGCTCGATTTGACTATGAGCAAGGGCCGAGCTTTACGTCGATTCGCTCTACACGTGGAGTGGTAGACTTCGTCCGTTTTGGAGCTCAACCAAAAGAAATCGAAGGAGATTTGATCTTCGAACTTAAGCAGTTAGAGCAATGCACCGTAGAAGATATAAACTCGGAGTGTATGCCGCAACCTGGTGACCAAATTAGAGTCAAAAGTGGGCAGTTTGCCGGTATTGACGCTATCTACCAAGAGCAAGATGGAGAGAAGCGTTCTATTCTGTTGGTGCAGATGATCACTAAGCACGTGCCAGTTAGCTTAAACAACAGTGACTTGGATCTGAAGTAACACGAATTCAAATCAAAAAGAGGTGCGAAAGCACCTCTTTTTGATCGTAGTGAATTTATTTGTCTGAAAGGGCTGGTGGAGCCAGTCCAATCGTTATGTCATGAAAATGACTTAGTAAGCGTCGTTGTGAACGGTTTGTACCGCACGCCCTGATGGGTCTACGCAGTTTTGGAAAGATTCATCCCACTCGATCGCTTTCGCAGATGAACATGCGACAGAAGGGCCACCAGGGACACATTCTGCAGCTGAAGGTAAGGGGAAGAGCTCTTCAAAGATCTCACGATACACATAACCTTCTTTTGTGGTTGGTGTGTTGTACGGGAAGCGGTATTGAGCGGTCTCCATTTGCTGTTCGGTCACTTTCTGTTCCGCGACTTCTTTTAGCGTATCGATCCAGCTGTAGCCAACACCATCAGAGAACTGCTCTTTTTGGCGCCATGCAATCGACTCCGGTAGGTAATGCTCAAAACACTCACGAAGAATATGTTTTTCCATTTTACCGTTGCCGCACATTTTGTCTGCTGGATTCAAACGCATTGCCACGTCGATGAACTCTTTGTCTAGGAAAGGCACACGGCCTTCTACCCCCCAAGCTGCCAGCGATTTGTTTGCTCGTGCACAATCAAACATATTTAGAGCAAGCAGTTTACGTACGGTTTCCTCATGGAACTCTTGTGCGTTCGGTGCTTTGTGGAAGTAAAGGTAACCGCCGAATATCTCATCCGCGCCTTCGCCAGAAAGTACCATCTTAATGCCCATCGCTTTAATCTTACGTCCCATTAAGAACATTGGTGTTGATGCGCGAATTGTTGTGACATCGTAAGTTTCAATGTGGTAAATCACGTCACGAATTGCGTCTAAGCCTTCTTGGATGGTGTAAGTCATCTCGTGATGGACGGTGCCAATTTGCTCTGCGACTTCGCGGGCCGCTTTCAAATCGGGCGCACCTTCTAGACCAACAGCAAAAGAGTGCAGTTGTGGCCACCACGCTTCAGATTTCTCATCATCTTCAATGCGCATCGCGGCGAATCGTTTTGCTACTGCCGAAGTGATCGACGAGTCCAGACCGCCAGAAAGAAGTACACCATAAGGAACGTCTGTCATTAGCTGACGTTTTACTGCGGCTTCCAGTGCTTCGGTTAACTCTTCCTTACTGGTTGAGTTACCTTGCACGGCCGCGTATTCGTTCCAGTCTCGGATGTAGTAACGTTGTGGCTCTGAATCGGCACTAGCGTAATGGCAACCAGGAGGGAATTCACTGACGGTTTTACATACCGATACAAGTGCTTTCATTTCAGATGCGACATAGTAGTTGCCGTGTTCGTCGTAACCTTGGTAAAGCGGAATGATACCGATGTGGTCACGACCTATTAGGTACTCATCTTTTTCTTCGTCGTATAGGACGAATGCGAAAATACCGTTGAGTTCTTCAAGAAGGTCTGCGCCTTTGTCTTGGTAAAGCGCGAGAATCACTTCACAATCAGAGTCCGTCTGAAATTCGTATTTGCCTTCGTAACGCGCACGGATCTCTTTGTGGTTGTAGATTTCACCGTTTACAGCAAGGATGAGTTTTTTATCTGGGCTGTATAGTGGCTGAGCACCGCTATTTAGGCCAACGATGGCTAAGCGCTCGTGCGCTAAAATAGCGCGTTCTGAAGAGTAAATACCAGACCAGTCAGGGCCACGGTGGCGAAGTTTTTTCGACATCTCTAATGCGATAGGGCGCAATGAAGCAGCATCACTTTTAATGTCTAAAATGCCAAATACTGAACACATACAACATCCTTTTTAAACTAGACAATTTTTAATCGGTATGACTCCAATTTGCCATTCTGAGTAAAAAAAGCAACGTTTTTTGAATAAAAAAATCATAAAAAGGCTTGTTAGTTGGAAAATATTTAACAAAATCTAGATTTTGGTGAATGTGATTAAGGTTTGGTTGAAATAGTGTACAAAAAAGCCCTCTTATTCGCAGAGGGCTCAATAAAAATAGGGTTTTTGATGCTTATTTGATAGGGGTAAATTGAGGTTGAAGTTGATCGCAAACATGACGAGCAAAGCCACTACCAGCTTCACTGTAGATGTTAAATGCTGCATCGACTCCACTTTCTAGTAAGCCTTCTAGCTGATCGGGATATTCGGCAATTGCAGCAATTTGGCCTTTGTAGTTTCGGCTTTGTAATTGCTCAAGTGCGGTTTGGTTTCCTTGATGGTGTGGCATCGCCAGAAGAACCATCTTCACGTTCGCGGTATCTAAGATACGTTCCCAAAAATCCGGGTCAGTCGCATCGCCGGAAATCACATTACGGCCTTCAGATCGGTGTTTATGGGCAGCGTCTTCACGAACTTCGACACCAAGAGAGATCTTGCCATAGCGAGCGCGAAGTTCATCATAAGCACCTGTACCAATTCGACCCATACCTAAAATCAATATTTGCGCATGCCCTGGATTGATGAGTTGGTCACGTTGGTTCAGCTTCTCTGCCGCCGTTTCTTGTAGCCACTTACCCGAGTGTTGGTAAATTTGATGACCAAGTCTGTTTAGTGGCGCAGAAATGATGAATGAGATAGAAACGGCGACCGCAATCGCGGCTAGTATATCGCTTGGCATCCATCCCATATTATACGCAAGGCCACCCACAATCAGGCCAAATTCACTGTAATTGAACAGTGAAAGTGATGTAAGTAAAGAGGTACGAACACGGAACTTAAAGTAGTTGATGGTTAGGAAGTAAAGCACCCCTTTGATTGGTAGTAACAGAATAAAGAGCAGCGCGAGGCCTACACCGTTAAAGCTCAGTGATGCGGATAGGCCAATGTTTAGGAAGAAACAGACTAAAAACAGTTCCTTCATGTTAAATAGGGCTTTGGAAAGCTCTGACGCTTTGCGGTGGCCGGCGAGTAGCATGCCAAGGATCAGCGCGCCGAGATCTGGCTTCATACCAACCAATTCAAATAAGCCTGCGCCGACAACGAGTGCGAAAAAGATGCCAAATAGCACCAGCATTTCACCGTGGCCGACTTTGTCTAACACTTTGTAGAACAGTGGACGAAGTAGCGGCAGGGCAAACAGGCCAATGGCATACCATTCAGGGATTTTCCCTGTTGATGCGGTCAAGAACACCACGGCAAAGATATCTTGCATAACAAGAATACCGATAGCCAGAGTGCCGTAAGTGGCATTTATTTCCCCCTTTTCTTGCAGAGTCTTAACAGCAAAAACGGTACTAGAGAATGAGAGGGCGAACGCTAAGAGCAATATTTGCGTGCTGTCCATGTCCGTTAACGAGGACAGGCCAAGCAGCTTTAATCCGATAAGAACCAGCGCAAAGAACAGAGTGGAAATAATATTGTGCACGGTCGCGCCACCCCAGATCTCTTTGGAAAGTAGGGTTTTGACATCAAGCTTTAAACCGATAGTGAAAAGTAGAAGCGTCACACCGAGATCGGCGAGGGTGATGATGACCTCATTGCTCTGATAACCAAAAGCATGCAAGCCAAAGCCCGCAAGCAGAAAGCCAACCAGAGGTGGGAGGTTGCACTTGACCGCAATAAAACCAGCTATAAAAGCCGTTGTAATTAGAATAATTTCCATACTGTTGAGCTATATTCCTGATATACAAAAACGGGCTGTGAAATCACAGCCCGAGATTGTAACTTAATTGGATGTATAAACTTAGTCTTCTAGTAACTTTTGTAACAAAACACCGTTTAACATGGCACGTTTAATCATTGCAAATGCACCCATGGTTGGTTGCTTATCAATATGTGATGCGACGATAGGGAGTTCGTTGTGGAATGTTTTTAAAGATTGGTTTTCTACATTACGTCGAATCGCTGGGAAAACAATTTCTTCGGCCGCAGTGATATCACCCGCAATGACAATCTTTTGTGGGTTAAACAAGTTAACTGTAATTGCGATGGCTTTACCTAGCTGGTTACCCACACGTACCAAGCTTTGTTTTGCCAATTCATCCCCGCTAATGGCGTGACTACAAACATCTTCGATAGTGATGTGTTCCAGCTGAGTGAGGCTGGACTCGTAGCCTTGCGCGATCAATTGTCTGACTCGTTTTACGATGGCAGGGTTTGCAGCCACCGTTTCCAAGCAACCAAAGTTGCCACATTGACATTGTTCGCCTAAAGGGTCGATTTGAATATGGCCGATTTCACCCACGTTGCGATTAAAACCAAGGAATACCTCTCCCTTTACAATGATACCCGCTCCCGTACCTCGGTGAACACTAACAAGAATAGAGTCTTGGCAGTCTTGACTTGCACCAAAGTAGTGCTCGGCTAATGCCATGCTGCGAACATCATTACCGACAAAGCAGGCAGTATTAAACTTTTCACTAATGATCTCCCCAAGCGCGAGGTTATCGATATCAGTGTTTGGCATATACTCGACAACCCCTGTGGTTGGGTTAACCAAACCAGGAAGGGTAATACCAATTGCAATGAGCTGATCAATCTTATCTTGGCAACGATCACGAAAACCTTTCAATAACTCAATTAACCCTGTAATCAAGTCAGCTTGATTTGAGTAATGAAGTTCGTGCTGATCGGTAACTAAAGCCGTTCCGCCCAGATCGTATAAACAGAACTGAACATAGTCACGGCCCAATCGAATGGCGATAGAGTGGAATGGCTTCACTTCAGTGGTCAACGAGATAGCTCGGCGACCACCAGTAGAAGCTTGTTGCGCGACCTCTTTAATTAGACCGTGCTCTAAAAGTTGACGGGTTATTTTGGTAACACTTGCTGGAGCAAGCTGACTTACATCGGCTACCTGTATGCGGGAGATAGGACCTTGTTGGTCGATCAACCTATAAACAGCAGCACTGTTCAACTGCTTTACTAAATCTACATTACCAATCTGTCCGCCATTCATGCTTAATTTTGCTCGTATTGTCCGTTAACAACCGTCGCTTTTACATTGAAGTCACGATCGAAAATAGTTAGGTTTGCCACCATACCTTTTCGAATTCGGCCAAGACGCTCCTCAACACCGATAGCGGTAGCTGGATAAAGCGTAGCCATTCGTAGAGCTTCGTCTAAAGCGATGCCCGCGTGCTCAACGGTGTTCTGAACTGCTTCAATCATTGTCAGAGCTGAGCCGCCTAGTGTGCCGTTTTCATCAACACACTTACCATCTCGGTAATATACTTTCTTACCAACAAAAATAAAGTGATCCATGTCGGCACCTGCTGGAGCTGTGGCATCGGTCACCAAAACAAGCTTTTCACCTTTGATTTTATGCGCAATACGGATGTTCGCGTAATCAACATGGAAACCGTCTGCAATGATGCCTGCGTAAACTTCAGGCGTATCGTAAATAGCGCCCACAACACCAGGTTCACGACCCACCATTGGTGTCATCGCATTAAACAGGTGTGTAGCAAAGGTAATGCCTGCTTCAAAGCCTTCACGCGCTTCAGCATAGGTTGCATTCGTGTGGCCGATAGATACCACGATGCCAGCCGCTTTCAAACGTGAGATGTGCTCAGGATCGTTTTGTTCTGGTGCCAATGTTACTTTTGCAACGATGTCTGCGTTTTCACAGATAAGATCAATCATGCCGTCATCTGATGGGCGAATGAAATCAACGCTGTGGATGCCTTTTTTGGCAACGTTAAGGTAAGGGCCTTCTAAATGTAGGCCTAGTGATTGGTTTTTATATTGGTTGTGGTATTCGCGAGCTGCTGCGATTGAAGCACGCATGTCTTCGTCAGATGAAGTGATAAGGGTAGGCAGAAAGCTCGTACAGCCAGACTTTAAGTTCGCGTTATGCATAATCTGCATGGTTTCTGGTGTGATTTCGTCGTTAAGCATTACGCCACCACAGCCATTTAACTGAAGGTCTATGAAGCCTGGGCTTAGGTTTGCACCGTTTAAATCTCTAACTTCAATAGTCTCTGGTAATTGAGTCACAGGCACTACCGAGTGTATCTGATCGTTTTCAATGATAACCGCATGGTGGGTGAGAACGTCACTACCGGTATAGATTTTACAGTTACTTAGCGCGTACATATTCAGCGAGTCCTTATAAATTAGAATTCAATTTCTGCCTTGTTATCTAGATGATGTACGAGTGAATCCTATGGATTACTTAGTTTGTATCACTGATTTAGATAACAGGTCACATACAGCAAGTCGCGTTTTATTAATGTTATTGTCATTGTAACCATTTGAAAAATATTGAATTAATTGCTTGTTGTTATTATTTTTCAGAGCAAAGCTACTGCGATTAGCCTGTTGAGAGACTAAAATAACACTGATTCTTTCTTGCATATAGTGCGAGAATTTTATCGTTAAAACGCCATTTTTTCGTATAATAAAATAAGTTTTATGATCTCGCTAGCAAAAACCTTTCTATTGGGCGATTTCTGGTGATTGTGATCACAAACAATGAGGTTTTAATTTGCGGAGCAAAATTAATATCATAAACTGGTGCGAACTAAATTGAACGACTGAAATAAGTCTTCAACAAAACATAAAATCCTATAGGGGGAACTTAAGGTGAATATTCTTGGGTACGCGCAGAAGTTAGGTAAAGCACTTATGCTTCCTATCGCAACGCTTCCAGTTGCAGCGCTTTTACTACGTTTGGGTCAAGGCGACCTTTTAGATATTCCATTTATGGCTCAAGCGGGTGGTGCGATCTTCGGTCAACTTCCACTTCTCTTTGGTCTAGGTATTGCGATCGGTCTTTCTAAAGATGGTCAAGGTGCTGCTGGTCTAGCTGGTGCCGTGGCTTACTTTGTAATTACAGCAACAGCAACAACAATCAATGCTGACGTAAATATGTCATTCTTTGGTGGTATCATTGCTGGTATTATCGCTGGTCACTCTTACAACGCTTTCCATGCGACGCGTCTTCCTGAGTGGTTGGCATTCTTCTCTGGCAAACGTCTAGTACCTATCATGGCGGGTCTTTTCGCGCTAGTAGCAGGTGCAATCGCTGGTGTTGTTTGGCCATCAATTCAAGCTGGTCTTGACGCTCTAGCACACGCGGTATCAACATCTGGCGCTATCGGTCAGTTTGTATACGGTACACTTAACCGTGCGCTTATCCCTGTAGGTCTACACCACGTATTAAACTCGTATTTCTGGTTCGGTATGGGTACGTGTCAAGAAGTTATAGTTTCTGGCGCAACAGCAGCTGGTCAAGCACTTCCTGCACTACAACAGCTTTGTGTTGACCCTTCTCTAGCTAAGACTCTAGTTGTTGGTCAAGCTCACACATTTGAATTCGCAAACTCTGTCACTCCAGAAATCACTGCAACAGTTAAAGAAGTAACTGAAACCGTTAAATCTGGTGACCTACACCGCTTCTTTGGCGGCGATAAGAGCGCTGGTGTATTCATGAACGGTTTCTTCCCTGTAATGATGTTCGGTCTACCGGGTGCAGCACTTGCTATGTACCTCGCTGCACCAGTTGAGAAACGCAGCCAAGTTGGTGGCGCGCTATTCTCAGTAGCATTCTGTTCATTCCTAACAGGTATTACTGAGCCTCTAGAGTTCATGTTCGTATTCCTAGCACCTGCACTATATGCAATGCACGCGGTGTTCACAGGCTTGTCTCTAGTAATTGCAAACATGTTTGGTACGCTACACGGCTTTGGTTTCTCTGCAGGTCTTATCGACTTCGTATTGAACTACGGTCTAGCAACTAAGCCTCTAGTACTGCTTGCTATCGGCCTAGGTTTTGGTGCCCTATACTTCTTCACATTTAGCTTCGCAATCCGCGCGTTCAACCTAAAATCGCCTGGTCGTGAAGATGACGACGAAGACACGCCTGCAGCAGCACCAGCAGGTGAAGCGAAAAAAGGTGACCTAGCTCGTCAATACCTAAAAGCATTAGGTGGTCACGACAACCTAACGTCTATCGACGCATGTATCACTCGTCTACGTCTAACTCTTAAAGATCGCTCTATCGCTGATGAAGCAGTACTTAAGAAACTAGGTGCGAAAGGTGTTGTGAAACTGGGTGAAAATAACCTTCAAGTTATCCTTGGTCCTCTTGCAGAAATCGTTGCTGGTGAAATGAAAGCAATCGGTTCAGGTGAAGACCTATCAGATGTAAAACTTCCGTAATTACATCTTAAGACTCTCTATTAAGACCTCCTTCGGGAGGTCTTTTTTTGTTTTGAGGGGATTGAATCTACACCGCTTTCAAGCGAAGTAGCGAAATATTGCTTTTTTAACGACGGTTCTTGTTGTCTAATCGCTAAGAATTGTGGATCATTAGGAATAATGCACTCTGCAAAACCAACCTTGGTTGCGGAGTACTGTTTTCTCTGACAATACTAATATTTTTGAGGTGCTATAGATGAGTGAAGCTGATGCTCGTCCATCAAACTTTATTCGCCAGATCATTGATAAAGATCTAGCGGATGGTAAACACACTAGCGTGCATACTCGATTCCCGCCAGAGCCAAATGGCTACTTGCACATCGGTCATGCTAAGTCTATCTGTTTGAACTTCGGTATTGCTCAGGACTACCAGGGTCAATGTAACTTACGTTTCGACGATACAAACCCTGAAAAAGAAGACATCGAATACGTTGAGTCTATCAAGAAAGATGTAAACTGGTTGGGCTTCGAGTGGGATGGTGAAGTATGTTACTCATCAAACTACTTCGATAAGCTTTACGAATATGCAATTGAATTGATTAACAAAGGCTTAGCGTATGTAGATGAGCTAAGTCCAGAGCAGATCCGTGAATACCGCGGCACACTAACTGCGCCAGGTAAACCAAGCCCTTATCGTGATCGTCCTATTGAAGAAAACCTAGCGTTATTTGAAAAAATGCGTGCGGGTGAATTCGAAGAAGGTAAAGCATGTCTACGCGCGAAGATCGACATGGGTTCTTCATTCATGGTTATGCGTGATCCAGTGATTTACCGTGTACGTTTTGCTACTCACCATCAGACTGGTGACAAGTGGTGCATTTACCCAATGTACGACTTTACACACTGTATTTCTGATGCGCTAGAAGGCATTACGCATTCTATCTGTACGTTAGAATTTATGGACAACCGTCGTCTTTACGATTGGGTTCTGGAAAATATCACGATTGATTGCCGTCCACACCAGTACGAATTCAGCCGCCTGAATCTTGAGTACACGGTGATGTCTAAGCGTAAGCTAAACCAGCTTGTGACTGAAAAATTGGTTGATGGTTGGGATGACCCGCGCATGCCAACAGTATCAGGTCTCCGTCGCCGTGGTTTCACGCCAGCATCAATCCGTGAATTCTGTAAGCGTATCGGTGTAACAAAGCAAGAGAACATGATCGAATTCGGTTCTCTAGAATCTTGTATTCGTGATGATCTAAACGAAAATGCACCGCGTGCGATGGCTGTTCTAGATCCAGTTAAGATTGTTATTGAGAACTACGAACAAGGCGCTGTTGAAACACTAACGCTTGCAAATCATCCAAACAAACCTGAAATGGGTGAGCGTGAAGTACCATTTACTCGCGAAGTATGGATTGAGCGTGAAGACTTCCGTGAGGAAGGCAACAAGAAGTACAAGCGTCTGGTTCTAGGTAAAGAAGTTCGCCTGCGTGGCGCTTACGTAATCAAAGCAGAACGCGTTGAGAAAGATGCGGAAGGTAACATCACAACTATCTTCTGTACTTACGATGTCGATACGCTAGGTAAGAACCCAGCTGATGGTCGTAAAGTGAAGGGTGTTATCCACTGGGTATCTGCGGATAAAGCATTGCCTGCAGAAATCCGTTTGTACGATCGTTTGTTCACGGTACCAAACCCGGCTGCAGCGAATGACTTCGCGGCAACAATTAACCCAGAATCACTAGTGGTTCTAAACGGTTTTGTTGAGCCAAGCCTAGCGGCTGCAGAAGCAGAGCAGGGCTTCCAGTTCGAACGTATGGGTTATTTCTGTGCAGATTCGAAAGATTCTTCAGCAGAGAAGCTAGTATTCAACCGTACGGTTGGTCTGCGTGACACTTGGGCAAAAATTGAGAATCAATAATCTCAATTAACTGCGAATAAAAAACGCCAGCTGAAAAGCTGGCGTTTTTTTGTTTCGGGCAAATAAAAACGCCAGCCTGGGCTGACGTTAAAGTGCATTACTGAGCAAAACTGAATACAGAATTACTGTGCTGGTTTATGTGCGTCAGGGTTATCTTTACAAGTCCCGTCACCACATTTACCGTATAGGTATAAGCTATGGTTAGTAAGCGTGACATTGTACTTAGCCGCAATTTCACGCTGACGTTGTTCAATTATTTCGTCTGAAAACTCAATAACTTCGCCACAGTCTAAACAAACTAGATGGTCATGGTGGTGCTGAGTTGATAATTCAAACACTGATTTTCCACCTTCAAAATGGTGTCGAGTTACAATGCCAGCATCATCAAACTGGTTGAGTACACGGTAAACCGTTGCAAGACCTATTTCTTCACCTAGATCAATCAACTTTTTGTACAAATCTTCAGCACTAATGTGCTGGCAGTCTGGCTGCTGAAGTACTTCTAAAATTTTTAGCCTTGGAAGGGTTACTTTTAAACCCGCATCCTTCAGCGCCTGATTATTGTCTGACATATACTTTCCCGTTGGATCATCTGCAGCGATTTAACAGAATTTAATATGTCTACCATTATAGGCGAAGCATACTGAACATTAAACCACGAACTTCAAAGGGTTAATAGATTCTTTTTGTAAATTGGAAACGGCTCTATTATATTACAGATCAGACCAGTTACATATTAATAACATTGAACTGCAAAGACTATGGATGGTTATGAATAAGCGACTTGCTAAGATATATAAACCAGGGATAGTGAAATTTTCGCTCAATATTTGGCCGCCATTTTGGGGGGCTGGTATCAAAATCTTACATATTTCTGATGATTTTCGAACGGTAAAGGTCCGTTTGAAGCTCTGCTGGTGGAATAAAAATGCGAATCGCACCCAATATGGTGGCAGCATTTTTTCACTCACCGATCCGATTTACTCACTGATGCTTATGGGGATTTTGCGTGAGGAATATTATGTTTGGGATAAAGAAGCAAGCATCAATTTTATCAAGCCGGGACAAAGTGATTTGTTTGCCGAATTTGAAGTAACAGACGGTATGCTAGAAGAGATCTATCAGGTCACCCGTAACGGAGAGAAATGTTTTCCAGAGTTCATTACACACGTTAAAGATAAGGACGGTAATGTGGTATCGCAAGTACAGCGGAAGCTATATGTACGGAAAAAACCTCAATATCGGGAAGAAGAGATTGCCTCCGAAGCTTCATAGCATTCAGATAAAAAAAGACCTCCTGATGGAGGTCTTTTCTATAATGCTTTAATTAGCCTTCAAGCTCGGCTAGGCACATCTCTTCGTGGATTTGCTTAACCCAGTTTGCAACGCGCTCTTCAGTTAATTCTGGTTGACGATCTTCGTCGATACATAGACCAACGAATTGGCTGTCATCGCCTTCAACCAGTGCTTTCGATGCTTCGAACTCGTAACCTTCTGTTGAAGTGTAACCTAGAATAGTACCACCTTTAGACTCAACGATGTCACGTACAGTGCCCATCGCATCACAGAAGTATTCTGCGTAGTCTTCTTGGTCGCCACAGCCAAAGATAGCCACTAGCTTCGTTGAGAAGTCAATTTGCTCAAGCTCTGGGAAGAAATCATCCCAATCACACTGTGCTTCGCCGTAGTACCACGTAGGGATACCAAGAAGAAGAAGATCGAAATTATCAATGTCTTCTTTGCTGCTTTTTGCGATGTCTTGAACGTGAACTAGTTGCTTGCCTAGTTGTTTTTGAATCATCTTTGCAACGGCTTCAGTATTACCTGTGTCGCTACCGAAGAAGATACCTACACTTGCCATAGAATCTATACCTTTACATTGTTTATTATTGGCGATGGGGATAAGGGCTTACCCAAGTCCTGAGCCTTCCCAACTGAGCTGAATCATGCCTTTCGCAATAAATCCAGCACAGCCTAGGAAAAGAACTAACCATACAATACGACGACCAAAAACGGGTACATTACCCTGATTTAGCACATCTTTTATTGCCATCCCAATGAAAAAGAAGATAGCAGCAAAAAGCAGATCGAGCCCGATTGACTCGAGCATATCCATATAGTCGTAGAGCATTGTCGTCCTTCATGCCGAAAATTCTTGCGCGCACTATACCACTGTTAAACGGTAAAGTTAATGCAATACAAGATGGGTTATTTTAATAATCTCGCACGAGTGTTCGAATTTGTTAACTCGAAATGTATTTCCTGATCACGCGCATGACTTCTGCGGGTTTTTCTGCATGTAGCCAGTGACCAGTATTAGCGATTATATGTGCTTTAGCTTGCTTGAACTGACGCTTAACAGCGGTTTGATACTCTGGTATGAGGTAGTCAGAATCACCGCCTTTTACAAACAAGGTCGGAATGTCTGTAGAGGGAATTTCTTGCCAGCCGATAATGTCAGCGTAGTTATCAAACAGGCTAGCTACGTTAAAGCGCCATTCCATTGCTTCGCCGTGTTTATATAACGATTTCGACAGGAATTGGCGTACGCCATCTATCTCAATATGTTGGGCTAGGATGTCCATGGCTTGTTGGCGGTTTGTTGGCTGTTCTTTGAGTACAGCTTGCAGACCATTGAATACATTGTCATGGCGATTGGTGTCGTAAGCGACAGGCGCAATATCTAATATGACGAGCTGCTTTACAAGCTCAGGTGCAATATCCGCCACTTTAATTGCCACTTTACCACCCATTGAATGCCCTATAACAAGTGCAGGTTCGACGTTTAAATGGCGTAGCAACGTCACGACATCTTGTGCCATAGACGGATAATCATGAATATCAGAGTGAAAAGAAAGTCCGTGATTACGTAAGTCGATGCTGATCACGGAGTGATCTTGAGCGAGATCACGTGCCAGTAGGCCAAGATTACTGAAACTTCCAAACAATCCATGAATTAAAACAACCGTTTGACCTTGGCCTTCTTGCTTATAGTTGAGTAATGCTGACATTTTATCTTATTCGTAATGGGTTTAACGTGGAGTATCCGAAAGGATCTCGTTATAATCCCCCAGAGTTTAAACATTGAGAATGTGAAAAGCGAATGAAAACAATTGAGGTTGATGAGGATCTATACCGTTACATTGCAAGCCAAACAAAGCATATCGGTGAAAGTGCCTCGGATATTTTGCGACGCCTTTTAAACCTTGACGGTCAGTTACAGGAAGCAGAAATTGCAACTGTAGTACAGCAGCCTCAAGGGATTGTAGTAAGTAAAGACGCGGGTAAAACAGATTCGGTAGATATGGTGAAAGAGATGCGTTCTCTGCTTATTTCTGATGAGTTTGCTGGTCTTAAGAAAGCGATTGATCGCTTCATGTTGGTGCTATCAACCTTACACAAACTGAATCCAGAGAGTTTCTCTCAAGCAACAAAAGTGAAGGGGCGTAAACGCGTTTACTTTGCTGATAATGAAGAGACTCTGCTAGCGAATGGTAACACCACGAAGCCAAAAGCGATTCCGGAAACACCGTTTTGGGTAATTACTAATAACAACACCAGTCGCAAACGACAAATGGTGGAGCAGGTGATGACTCAAATGGAATTCCAGCCTGACTTAATAGAGAAAGTAACAGGTTCAATTTAAGAAACCTGATAGAAGCCTCATAATGTGTAGCGTTTAGCGGATATTATGAGGCTTTTTTGATTTTATTTGTTTTTAATGAAAGGATGTCAAACATGGCGATGCACCCTCGTGCTGGGCAAAAAGCGCAGCAGGAAGATCTTCACAATATTCCAGCACTCGTTGCTAACTACTTCTTACTTCAACCAGATGCAGCAAACGCAGAGCATAACGTTCAGTTTGGTACTTCTGGTCACCGCGGTACAGCAGACAAACACACTTTTAACGAAAACCATATTTTGGCAATTGCTCAGGCAGTAGCAGAAGTGCGTGCAGAACAAGGTACAACCGGTCCTCTGTTTGTGGGTAAAGACACTCACGCGCTATCTGAACCAGCATTTTCAAGCGTTATTGAAGTATTGATTGCGAACGGCGTAAAAGTGATCGTTCAGCAAGACAATGGCTATACACCAACACCTGGTATTTCTCATGCGATTTTGACTTACAACATTAAGCATGATGATAAAGCGGACGGCATCGTGATTACGCCATCCCACAATCCACCACAAGACGGTGGCATCAAATACAACCCGACTCACGGTGGTCCTGCTGAAGCGGAACTCACCCAAGCGATTGAAGATCGTGCAAACGCATTGATCGCTGAAGGCCTGCAAGGCGTGAAGCGTCTGCCTCTAGCAGAAGCAAAAGCATCGGAATTGTTTGTTGAGATGGACTTGGTGAAACCATACGTCGAGGATCTAGTGAATGTTATCGATATGGATGCCATACAAAAAGCAAATCTGAAGATTGGTGTTGATCCATTGGGTGGCAGCGGCATCGATTACTGGCGTCAAATTGGTCAGGCGTACAATCTAGACCTAACACTAGTAAGTGAAGCAATTGACCCGTCTTTCCAATTCATGTCGCTAGATAAAGACGGCGTTGTACGTATGGACTGTTCTTCTCCTTACGCAATGGCGGGTCTGTTGGCACTGAAAGACGAATACGACTTAGCATTTGGTAACGACCCTGACTACGATCGTCACGGTATCGTTACGCCAAAAGGTTTGATGAACCCGAACCACTTCTTAGCAGTATGTATCGACTACCTATACCGTCACCGCGATGCGTGGGGTAAAGATGTCGCAGTTGGTAAAACGCTAGTATCAAGTGCACTGATTGATCGTGTTGTGGCTGATCTCGGTCGCGATCTTTGTGAAGTACCAGTCGGCTTTAAATGGTTTGTTGATGGCCTTTACGCTGGTAAGTTTGGCTTCGGTGGTGAAGAAAGTGCGGGTGCGTCTTTCCTTCGTAAAGATGGTACGCCTTGGTCAACGGACAAAGACGGTATCCTACTTTGTTTATTAGCGGCAGAAATCACAGCCGTAACGGGTAAGAATCCTCAAGAATACTACGAAGAGCTAGTGGCGAAACACGGCGAATCTAAGTACAACCGTATTCAAGCGGTAGCCAATGGCCCGCAAAAAGACGTATTGAAGAAGCTTTCTCCAGAAATGGTTGCAGCTGAAACACTAGCCGGTGATGTCATTACTGCTCGTTTGACTCACGCTCCAGGTAATGGTGCAGCAATCGGTGGTCTGAAAGTGACAACAGCAAATGGTTGGTTTGCGGCACGTCCATCTGGCACCGAAGACATCTACAAAATTTACTGTGAAAGCTTCAAAGGTGAAGAGCACCTAAAGCAAATCGAAGCAGAAGCGCAAGAGATCGTGAATCAAGTGTTTGCAGCTGCTGGTCTGTAAGCACTTAGTTCCAAATTAGTTATAAAGGGTTGGTGTGAGAGCACCAACCCTTTTTTGTTTACGGGGGGCGCATGGATTAAACGGCAGGGTGTTATTCCTTATCGCAACACCGGAATACGTAAGAGAATCCATGTTAGTCCAAAGCTTATTGGTTATTTGGCCATGAATCTGGCACCACAAACCAAAATTGGCCAAGCCGAGTTTGTGCATGGATGAATTTACCTGATGGCTTGCTTATTGGGTCTTCATGCTTTTCAGTTCCAATTGCCCATAATGGTTTGGAAAGGGCGTAAAGTGGCTGTTCAATTTGCTCCCATTGGCTCTGATAACACCAATAACCGGATATTTGATTCGGGTCTAGTTCGTAGCCTAAACAGCTTGTCGGGATAGGTTCTGCCGAAAAGGGGTTAACGTAAAGACGTCCCTGCATCAGGAGGTGCTCACTCGGTATATTGTCTAACGGTAACTGTTGGTGGAACTCTTCTCTCTGACTCATCTTTAGTTGGTGAGTGAGCATGCGATCGAGCTTCTTGTGCAGTTGGTCGTGAGCATTCGGTCCATACCAAATACCTTCATGAAGTAAGTAAAACTTGATGGCCACTTCCCAATGCTCGTGTTGTTTGGTCTCCTGATTCTCGAGGATCAAATCGACGGCACCAATGGTGCGGCCAGTCGCGTCATTGAGTTGAATCTCTTCAGCAATCAATTCATATCGAGTTGAGCAAGTCAGCAGCTTGGTACAAAGGTGTTGGTAAAGGAAGCCAAGTCGTGGATTGCCATCGTAGACTTCATTGTCCGATAGAGGTGGTGCCAGAATATCTTCGACGCTGACAAAGGGCGTGTGAAGTTTAAAAAGTGGCGGGGTGCTAGCAATCCATTGATAGAAACGTTGTAGAGAATTCATCCATTATCCTGGTTGTTACAGGCAAAGCCTTTCTATTGTATCGAAATTTAAGCGAGTTGGGGATGTCACAACTGGCATCTGGATTGCGGTTCGATATACACTTTGCTCAAGCCACAAGTATTGGAATTAAAAATGAATAATTTTCAGCTAGAAAAGATCCTTAACGAGAAACTGTCGCCGCAACTTATTAAAGACTATGCACCTAATGGTATGCAAGTGGAAGGTAAGTCTGAAATCAAACGCATCGTGACAGGCGTAACCGCTTCACAAGCGTTGATTGATAAAGCCGTTGAATTAGAGGCAGATGCGCTACTTGTTCACCATGGGTATTTTTGGAAAGGCGAGCCAGAGCCCATTCGCGGCATGAAAGGGAAGCGCATCCGTAGCTTGATTAAAAATGACATCAACCTGTATGGCTATCACTTACCGTTAGATATTCACCCAGAACTCGGTAACAACGCAGAACTTGCTCGTTTATTGGAAATTGAAGTTGAAGGCGGACTTGAAGGTCATCCTCAATCTGTGGCTATGTTTGGTCGTTTAAAATACGCGATGACAGGTGCTGAGTTTGCTAACAAAATCAATCAAGTATTAAAGCGTGAGCCTTTGCATATTGCTCCTGAAAATGCAGACAAGATGATAAAGACGGTTGGTTGGTGCACGGGCGGTGGACAAGACTATATTGAACTGGCGGCACAACACGGCTTAGATGCATTTATTTCGGGGGAGATCTCAGAGCGCACAACTTACAGTGCTCGTGAGTTGGATATTCACTATTTCTCAGCGGGTCATCACGCAACAGAGCGTTACGGCATTAAAGCGTTAGGTGAGTGGCTAGAAAAAGAGCATTGCCTCGACGTAGAATTTATTGATATTGATAATCCAGTGTAAGTTCACCGTACAACAAAAATTAAAGGGTTGAGACGTGAGTCGAAACCCTTTATACGCATCCTAGATCCTAGATCCTAGATCCTAGATCCTAGATCCTAGATCCTAGATCCTAAAACCTTATTCGCGCTCATGCAGTGGTGAAAAATCGCGTTGCGTTTCACCAGTGTAAAGCTGACGAGGACGGCCGATACGATTTAGTGGATCACTGTGCATCTCGTTCCAGTGAGCAATCCAACCGATAGTACGAGAAATCGCGAAGATAACCGTAAACATCGATACTGGAATGCCAATCGCCTTTAGGATGATGCCTGAATAGAAATCTACGTTCGGGTATAACTTCTTAGACACGAAGTATTCGTCAGAAAGTGCAATGCGCTCAAGTTCCATCGCTACGTCTAGTAGTGGGTCTTTGATATTCAGCTCTTTAAGAACTTCGTAACAGGTTTCACGCATTACCGTCGCGCGAGGATCGTAGTTTTTGTAAACACGATGACCAAAGCCCATCAGGCGGAATGGGTCATCCTTGTCTTTTGCACGCTCTACATACTCTGGAATGTTATCTACGCTGCCGATCTCTTCAAGCATCTTCAGACACGCTTCGTTTGCTCCACCGTGAGCTGGTCCCCATAGAGATGCGATACCTGCGGCAATACAGGCGAATGGGTTGGCGCCGGACGAACCAGCTAGACGAACAGTAGATGTTGAAGCATTTTGCTCATGGTCCGCATGTAGCGTAAAGATTTTGTCCATAGCACGAGCGACTACTGGATTAACCTCGTATTCTTCACATGGGTTAGCAAACATCATGTGTAGATAGTTTTCAGCGTAGCTTAGGTCGTTGCGAGGGTAGATAAATGGCTGGCCGATCGAGTATTTGTAACACATTGCCGCCAGGGTTGGCATTTTTGAAATCAGGCGATAAGCGGCAATTTCGCGGTGCTCATCGTTATTGATATCCAATGAGTCGTGATAAAAGGCTGCTAATGCGCCAACCACACCACACATTACTGCCATTGGGTGAGCATCACGGCGGAAACCATGGAAGAAGCTTGCGATTTGCTCATGTACCATAGTATGGCGAGTAACGGTTGTTTTAAACTGCTCGTATTGTTCGCGGGTAGGTGCTTCACCATAAAGCAGGATGTAACACACTTCTAAGTAATCTGCGTTATTGGCTAATTGATCAATCGGGTAACCACGGTGCAAAAGAATCCCTTTGCCGCCATCGATATAGGTGATTGATGATTCACAAGATGCAGTGGCAAGAAAACCAGGGTCAAAAGTAAAGTAACCATTGGCTCCCAGTTTACGAACATCAATTACGGGTGTACCGAGGGCACCGTCCATAATTGGCAGCTCGATTGGCGCATGACCTTCGACATGAAGGGTCGCTTTCTTATCCGCCATAACAATCTCCTTTGTTTATTATTTAATCCGTCCAGGATGTATATGTGACATTTTTTACTGTTGTTAAAGCTTAAAGTCAATTTTTCTCCATTTTTGTGTGCACTTGTTATGATTTTTTACATGAAAATCGTTAAAAATCTGTTCCATGTAGCATAATTTGTTACATCAATTGTATTGGAATGTTACTGGTCGTATATTGGCACAGAAAATTTTAGTTAAATCCTTATAAATTCGGGGCTAGAAACAAAAGTGAGGTTTGTTTGTAGATTCCGGCGTTAACAATTCATTTACAATTAACTCTGGGTTTATCCTGAGTGCTTGTTAATTAGATGTTAACTTTTATGCGTTTGGAAGCTGAAATTGGTTATAACAATAAATGCTCAATGGAGCTGAGTGAGCAAGCCCGTGAAAGAAAGAAAGTCAAGACCTGTTAATTTAGATTTACAGACCATCCGCTTTCCCATCACAGCAATCGCGTCAATCCTGCACCGTGTGTCAGGTGTGATTACGTTTGTTGCGGTGGGTATACTACTTTGGTTACTGTCCATTTCTCTGTCGTCCCCGATGGGTTTTATGGAAGCCGCTGACGTTGTCGATAGCTTCTTCGTGAAATTCATTCTATGGGGAATTCTAACTGCACTTGCCTACCACATTGTTGGTGGTGTTCGTCACCTACTGATGGACTTAGGCCACTTCGAAGAACTAGATTCAGGCGCGATGAGCGCTAAAGTCACGTTTGGTGTAACTGTAGTGCTATCACTATTGGCGGGGATCTTGGTATGGTAAAACACGTTTCTTCATTTGGTCGTAATGGTGTTCACGATTTCTTATTGATTCGTGCATCCGCCATCATTATGACGCTGTATACAATTTATCTGGTGAGCTTCTGTGCTTTCTCGGATATCTCTTACGCATCTTGGACCCAATTTTTTGGTGGTACATTCACTAAAGTCTTCACCATGTTGGCACTTGTCTCTGTGTTGATCCATGCGTGGATTGGTTTATGGCAAGTATTCACCGATTACATTAAGTGCGCGAAACTTCGTGGTGCGCTGCAACTTGGTGTTATTGCCGTGCTATTCGGCTATGTCTTCTCTGGTTTATTTATTCTGTGGGGTGCGTAAGTGTCTATTCCAGTTCGTGAGTTTGATGCCGTAGTAATCGGCGCTGGTGGTGCAGGTATGCGCGCTGCACTACAAATTTCGGAGCAAGGCCTATCTTGTGCTTTGCTATCTAAAGTTTTCCCAACTCGTTCTCATACGGTATCTGCACAGGGCGGTATCACAGTTGCGCTTGGTAACTCGCACAAGGACGATTGGCAATGGCACATGTACGACACAGTAAAAGGCTCTGATTACATCGGCGATCAGAACGCGATTGAGTACATGTGTAAAAACGGCCCTGAATCGGTTATCGAACTAGAGAAAATGGGGCTACCATTCTCTCGTTTTGATAACGGTTCTATTTACCAACGTCCGTTCGGTGGTCAGTCTAAAGAGTTTGGTGGTGAGCAGGCTGCTCGTACAGCGGCGGCGGCAGACCGTACCGGTCACGCGCTTCTTCATACGCTTTACCAACAAAACGTAAAACACAAAACAACCATCTTCTCTGAGTGGTATGCACTCGACTTGGTGAAAAACCAAGACGGTGCGATCATGGGTTGTACTGCCATCTGTATGGAAACAGGCGAGATTTGTTATTTCAAGTCGAAAGCAACCATTCTCGCTACGGGGGGCGCGGGTCGTATCTACGCATCGACAACTAACGCCCACATCAATACTGGTGACGGTGTTGGTATGGCACTTCGTGCTGGCGTTCCGATGCAAGACATGGAAATGTGGCAATTCCACCCAACGGGTATTGCTGGCGCAGGCGTTCTTGTTACAGAAGGTTGTCGTGGTGAAGGTGGTTACCTTCTAAATAAAGACGGCGAGCGCTTCATGGAACGTTACGCTCCAAATGCGAAAGATCTTGCAGGTCGTGACGTAGTAGCGCGTTCAATGATGATAGAAATCCGTGAAGGTCGCGGCTGTGATGGTCCTTGGGGCCCACATATCAAGCTTAAACTGGATCACCTAGGTAAAGACGTACTTGAGTCTCGTCTACCAGGTATCTGTGAGCTTTCACGTACATTCGCACACGTGGATCCGGTTAAAGAGCCAATTCCAGTTATCCCAACCTGTCATTACATGATGGGTGGCGTTCCAACACAGGTTTCAGGTCAAGCGATTAAACAGATGGCTGACGGCACGGATGTTGAGGTTCAAGGTCTGTACGCTTGTGGCGAAATTGCATCTGTTTCGGTGCACGGCGCAAACCGACTCGGTGGTAATTCACTGCTTGACCTTGTGGTATTTGGTCGTGCAACGGGCTTACACCTTGGTGAGACACTGGCTGCACAAGCGGAAGCTCGTCCTGCGACAGAATCTGACATCGAAGCGTCTTTAGCGCGCACTATGCGTTGGGAGAACAGTACTGGTGGTGAAGACCCAGTTCAAATTCGTAAAGACCTACAATCTTGCATGCAAAATAGCTTCTCGGTGTTCCGTGAAGGTGATGCGATGGCGACAGGTCTGGAAGAGTTAAAAGTGATACGAGAACGTCTGCAAAATGCGCACCTAGCTGATAAGTCATCGGAGTTCAATACGCAGCGCATTGAGTGTCTAGAGTTAGATAACCTCATGGAGACCGCATTCTCGACAGCAGTAGCAGCAAACTACCGCACAGAAAGCCGTGGCGCGCATGCTCGCTTTGACTTCCCTGAGCGTGATGATGATAACTGGCTATGTCACTCTATCTATAACCCGGAAACTGAAGCGATGACTAAGCGTGATGTCAACATGACGCCAGTGCACCGCGAAGCTTTCCCGCCGAAAGTACGTACTTATTAAAGGGAGGGTATGACTATGAAATTGAACTTCTCTTTGTATCGTTACAACCCGGATGTAGATACCAAACCATACATGAAGGATTACATACTTGAGGTGGAAGAAGGTTCAGACATGATGGTTCTGGACGCGTTAATTCTACTTAAAGAGCAAGATCCAAGTATTTCATTCCGTCGCTCATGCCGTGAAGGTGTATGTGGTTCTGATGGTTTGAACATGAATGGTAAAAACGGCTTAGCCTGTATTACACCGCTCTCTGCATTGCAAGGCGAGAAAATTGTCATCCGACCTTTGCCTGGTTTACCCGTTGTGCGTGATCTTATCGTTGACATGACGCAGTTCTATGATAACTATGCGAAAGTTAAGCCTTTCTTGATTGATGATGACACACTGCCACCTTCACGAGAGAATTTGCAATCGCCAGATGAACGTGCGCATTTAGATGGGTTGTATGAATGTATCATGTGTGCATGTTGCACAACTTCGTGTCCATCATTCTGGTGGAACCCAGATAAATTTATCGGTCCAGCAGGTCTTCTTGCCGCTTACCGTTGGTTAATTGATAGCCGAGATACGGCCACTGATGAACGTTTATCCAATCTTGATGATGCATTTAGCGTTTTTCGTTGCCATGGCATCATGAATTGTGTAAGTGTTTGTCCTAAGGGACTAAATCCGACGAAAGCCATCGGTCACATCAAGTCGATGCTGGTGAATCGTTCGATTTAATTAACAATAAAAATTGCCGACTCAATAGAGTCGGCTCTTAATAGCTCGGCGCAGACCGAAGCAAACGTGAAAACTACTGGTTAAGGGAAAATATGCACAACGGCGTGATGAAGGCATGGCTCGAGTCTTCACACTTGGCTGGCGCCAATGCAACGTATGTAGAAGACCTCTACGAACTGTATCTAAGTGATCCCGATCTGGTAAGTGAGGAGTGGAAACGTGTATTTGATGAGTTGCCTAAGAACTCTGAAGAAGTGGCCGAACAGCCACACTCACGTGTCCGTGACTACTTCCGACGACTCGCTCAAGAAACGAAGCATTACAGTGTCCAAGTTAGTGATCCAGATGTCGACGCTAAGCAAGTAAAAGTTCTTCAGCTTATCAACGCATACCGCTTCCGCGGTCATGAAGCTGCAGAGCTCGATCCTCTAGGTTTATGGCAACGCCCACCCGTGGCGGAGCTTGACCCTGTATTCCACAATCTCACCGAAGATGACTTCGAAGAAACTTTCAACGTCGGTTCTTTTGCCATTGGCCAAGAGACCATGCAGTTGAAAGACATCTACTCAGCACTGAAGAAAACCTACTGTGGTTCGATTGGCGCTGAATACATGCACATGACAGACACAGAGCAAAAACGTTGGATTCAACAGCGTCTTGAGTCTGTGGTTGGTCAACCATCTTTCGATAAAGACGAAAAGCGCACTTTCTTAGAAGAATTGACTGCAGCTGAAGGTTTAGAGCGCTATTTAGGAGCTAAATTTCCAGGTGCGAAGCGTTTCTCGCTAGAAGGTGGTGATGCACTGATTCCGATGACGAAAGAATTGATTCGCCATGCTGGTAAGAGCGGCATGCGTGAAGTGGTTATCGGTATGGCTCACCGTGGACGTTTGAACATGTTGGTCAACGTTCTTGGTAAGAAGCCACAAGATTTGTTTGATGAGTTTGCGGGTAAACATGACGAAACTTGGGGGACGGGTGACGTTAAGTATCATCAAGGTTTCTCTGCAGATTTTGCAACGCCAGGCGGTGATGTTCACTTAGCTTTGGCGTTTAACCCATCTCACCTAGAGATTGTAAATCCAGTAGTGATTGGTTCGGTTCGTGCGCGTCAAGATCGCCTAGGTGATGAAAATGGCAGTCGCGTGTTACCAATTACGATCCACGGTGACTCGGCGATTGCTGGTCAAGGGGTTGTGGCGGAGACATTCAATATGTCTTTAGCTCGTGGTTTCTGTGTTGGTGGTACAGTGCGCATTGTTGTAAACAACCAAGTTGGTTTTACAACCTCTAACCCTCGTGATACGCGCTCGACCATGTACTGTACTGATATCGCGAAGATGGTGCAGGCTCCTATTTTCCATGTTAACGCAGACGATCCAGAAGCGGTCGCTTTCGTAACGCGTATCGCATTGGATTACCGCAACGAGTTCAAACGTGATGTTGTGATTGATTTGGTTTGTTACCGTCGTCATGGCCACAATGAAGCGGATGAGCCGAATGCAACTCAGCCATTGATGTACCAAAAAATCAAGAAGCACCCAACGCCTCGCAAGCTTTACGCTGACGTATTGATTGACAAAAACGAATCAGACATCGAAATTGCGACGCAACTGGTCAATGAATACCGAGACGCGCTGGATAAAGGCGAAGTTGTGGTTAAAGAATGGCGCCCGATGGCGTTGCATTCGGTTGACTGGTCTCCATACTTAGGCCACGACTGGGATGTAGAGTGGGACAATAAATTTGATGCGACTCGCCTTAAAGAGCTCGGTCAACGTCTGATTCAATACCCAGATAGTCATAAACTGCAAAGCCGTGTGAACAAGCTTTACAACGACCGTGCAGCCATGATCAGTGGCGAGAAAGCGATTGACTGGGGTATGGCTGAGACATTGGCTTACGCAACGCTTGTTGATGATGGTAAACGTATTCGTATCTCCGGTCAGGATTCAGGCCGTGGTACGTTCTTCCACCGTCACTCAGTTTTGCACAATCAAAATGACGCAAGCACCTACATCCCGCTAGCGAACATTCATGACAAACAAGGCCCATTCCAAGTCTTTGACTCAGTGTTGTCAGAAGAAGCGGTATTGGCGTTTGAATACGGTTACGCAACAGCAGAGCCAAGTGGCTTGACCATTTGGGAAGCCCAGTTCGGTGATTTTGCAAACGGTGCACAAGTCGTGATTGACCAGTTCATCTCATCCGGTGAACAAAAGTGGGCTCGTCTATGTGGTCTAACAATGTTGCTACCGCATGGTTACGAAGGCCAAGGCCCAGAGCACTCCTCAGCGCGTCTTGAGCGTTATCTACAATTATGTGCTGAGCAGAATATGCAGGTTGTAGTGCCATCTACACCAGCGCAGGTTTACCACATGATCCGTCGTCAGGTGGTGCGCCCAATGCGTCGTCCACTGATTGTTATGTCGCCTAAGTCGCTACTGCGTCATCCACTTTGTACTTCAACGTTGGAAGAGTTATCTGATGGTACATTCCAACCAGCAATTCCAGAAATTGACAATCTGGAACCAAGTAAAGTGAAACGCGTTGTGTTTTGTTCAGGTAAGGTGTACTTCGACCTTCTCGAGCAGCGTCGCAACAACGAACAAGATGATGTTGCTATTGTGCGTATTGAACAGCTGTACCCATTCCCTATGGATGAAGTACAAGCGGCAATTGCGCAGTACACCAATGTTGAAGATTTCGTATGGTGTCAGGAAGAGCCTCAAAACCAGGGGGCCTGGTACTGTAGCCAACACAACTTCCGTGCTGCTATTCCAGCAGGCGCAGATCTTAAATACGCAGGTCGCCCAGCCTCTGCTTCGCCAGCAGTAGGCTACATGTCGGTGCACTTGAAACAACAAAAAGCGTTGGTTGAAGACGCTCTGAATGTGAACTCAAAAACTTCGAATTAAGAACTAGAAGTTAAAGGAAGAAACAGTTATGACAATTGAAATTCTGGTTCCAGACTTACCTGAATCAGTTGCAGATGCAACCGTAGCGACATGGCACAAAAAACCAGGCGACGCAGTAGAGCGTGATGAAGTTCTGGTTGATATCGAAACGGATAAAGTTGTGCTTGAAGTTCCTGCTCCGGAAGCGGGCATATTAGAAGCCATTATTGAAGAAGAGGGCGCGACAGTCCTTTCTAAACAACTAATTGCAAGACTTAAGCCGGGTGCTGTTGCGGGTGAGCCAACAGCAGATACCACAGAAGAAACAGAAGCATCTCCAGATAAACGTCATAAAGCGGTGTTGACAGAGGAGAGCAGTGACGCGCTAAGCCCAGCGGTTCGTCGTCTTCTAGCTGAACACAACCTAGAAGCGTGCCAGGTGAAAGGTTCTGGTGTTGGCGGTCGAATCACTCGTGAAGACATTGAAGCGCACCTTGCAAACGCAAAAGCAGCACCGAAAGCAGAAACGCCTGCGGCAGTTGAAGCGCCAGCAGCGGCTCGCAGTCAAAAACGTGTTCCAATGACGCGTCTACGTAAGACAGTGGCAAACCGTCTTCTAGAAGCGAAAAACAACACGGCCATGCTGACCACGTTTAACGAAGTGAACATGAAACCAATCATGGACCTTCGTAAGCAATATAAAGATCAATTCGAAGAGCGTCATGGCATCCGTCTAGGCTTCATGTCTTTCTACGTGAAAGCAGTAACAGAAGCACTGAAGCGTTACCCAGAAGTGAATGCATCTATCGATGGTGATGACATCGTCTACCACAACTACTTCGATATCAGCATGGCGGTTTCTACGCCACGCGGTCTAGTAACACCAGTACTTAAAGACTGTGACACACTAGGTTTTGCTGACATCGAAAAAGGCATCAAAGAGCTAGCTATCAAAGGCCGTGACGGCAAGCTAACGGTGGATGAGCTAATGGGCGGTAACTTCACTATCACTAACGGTGGTGTATTTGGCTCATTGATGTCTACGCCAATCATCAACCCACCACAATCGGCAATCCTGGGTATGCACAAAATCCAAGATCGCCCAATGGCGGTGGATGGTAAAGTAGAAATCTTGCCAATGATGTACCTAGCTCTATCTTACGACCACCGTTTGATCGATGGTCGTGAGTCAGTGGGTTTCTTAGTAACGATTAAAGAGCTACTAGAAGATCCAGCGCGTCTGCTATTAGACGTTTAATATCGCTAAAACGTCGAGTTATCTTTGGTAACTCGACGTTTACGGCATCCAAGGCTAGACTGGCTCAGCGTCTGGCCTTCACTTGAACTGCCCCCGATATAATCTATATAGCAGTTGATTTGAGAAGACCCTACAGACGTACCGCAATCAAAGCGGTGTTATGGAAATAATAAATCCCTTAAGGGATAAACAAACGGAATATCAAAATGAATTTGCATGAATACCAAGCCAAACAGCTGTTTGCAGAATTCGGTTTGCCTGTACCGGAAGGCTACGCATGTGATACGCCACAAGAAGCTTTCGAAGCGGCGGGTCGCATCACTACCGAAAAGAAAGTTGTAAAATGTCAGGTTCACGCTGGTGGCCGCGGTAAAGCGGGCGGCGTTGAGCTACACGATACAAAAGACGGCGTAAAAGAATTCGCACAAAAATGGCTAGGTAAGAACTTGGTGACTTACCAAACAGACGCAAATGGTCAGCCTGTTACTAAAATCCTTGTAGAAGAAGCGTCTAACATCGCTAATGAACTTTACCTTGGTGCGGTTGTTGACCGCGCAACTCGTAAGATCGTTTTCATGGCTTCTACTGAAGGTGGTGTGGAAATTGAAAAAGTTGCGGAGGAAACGCCGGAGCTTATCCACAAAGCAGCAATCGATCCACTAGTAGGCCCTCAGGCTTACCAAGGTCGCGAGCTAGCGTTCAAACTTGGTCTTGAAGGCGATCAAATCAAACAATTCGTTAAGATCTTCATGGGTCTTGGCACGATGTTCTCTCAGTACGACCTAGCACTGCTAGAGATCAACCCACTGGTTATTACTGGCGAAGGTAACTTACTGTGTCTTGACGGTAAGATCAACATCGATTCAAACGCGCTATACCGTCAGCCTAAGCTTCGTGAAATGCACGATCCTTCACAAGAAGACGAGCGTGAAGCGCATGCAGCTCAGTGGGAGCTGAACTACGTAGCACTAGACGGTAACGTTGGCTGTATGGTTAACGGTGCGGGTCTAGCGATGGGTACAATGGACATCGTAAACCTACACGGTGGCAAGCCAGCTAACTTCCTAGACGTAGGTGGCGGCGCGACAAAAGAGCGTGTAGCAGAAGCATTCAAAATCATCCTATCTGATGACAACGTTAAAGCCGTTCTAGTAAACATCTTCGGCGGTATCGTACGTTGTGACATGATTGCAGAAGGCATCATTGGTGCAGTGAAAGAAGTGGGAGTAACTGTCCCTGTTGTTGTTCGTCTAGAAGGTACTAACGCTGACCTAGGTCGCGAAGTTCTTGCAAATTCTGATGTTGATATCATTGCTGCTGAGTCGCTAACAGATGCTGCTCAGAAAGTTGTTGCTGCTGCGGAGGCTAAATAATGTCTGTACTAATTAACAAAGACACTAAAGTAATCTGTCAGGGCTTCACTGGTGGTCAAGGTACTTTCCACTCAGAGCAGGCAATTGCTTACGGTACACAAATGGTTGGTGGTGTATCTCCAGGTAAAGGTGGTCAAACTCACCTTGGTCTTCCTGTATTCAACACGGTACGTGAAGCGGTAGAAGTAACTGGCGCAACAGCAACAGTAATCTACGTTCCAGCACCATTCTGTAAAGATGCAATCCTAGAAGCGATCGACGCAGGTATCGAGCTTATCGTAACGATCACCGAAGGCATTCCAACGATTGATATGATCGATGTGAAAGTGAAGCTAGAAGAAACTGGCGTTCGCATGATCGGTCCTAACTGTCCCGGTGTTATCACGCCTGATGAGTGTAAAATCGGTATCATGCCTGGTCATATCCACAAGAAAGGTAAAGTGGGTATCGTTTCTCGTTCAGGTACGCTAACCTACGAAGCCGTTAAGCAAACGACTGACGAAGGCTTTGGCCAATCAACGTGTGTTGGTATTGGTGGCGACCCAATCCCTGGTTCAAACTTCATCGACATCCTGAAGCTTTTCCAAGAAGACCCTGAAACTGAGGCAATCGTAATGATTGGTGAAATCGGTGGTACTGCGGAAGAAGAAGCAGCAGCTTACATCAAAGAAAACGTAACTAAGCCAGTGGTTTCTTATATTGCTGGTGTTACTGCTCCTCCTGGTAAGCGTATGGGTCACGCAGGTGCAATCATCTCTGGTGGTAAAGGTACTGCAGAAGACAAATTCGCAGCACTAGAAGCCGCTGGTGTTAAGACAGTGAAGTCTCTAGCAGAGATTGGTCAAGGTCTACGCGAAGTAACGGGTTGGTAATCGACCAAACTGCTTTATCAGCATTAAAAAAGCCTGCGATTTCGCAGGCTTTTCTTTTTCTGTTGGCTCGTCCTGATTTGTGTCTCAAGCATGAGCACTATATTTACCACTCGGTGCGATTACGCTTTACGCCTAATCAGTTGGCTAAGAATAAACAGGGTCGTTGCGCTAATCACAACGGATGGCCCCGCTGGGGTATCAAAATGCCATGAAAGGCTTAATCCCATCAATACAGCGACAGAACCAATAATAGAAGCAAGTAACGCCATTTGCTCTGGTGTTGCAGAAAGCTTTCTTGCCGTAGCTGCAGGGATGATAAGTAATGACGTCATGATCAAAGCACCGACAAACTTCATTCCAATTGCGATCACTACGCCGACCATTAGCATCAACACTAAGCGGATCAGGTCGGTATTTACGCCCTCAACAGCAGCCAATTCTTCGCTCACGGTGCTCGATAGCAGTGGACGCCAGAAAATGTATAAGCAAGCGCTGACAGCAACGACACCTGAATAGATGAATATGAGATCTTGAGGTGAAACGGCGAGTAAATCACCAAATAGATAACTCATCAGATCCACACGCACATTCTCTAAGAAACTCACGGAGACTAAGCCAATCGAGAGTGCGCTATGGGCGAGGATACCAAGTAGGGTGTCCGTCGCAACCAGTTGTTGCTTTTGTAATGTGACGAGCAATACTGCAATCGCCAAACAGCACACCAAAAGTGCTAAATAAAGGTTCACGTTAAGCAGAAAACCCAGAGCAAGCCCCATTAATGAGGCATGCGCTAAGGTATCCCCAAAGTAGGCCATTTTGCGCCACACGACGAATGAACCCAGTGGACCAGCAATGATTGCAATGCCAATACCTGCAAGGATAGAAGGTAATAGAAACTCAATCATGATGGTAATGTCCGTGTTTATGGTGAGAGCATGACGTGGCATCCCCTTTTACTGGCGAACCAGATAAATCATGGTGATGGTGCTCATGGTCATGATGATAAAACGCCAATGATTCGCGTGTCGCATTGCCAAATAATGCAATATAAGACGGATGCTGAGTAATCGTCGCTGGCGAACCTGAGCAACAGACATGATGCTGCAAACAGATCACATCATCGGTTTTTGCCATAACTAAGTGGAGATCGTGTGAAACCATAAATACACCGCAGTCAAAGCGGTGTCGAATGCTTTCAATCAAATCATATAGGTCAATTTGGCCTTGAATATCCACACCTTGTGCAGGTTCATCGAGTACCAATAACTCTGGACGTAGCAATAGCGCACGAGCGAGCAGCACACGTTGCGTTTCACCGCCAGAAAGGCGATGCATATTATGGTTTAAAAGATGTTCTGCGCCCACTAACCTTAACGCATCAAGACACTCTTGCTGACTGTATTTACCAGCGAGATTGAGGAAGCGAATGACGTTCAGTGGTAATGAATCGTTGAGTGTGAGCTTTTGAGGAACATAACCAATTTTCAAGCTACGTTTCTTGATTAATTGGCCGCTAGTCGGCTTCTGAAGACCTAAGATTACCTTGACTAAGGTCGATTTTCCCGCTCCATTGGGACCAATTAGGGTTGTGATCTTGCCCTTTTCTAATTCCATACTGATGTTATCAAGAACTCGACGTCCGTCAAATTCGACACACAGCTGTTCAAGACGAGCTAATGAAGGCATGAATGAAACTCATTTGCAAATCAATAATGTTATAATGTAACATTATTGCACTTTCCACGTGATCCCCCAAGTAAAACTATGAAAAGAGTCCTAATTCTCGCTGCTGCGACAATGCTAACGTTACCAGCGCACGCCATATCGGTATTGACTAGTGTTAAACCTATTCAAATGATCGTTAGTGAGTTGACTGACGGTATTACTCAACCGCAAGTATTGCTTCAATCTAATGCGTCGCCTCATGATTACGCACTTCGTCCGTCGGATGTTAGAAACATCGCCTCTGCAGATTTGGTTATCTGGTATGGGCATGATCTTGAGCCTTTTTTAGAGAAAGTGATGGCTGAACGTTCTAATACGTTCACACTGAGTAACATTCCAGGTCTTGCACTGCGCGCGTATGACACTGAACACAATCATGATGGTCATGACCATGGCTCTCACGATCCTCACTTTTGGCTTGGTGTTGAACCAGTGAAACAAGTGGCGCTCGCTGTGGCAAATAAGTTAGCTGAGGTGGATCCAGTAAATGCAGATCAGTACGAAGTGAATCTTGCCAAATTTGAAGAACAACTCAATGTAACCGACGCTAAAATTGAGCAGCAACTTGCACCCATTCAAGATAAGGGGTATTTCGTTTTCCATGATGCGTATGGGTACTTCGAAGAACATTTCGGAATGAATAATCTTGGCCATTTTACCGTCACACCGGATCGCAAGCCGGGCGCAAAAACATTAATTCATATACGAAAGGCACTGGCGGCTGGGGATGTTGAATGTGTGTTTTCTGAACCACAATTCACTCCTGCAGTTGTTGAAAGTGTGTTGCGCGGTAGCGATGTTAGCAATGGTACGCTTGACCCTCTTGGAAGCGACATTGAAGTTCGATCAGGCAGCTATTTCGTATTATTACAAAACATGGCTAACAGCTTTAGCCAATGTTTAGGGAAACCGTAACAATATTGTTGCTTTCCTAAGAGAGACGACTTTTTATCGTGATCTAACAGTAAGAATTGAAACCTTTGGTAAGACGAGTCTTTTCTCTATAGGGATTTGAGATATCATTATTCATAATTAGTGGCTAAAAATAACGACATTGATGCTTGGCTTTTAAGGCAGAGCAAACCGTGGAACGCCATAAATAGATTAATGAAAGGATTTTATCTTGCTGCGCCATTTAGCCCGAGTGGTATTGGGTTTTATCATCTCATTTCAAGTATTTGCCTTAAGTGATGCCAATGCGGTTTTTTACCCTTTGCCGAATCAGGCTGAGGGGACTTTCATTGCAGCAAAACAGCTGTTTCCAGGTGTGGAAGGCGGGGTATGGATTCACGATGTTCGAGGGCGAGTGCTGTTCTATGACGGCCAAAAGACCTTGCCAAAGTCAGGAAGCTTTCTTAAGCACAAAGCGGAACAATTAGCTTATCACAACGGTTCATTTTGGACTTTTGTCGAAAATGAGGTTTACCAGACTTACCCAAATCAAGAGCGGCAACTCATATTTAGTCTTAGCCCTGGTTCTCAAATTCGCAAGATCGGTGCATCAAGCAAGTATATTTGGGTCAGTGACGGAGCGAACTTCTATACGTATGATCTTTCGACAAGTGCGTTAACCGTTTTTTCTTTGTTGCAATTGTATCAGCACAGTAATAACAGCTATGTCTATATCAATGACGCGATCTTTGTTGAGACTAAGTGGGTGTTGGCAACGACATCTGGGGTGTATTTGTCTGAGGGAACGCGGTTTAATCATGTGACCCCTTCTGGGAAAAATTATGTAGAGAAAGTCTATTATTCGCATACCAGGCGTGAAATTTTAGTTGGAACGCTGAAAGGCGCGTTAATTTTCAATATATACGAGCCCAACAGCCCAGCGATCAAAGTTGGGCAGTCACATGTATTGACCTTTGCTGAAAGTAATCAAGAGTATTGGGTAGGGACAGAACATGGCCTCTATCTTTACTCTTTTCTTACAGGAGAAATATCGAAAGTTGCGCCCGCTAGCTTTCTGGAGTTGGAGATAGCCAACACCAAGGTTTACTCGCTTTTGAGCGATAGCATGGGAGGAATGTGGATTGCGACCAATCAAGGCATTCGTTATCACTCATTGTTTAGTAAGACGTTTGAACGTGTCACTTTTAGTGGTTACGACTCGCACACCTTATCTGGGCGACTAAGGCAGATATTACCCGGGCCTGATGGTGCTTTGTGGTTTATTGATGATCATAAACTGTATCGCACCGGGCCTCGAGGCAGCATGGATGTGCTCAATATTCCCGCTCAAATTAATGAGTTTACATTTCTTAATGAAAAGCTCTGGCTTGCCACGTCAACAGGATTACAGATCTACGATCTCGACAGTTTAAACCCGATTATTTTTCCGTACTTACACACCCTGACTGGGCGTCAAATCGAGCATATTGTTGCTGATGGTGCCACTCGACTCTGGGTTTCAAGTGGCTATCAACTCTTTAATATTGATGTAGAAAGTCAGGAGGTAAGAAACTTTGGTAGTGATTGGCTGGTAAGTAAACACCTACCAGCAAAAATAACGCGACTTTATGATAAAGATGCGTTGCTTCTCATCGGTACAGATCATGGTGTCTATGAGTACGATGGCGACCGGATCCGCTTTAACCACTTCTCAGAACAATTCGGTGAATCACTTAATATCATGACGACTCCAGATGGGGCGCAATGGTTCGCTTCTGCTTATGGTATTTTTAAAACCATCCCTGGCAGTAGAGAGAAACATGTGCTGGAGATGAGCCTGGAAAACTCACGCCCAGCTTGTATGTTGAGTGATAAAAAAGGCGTCTGGTTAGCCTCTTCTGTCGGGTTAAGTTATTACCATTTGTCCGGTCAACTTTTAAAGCACTATTCATCCTCTTCCGGTTTAATAAATAATGAGTTTTTATCCGGAGTCTGTAGTGCTAATCAACGCACAGATGGCAGTGAGCAACAATTGATCTTTGGTTCAAAATTTGGACTGGTAAAAGCGAACACATCGAAGCTGCTTGTCTCGCAATCACCAGAGTCTAAAATTATTTTTAGCCAAGTTCTGTTGGAAAATGAAGTGGTTCAGGTTGGCAGTGCGGATCTCGAAGGGGTGCAATTACCTTACGGCTCTTCGCTGAGCTTCCGATTTGGTGTAATGCCAAAATCTGATAACCAAAATCTGTATTATCGCTTAAATCAGAATGAGCAGTGGCAGTCCTTGGATGGGGAAGTGTTAACACTCGAATACCTTAAGTCTGGTGAGTACCACCTTCAAGTGAGCAATGACTCTCAGCTAGGTAAACAGATCATCGGATTGGATTCACGCTTTGTCGTACTAAAACCATGGTTTATGTCAAAGCGAGCTATTGCTGGTTTCGTTTTCGTTGGGTGTGTTTTTATTATACTGTTGATTTATTGGCGTTCTCGGTATGTTGTACAATCTAACCGAGAATTGGCAGCTCAGGTTACACTAAAAACCAATCAGTTAAGGCACCAAAGCCGGGTACTTCTTGCCAGTAACCAACAGCTTAGAAAGCAAATACAAGTTAGAAACTTATTGGTAGATCATGTCGCTCGGTCTATTAAAACCAGTATTGATGCTATTGTAAATCGACTCCCAACGGAGCTAGATTCGGAAACCCAGGACCATATATCGAAAGCCAGTTGGCAATTGAAAGAGCTTAATAATTCGTCGGAAGGCCGTCATGGTGGAAGCCAAAACTACAATTTGAGTCAGATAACACAATCTGTGGTGGATGTATGGCAGGAAGATTTCTTAAAAGCCGGCATCAAAGTCGAGCTTAACGACGATGATAAAATGAGCCGTATTGCATTAGAAAGCTTTAATCTTGACGTAATTTTCAACAGCATATTTGCCAATGCAATCAAACGATCGTTCCACGGGCAATCGGTTAAAGTCAGCATTGAACAAGGGCATGATGTTGTTTCATTAAGCTTTATTGACCATGGGACACAGCTTCCAAGTAAAGCACCGACAACGCGTTTATCGTCTAGCGGTGGTGATTTGAGTATGGATAATTTACCGGAGTTGGTTGCCGTCAGTGGTGGGCAGCTCTCGATGTTTACTTCTGATGCGCAAAACAAGATTGAAATTACTTGGCCTTGTGCACAAGAGCCTAGTCATGTCGATGAGCCACTATTAGAGTTTATTGAGGTTGAGCAGCCGCAGCCGAGTCAGAGTGTACCGCCTGAGCAGGAGTGGTTGGTGAGAATCTACCAATTGGTGGCTGAGCACTATCACGATGCGGAGTTTGGTACTGCATCTGCTGCGAAAATGTTGTTTATGTCTGAGCGAAGTCTGCAGCGGCGTTTTAAATCAGCGTCTTCGAGAACATTTAAAGATTACCTTACTGAAGTACGTCTCGAGACCGCTTGTGAACAACTTCTTGCTGGTGAAAAAATCAGTGAGGTTGCATTCAATTGCGGCTTTAATGACCCTTCTTACTTTAGTCAGAAGTTCAAACTTCACTTTGGGTTACCACCATCAAAATTTGCGATGGCTCAAGATAGCCAAGTTAGCTTGTAGTGTTGAATAGCGTATTAGTAAGCCCAGTCTATTTTAGGCTGGGCTTTTTTGTATTGGCACAATGGGCGTCGTCTACCGAGGGTATGACTCAAGAGGTTTGATTACAGTCGCTAAGTTTAAGCACACTACTTGCGCAGTAAGGGAGACGATCTGGCAGCGGGTCGTTGTGAGGAGTGTACGGTTTGCGTAATAGAACGTTCACCCCAGAATATAATGCGTCACAAGGTAATAGTGATGTGGGGGTACTGAGCCGATGTTTTGGATTTAAAGGGAGTTAAAGAGAGATGTAATGAAGAAAGAGTAGAAAAAAAAAGTCGTGGTATAGCCGGGGGGACCATACCACGGGTGTCAATGACACCTTCGCTTGCTGCCGGAGTGGCATGTTGCCATACCACCTCTGGAATTTATTTGAGAGGTCGCCCTCTCGATGGGTTAACTATACGAAATCTTACTTATTTTTCTTATAAAAATAACGACAAGTTTACATGAAAAAACCGACAACAGGGTCGGATTTGTAGCTAAGATATTGAAATGTAAGGAATTTATTTTCATGTACACTTTGTTTGTTGCGTATTTGTTGTGTTTTTTTGTGTGCTTTTTCTTTCATTTTGACGTAAGTGACGAGTCTAATATTAACGGAGTTGACGTAGCGAATTACGCTTGGCATAAGTGCAATCTTTGATTTCACACAATAAAACAGAAGGAAGAGCGAGGTATCATCGTCAAATTAATTATTACTAATGATAATGCTTATCATTGGTATTTATTTTTTAAGGGTCGCTATGAAGTTATCAGAGATTACACCTGGAGATACAGTAACAATTCGGCTGTTAGACGGTCTTACATCGGATGTCAGAAAAAAGCTTATGGTAATGGGTTTGCTTCCAAACACTGTAGTAAAAGTGATTAGACGTGCACCAATGGGCGATCCATTGCAAGTGGAAGTGCGTGGCGTTTCTGTCGCGTTAAGAGAAACCATTGCACAAAACATTACAGTGGAGCGAGTGTAATGCAGTATCAAGTTCTGACGGTTGGTAATCCAAATAGTGGTAAAACGACGCTTTTTAATGGTCTGACAGGCGCCAAACAGCAGGTTGGTAACTGGGCGGGCGTTACGGTAGAAAAGAAAACGGGTCAATTTAAGCATGCAGGTGATGATTTTCTGGTTACCGATCTGCCAGGTATTTACTCCTTAGATAGCGGTAACGATAGTAATAGCATCGATGAGTCGATTGCATCTCGGGCAGTATTAACTCATCCAGCGGACTTGATCATTAACGTTGTTGACGCAACAAGCCTAGAACGTAGCTTATATATTACGCTGCAACTTCGAGAGCTAGGCCGTCCAATGATTGTTGTATTAAACAAAATGGATGCGCTTAAGCGTGAACGTCAAATTATCAATGTTGCCGAGCTAGAAAAAGCGCTAGGCTGTCCTGTCGTGAGCATATCTGCCACAAACAAGGGACAAGTCTTTGAGTTTAAAGAAAGGCTACACAAGTCGCTCGTTCAAGGTGTCGCTCTTAAAGATATATCTTTGAACTACGGTGACAAGATGGAAGCGGCGATCGACAACGTCTCGACCCTTTTTAATGATCAAACTGTTTCTCATCGGGCGTTGGCTATTCGGGCATTAGAAAAAGACGCATTAGTGCTAAATAGCATGTCTGACGCTGACCGCAAAGTGGTCAGCGAAGCGATTGCTACGTTGGAGCTTGATGTTGATTTGCAGGTGGCGGATACCAAGTACACTCACCTACACGAACAATGTAAGAAAGTTCGCCGTAGTGAGGGTAAGTTAAGTCGCAGTGTGACAGAGAAGCTGGACCAATTCATTTTGAATAAATGGGTCGGTATTCCATTCTTTTTTGTTGTGATGTATTTCATGTTCATGTTCTCTATCAACATCGGTAGTGCATTCATTGATTTCTTTGATATTGGTGTCGGCGCACTGTTGGTTGACGGTGGACACTATTTACTTGATGGACACTTACCGGTTTGGTTAGTGACAGTGATCGCTGATGGTATCGGTGGCGGTATTCAGACGGTGGCGACCTTTATTCCAGTTATTGCGTGTTTGTACTTGTTCCTTGCCGTGCTTGAGAGCTCCGGTTATATGGCGCGCGCCGCATTTGTACTTGATAAAGTGATGCAGAAAATTGGACTGCCGGGTAAAGCGTTTGTCCCATTGGTTCTTGGTTTTGGTTGTAACGTACCGTCTATCATGGCAACCCGCACACTCGATCAAGAACGCGAGCGTAAATTAGCAGCATCGATGGCGCCATTTATGTCGTGTGGTGCACGTCTTCCGGTTTATGCATTGTTTGCAGCGGCATTTTTTCCTGACTCAGGCCAAAACGTGGTGTTTGCGCTTTACCTATTGGGCATCATCGCGGCTATTTTTACGGGGGTGTTCCTGAAAAAGACGCTTTATCCAGGTAGCAGCGATAGCCTAGTCATGGAAATGCCAAACTACGAGTTGCCGACGTTGCAAAACGTGGTCATTAAAACATGGCAAAAACTGAAGCGTTTTGTCTTGGGTGCTGGTAAAACCATCGTGGTCGTGGTTACGGCGCTTAGCTTCCTAAACTCGTTGGGAACCGACGGCAGTTTTGGTAACGAAGACAGTCAAAACTCAGTACTATCTAAAGCGGCACAAGTGGTCACCCCCGTATTTGCACCAATCGGCATTCAAGAAGACAACTGGCCAGCAACGGTAGGTATCATTACCGGTATCTTCGCGAAAGAAGCTGTCGTCGGTACGCTTAACAGCCTATACACCACGACAAGTGACGAAGAGTCGGCTGGTTTTGATTTAATGGCGAGTTTGGAGGAAGCCGTGATGACGATTCCTGACAATTTCGCAGGCTTAAGTTATTCAGACCCGTTAGGAATTGAAGTGGGCGATCTAACTGACTCAAATGCTGTTGCTGCTGAGCAAGAAGTTGATGCCTCTATTTTCGGCAATATTAAGGCGCAATTTGTGTCTGGCAATGCAGCATTTGCTTACCTGATCTTCATTCTGCTTTATACACCTTGCGTGGCGGCGATGGGGGCTTACGTACGTGAGTTCGGCCATAAGTTTGCACGTTTTATTGCCGCGTGGACAATGGGTTTGGCGTATCTCGGTGCGACGTTCTATTACCAAGCAATGCACTTACTCGCTCACCCTGTGAGCAGTTCAATTTGGCTAGTCGTGATTATCGCTATCTTTATTGCGACGTATATTGGTTTTAAGTGGGTAGGTGAAAAACAACGTACACTAGAGGCGCAAGTAGTATGATTTTAAAAGAGCTTTATCAATACATTGTAGACAAAGGAACCGTCTCCCAGTCAGATCTGGCTAAGCAGTTTGGGATGAGTGAAGATGGTGCCGACGCAATGTTGAGCGTGTGGATCAATAAAGGTCGAATTACGCGTTTGGTGGACACCAATAAAGCTCATGATGTTACCCGTGTTCGCTACGCAGTGACAAGGCAAGATGGGCTGTCACTGACAGTGACCATGTAGCTAAAAGTAATCACGCAAAAACAACCAAGCCGCAGTAGCAATGATGCGGCTTTTTTGTTGCTCTCTGAGCTCTAGCTATAACAGGTTTCTAAATTTAGGCTTTTTGGAAAATAAAGCTCAGTGATAGCACGTTCTTAATTCGACCAAGCACTTCGTTTTGCTCTTCTTCTGTACGGAATTCACCTTTGGTGTTACCCCAAATTGGTCCCGGCCATGCCACATCGTCTTTGAAGCGAGCAATATGGTGAATGTGCAGTTGTGGCACCATGTTGCCTAGTGCGCCAAGGTTTAGCTTGTCAGGGCGAAATGTAGCCTCTAACGCTTGGCTTACCGCTTGAGACTCTAGCAAAAACTGTTGCTGCTCTTGCATTGGTAAGTGGTGCAGTTCTTTTAGGTTTGCACGTTTAGGTACCAAGATAACCCATGGCACCGCATTGTCTTTATGCAGAAGCGCAACACATAGTGGGAAATGACCGATAACGATGGTGTCTTTTGCCAGTTGAGGGTGCAGTTCAAAACTCATGATGGTATTCCAATTAACTTTTGTTTTATCTGGCGTCAGTATACGTCAGATAAAACAAAAGGTTGACGCTTTCACGCCAACCTTTTTAATTATCTCAATTATCGATTCGCTTACATGCGCTCTAGAGTATCGATACCTAGTAGAGACAGACCCTGCTTGATGGTCTTCGCTGTTAGCGCTGCTAGCTTCAGACGGCTTTGTTTCACCGCTTCGTCTTCAGCCACTAGGATAGGGCACGCTTCGTAGAAGCTAGAGAATTGACCTGCTAGTTCGAATAGGTAGCTACACATGATGTGTGGTTGACCTTCACGAGCAACAGATTGAACCGCTTCTTCGAACTGCATCAGTTTTGCGATAAGCGCTTTCTCTTTCTCATCAGTGATCTTGATTTCACCTTGTAGTTCATCCATAGACACGCCAGCTTTAGCGAATATAGATGCTACACGAGTGTAAGCGTATTGCATGTACGGTGCCGTGTTGCCTTCGAACGCGAGCATGTTGTCCCAATCGAACACGTAGTCCGTGGTACGGTGCTTAGAAAGGTCTGCGTATTTAACCGCTGCCATTGCAACCGTGTTAGCGATCGCTTTCTTCTCGTCTTCTGCTAGTTCTGGGTTCTTAGATTCGATCAGCTGTGCTGCACGAACCTCTGCTTCATCCAGAAGATCAGCAAGACGAACCGTACCACCTGCACGAGTCTTGAATGGACGACCATCTTTACCTAGCATCATACCGAATGCGTGGTGCTCAAGAGAGACAGACTCAGGCACGTAACCCGCTTTGCGAACGATAGTCCAAGCTTGCATTAGATGTTGGTGCTGACGAGAGTCGATGAAGTAAAGTACACGGTCTGCGCCTAGTTCTTCGTAACGGTATTTCGCACAGGCAATGTCCGTGGTGGTGTACAGGAAGCCGCCGTCGCGTTTTTGAACGATAACGCCCATTGCTTCGCCGTCTTTGTTCTTGAATTCTTCTAGGAATACAACTTGTGCGCCGTCATCTTCAACCGCAAGACCTTGCGCTTTAAGGTCTGCTACGATCTTAGGCAGCATGTCGTTGTACATGCTCTCGCCCATTACGTCATCACGAGTAAGAGATACATTTAGACGATCGTAGTTGCGTTGGTTTTGGATCATGGTTACGTCAACCAGCTTCTTCCACATTTCTGCGCAGAACTCGTCACCGCTTTGCAGTTTAACAACGTAGCCGCGAGCTTTTACGGCAAATTCTTCGTCTTCATCGTATAGTTTTTTAGATTCACGGTAGAAGCCTTCAAGGTCAGCCAGTTCCATAGATACTTCGCCAGACTCTTGCTGTACGCGCTCAAGGTTTGCGATAAGCATACCGAACTGAGTACCCCAGTCACCGATGTGGTTCGCACGGATCACTTTGTGGCCTAGGAACTCAAGCGTACGAACTACGGCATCACCGATGATGGTTGAACGTAGGTGACCAACGTGCATTTCTTTTGCAACGTTTGGCGCAGAGTAGTCAGCAACGATAGTTTGTGCTGCTTCTGCCGCTACGCCTAGACGTGAATCGGCTAAAGCGGCGTCAGCTTGTTTCGCAAGGAACTCTTCGCTTAGGAAAATGTTGATGAAACCAGGGCCTGCGATTTCTGTTTTACTCGCAATGCCGTCTAGCTCTAGAACATCCAGTACTTTCTGTGCAAATTCTCGTGGGTTAGTACCCAGTTTTTTAGCAACGCCCATTACGCCGTTTGCTTGGTAGTCACCAAATTGTGGCTTTGCTGATTGACGAACAGCTGCAGGACTGCCTGCAGGTGCGCCAGCGGCTTCTAGAGCCTGAGATACTTTGTCATTAATAAGTGCTTGGATATTCACACGCGTTTCCTTCAATTCAAGGACGAAGAACTCGGCAAGACAGGGGCCGAGTACTGTTGGAGTTCACAAAAATAGGATTAATGATAACAACTTTATTGCTTTTCATACAGAGAGGATTGGGGGAAATTTTTACTTTTTCGATTGAATGGAAATATGCGGCGGATAGGGTTTACTATTGCGCCCAGAGTAAAGAGATAAATGGCCCCAAAAGAGAGCAATAATGAGCACACCATTAGTAGAAAAGCGCTTAACACCTGAGCTGATGATCCAAGATTTGGACGCCTTTATGGCAAAGATTGAAGCGTTCGCTTTGATGCTTAAATTAGACCTGAGCTTTGCCCAAGCGGATCATATTGCACTGCGAATCAATGATTGCGATACAGCCAAAGCCGCGCATGAAGCTTGGAATCAATACGGCAAGGTGATCTCACAAGCGAAAATCAATGGGCGCCCAATCATCGTGATTGAATTCGACAAAGCGCTGGAAAGCCGTGGCTGGAAGATTGAGTGTCTGGAATTGCCATACCCAGCGGAAGGTAAAATTTACCCAACTGAAAGCTGGGAGCACGTGGAGTTTGTCATTCCATCGCATGCAGAAACGGCAGATGAGTTTTTCGCTGATCTGAAATATACTTACCCTGCATTTGGTGAGCACTTTGAACAGCTAGAAGAGATGGGCGTGAAGATCAAACTGTCTAGCCCGAAGGGCGAAGGCGAGCGCTTAAACAACCCGACGGTGGCATTTAAGTATCAAGGTATTTGTATCAAACTGCACCCACATTCACTCAAGCGCATTGTGGAGTCTGAACAGGCGTAATTAAACGTTTTTTAACGGCTTGTAGAAAAAGAAGGGTTGCTCAATGAGCAACCCTTTTTGTATTCAAATGTGAGGCCTTTAAAGAATAACCGTCTTATTCCCGTAAACAAAAACGTGGTCATTGAGCACTTTATTTAGCGCTTTGCTCAAAACGTTCTTCTCTACATCGCGGCCTGCTTGAGCCATATCTTGTGCGCTGAACGTGTGATCGACTGGAATCACGTCCTGCTTGATGATTGGGCCTTCATCTAAGTCATTCGTGACGAAGTGCGCGGTTGCACCAATGATCTTCACGCCGCGATCATACGCTTGCTGATACGGTTTCGCACCAATGAATGCGGGCAAAAAGCTGTGGTGAATGTTGATGATCTTATGACGGTATTTCTCTACGAAGGTAGGCGTTAGTACGCGCATGTACTTAGCGAGCACCAAGTAATCGGCATCGTATTGGTGAATCACTTCATGCATTTTTTGCTCGTGTTCTTCACGGCTGAGATCTTCATGGGTCACATGGTGATAAGGAATATCAAAGCGCTCAGTGAGGTTTTGCAGTTTATCGTAGTTACCCACCACAGCTGCGATTTCGACATCTAAACTGCCATCGTAGGTCTTCATTAGAATGTCACCCAAACAATGGGCTTCTTTGGTCACTAAGATAATGATGCGTTTACGACGAGAGCTGACAAGAGTGCGTTTCGCACCTTGCGGCAGTGCTTGGTCTAAATCGGCAAGGAACGTTTGGTCATTGAAGTATCCTTCTAACTCCGTTCGCATGAAGAAGTGCCCACTGGTGTTATCAACAAATTCGTTATTGTGAACGATATTCAGTTGATGCTTATAACAGATATTCGTGATTTTTGAGATCAAACCCGGAGCGTCGCTGCAATGGGTCAACAGTGTTTTCTTTTCCATAAATCAGATGCTTCCATACATTATTTTTCTAGCGCACGAGTAAAGTACTCACTTTAGAAGCGTGAATCGTACGGCAATCTGACTTCATAAATAATCTATTCTCGACATGGTTTCAACCAATTATCACTATTGAGCCGTAAGCTGACCGTATTGTGGGCTGATGTCACACTCTATCCTCTGGTATACTCACACCAATTTTACTAACCAGATATCAGGCATGATTGCAAAAACATTTTCCTCTGATGGTGCTTTGGGTAAAGCGATTCCGGGCTTTCAGGCTCGTCAGCCACAAATAGACATGGCAGAAGCCGTCAGTAGTGCGATCAAGCAACAAAGCCAGCTAGTGGTAGAGGCGGGGACGGGGACAGGTAAAACCTTTGCCTACCTAGTACCAGCGTTGTTAAGTGGCAAAAAAGTCATCATCAGTACCGGTTCCAAAAACCTACAGGAGCAGTTGTACCATCGTGATTTGCCTTTAATGGTCAATGCATTAGGCTTTTATGGTCAGGTCGCGTTACTTAAAGGACGGTCTAATTACCTTTGTTTAGACCGTCTAAGTCGACAGATGGTCGAAAGTCATTCCACCGAGTCCGATCCCACTTTGTTAACGCAGCTAGTCAAGGTACGAGCTTGGTCATCAGAGACCAAAACCGGCGACTTGGGGGATTGTGACGATCTGCCGGAAGACAGCATGATCATCCCGACCATCACCTCGACCAATGATAACTGTTTGGGTAAAGATTGCCCGAGTTACACCGATTGTTTTGTTCTGAAAGCACGTAAACGCGCAATGGACTCCGACGTTGTGGTGGTCAATCATCACTTGTTCCTAGCCGACCTTGCAATTAAAGAAACGGGCTTTGGTGAACTGATCCCTGAAGCTGATGTGTTTATCTTCGACGAAGCTCACCAGCTGCCAGATATTGCGAGTGAATACTTTGGTCAGACAGTGTCGAGTCGTCAAATTCATGAACTGGCCAAAGACATTGAAATTGCCTATCGCACAGAAGCAAAAGACATGCGCCAACTGCAAAAAGTGGGCGATAAGCTGATGCAAAGTGCAATGGACATGCGCATCGTACTTGGCGAACCAGGTTTTCGAGGTAACTGGCGTGAGGCAATGCAATCGGAATCGATTAAGCGCGAGTTAATCCGCCTGATCGATAGTCTTGAGCTTGCCATCGATGTACTGAAACTTGCCTTGGGAAGAAGTCAGCTGTTGGATACTGCATTTGAACGTGCGAATTTGATCAAAGGCCGAATCGATCGGGTCTGTGATGTCGACATCACGGGGTATTCGTATTGGTATGACACGTCGCCACGTCATTTTGCTTTGCACATAACGCCTCTTTCAGTGGCGGATAAATTTCATGAGCAGATAGAAATTAAACAAGGTGCGTGGATCTTCACTTCGGCAACCTTAGCAGTATCGGGGGATTTTAAACACTTTACCGATCGTCTGGGGTTGAAACCCAAGCAGGCGTTTTCTTTACCCTCTCCTTTTGATTATGAGGAGCAGGCACGTCTATGTGTGCCTCGCTATTTACCAGAGCCCAATAGCCCTGGCTTGTCTGATAAACTGGTGCACATGCTTGCTCCCGTGATTGAAGAAAACCAGGGGCGTTGCTTCTTTCTTTGTACTTCGCACAGCATGATGCGTGAGCTTGGTGAGCGCTTCCGTGAAGTACTGGATCTGCCTGTACTGATGCAAGGTGAGATGAGTAAACAAAAGACCCTTGCCGAGTTTATGGCGCTAGGTAATGCACTGCTGGTGGCGACTGGTGCATTTTGGGAAGGGATCGATGTTAGAGGTGATGCGTTGAGCTGTGTTATCATCGACAAATTACCGTTTACCGCCCCGGATGACCCGCTACTGAAAGCCCGGATCGAAGATTGTCGATTACGTGGCGGTGAGCCATTTGCAGAAGTGCAAATCCCTGATGCGGTGATCACCTTAAAACAGGGGGTAGGGCGTTTGATTCGAGACAGAAAAGACCGTGGTGCGTTGATCATTTGTGATAATCGTTTGGTGACACGTGATTACGGTGGCGTCTTCCTCGGAAGTTTACCGCCCATCCCAAGAACGCGTGATTTAGACCGAATCAAAGCATTCTTAAAAACAGAATAATGGGCCATAGACGAGAGCTGTGGCATAACCAAATCAAAGAAGAGTTGTAGAGAATTACATGAGCGCAAAAATTCTTGCTATCGATACCGCAACTGAAAACTGTTCAGTTGCTCTACTGGTTAATGACCAAGTGATTTCACGCAGTGAAGTTGCACCTCGTGACCATACGAAAAAAGTGTTACCTATGGTTGACGAAGTACTGAAAGAAGCCGGTCTAACTCTACAAGATCTGGACGCATTGGCATTTGGCCGTGGCCCGGGCAGTTTTACTGGCGTGCGTATCGGTATTGGTATTGCACAAGGTTTGGCATTTGGTGCCGACCTACCAATGATTGGCGTTTCTACGCTGGCCGCGATGGCACAAGCAAGTTATCGCCTACAAGGTGCCACTGACGTCGCGGTTGCCATTGATGCGCGTATGAGCGAAGTCTACTGGGCACGTTACACTCGCCAAGAAAACGGTGAATGGGCGGGCGTGGATGCAGAATGCGTGATTCCGCCAGGACGCCTAACAGAAGAAGTACAAGCAGACGATAAAACATGGACCACTGCAGGTACGGGTTGGGAGGCGTATCAAGCTGAACTTGCTGGCCTGCCATTTAGCGTCACGGGCAGTGAAGTCCTTTACCCAGATTCACAAGACATTGTGATTCTCGCACAACAAGAGCTGGCGAAAGGTAATACCGTGCCAGTAGAAGAATCGAGCCCGGTTTATCTACGTGATAATGTGACGTGGAAGAAGCTTCCGGGGCGCGAGTAATTAGCATGACAAAAGGCAGGGCGTTTACCCTGCCTTTTTATGGAGCGTTATGGCATCGATTAATGGTTTACCTTCCGCGCTAATACCAGGTGCCAACCGCACCAATAAAGTCGCTAAAAATGGCAAGGTAAAGAAAGCCAAAAACAACCAGCCCGTAGGCCATCCATCCAAGGTAGCAAACGCGGTAGCGCATTCCATAAAGCAAGTGGATGAGTCTCAAATTCATCGAGCTCAAGTCCAATACGACCTCCCAGAAGGACGTGGGCGTAAGGCAATGGAAGAGTATATGGATATCATGAATCGAGCGAAAAAAGAGGAACTCGATCAATTGTTTGGTGTCGATATCTATGTCTGACAAACAAATTAATAGTGGTGGTTTATGAAATTTTCTGGACGCATTTTTCCGGTTATCGTTGCAGCATTTTGGCTTTCTGCCTGTAGCTCGCTTCCTGAAGAGCTGAGCGCAAGCACTGAGCAGGTTTTGACCGATTACAAAACCTTTGCCCAGGATCAAGGGCAAGCAGCAAATGATGTTCGCCTTGGTGGTGTTATTGCAAAAGTCGATAACCTGAAAAATCAAACTCGTCTCGAAATCGTTAACCTTCCTATCAGCAAATCCGGTAAGCCCGATCTCAACAAAGAGCCACTAGGTCGTTTCGCGGTTTATTTTGATGGTTATCTTGAGCCCGTCGCTTTTAGCAAAGGTCGCCTAATTACCGTTGTTGGTAAAGGTGAGGGAGAAGAGAAAGGCAAGATAGGTGAACACGATTATATTTTCCCAGTGATGCACGGAGATGGCTATCGTTTGTGGAAGATTGAAGAGCGAGTGCGCACTTACGATACGCCAACGTATTTTTACCCATGTTATTCCATCAACTGTCGCATGATGCGTGCAGATTTTCCTCAAGACGGAAAAATCATCAAGCAGGTGAAATAGTCAGTGATCAACGAGCGTCGATTTGAGCTCCCAGCGGGAACGATGGCCGCCCTTGAAGTTGGAAGTGTTGAACGAACTGAACTGTCAGTTGTTTTTCTTCATGGGTGGATGGATAACGCAGGTAGCTTTAAAGTGTTGATGGAAAGGCTACATCAGCTCAACCCTAATATTCATTTGTTAGCGATTGACCTGTTTGGTCATGGTTTATCCAGCCATAAATCTTACGACAATTATTATCCTTTTCATGACTATATTGACGACTTGCACCAGTTGTTGGACAAATTATCATCAAACAGACTGATGTTAGTAGGGCATTCGCTTGGTGCTTTGATTGCAAGTTGTTATAGTGCAGCGTTTCCTGAGCGGGTTGAAGCGCTGGTGCAAATTGAAGGGGCGGGTCCGCTATCAGAACCCCCCGACAATAGCCTGCAGCGTTTGCGGGATGGTGTACTGAGTCGGCATCGACAACAGAGTAAGTCGAACAGGGCCATCGCTTCTTTCGACCTGGCGTTAAAGCTGCGAATGCAAACGAATCATTTAACGGCAGACCAATTAATGCCAATTGTTGAGCGCGGAACAGAATGTCGAGAAGACAAATGGTTCTGGCGGCATGACGCTAAGCTGAAATGTGCGTCGCTTTATCGTATGGCGCAAGAGCACGCAAACGCAATAACCAGTCAGATACGTTGCCCTCATCTGATCATACTGGGTGATAAAGGATTCCAACATTTACAGTCTAACCAAGTTGATTGGGGCGAGAACCTGCCAAAAGTAGTCTCTGTCGTCGGTGGACATCACTGTCACTTAGAGCAAGCACTCGAGGTCGCAGAGCGGATTCTTGGTGTAGTTAACAAAATCTAAACAAGTGTTTGAGAGTTACGTGCTCAAGCACGTTTGCTGTGCTGTAATAGTGTTCAAAATTAAAAAGACGCTATTTTTAGCCAGTTATAAACGAGGAGTAACATCGTGGATAAACCATGGCTTTCACGTTATCCAAGTGACGTACCTGAAACCATCAATCCAGAGCAATATGAGTCTTTGGTAGAAATGTTCGAGCAGTCTGTACAAAAATACGCAGACCAACCAGCATTCATGAATATGGGCTCGGTGATGACCTTCCGCAAGCTGGAAGAGCGTAGCCGCGCATTTGCTGCATACCTGCAAAACGAACTTAAGCTGAAAAAAGGCGACCGAGTTGCGTTAATGATGCCTAACTTGCTGCAATACCCAGTTGCGCTGTTTGGTATTTTGCGTGCAGGTTGTATCGCAGTGAATGTGAACCCACTTTACACTCCTCGAGAGCTAGAGCATCAGCTAAATGACTCAGGTGCAACGGCGATCGTTATCGTTTCTAACTTCGCGAACACACTCGAGCAAATCGTTGAAAACACATCAGTGAAGCATGTGGTTTTAACCAGTCTTGGTCAAATGCTGCCACGTGCTAAAGGCACACTGGTTGACTTCGTCGTCAAGTACGTGAAGGGCATGGTGCCTAAGTACGATCTGCCGGGGGCAATCTCAATGCGTAAAGCGTTGCACAAAGGTCGTCGTCTTCAGTACGTGAAACCCTTTATGTCAGGCGATGATATTGCATTTCTGCAATATACCGGTGGTACAACAGGCGTAGCAAAAGGCGCGATCCTGACACACCGCAACATGATCGCAAACGTGATGCAGGCGAAAGGCGCATACGGCCCAGTCTTGTCTCCTGGTCGTGAGTTAGTGGTTACTGCACTGCCGCTATATCATGTATTTGCGCTGACAGTGAATTGTTTATTATTTGTAGAGATGGGTGGGAATAACCTGCTGATCACTAACCCGCGTGATATTCCTGGCTTTGTTAAAGAGCTACAGAAATACCCATTCACGGCGATTACCGGTGTAAACACTCTGTTTAACGCACTGGTGAATAATGAAGATTTCCATGAGTTGGATTTCAGCAATCTTCGTCTCGCTGTAGGTGGTGGTATGGCGGTGCAACGCGCGGTTGCTGAAAGATGGCAAAAGACAACAGGTTGTTATCTGCTAGAAGGCTACGGCCTAACGGAATGTTCGCCATTGGTCGCGGCATACCCGCATGATTTAGTGGAGTACAACGGTTCTATCGGTTTGCCGGTGCCATCAACAGAAGTACGTATCGTTGATGAAGAAGGTAACCCATTAGCAAACACCGAGACGGGAGAACTTCAAGTTCGTGGCCCACAGGTTATGCAAGGTTACTGGCAGCGTCCTGAAGCCACTAAAGAAGTGATCAATGAAGATGGTTGGCTATCGACGGGTGATATCGTTAAGTTTGATGACGAAGGCTTCCTACACATTGTTGACCGTAAGAAAGACATGATTCTTGTGTCTGGCTTTAACGTGTACCCGAACGAAATCGAAGATGTGGTTGCGCTGCACGGTAAAGTATTGGAAGTTGCGGCGATTGGTCATCCACACGAAGTGTCTGGTGAATTGGTTAAGATCTACGTTGTCAAACGTGACCCTAGCCTAACCAAAGACGAGTTGATCACGCACTGTCGCCAACACCTAACGGGCTACAAGATCCCTAAATTGGTGGAATTCCGTGATGATTTGCCAAAGACCAACGTAGGTAAAATCCTTCGCCGAGTACTACGTGAAGAGAACGATGCAGAGCTCGCGAAGAAGAGCGCGTAAGTCGAATTCTTTGTGCAGCAATCATTTATTGCCAAATAGTGTTAGAATGCCAGCGTTTTGCTGGCATTTTTTATAGCGAGAAGTATGTGAATTATCAGATCATCACTAAAAACAAAGACCTAGAAGAAGTTTGTGCTCAAGCCAGAGAAGCAGACGTTGTTATGTTGGATACCGAATTTGTTCGAGTAAGGACGTACTATCCACAGCTAGGTTTGATCCAGCTTTTCGACGGCAAACAACTTTCTTTGATCGACCCAACTGAATTGACGGATATGACGTCATTCACCGAGTTATTAAAAGATACCTCTGTGTTGAAAGTGCTGCATGCTTGTGGTGAAGATTTAGAAGTATTCCAAAATGCGTTTGGCTGTACACCATTTCCCATGGTTGATACTCAGCTTATGGCGGCATTTCTTGGTCACGGCTTATCGACGGGCTTTGCCACGTTGGTGAACGAATACTTAGGCATCGAGCTCGATAAAAGTGAATCACGAACCGATTGGATGGCACGTCCACTGACTCAAAAGCAGCTAGATTATGCGGCGGCAGACGTTCATTATCTCTTACCACTTTATGAAAAGCTCTTTGATCGTGTAACAGAAGCGGGCTGGTGGGAAGCGGTACAACAAGAAAGTGACTCGCTGGTCTCTAAGCGCATTCGTGAAATCAACGAAGAAAACGCCTACCTCGATATTAAAGGTGCATGGCAGCTAAAACCATCAGAGCTTGCAGTGTTAAAACCTTTAGCGACATGGCGTTACCGTGAAGCACTTAAACGCGACTTGGCGTTGAACTTCATCTTCAAAGAAGGAGACTTGCTAACGGTAGCTCGTCTTGGGTTAACCAGCTTCAAGAAAATGGAAGCGGAGGATATTGACCCACGCGCAGTGAATCGTCATGGCGCAAGAATTGCCGCGATGGTGAAGAAGGCTAAGCAAACCCCGGCGGAAGACTACCCAGCGTCAATTGAGCGTTTGATGGATTACCCAGGTTACAAACAAATCTTCAAGAACCTGAAAGATGTGGTGAAGGTGGCTTCACAAAAGTCGGGCCTGGCGACGGAATTTTTGGCCTCGAAGAAGCAAATCAATCAGATCATCAGCTGGGTATGGAAGAAAGACCGCGATCCAGCGAGACTGCCAGATGTGATGCAAGGTTGGCGCCTTGAACTTCTCGGCGAGAAGATGAACAAGGTGCTGAAGTAAGTACAAATTAAAAAGGTTGGCAATGTTGCCAACCTTTTTTGTAACACGCATTTGTATTTTGCTTGAGGTACTCATTTTGATAAGGCTAAGCCGCCGAGTCATTCTAGCTGAAACGCAAGTACCTGGGTGAGAATAGGAATCTACTCACCGCCCGCTTTGAAGCCAAAATCCTATCTCACCAATTCGAGCACTCTGGTAATAGATTCTGAATCACGCTCGTTCCTCGCTGTCCAGAATGACGGGGAGATAGTGGGTCATTCCAGCGAACCTAAGTGAGACTAGGAATCTACTCACCGCCCGCTTTGAAGCCAAAATCCTATCTCACCAATCCGAGCACTCTGGTAATAGATTCTGAATCACGCTCGTTCCTCGCTGTCCAGAATGACGGGGAGATAGTGGGTCATTCCAACGAACCTAAGTGAGACTAGGGATCTACTCACCGCCCACTTTGAAGCCAAAATCCTATCTCACCAATCCGAGCACTCTGGTAATAGATTCTGAATCACGCTCGTTCCTCGCTGTCCAGAATGACGGGGAGATAGTGGGTCATTCCAACGAACCTAAGTGAGACTAGGGATCTACTTACCGCCCACTTTGAAGCCAAAATCCTATCTCACCAATCCGAGCACTCTGGTAATAGATTCTGAATCACGCTCGTTCCTCGCCGTCCAGAATGACGGGGAGATAGTGGGTCATTCCAGCGAACCTAAGTGAGACTAGGGATCTACTTACCGCCCGCTTTGAAGCCAAAATCCTATCTCACCAATCCGAGCACTCTGGTAATAGATTCTGAATCACGCTCTTTCCTCGCTGTCCAGAATGACGGGGAGATAGTGGGTCATTCCAGCGAACCTAAGTGAGACTAGGAATCTACTCACCGCCCACTTTGAAGCCAAAATCCTATCTCCCAATTCGAGCACTCTGGTAATAGATTCTGAATCACGCTCGTTCCTCGCTGTCCAGAATGACGGGGAGATAGTGGGTCATTCCAGCGAACCTAAGTGAGACTAGGAATCTACTCACCGCCCGCTTTGAAGCCAAAATCATATCTCCCAATTCGAGCACTCTGGTAATAGATTCTGAATCACGCTCGCTCCTCGCTGTCCAGAATGACGAAGAGGAGGGCACTCAAAGCAAAGTCGAAAAGTGGTTTATTTCTCGTCGTCTGGCAGTTTTACATTCAACTCAAGAACTGAGATATCATCGTCTTTGTGTTCAAATGTCAGATCGACCATGTTTGGATCAATCGCGACGTATTTGCTGATCACCTTCAGAATGTCCTCTTTCAATTGAGGCAGATAAGAAGGCGCAGGGTCGTTCTGGCTGCGGCGCTCAGCAACGATGATTTGCAAACGTTCTTTAGCTAAACTGGCCGATGTTTTTTTCTGAGGGCGGAAAAATTCTAATAGTGACATGTCTAGCCTCCGAACAGTCGTTTAAAGAGTCCTTTCTTCTCCTCAGTAAGGAAACGAAATTCAACCTCGCTACCAAGAAGGCGCTCTACGGTATCAGTGTACGCCATGCCTGCATCCGTATTTTCATCGAAAGTAACGGGTACGCCCTTGTTTGATGCGTTCAGTACCGCTTGGCTTTCAGGAATCACGCCTAACAAAGGAATATGAAGAATGTCTTCGACGTCTTGTACACTCAGCATTTCACCTTGGTTAACGCGAGCTGGATTATAGCGAGTCAGCAACAGGTGCTGTTTCACAGGCTCAAGGCCTTGCTCCGCGCGCAGTGACTTAGAATCCAAAATGCCCAGAATACGGTCAGAGTCACGAACAGAGGAGACTTCAGGGTTGGTCGTTACAATCGCTTCATCTGCGTAGTATAGCGCCATTAGAGCACCTTGCTCGATACCCGCTGGTGAGTCACAGATGATGAAGTCAAAGCCCATTTCACCGAGTTCAGTGAACACGCGTTGTACACCATCTTTGGTGAGTGCGTCTTTATCACGTGTTTGTGAAGCGGGAAGAATGAATAAGTTATCCGTGCGCTTATCTTTAATCAGCGCTTGGTTTAGCGTTGCTTCACCGTTGATGACATTTACAAAGTCATACACGACGCGGCGCTCACAACCCATGATCAGATCGAGGTTACGCAAACCGATATCAAAATCGATCACCGCAGTCTTATTGCCCTTAAGAGCCAGACCTGAGGCGATGGCTGCGCTTGAAGTGGTTTTACCAACGCCACCTTTACCAGACGTTACTACAATAATGCGTGCCATTTTATTTCCTTTTTAGACTAAATAGTGAGTGCTTCCAGACGTAATGATTCTTCGGCTTTACTGATCATTACTTTCTTTTGCCAATACTCACTCTCAATTTGATCGCTCAACCAGTAATCGCCAGCAATGGAAACCAGTTCAGCTTGTAAATCGTGACAAATAATATGAGCTTCTTGCTGCCCGCTCGCTCCGGCAATCGCACGTCCACGTAGGGTGCCATGAATGTGGATAGAGCCATCTGCTATCACCTCTGCACCAGCACTGACGTGCGCGAGTACCACTAAGTCGCCATCTTTAGCGTAGACTTGCTGACCCGAACGGACGGGGGTGCGAACCACTTTTGTCGGGGCGATTTTAGCTGGAGCTTGAGTCGGCGACTTGCTTGCAGACATAATCGCAAAGCCAGCTTCTGAGGCAAGATTTTGAACGCGCTTATCTTTGCAACCCGTAACCCCGACAGGAATAAACCCGGCGTCAGCAATCCCTTGTTTCAGCGCCCTGAAATCAATATCGCCTTCGACTTTTGCTATATTGATAATCAAAGGAGCGGATGCGAAGAAAGAAGGGGCTTGAGAAACCTTTTCTTGCAAAAAATCGACAGTTTTTTCGACCTCATTATCAGAAAGGTGTAAAACTGACAAAGTAAAACTGCTACCTTTAAGGTCTGGTGTATGGGTCATCGTGGACTACTTGCCTTTATTGAAAGAGCGTTGCCTTAAACTAGGTCTGTCATGTTATATTCCATCCTCTGACGCAGCAAGTTCTCAAGCGGGCAAATCCGAGATTTAATCTCAAATTTGCTATTAAGTTTGCGAGAATTTTACGTTTTCAACAAAATCCGCGCTAAAAGCGGATAAATCAGCACAAAAGGCTTGTCATGCTTTGTTCTATTTATAAAAGCGCAAAAAAAGAAGGCGCTTATCTTTATATCCCGAAAAAAGACGATTTTTCACAGGTTCCTGACACGTTAATGCAAATGTTCGGTAAGCCTATGCCAGTCATGACGATCAAACTTGATGGTCGCACTTTGGCGCAAGTTGATATCGAGAAAGTGAAGGCATCATTACAGAATGAAGGCTTCTTTTTGCAATTACCACCTCCGCCAGAAAACCTACTAGAAAAATACAAAGAACAAAAAACTCAGCAGAAAGGCGAACAGTAAGTCCGTTTTTCATCTGAGAATACTGCCTTACTCAAGGAGGGCAATATGAAAAAGATATTGGCAACGATGCTCAGTGTTGGCATATGTACTTCAGCGTTTGCAAGTAATGAGGGCTTTGAGGAGTACCTCAATAAATTGCGTACAGAAGCGCGTGCTAAAGGCATCTCTGAACAGGTGATCAGTGCCGCTTTTGCTAATGTTGAATACAAACCTCGTGCGGTTAATGCAGACCGAAATCAACCGGAAAAGAAACTGACGTTGGATGAGTACATTCCTCGGGCGGTACCGGAATGGAAGGTAAAGCAAGCGAAGCAATTGTACAAAGAGCATTACGCAGAGTTAAAGCGCATTGGTGACGAATATGGCGTGCAACCGCGCTTTATTGTCGCACTGTGGGGCGTGGAAAGTAACTTCGGTAAGTTCACCGGTAATTTCCGCGTGATCGATGCGCTATCGACCATGGCATTTGAAGGTCGTCGTGAAGAGTTCTTCCGTAAAGAAACCATGGCAGCGCTGCAAATTCTAGATGAAGGCCATATTGGGTTAGAGAGTTTCAAAGGCTCTTGGGCAGGTGCGATGGGCCAGTGTCAGTTTATGCCAAGCTCATTCCTACGCTTTGCCGCAGATGGCAATGGCGATGGTAAGAAAGACATCTGGCAATCAGAAGCGGACGTGTTTGCTTCTACCGCGAACTACCTAAGCGAATCGGGTTGGGACGACAAGTTCACGTGGGGTCGTCAGGTGAAGGTGCCACACGGTATCGACCACAATCTTGAAGGCCGCGGAGAAGAGAAAGGCAAATACCTGCAAGAGTGGAGCAAGCTTGGTATCACCAAATACGATGGCAGCCCATTACCTAAGTTGGACGAAGACATCAAAGCGTGGCTAATCATGCCCGACGATGAAAACGGTCGTACTTACTTGGTGTACAACAACTACAATGTGTTGATGAAGTGGAACCGCTCTTACTACTTCGCACTGGCGGTAAGTCACTTAGCTGACCGCATCACATTCTAAGTTGAATTTCTCAATACGGCTTCCAAGCTATTGCCACGGGCGTAATGGCGAACTTGATGAGTGCATCAATCGCTGGCGTGATTTTGAGCCTTTAACATATTAGAGCGCTGCGTTTCTGGTATCGGGAACGCTTCGCTTCGAGAGGGTAGAGGAAGACAGTTTTGGCTCAGACGCATCTTCTTGCTCCCTCAAAAACAAAAGGGTTGACGCTTCTCGTCAACCCTTTTCATTTCTTCGAATCTCGAATCTCGAATCTCGAATCTATTTCTTCGTATGGAACTGCTCGCAAGCCAGCATCGTATTCTCAATCAAGCTTGCAACGGTCATTGGACCAACACCACCTGGTACTGGAGTAATGAAGCTTGCGCTTTCACGCGCTTTATCATATTCCACGTCTCCGACTAGCTTGCCAGATTCAAGGCGGTTAATACCAACATCAACGACCACGGCGCCTTTCTTAATCCACTCACCAGGAATGAAGTTTGGTTTACCAACGGCGACCACAACCACATCGGCTTGGCGTATATGGCTTTCTAGGTCTTTGGTAAAGCGGTGACACGTTGTTGTTGTACAACCTGCAAGTAGCAACTCTAGCGTCATTGGACGGCCAACAATGTTCGATGCGCCAACCACGACCGCGTGCTTGCCACGTAACTCAATGTTGTAACGATCGAGTAGGGTAATGATGCCTTTTGGCGTACAAGAGCGCAGTTTAGGAATGCGCTGGGCTAAGCGCCCAACGTTATAAGGGTGGAAGCCATCCACGTCTTTTTCTGGGTGAATACGCTCAAGAACGTGCGTTGTATCAATACCCGCAGGAAGAGGCAACTGAACTAGAATGCCATCGATTTCTGCATCGTTGTTTAACTCGTCAATCAGAGACAACAACTCTTCTTCCGAAGTGGTCGCAGGAAGGTCAAAAGACTTAGAGATAAAGCCAACTTCTTCACACGCACGGCGCTTACTGCCAACGTAAACTTGCGAAGCAGGATCTTCACCAACAAGAACAACCGCAAGACCAGGAGCGCGAAGGCCAGCCTCAACGCGAGCTTTCACTCGTGCTGCAACTTCTGATCGAACAGTTTGGGAAATAAGAGTTCCATCTATATTTTGAGCAGTCATGACTTTCCTTTTTAAATAAGAAGGCTAATTATTTGCAGCGCATTGTCGCAGAAAATGGATTTAACATCCATAAGCAAACGTTTGCCTTGGGGTTCTTTTGAACATTTTTCGCATCATTGGCCTTTTTTTAGACATTCAGATCAGAATGTTACGAAAACCCGTTGATTTAAGCGGTTGAACTCGTATAATCCCTCCTGTAGCGCGCCCTTAGCTCAGCTGGATAGAGCACGTCCCTTCTAAGGATGTGGTCGCAGGTTCGAATCCTGCAGGGCGTGCCATTTATTTAGAAACCCCGATAGCTCAATGAGCTATCGGGGTTTTGTCGTTTTTGGTCACCATACTTTTTAGCGTAACGTTCCCTACAACTTTTGCACTACCTTCTAGTCTTTGCAATCAATAGCACTTACTATGTGTTTAGTTTAATTGCAGTCTTACCTTTATGTCCTCAACTTCTAGTTTCTATAACCAAAATGCGAGCTCATTAGCGGAGCAATACAACTCGACAACATTCGAAAAAGTGCATGCGGAATGGTCAGCCTTTTGGCCTCATTCTGGCGACCGTGTCCTAGATGTTGGGGCGGGTTCTGGCCGAGATGCTAAGTGGATGTCAGTGCAAGGCTGTGAAGTCATTGCTATTGAGCCAGCCGCGGCTTTGCTGCAGCAAGGAAAGTCTTTGACGGGAGATGCTGTTACTTGGCTAGATGATGCGTTACCAGTACTTGAGAAGACGACGAATCTGGGACTGCGTTTTGACCTGATTTTGGTTAGCGCAGTCTGGATGCATCTTGCAACCTCTCATCGTGAGCGTGCCTTTCGTAAGCTCTCCAACTTGCTAGCGCCCAACGGACGGTTGGTGATTAGTCTTCGTCATGGCGAGTTTACTGATGGGAGAAAAGCTTACCCAGTCTCCGTTCAAGAGTTAGAACAACTTTCAAAGAACAGTGCTCTTATGGTGAGGCACATATCTGAAAGTGACGATCAGCTCAAACGAGATAATGTGTACTGGCAAACTGTCGTGATGTCTTTACCTGATGATGGCTCAGGTGACCTAAACAAAGTGCGTCATATCATTGTTAATGATTCAAAATCCGCCACTTATAAGTTAGCGTTACTGAGAACCTTATTGCGTATTGCTGACGCACACTCAGGAGCAGTGATTGATCGGACTGATGGCAGGGTTGCGATTCCTCTTGGGTTGGTTGGTCTGTATTGGATTCGTCAGTTTAAGCGTCTCATCGACAAAGAAAATATTCAGCAAAGTTCCAATGCATCAAAAGGGCTTGGTTTTATTAAGCCTGATGGTTGGGGGAAGCTTTTTCACTTGAGCCCTGATGATTTAGCGATTGGTACTGCTTTCTTTGGGGATGATGTAGTGGCTTTAGACAAAGCGATCAAAGACAGCTTAAAAACCATAAAAGACGGGCCAGTGACTTACACTTATCAAGGTGATAAATCGAACCCGTATTTCGAAATGGTTCGTTCCTCGAAGAAGCATAAAGACTCGATCGTTATTGATGGGACTTTTCTTGAAAGCTATGGCCAATTTGTTCTTGATGAGAGTTTGTGGGATTGCTTTAGGCTCTATCACTCTTGGATTGAGCCGCTGGTGGTTAACCAATGGATTCTTGAAATGCAGCGTTTCAGCTCAAACCAAGAACGAGGAATCACACTACAAACGTATCACGATTGTTTGGTTTGGATTGATAAAGACCACGACACTCGCACCGTGCGCAAGAGGGTAGAAGAATTGCGCTCTAGTCAATCTGAGATAATCAGTGTTTGGAGCGGTCGTAAGTTACGCAATGAATATCACGTCGATCATTGTTTGCCTTTTGCATATTGGCCGAACAATGATAAATGGAATCTTCTACCAACCTCCAAAACGGAAAATTTAAACAAGCGTGATCGGCTTCCTGCAGTGTCTCGATTGAATACCTCAAAGCAACGCATTTTGGATTGGTGGGAGTTGGCATGGGGTGAATCAGGCACCCTAAACCAGTCGTTTTTTACTGAAGCATCGTTGTCTTTACCTAACATCCCAGCCTCTTGTCAGGATTTTGAACAGGTATTTGAGGCTATGGGATTACAAATTCGTGGTGTGAAAAGCCGACTTTGTATTGCCGAGTGGTGATTGTTTAGCCGAAATATGTTCTTCCTCGATAATAGAATAGCCTCCAGTACGGAGGCTATTCTATCCGTGCTCAAGCTCCGCCTCTTTCACTGGCTCAGTTTCGGTTACTCTTACCTGTATGATGCGGTGGTTTCGTACGTGCAGTACCTCAAAGCGCCACTCTTGGTATACGACTATCTCTCCTTGTTTGGGTACTCGGCCAAGCAACCAGGTAAGCAAACCATTAAGTGTCTGGAAGCCTTCACTTTCTTCCCCTTCAATGTGACTAAGCGCGAGCTTGTGCTTCAGTTCATTGAGAGGGATTAATGCGTCCATTAGCCAACTGCCGTCTTTTTGTTTCTTCGCCCAAATTTGCTGGGGTGCCATGCCCAGTTCTCCCGCGATGGATTTCAGCAAATCATAGTGGGTCACCAAGCCTTGTACATCCCCATACTCATCAACGATAAAGACCATTTCGGTGCTGGTTTGCTGCATATGATTAAGCAATGGTAGGCCTTTCATGGATTCAGGGACAAAAAGTGGCCTTTTGACGAGCTTACCCAGACGAGTGATGGAGAGGTGATCGTATTCATCCAGCAGGGCTTTGGAGGAAATGGTGCCAATGATTTTGTCGAGCCCACCTTTGCATACCGGCCAAACGGAGTGTTGAGTTTGGCGCAAATGTTTGAGAATAGAGTCAATCGGTTGATCCACATCGAGAAAGTGAATGTCACATCTTGGTGTCATCAACGATAGAGCGAGGCGGTCATTCAGTAGCAGTAAATTTCTTATCATCAGTTGTTCTTGAGGCTCAATCGCACCGGATTCTGATCCTTCGCTGACTACGGCAAAGATATCTTCTTCTGTTACCGCCTCACTATTGCCATTTTGACCGAATAACATGAGCAAGGCGTCGGTGGAACGGGTCAGAAGTATCACAAATGGGGTGGTGAGCTTGGCTAGCCAATGAATAGGGTAGGCAACGATAATGGCGATGTGCTCAGCGTTGTTTTGGGCAAAGCGCTTCGGAACCAGCTCGCCAATGACAATCGCAAAGTAGGTAATGAGGATAACAACCGTAGAGGTGGCAAGCACGGTCGCGATTTCGCTCTCCAGCCCTTGGGCAACGAGCCAGTGCTCAAAAGGAACAGATAATGTGGCTTCTCCAAAGATCCCGCTAAGAATGCCTATCACAGTGATGCCGATTTGAATCGTAGAGAGAAATAGCGTTGGATTGTTTTTTAGTTGCAGGGCGAGACGAGCAGGCGAGCTGTGTTCAGCAATCTTTTTTAGGCGGCCACTTTTGGCGGTGACTAACGCAATTTCAGACATGGCAAACACGCCATTGAGCGCGATCAATCCAACGAGTAGTAAAATGTCCATGATTTTTCCAGTAATCTACACCTCATCAGCATAGCGAGGTTCGGGAATCAGAAACGTGAAGTCGCGAATACATCATCACGCTGCAACAATAGAATGCCTTATTAATAGGATAGAATTTGTTTATTGAATGTGGGGGATGAAGTGCAGAGGAATGGGTCTGTTACTTAGTACGGATTCTGATACACTACGCGCCCATTTCCTCTGTTGAGACGTTTCTATGCCATTTTCTAAGCTTGGTTTAAGCACACCAATCACTGATGCAGTGTTGGCGCTGGGTTATGAAAAACCGACTTCTATCCAACAAAAAGCGATTCCAATTGTTCTGCGTGGTAGCAATCTGATTGCGGCAGCGCAAACGGGCACCGGTAAAACGGCGAGCTTTGTATTGCCGATTTTAGAAAAACTCAGTAAAGGGGAAACGCAACGTAAAAAGCGTGCACGCGCGATCATCTTAACCCCAACGCGTGAGCTCGCACTTCAGGTTCATCAGAGCATTGAAGCGTACGGTAAGAACTTACCACTTCGTTCAATGGCGATGTTTGGTGGTGTGGATTACGCCCCGCAAAAACAAGCACTGATTGAAGGCGTTGATATTGTCGTAAGTACACCTGGTCGTTTGATTGACCTTTATGGCCAGCGCGCCATTCACTTTGATGAAGTGGAAATGCTGGTGCTGGATGAAGCGGACAAGATGCTGGATATGGGCTTCATCGATGCGATTGATAAGATCGTTGATTGTTTGCCTGAGGACGTGCAAAGTCTGCTGTTTTCTGCAACGTTATCGAATCCAGTTCGCGATTTGGCCAAGAACGCGATTGTCGACCCAGAAGAAATCACGATTGCTAAGCACAGCGCATCGAAATCAAACATCAAGCAATGGATCACCACCGTCGATAAAGACATGAAATCGTCGTTATTGAGCCACATGCTGACTCAGAACAACTGGTCGCAAGTGTTGGTGTTTATCGAAACTAAACACGGTGCGGCGAAGCTGGTTACTCAGCTAGAAAAGCGTGGCATTGTGGCAGAAGCCTTCCACAGTGGTCGCAACCAACGTGTTCGCCAAGAGTTGATTGAGCAATTTAAAGCGGGTGAAATTCAATACCTAGTGGCAACAGGCGTGGCGGCGCGCGGTATTGATATTGATAACTTACCAGTGGTCATCAACTACGATTTGCCTTTCCCTGCGGATGAATATGTACACCGTATTGGTCGTACCGGACGTGCTGGTGCGCAAGGTGAAGCCATTTCATTGGTATCAAAAGACGATTTCAAAAATCTATGCATGATTGAAAGCCGCCTTGGCCACCTGCTAGAGCGTGTGGAAATCGAAGGCTTTGCACCAAGAAAACCAGTACCGATTTCGATCCTGAACTACGTACCGAAGAACAAACGCAAGCCACAAGATCAGCGTTCTCGTCGCGACAACGATGAAAAGCCTAACGCGAACTAGTTCCGTGTGAATCCCTTTCGTTGAGATCTCAAATAAAAACAAGCCGCATTTCGATGCGGTTTTTTTATTTGCAATCTATCCCTTACTCTTAGCAATGGTTGCTGCGTAACAAGCTGGGAGCTTACGTATCCGAATTAACACCAATTTATGTGCGGATTTTTCGGTCACATTGATGAGTTCGGCAACGGTCTAACTGTGAGGCGACTGGGTATTTTGTTGATTTAGCAGCGGTTAACTATGAAAAAATTGTCATTGTGTCTTACGCTGTAGAAAGAATGTGCGGAAAGTTTGAGTTAATCTTTTGTCAATTTCTTGTCGTCTTGTTTGCCGATGATAGGGAATAGGCACAGACTTTCGCGCCTGCTATTAAACGCATAAACGAGGCATGAATGAAAACGGGTTATAAGCAATTTGCGGTAATAGGTCTGGGGCGTTTCGGCTTGGCTGTATGTAAAGAACTGCAAGATTCCGGCTCTCAAGTTTTAGCAGTAGACATTAACGAAGATCGAGTGAAAGAAGCCGCCAGTTTTGTGAGCCAAGCGCTCGTGGCTAACTGTACTCATGAAGAGACGGTTGCGGAGCTAAAGCTGGATGATTATGACATGGTTATGATCGCCATTGGTGCTGATGTTAATGCCAGCATCCTCGCCACCTTGATTGCCAAAGAGGCAGGGGTGAAATCGGTTTGGGTGAAAGCCAATGATCGCTTTCAAGCCCGCGTTTTGCAGAAGATTGGCGCAGATCACATCATTATGCCAGAGCGTGATATGGGTATTCGAGTTGCGCGTAAAATGCTTGATCAACGTGTATTGGAATTTCACCCACTAGGCAGTGGACTCGCCATGACAGAGTTTGTGATTGGCTCACGGTGGATGGGAAAAACGTTAGGCGAATTGGCGCTGTTTAAAGAGGAAGGTGTACAGGTGCTAGGCTTTAAACGTGGTCCAGAAATTACCAAAGCGCCAGAATTGAGTACGATGCTTGAAATCGGCGACTTGATTATCGTGGTTGGCCCACAAGACAAATTAGCGAGCAAGCTGCGATCATTATGAAGCACTTTTATCAGAGAGGTGTCTTTTACGTCCCAGAGAGCAAACGAGATAAAGCGAAAGGCAGCGAGCCGCGCATTATATTGCTGAGTTTTCTTGGTGTGCTATTACCATCGGCGGTGCTGTTGACATTGCCCGTATTCTCCGTGACGGGGTTGTCCATGACGGATGCGCTATTTACCGCAACCTCTGCGATCAGTGTGACGGGGTTAGGTGTTGTCGATACGGGACAGCACTTTACGTTGGCGGGCAAAATTTTGCTAATGTGCTTGATGCAAATTGGTGGATTGGGCCAAATGACGTTATCTGCGGTTTTGCTCTATATGTTTGGAGTACGTCTAAGTTTGCGTCAACAAGGTCTGGCGAAAGAAGCGTTAGGGCAAGATCGCCAAGTTAACTTACGTCGATTGGTAAAAAGTATCGTTACCTTTGCTTTGGTGGCTGAGATGATAGGCTTCCTCTTTCTTTCATTCCGCTGGATTCCAGAAATGGGATGGCAGACGGGGATGTTCTACGCGCTTTTCCACTCTATCTCGGCGTTTAACAATGCAGGGTTTGCACTGTTTTCTGACAATATGATGAGCTTTGTGAATGACCCTGTGGTTATCTTCACACTTGCGGGGCTGTTTATCTTCGGTGGCTTAGGCTTTACCGTTATTGGTGATTTGTGGCTGCATTGGCGTCGTGGCTTTCACTTTTTGCAATTACACACAAAGATTATGCTGATCGCGACACCAGTGCTGCTTATTGTTGGTACGCTATTGTTCTGGCTTCTGGAAAGACATAATCCCAACACGATGGAATCTCTACCGATAGCAGGGAAATGGTTAGCGGCGTTTTTTCAATCAGCAAGTGCACGTACTGCGGGCTTTAATAGCGTAGATCTTGCACAGTTCACTCAACCAGCCTTGCTGGTGATGATTGTGCTCATGTTGATTGGCGCAGGCTCAACCTCAACCGGCGGTGGTATCAAGGTCTCTACTTTTGCTGTTGCGTTTATAGCGACGTGGGCATTTCTTCGCCAGAAGAAACACGTGGTGATCTTCAAACGTACCGTGAACTGGTCAACGGTGACTAAATCGCTGGCGATCATTGTTGTCAGTGGCGCGATTCTTACCACCGCGATGTTTTTGCTGATGATCACCGAAAAGGCCGCTTTTGATAAAGTGATGTTTGAAACTATATCGGCATTTGCCACAGTAGGGTTAACGGCGGGGTTAACTGCAGAGTTGTCGGAGCCCGGTAAATACATCATGATTGTGGTGATGATCATCGGACGTATCGGGCCTCTCACGCTTGCTTACATGCTAGCTCGTCCTGAACCGACGTTGATCAAGTACCCAGAGGACAATGTGCTAACTGGTTAATCTTTTTAACAACACAATGATCTTTTATTAGTAATGCGAGCTTCTCTACGCGTAAAGAGTAGAGAAACTCGCATTGTCATTATTTATCATTACGTTTCTTATCTACTTCTATGCAAAAAATACGCAATACCCATGAACAATTCATGGCTGAAAGTGGCGTTATACACGGCGTATACTCATAAACAGGAAGTTGTGCTTAAGGAATCATTATGTCCATCTGGGAAGGGGTCAATTTCACCCATCGCTTCAGTGAGCTGCCGTCTGCATTTTTTACTCGCGTTGCGCCACAGCCTTTAGACAATCCGCGTTGGGTCGTTTGGAATCGTGATTTGGCTTTGCAGTTTGGTTTGCCAAGACAAGCCGATGATGAATTGTTGAATGTGTTTGCCGGGCAAAGAGAATTTGGATCTTTTGCTCCGCTAGCCATGAAATATGCAGGCCATCAATTTGGCGTTTACAACCCAGATTTGGGCGATGGGCGCGGTTTGCTTTTGGCTGAAATTCAGCACCAAGATGGCACTTGGTTTGATATTCATTTAAAAGGGGCAGGGCTGACGCCGTATTCCCGCATGGGTGATGGTCGGGCGGTGCTACGCTCTACTATTCGTGAATATTTGTGTAGCGAGGCCATGGCGGGTTTGAGTATTCCGACCACCAGAGCGCTCGGTATGATGGACAGTAACACGCCGGTTTATCGTGAGAAGATGGAATACGGCGCTCTGTTGATCCGCATAGCAGAAACGCATATCCGCTTTGGTCATTTCGAGCATTTTTTCTATACCAATCAATTGGCCGAGCAAAAACTGTTGGCTGACAAAGTCATTGAGTGGTATTTCCCAGAGTGCGTTCAAACCGAAAAGCCGTATGCAGCGATGTTTGAGGCTATCGTGGATAAAACCGCTGTAATGATTGCGTTTTGGCAAGCCTACGGTTTTGCTCATGGCGTCATGAATACCGATAACATGTCGATTCTCGGGCAAACCTTTGATTATGGTCCGTTTGGTTTCCTTGACGATTACGATCCAAACTACATTTGTAACCATTCAGATTACCAAGGACGTTACGCATTTGATCAACAGCCGAGAGTTGCACTTTGGAATCTGTCCGCATTGGCGCATGCGTTATCTCCGCTAGTGGAGCGAGAAGATCTAGAAGCCGCATTGGGGCAATTTGAAGTTCGTTTAAGTCAGAAGTTCAGCGAACTGATGCGCGCCAAACTTGGGCTTCATACCAAGGTGGATGAAGATGGACGTTTGTTTGAGGCGATGTTTGAACTCTTAAATCAAAACAAGACCGACTACACTCGTTTTTTCCGCGAGCTTTCTTATCTTGATACCCAAGCGCCCCAAGCGGTGGTCGATTTATGTATTGATCGAGATGCGGCGAGCGCATGGGTAGATTTGTACCTTGCACGTTGTGAGTTGGAAGTGGATCAGCAAGGTGAAGTGGTAACAAGTGAGCAGCGCTGTGAGCGAATGCGTCGGGTCAATCCGAAATACATTCTGCGTAACTACTTGGCTCAGTTGGCTATCGACAAAGCAGAAATTGGGGACTTCACCGAAATAAATCGCCTCGCGGAGATTTTAAAGCACCCTTTCGATGAACACCCAGAGTTTGATGATTACGCCAAGTTGCCACCAGAATGGGGCAAGAAAATGGAAATCAGCTGCTCTTCTTAAATGGGTCATTTTCCACCCATCACTCAGGTTTGTATGGGTGGGTTTTACCCCTCTGAATTCCCATTCTTTATCTCTATGAATATAAGTGCATGATATTTATGATTTAAATGAATTGGTCTGTTACTTGCTCCTTGTCATACATCCGTACCCATCACCCTCTACCCATTTTAGGTACTCATGGAAAGGATGGGATGTGATTCAACAAGGAGAATAATAATGTTTAAGCCTCTAACCCTTTTGTCTGTATCCGCTCTTGCTGTCACCAGTTTTAACGCTGCTGCAAACTGTGATCCGGGTGAAACCGTGATTAAGTTCAGTCACGTAACCAACACCGACAAACACCCGAAAGGCATTGCTGCTTCGCTACTGGAAAAACGTGTTAACGAAGAGATGAACGGCAAAGTTTGTATGCAGGTTTTTCCAAACTCGACCCTTTACGATGACAACAAAGTGCTGGAAGCGCTGCTTAATGGGGATGTTCAACTCGCTGCCCCTTCTCTTTCTAAGTTTGAGAAATTCACCAAGAAGTATCGCATCTTTGACCTTCCATTCCTGTTTGAAGATGTGGCAGCGGTCGACCGTTTCCAAAACTCAGAATCAGGTGAAAAGCTAAAGAACGCGATGAAACGTCGTGGATTGCAGGGCTTGGCGTTCTGGCATAACGGCATGAAGCAGATGTCAGCAAACAAACCGTTGATGTTGCCAAGTGACGCAGAAGGCTTGAAGTTCCGCGTGCAAGCATCGGACGTTTTGGTTGCCCAGTTCGAGCAGCTTGGCGCAAACCCACAAAAAATGTCGTTTAAAGAAGTGTATGGCGGCTTGCAAACCAAGGTTATCGATGGTCAGGAGAACACTTGGTCAAACATCTACGGTAAGAAGTTCTTCGAAGTGCAAGACGGCATTACAGAAACTAACCACGGCATTCTCGATTATCTAGTCGTAACATCGAACGATTTCTGGAAAAAACTACCAGACGATCAACGTGAGCAACTCAATACCATCATTCAAGAAGTCACCGCGCAACGTAATGCGGAATCGACCGAAGTTAACCTTGCTAATAAGAACAACATCATTGAAGCGGGGGGTGTGGTTCGTACTCTGACACCTGAGCAACGCCAAGAGTGGGTGACGGCCCTTCAACCGGTATGGAAGAAGTTTGAGAAAGACATTGGTACGGATCTTATTGATGCCGCTTTAGCATCTAACCAACAGTAACAACATTATTGGCCCTCACGTACTTCGAGATGGGAGAGGGCCATTCTTTCCCAATAATGATGTGATGTAATTATGGAACAGACTTTTTTTGCCAAGGCAGGGCGAATCACGGATGCCATTGAAGAAACGCTGATTGCTTTCTTTCTTGGTGCGATGACGCTGCTCACTTTTGCCAATGTAATTTTTCGTTATGTCTTCAACGACAATATTCTATGGGCGTTAGAACTTACCGTATTCATGTTTGCGTGGATGGTGTTGGTGGGGGCATCTTACGGTGTGAAAAAACATTTTCATATTGGTGTTGATGTGATCATCAATATGGTGTCGGAGCGTAAACGTAAGATTTTTGCACTTCTAGCCGCTGCTTGCTGTTTGGCGTTTTCCGTTCTACTTCTGATTGGTTCTTGGAACTATTGGTATCCGTTTGCAACAGAACGCGCATGGTATGAAACCGACGATATTCCAATGCCAGAGATGTTTCAGTTCTTAGCAGATTGGCTCAATGAAGGCGAACGCTATGAGAAACTGCCACGCTTTATCCCTTATTTTGCGCTGCCACTTGGCATGGCGTTACTAACGTTCCGTTTTGTGCAAATTACTTGGCAAATCGCCACGGGCAAACTCGACCGTTTGATTGCTGGCCATGAAGCGGAAGAAGAGCTGGAAACGCTGAAAGAAGCACTTAGCGAAGCCGCCGATCCGATGCCAAGCGGTTCGTCTTCAAAATCCAACAGTAAGGAGCAATAAATCATGGATATTCTGTTGTTATTCTTGATGGTTATTGGCTTCATGCTGATTGGTGTACCAATTGCCGTCTCGCTGGGCCTTGCCAGTATTCTTTTCCTGTTGATGCACTCGGACGCCTCTTTGGCTTCGGTGGCCCAAACGTTGTTTAATGCCTTTGCTGGTCACTACACGCTGTTAGCGATCCCTTTCTTTATTTTGGCTTCAAGCTTCATGTCTACTGGTGGCGTTGCGAAGCGCATCATCCGTTTCGCCATCGCTATTGTTGGTTGGTTCCGTGGCGGTCTGGCGATGGCATCGGTGGTGGCGTGTATGATGTTCGCTGCGCTGTCAGGTTCGTCTCCGGCAACGGTGGTGGCAATCGGTAGTATCGTTATCGCAGGGATGATCAAAAACGGTTATTCCAAAGAGTTTGCGGCAGGCGTGATTTGTAATGCGGGGACGTTGGGTATTTTGATCCCCCCTTCCATTGTCATGGTGGTTTACGCAGCAGCAACTGACGTATCGGTAGGACGGATGTTTTTAGGAGGCGTGATTCCTGGGCTACTGGCAGGAGTGATGCTGATGATTGCCATCTACATCGCAGCGCGTATTAAGAATCTGCCTAAGCAACCGTTTGTCGGTTGGCAAGAAACTTTCGATGCCGCTAAAGACGCGAGCTGGGGCTTATTGCTGGTGGTGATCATTCTTGGCGGTATCTACGGTGGTATTTTTACTCCGACGGAAGCTGCTGCCGTTGCGGCGGTATACTCGTTCTTTATCGCTAACTTTGTCTACAAAGACATGGGGCCATTTGCTGATAAGAAAAATACCAAACCCGCGCTGGTTAAAATCTTCCAAACCTTCGTGCATAAAGACACCAAACACACGTTATACGAAGCGGGCAAGTTGACTATCATGCTGCTGTTCATCATTGCCAACGCGTTGATTTTGAAACACGTACTGACTGAAGAACGCATTCCGCAAATGATCACGGAGTCGATGCTTTCAGCGGGTCTTGGTCCGATTACTTTCCTAATTGTGGTCAACGTTTTGTTACTGATTGGTGGCCAGTTTATGGAGCCATCTGGCCTGCTGATTATCGTAGCGCCTTTGGTGTTCCCGATTGCGATTGCTTTGGGCATCGACCCAATTCACCTCGGTATCATGATGGTAGTGAACATGGAGATTGGCATGATAACCCCACCCGTCGGACTCAACTTATTTGTGACTGCCGGGGTGGCGAAGATGTCGATGATGCAGGTAGTGAAAGCGGCGCTGCCATGGGTAGGGGTAATGTTCCTCTTCTTAATCATAGTGACGTACGTACCTTGGGTATCAACGTGGTTGCCAACCACCTTAATGGGGCCAGAAATCATCACTAAGTAACAGCAACTTTTCTCCAAAATACAAGAGGTGTGAATCTTCACACCTCTTCGTAAATTGACTTGCGAGCCTGTAATCGTGGATCAGCGGCTACCCTTCGCTCATACCCCGTCCACTTTTTTCGGATTTTACGTCGATCTTCTCTTGAACGTCGCTCTTCTTGATAGTGCCCATCGACCATCACAGTATCAGTAATGATAGGTATCTTAGTTTTTTCACCCATACCAATATGACCTCGCCTGCTTATTTGGCAAAAGTATGGCTCAAGCTAAAGATAACCACAAATGACGTGGTGCATTTTATTTATACAGGCCCTTATCTAGTTGATAGCGTTGCATTTTGTCATAGAGAGTTTTTCGAGGGACATTCAATTGCTCCATGGTCTGCTTGATGCTGCCGCTGTTTTCCAGTAATGCACTTTCGATGGCCGCTTTCTCAAACTCAGCGACTTGCTCCGCGAGGCTTAGGGCTGTGCTTTCAGTGGGTGTAGTTTGACCGAGTTGCATCAGCTTACCTAATAAAACAAAACGCTCGGCAGCATTACGAAGTTCACGTACATTGCCCGGCCAATCATGAGCCATAAGCTGTGCGAGATCTTGAGAAGAGAGGCTAGGGGAGGTTTTGCCGTAGCGTGAAGCAGCAACCAACAGAAAATGGTGGAACAGTGCGGGGATGTCTTCTTTGCGCTCCTGTAGTGGGGGTAAGTCTAAGGTCACGACGTTTAGACGATAGTAAAGGTCTTGACGAAATGTGCCTTCTTCAGCCGCTTGTCTTAGGTCAACTTTGGTGGCTGCGATAACACGAATATCGAGCGGTAACAGTTCATTCGAACCAACGCGCTCAATCACTCGCTCTTGCAACACTCTAAGTAATCGAATTTGCGCCTGAATCGGCATTGACTCGATTTCGTCCAAAAACAGGGTGCCACCTTGAGCAAATTCAAACTTGCCTATTCGGCGACGATCTGCTCCGGTAAATGCGCCTTTTTCGTGACCATAAAGTTCGCTCTCGATGAGATTTTCAGGTACGGCACCACAGTTCACCGCGACAAAGTTTTGGTTACGACGAGAGCTTTGTTCGTGTAGGGAGCGGGCAATCAGTTCCTTACCTGTCCCTGTTTCGCCAAACAACAAAATATCCGCATCTGTGTCAGCAATGTGAGTGATGGTATCACGTAGCATCTGGATACTTGTGGTTTCTCCAATAATACGCGGACCAAGGGTTTGACTGGCTTTCAGGGATTGACGTAGTTTTTCGTTTTCATTGGTTAACTGGCGTTTCTCAATGGCACGTTTAACGGTTTCAACTAAGTGCTCCGGCGCAAAGGGCTTCTCGATAAAGTCGTATGCGCCTTGATGGAGTGCGTGAACCGCCATGGTAATATCACCATGTCCAGTAATCATGATCACTGGTAGATTCACATCGCGTTGGGTCAGCGTAGTAAGCAAATCCATGCCAGAAATACCCGGCAAGCAAATGTCAGTGACCACTACGCCAACTTCTTCGTCTTGTTGTATGGCAATTAAAGCGGACTCTGCATCCGGAAAAAATTTGGCTTCGATGTCGGCCAGTTCGAAGGTTTGCTCAATGGCTAGCCTGAGATCAACTTCGTCATCGATAAAAAACACCTGGCACATGGTCTTATCCTTCTGGTTGTTCGGCGAGTGGTGAAACAATAGGTAAGCAAAGAGAGAATCGAGCCCCACCTTGTTCTCTATTCTGTGCGCTTAATTTCCCGTTCATACCGGCCAAGATTTGTTGTGAGATAGAAAGCCCCAAACCTAAACCATTTTGTTTGGTGGTTAAGAAAGGTTCGCACAACTCAGTAAGCGTAAAATCGCCAAACCCTGCGCCGTTATCGTCGATATGGATCCAAACACGCTCGAATTCGCTGTCCCGTTTCACAGACAATCGCACTTGTTTATCTTCTTGATCTTTGAGTGCCTCTATCGCATTGGTCAGCAAATTGACCAACACTTGCTCGAGTTGAATGGTATTGATGTACACATCGATATCTTGTCCTAACACGTCCGTTTCTAACGTTACTTGTGCTGATTTGAATGCTGGCTTCATCAGTTCTTTTGCAGAAGCGATAACAGGAAAGAGGCGAGTATGGACGAGCTCGTTACCACTGGTTTTTTTGGCAAAGGAGCGCAATTGTTGGCTGATCTTTGCCATTCTATCAGTGAGGGCAGAGATTCGGGTTAGATTGTCTTTCACCCGATCAAGCTTTTCTTGGTGCAAGAATCGCTTACCGTTTTCTGCAAAGCTACGGATTGCCGCCAGTGGGTTATTTAACTCATGACTGATGCTCGCAGACATTTGCCCCAATACTGCGAGTTTGGCGGCTTGAACCAGTTCATCTTGAGTGATGCGCAAGGTTTGTTCTGTTTCTGTTCGCTGTGCAATTTCGGCCTGTAATTCAGCAGTTCGAGCCATGACTTGATACTCGAGCTGTTGATTGGCTTTCTGTTGTATTCGCTCAAAATGTAAACGGCGTTGTTGACGGTGATAAACGAGTTGCCCGATTAAGAACAATATCGTAAAGGTAAGCGTGAGTATCAGTAGATAGCCTAACGTTAACCAAACAACGCTCTGTTTGGGAGACAGGACGCGAATCGTCAGTTTAAGCTCAGGCAAAGACAACGAAGAGACCACCAGAGTGCCTTTATTATAAGGGTAACCTTGTTTTACCTCTGAGTGGGGGGCATCCAAGCTGCCGATAAAATTCAGTGATTTAACGGAAGTATCTAGATATTGTCGATTAGCCCACAGTTCTGCTTTTTGGATATCGTTGAGCGGCTGTAAGCTTTTAAATAGCCAGTCATTGCGACTGCTCATAAAGACAATCCCGTATGGATCATTGGCAACAAAAATACTTTTTGGATGCTGCCAGTTATCTTCAATTTTGTCTAAATCCATTTTGACCACGATGACCCCAATGACCCCTCCAGCGTAGGCGATAGGGTAGGAGTAGTAATAGCCTCGCTTACCAGAGGTTGAACCTAGGGCGTAATATTGGCTGCTCTCGCCGATGATGGCTTGTTTAAAGTAGGGGCGAAAAGCAAAGTTTCGACCAATAAACGAACGTGTTTTACGCCAGTTACTCGCGGCGATAGTCGTCCCCCATTTATCAATAAGGTAAGTATCAGCGGCTTCAATGACATGGTTCACGGACTCAAGGTAACGGTTAGTGATTTCCAACTGCGCAGTGTTGGTTGGGTTAAGCAGAGCTTCAATCAGTGGTTCATCTTTGGAAAGCAGTTGCGGAATATGGGCGTATTTATCGAGTTTGTTCTGTATATGGTTGGAAAACCGCTCGAGTTGAGCTTGATGTTTGTCGAGTAGAGATTGGTAACTGCTGTACCACACCCAGCGACCACCAACGAGTGCAAAAAAGAGATAGAAGGCGAAAAAAATCAGTAGAATACAATTTCGCTGTGCCATCCTTTTGCTCCTTGACCTGTTTTTTGGTTTACGTAACGAAATGTTAATGTTTTGTAGGAGAGAATGGGGGTTTAGTTTTCAACTCTGTGGAGTAAAACAAGAGCAAGATCTCTTTTTACGCTTTTCAATAAAAAAAGCAGTCGATTCTCTTGAAAAAGTCGCTATTGTCCCCATTCTAGATATGCTGGCTCGGGTAAAGCGGTGTTGAAATGACATTTTTCGCAGATATTTGAGTCGGTATTCGAGAATTTAGCGCAGACAATGTCCACATAGTGGCTATTGGCTCGACAGGGTAGCGACAGATCGCTAGAATGTCGCGTCTAAAATTCTGTCCTGAGGCTAATAGGAGATACCTTTGGCGTTTCGTTGAAGATATCACTGATTAGTCAGGTGTTGATTTACAACATCGATACTCGTTTTAAATTAGGTGTTCGGACGGAACACTACACAAGGATGAAGCGTGAACTCAAAGATTCTCGCTCATACGCTCGAAAAACCGAGCCACTTTAGAGGTTTATATATAATGCAAGTTACTGTTGAAACGCTAGAAGGCCTAGAGCGCCGTCTAAACATTACTGTTCCAGCCGCAAACATCGAAGACGCTGTAACAGCTGAACTACGCAACATCGCTAAAAACCGTCGTTTCGATGGCTTCCGTAAGGGTAAAGTGCCTCTAAAAATGGTTGCTAAGATGTACGGCAAAGCAGTACGTCAAGACGTTCTTGGTGAAGTTATGCAACGTCACTTCATCGAAGCGATCGTAAAAGAGAAAATCAACCCAGCTGGCGCACCAACTTTCGCACCTGTTGAAAACAACGAAGGCGCAGATCTAGTATTCACTGCAACTTTCGAAGTTTACCCAGAAGTTGAGCTTAAAGGCCTAGAAAACATCACTGTTGAAAAACCAACAACAGAAGTTAAAGATGCAGACGTAGAAGAGATGATCGAAACTTTACGTAAGCAACAAGCGACTTGGACTGAAGTTGAAGAAGCAGCAGAAGCTGGTAAGCGCGTAAGCATCGATTTCGTTGGCTCTATCGACGGTGAAGAGTTCGAAGGCGGTAAAGCTGAGAACTTCCCTCTAGAAATGGGCGCAGGTCGTATGATCCCAGGTTTCGAAGACGGTATCGAAGGTAAAACTAAAGGTATGGAATTCGAAATCGACGTAAACTTCCCAGAAGATTACCACGCTGAAAACCTAAAAGGCAAAGCAGCTAAGTTCGCAATCAAAGTGAACAAAGTTGAAGCACGTGAACTTCCAGAACTAAACGACGAGTTCGTTGCTAAGTTTGGTGTTGTTGAAGGTGGTGTTGACGCTCTTAAAGCTGAAGTTCGCAAGAACATGGAGCGCGAGCTTAAGCAAGCTGTTAAGAACCGCATCAAAGAGCAAGCAATCGACGGTCTAGTTGAGCAAAACGACATCGACGTTCCTGCTGCACTTATCGACCAAGAGATCCACGTTCTACGTCAACAAGCTGCACAACGCTTCGGCGGTAACCCAGAAGCTGCTGCACAGCTTCCACGTGAACTATTCGAAGAGCAAGCTAAACGTCGCGTAGTGGTTGGCCTTCTACTAGGTGAAGTGATCAAGTCTGAAGAGCTAAAAGCGGATGACGAGAAAGTGAAAGCGCTAATCGAAGAAATGGCGACTGCATACGAAGATCCATCAGAAGTTGTTGCTTACTACGAGCAAAACGAGCAAATGATGAACAACATGCGTAACGTTGCTCTAGAAGAGCAAGCTATCGACGCGATCATCGCTAAAGCACAGGTTACTGAGAAAGAAGTAGGCTTCAACGAGCTACTTAACCAACAGCCTGCAGCTTAATAAGCAATATCTTGCGTAGAAGGTTGACTTATCGTTAACTATTCTGCTAACAATGGTCCGTATGATACCCATCATCCGGGCCATTTATTTTAGGGACATAAGAATATGAGCTACCAAGAAAAAAATGCAATGTCGCCAATTATTGACGCGCTAGTACCAATGGTGGTTGAACAAACTTCCCGTGGTGAACGCTCTTACGACATCTACTCACGCTTACTTAAAGAGCGCGTGATTTTTTTAACGGGTCAAGTGGAAGACCACATGGCAAACCTTGTCGTGGCTCAACTACTTTTCCTAGAATCTGAAAATCCAGATAAAGATATTTTCCTATACATCAACTCTCCAGGCGGTAGCGTGACAGCAGGTATGTCTATTTACGACACTATGCAGTTCATCAAGCCAAATGTAAGCACTGTATGTATGGGTCAAGCTTGCTCAATGGGTGCATTCCTGCTTGCAGGTGGTGCGCCAGGTAAGCGTTATGTTCTGCCTAACTCACGTGTGATGATCCACCAACCACTTGGTGGCTTCCAAGGTCAGGCTTCTGATATCCAAATTCATGCACAAGAAATTTTGACCATCAAGCATAAGCTAAATAATCTATTAGCGGAGCACACTGGCCAACCTCTTGAAGTGATTGAACGTGATACAGATCGTGACAACTTCATGTCGTCAGATCAAGCGGTAGAATACGGTATTGTGGATGCAGTGTTGAGCCATCGCGGCGAATAATTTAGCCAGCGCATTTTGGCTAAATTTGATATACACTGATTCATAAAGAGTAAAGGCTAAGAGGTTAGCGAATGACAGATAAAAGCAAAGAAAGTGGCAGCGGCAAATTGCTGTATTGCTCTTTCTGTGGCAAAAGTCAGCACGAAGTTCGCAAGCTAATCGCAGGTCCGTCAGTTTACATTTGTGACGAGTGTGTCGACTTATGTAACGATATTATTCGCGAAGAAATCAAGGATGTTCTCCCTAAGAAAGAATCTGAAGCGTTACCAACGCCAAAACAGATCCGTGAACACCTTGATGACTATGTGATCGGACAAGATTACGCGAAAAAAGTGCTCGCAGTTGCGGTATATAACCACTACAAGCGTTTACGCAATGGTGATACAACGAGCGAAGGTGTGGAGCTTGGTAAGAGTAACATCCTTCTAATTGGTCCAACGGGTAGTGGTAAAACGCTTCTTGCTGAGACGCTAGCTCGTTTCTTGGATGTGCCATTTACTATGGCTGATGCAACCACATTAACCGAAGCGGGTTATGTGGGCGAAGATGTGGAAAACATCATCCAGAAGCTTCTGCAAAAATGTGATTACGATGTAGCGAAGGCTGAACGCGGCATTGTGTACATTGATGAAATTGACAAGATTTCTCGTAAAGCTGAAAACCCATCAATTACGCGTGACGTATCTGGTGAAGGTGTTCAGCAGGCACTACTGAAACTTATCGAAGGTACGGTTGCATCGGTTCCACCACAAGGTGGTCGTAAGCATCCGCAGCAAGAATTCCTACAAGTGGACACGTCTAAGATCCTGTTCATCTGTGGCGGTGCATTTGCTGGCCTAGATAAAGTGATTGAACAGCGTGTAGCGACAGGTGCAGGTATCGGTTTTGGCGCAGAAGTGCGTTCTAAAAACGAAACCAAAACCGTCGGTGAGTTGTTCATGCAAGTTGAGCCAGAAGATCTAGTGAAGTATGGTTTGATTCCTGAATTCATTGGTCGTTTACCAGTAACAACAACGTTGACTGAGCTTGATGAAGAAGCGCTAATTCAGATCCTATGTGAACCGAAGAATGCACTGACCAAGCAATATGCAGCATTGTTTGAGCTAGAAAATGCCGAGCTTGAATTCCGTGAAGACGCACTGCGTGCTATTGCTAAGAAAGCAATGGAGCGTAAAACCGGTGCTCGTGGTTTACGTTCAATTCTTGAAAGTGTACTACTGGAAACCATGTACGAACTGCCATCTGCGACAGATGTGAGTAAAGTTGTGATTGATGAATCCGTGATTAACGGAGAGTCAGAACCATTGCTTATTTACAGTAATGCCGACAGCCAGGCCGCTGGCGCAGAATAAAAACAGCGATGAATAAAAAGGAGGTAAGTAATTACCTCCTTTTTTTATTTCTGTTATTGAATCCAAGCAATTAGCCCCCATATACTGCCTTAAGTAATACGTTAAACGTGAAAGCGGAAGAGAGAATTATATGAACTTGGAACGTTCCGAGCGTATCGAGATCCCGGTACTACCTCTACGTGACGTAGTGGTCTACCCGCACATGGTTATTCCATTGTTTGTTGGTCGCGAGAAATCGATTAGCTGTTTAGAAACGGCAATGGAAACCAACAAACAAGTTCTGCTTGTGGCACAAAAGCAAGCGGATACTGACGAACCGACGGTTGATGACCTATTTGAAGTAGGTACAGTGGCAACCATTCTCCAACTGCTGAAGCTACCAGATGGCACAGTAAAAGTACTGGTCGAAGGTCAGCAGCGTGCGAAGATTAATCATTTCAAAGAGAGCGAGTTTTTCTTGGCTGAGGCGGAATTTATCGTTACGCCTGAGCTGGATGAACGAGAGCAAGAAGTGGTTGTACGCAGTGCGATCAATCAGTTTGAAGGCTTTATCAAACTCAATAAAAAGATCCCACCTGAAGTACTGACTTCGTTAAACGGCATCGACGAAGCGGCACGCCTGGCTGATACCATTGCAGCGCATATGCCTCTAAAATTGGTTGATAAGCAGCAAGTGCTTGAAACGACAGATATCTCTGAGCGTCTTGAGTTCTTGATGGGGCAGATGGAATCAGAGATTGACCTACTGCAAGTGGAGAAACGCATCCGTGGCCGCGTGAAAAAGCAGATGGAAAAATCTCAGCGCGAGTACTACCTGAATGAGCAAATGAAAGCCATTCAGAAAGAACTGGGTGAGATGGAAGATGCGCCGGATGAGTTCGAAACTCTGAAGCAGAAGATTGAAGAATCAAAAATGCCTCAGGAAGCACGTGAGAAGACTGAACAAGAGTTGCAAAAGCTTAAGATGATGTCTCCAATGTCTGCCGAAGCGACAGTGGTGCGTAGCTACATCGACTGGATGGTGAGCGTGCCTTGGAATAAGCGTTCTAAAGTGAAGAAGAACTTAGCGAAAGCAGAAGAGATTCTAAACGAAGACCATTACGGTCTAGAACGCGTGAAAGAACGTATCCTCGAATACTTGGCGGTACAAAACCGTATTAACAAGCTAAAAGGTCCGATCCTTTGCCTTGTTGGTCCTCCAGGTGTGGGTAAAACATCACTAGGTCGCTCTATTGCGGCTGCGACAGGTCGTAAATATACTCGCATGGCTCTAGGTGGCGTGCGTGATGAAGCGGAAATTCGTGGTCACCGTCGTACTTATATCGGTTCGTTGCCAGGTAAGCTCATTCAGAAAATGTCGAAAGTTGGCGTGAAAAACCCACTTTTCCTTTTAGATGAAATCGACAAGATGTCGTCAGATATGCGTGGCGATCCGTCTTCTGCACTGCTTGAAGTCCTAGACCCAGAGCAAAACAATGCGTTCAACGATCACTATCTAGAAGTGGATTACGATCTGTCTGACGTGATGTTTGTTGCAACGTCGAACTCGATGGATATTCCTGGTCCACTACTAGACCGTATGGAAGTGATTCGCCTATCTGGTTACACAGAAGACGAGAAGCTAAATATCGCGAAACGCCACCTTGTTGATAAGCAAGTTCAGCGTAATGGTCTGAAGGCAAAAGAAATTATTATCGAAGATTCTGCAATCATCGGCATTATTCGTTACTACACGCGTGAAGCGGGTGTACGTAATCTAGAGCGTGAGATTTCCAAGATCTGCCGTAAAGCAGTGAAGAATATCCTGCTTGATAGCAGCTTGAAGTCAGTAACCGTAACGATGGACAACCTAAAAGAATACTTAGGCGTACAACGTCATGATTTCGGTAAAGCAGACGACAGCAATCGTATCGGTCAAGTTACGGGTCTAGCTTGGACACAAGTTGGCGGTGATCTACTGACGATTGAAACCGAATCGATGCCAGGTAAAGGTAAGTTGACGCAAACAGGTTCACTTGGCGATGTCATGAAAGAGTCGATCCAAGCGGCAATGACGGTTGTACGTTCACGTGCCGAAAAACTGGGCATTAACTCAGACTTCTACGAGAAGCGTGATATTCACGTACACGTTCCTGAGGGCGCAACACCAAAAGATGGCCCAAGTGCCGGTATTGCAATGTGTACTGCACTGGTTTCTAGCTTGACGGGGAATCCGGTTAAAGCCGAAGTGGGTATGACAGGGGAAATCACGCTACGTGGTGAAGTTTTACCGATTGGTGGCCTGAAAGAGAAGTTACTTGCGGCACATCGTGGTGGCATCAAAACTGTGTTGATTCCGAAAGACAACGAGCGTGATTTGGAAGAGATTCCAGAAAATGTTATCGCAGATCTGAAGGTTATCCCGGTACAGTGGATTGACGAAGTTCTGAAAGTTGCACTAGAGCGAGACCCGACTGGCGTTGAGTTTGACGCGAAAAAATAGTGATATGCAGCAAAAATAAGTAAAAGTTTACGCTGATAGGCCCGAAAAGGCTTGTCAGCGTTTTTTTTGGAAGCTAACTTAGGCTCGATAGCTGCCAGCCCTTGAAATACAAGGGGTGACAACTTTTTCTTTATTATGGAACGAAAGTCATCACAAAAATAATCACAGATGACGTTAAGGGGAAATCACAGTGAATAAAACTCAATTAGTAGAACAAATTGCAGAAAACGCAGACATCTCTAAAGCATCAGCTGGCCGTGCTCTAGACGCATTCATCGAAGCAGTAAGTGGTACGCTTCAATCTGGTGACCAAGTTGCTCTAGTTGGCTTCGGTACATTCAGCCTTCGCACTCGTGCAGCACGTACTGGCCGCAACCCAAAAACGGGTGAAGAAATCCAAATCGCAGAAGCTAAAGTTCCTGCTTTCAAAGCAGGTAAAGCTCTAAAAGACGCTTGTAACTAATCCTAAGCGGATAGAAGCGTCGGCATTTGCATGACTTTTGCTCAAACAGTCCGTTTGGAACAAAAATTTACAAACTCGTCGCCGAACTTTTTTAAAATATGCGCATCCTACTGATGCGCATTTCTTTTTCTGATATTATCGCGTCATTACATTTTCTAGTAGAAGCAGTTGGCTTCAATTGTGGAGAGCAGTTAAATTATGATGGATCGACTACGCGAAGGCGTGAATAGCATCGCGGTCAAAATTATCCTTGGACTTATCATCCTTTCTTTCGTCTTTGCAGGTGTAGGTAGCTACATCGTTGGCGGTAGTAACAACGTCGCCGCTAAAGTAGGGAATACCGAAATTGCTCGTGGTGAGTTCGAGATGGCCTACCAAAATGAGCGTAATCGCATGCAATCTCAATTGGGTGATTACTTCTCTCAAATGCTGGCAGACCCTGCATACGTTGAATCTTTCCGAAAATCCGTTCTCGATCGCATGATTAATGACGTATTGCTTGACCAACAAGCAGAAGCGCTTGGTCTACGTATTAGTGATGCGCAAGTTCGTAGCATGATTCTAGAAATGCCTCAGTTCCAATCTAACGGCAAGTTCGATCAAGAGATCTACCAAGCGTCTCTGCGTCGTGCTGGTTTCTCTCCAGACTCTTTTGCAGAGTACATGCGTCGTGAATTGGTTCGTGAGCAATTATTGAACGCATTGCAAACCAGTGAATTCACACTACCTGGCGAAGTTCAGGCAGAAGGTAAGCTGTTTACTCAAACTCGTGATATTCGTACCGTAACGATCGATTTGGCTGAGTTTGCAAAACATGTCAATCTAACTGATGAAGAAATTCAAGCGTACTACAAAGCAAACCCAGATAACTTTACTCGTCCAGAGCAGGTTAAAGTTGCTTATATCGAACTTTCTGCTCAAGAGTTGAAAAAGCAAATCCAAGTTTCTGACGAAGAAGTTAAGAAATACTACGATGAGCATCAAAATAAGTACTCTTCTGAAGAGCAACGCCGCGTAGCACACATCCTAGTGGAAGGTGATGACGAAGCGAAAGCACAAGCGATTCTTGATGAGCTAAACGCTGGTGCAGACTTTGCCGCTGTTGCTCAAGAAAAATCGGACGACTTCGGTAGCGCTGAAAACGGCGGTGACCTAGGTTGGATTGAGCGTGATGTGATGGACCCTGCATTTGAAAATGCCGCCTTCGCACTTAAGAACCCAGGCGATATGTCAGGTCTAGTTAAGTCTGATTTCGGTTACCACATCATCAAGCTTGAAGAGCTAAAAGATTCCGTTGCGAAGCCTTTCTCTGAAGTCGCAGCAGAAATCAAACAAGAAATGGTTGACCAGAAAGCGGTCGATCAATTCTACGAGCTACAAAACGAGCTTGAGAAAGTGGCGTTTGAATACCCTGATTCTCTAGACGATGCTTCTAAAGCCGTTGGTCAGAAAGTGAAGACAACCGACTTCATCTCTCAAGTTGATGCTCCTGAAGTTCTTAAGAACCAAGCGGTAATGCAAGCAATCTTGAGCCCAGAAGTGAAAGAAGACGGTTTGAACTCTGAAGCTATCGAGGTAGCACCAGAGCACATTATCGTGGTTCGTGTTGAAGGCGCTCGCAACGAGACAGTACTTCCTCTTGCTGAAGTGAAAGACCAAGCGGTTGCTGAGCTATCTCGCGTTAAGGGCGAGCAGGGTGCGATGGAACTGGCGACTAAGGTTGTTGCAGCCCTTAAAGAAGGTAACACAGCCGTTCTTGCGGAAAACAATCTAGAGTTTGGTGAGCAAGAATCCATTGACCGCCGTTCACCGCTTGCGACAACGGTATTTGCAATGGCAAAACCAGTGGACGGCAAGCCAGTGTATGCTCAGTCTAAAGACCTTGAAGGCGACATCGTAGTTATCGAGCTAGATGGTGTGCATGCAGCGCTAGATAGCTCTCTAGAAGAGCAAGTCGCAATGCAAATGCAACGAGTATCATCACAGCAAGATCTGACTTCTGTTCTTGCAGTATTACGTGAAAATACGGAAATCGAATACTTTGTTGTGAGCAACTAAGCACAATACATGTAATTTGTATGTTAACAAAAACGGGTCGCATTAGCGGCCCGTTTTATTTTTCTCGGTCGTGCCTTCAATGTCATCGGCGTATTTTCTAGAGTAGTGGTAATTTTTAATCACAATAACTCAGGAGAAAATGGAATAATGAAATGGATGTTAACTTTGTGCCTAATGTTGTTGGCCCCAATGGGCTGGGCGGCAGATAGTAAAGTCGCGAACGGTAAAGCAGAAAAATACGAAGGTATTGAAATCACCGTCAATGTGAACACGGCTTCAGCGGAAGAAATCGCCACTTTACTGAAGGGGATTGGTGAGAAGAAAGCCAAAGATATTGTTGAATATCGCAATGAGCACGGTCCATTTAAAACTGCAGCGGATCTGAGCAAAGTGAAAGGCATCGGAGAGGCGACGGTGAAGAAGAACGAAGCACGTATTTTGTTGTAATCAATGTTCTACCATTGAGAAGCTAAGTTTGTTGTGTCCGAACCTTACTTTCCCGAACCAGCACTTTTTACTGGTTCGGGATTTTATTCATTGTTTTAACGCTAAAGTATTTTACCCAAAGAGGCTTAGCCAAAGAGACGGCGATGCATTAATTTTTCTACCCCTGCCATCCCTAAGCCGCCAATTGCACCAAGCAGGTGAGCATCAACCGCAACGCGTGCGCCAATCATAGCCGCGGTACTGGGCGATGGCCCGTAGAATTGCTCCCAAGCGATTTTAGCGACAAGCCCGGCCACTAGTAGCAAGCTGCTTCTTCTACCCTCGAATACTTCTCTCAGCGCCCAAAAGCCAAATAGTCCATGTAACACACCAGACAGACCGACATAAATCGACATATTGGTGAATAAGTTCATCGCACCAATGAAGGTACACAGAATAAGAAATACGATGGAGAAGTTACGAACGCTCGGCCGAAAGATAAAACTGATGACCCACAAACCCGCTAAGTTCATGCCAAGATGAGCAAAGTTGGTATGCGTTAGATTTCCTGTTACGATTCGCCACCATTCTCCATGGCGAATATTGTAGGCGTGCCATTCGGCAAGGCTGGCCATTGGTTCGAATTGCAGTACTAAGCAGATAATGCTGATGATCGTCAGCAATGTATAAAGGTTCACTCAATGTCTCGTTATTGTTCTCAGTGTGGAAAGTCGCGTAAAGCTTGTATTTGCCAATGGATAGTACCGTTAGCAAGTGAGGCTGAACTTATCATTCTTCAGCACATCAGTGAAGTGCACCGTCCTCTTGGTACGGCACGGATTCTCAAATTGAGTTTAAATTACTGTACTTGTTTGATCGGGGAAGACTTTTCTGAGAACTCAACATTAAACGAACTGCTTGCGGATGAGGCGTATTGTCACGTGATTTTGTACCCGTCAGAGCACTCGTTGTGTTTGTCAGCTTTCGGTTGTGAACAACATGATGATAAGAAAGTGCGCTTGATATTATTGGATGGGACTTGGAAGAAAGCGTATAAAATGTGGCAACTGTCTACCAATCTACATGGCTTGCCAACCGTGAAACTCCCGGAAAACTTGCAAGGCCATTACACCATTCGTAAAGCGCCCTCAGAAAACAGCTTATCAACGGTTGAGGCTGGCTACCATGCGCTCAGCCTACTTGAGCCAGAAAAAGACTTTACGCCTTTGCTGAATGTGTTCGAGAAAATGATTGAATTTCAAATCGCCCAGATGCCTCCAGGCGTATTTGAGAAGAACTATTTGAAAGATTAGCCCCGCGCTAAAGAACGATGGAAGAAAACAATTGGCGATGCAGTTTTTGGGCGTGGCCGTCTGTCATGGAGGAAATGTAATCGGCAATTACTCGCATTTGTGCTCTTTCATCACTTGCGTTACGCCAAACTTCTTGGGTGTGCCTTGGTAGTAAACGTTCTGGAGCCGCGCTTAATGCTTCAAACAAGTCCATGATAATCTGTTGACCCTTGTACTCAACGATCTGTACTTGTGGAACTTGGATAACGTACTGGCTGACGAAGTTTTTTAGCACATCGAGTGTCTTTGCCATGTGTGGATCGAGACACGCATTCCAGGCCAATAATGGGTTATTGAAAGGCTCATCGACGACCTTGATAGAAATACTGGTGAGTAGCGCATTCACCATGCCACCAATGGCATCTTTACGTTGATGGTGTTTACCGCTAAACAGCATTTCTCCAATGAAACCAATGTGCTGTTCAAACCACGGGTCACCGCAATCGGCAAGCTGACTTGCCGCGCCTTCTTGCCATTCTTGGCGAGTCACCATGCCAAGCACAATCGCATCTTCCAAATCGTGCACGCCATAAGCAATATCATCTGCCAGCTCCATAATGGAGCAATCCAGCGATTTGAAGCGCGTTTTTCTGTGTTCGAAATCGGATTCTGGCGAGTGTCGCATTTGGCTAAGTAGTGTTTTGTCGTTATCCGTCAGCGGTGCGACTACCCAGTCAAACAAATCTTTATCGCAATCGTAAATTCCTTTGGCGGGGCTCCATTCTTGAGCTTTAAGTTTACGCTGATGCTCAACAGGATCTGGTAAATAGACGGATCGGCTTTGACTGATGAGAGCCGGGTATTTGATGAGACCAAGTAAGGTACGGCGAGACAAGTTCATGCCGAAGTGCTCGGTATACGGCTCTAATTTGGTGACAATGCGAAAGGTTTGCGCATTGCCTTCAAAGCCACCGTGCTCACGCATCATGTAATTTAATGCGACTTCACCGCCATGGCCATAGGGCGGGTGACCGATATCGTGTGCCAAACAGAGTGAATCAATCAAGCTATCTGAGGGTAGTAAATCGCGAAATTCCGGTTGTTTCTTCTTTAGCTGGGCAACGATCCCCGTTCCAAGCTGAGCCGCCTCTAAAGAGTGAGTCAGGCGGGTGCGGTGAAAATCTTCCAAGCTGTTGCCATGGACTTGAGTCTTAGCTTGTAGACGCCGAAACGCAGCAGAATGAAGAATGCGAGCACGGTCTCGCTGGTAAGGGCTGCGGTGATCATCGCGGCGGATCTTGTGTTCATCATCATGGCGCTCTTGCCATTGAGTAGGTAGTTCAAACGACACGGCTCTCTCCATCAACTAGCTGATTTCATCCAGCGATAATTCAAAACTTGGGGCAAAAGTATGTAGGAAGTATTCCATTTCTGGTGTTTTTCGTTCTTGCAATGTGATGTCTAGGCGTTTTTTCGCGAGGGCAAATTCGTGGTTGCCAGCACTAAGCTCTTCCAGACATTTTAGGTAGGCACAGATTGAGTCGGCTTGTTTAACGATTTGTGCATCGTCTTCATGTGCTGAATGAGAAAGTAAGTAAGGTGCGAAATCGTCGTGGAATTCTTCAGGTAGCATGGACAGTAGTTTTTGCTCGGCAGCTGCTTCTATCTTTTTATATTCTTTTGCGATTTCTGGGTTGTAGTATTTTACGGGCGTTGGCAAATCACCCGTAAGCACTTCACTTGAGTCGTGGTACATCGCGAGAATGGCAATGCGTTCAGGGTTGAGGTTACCGTCGAATTTTTTGTTTTTTATTAGGGCTAGGGCATGAGCGACAAAAGCAACTTGTAAGCTGTGCTCAGAGACGTTCTCTGGTGAGACCGATCGCATCAAAGGCCAGCGTTGGATTAGCTTCATCCGTGCTAAATGGGCGAAAAAATGGCTTTCTTTCATTGCTCTCTCCTGTATACCAACTTCACTAACTATTGCGTTAGTGGTATTGATACCTGATACGAAAAAGGAGCTCACGTGGAGCTCCTCTAAGCATATGAGAGTTCAGCGGTAATTACTACTGGCTGTAAGTCGATAGGAATCGTTCAAAGCGTCCAATCGCGGTTTCGAGATCCTCTATGTGCGGTAGTGTCACGATACGGAAGTGGTCAGGCTTCGGCCAGTTGAAGCCAGAACCTTGTACTAGCAGTACTTTTTCTTGCTTCAAGAAATCCAACACCATTTGCTGATCATTTTTGATGTTGTACATCTTAGTGTCAATTTTTGGGAATAGGTACATTGCCCCTTTTGGTTTAACGCAGGATACACCAGGCACTTGGTTAATCAGCTCCCAAGCACGGTTGCGTTGTTCAAGGAGGCGGCCACCTGGCAGGATCAACTCATTAATGCTCTGGTAACCGCCCAGTGCCGTTTGGATCGCGTGCTGCATTGGCACGTTGGCACACAAACGCATGGACGAAAGCAATTCAAGACCGTTGATGTAACCTTGAGCTAGGTGTTTAGGGCCTGTTAGGAACATCCAACCACCACGAAAACCACAAACGCGGTACGCTTTAGATAGACCGTTGAAAGTCATCACCAATACGTCATCTGTTAGCGTGGCTACAGAAGTATGTGTCGCGCCGTCGTAAAGCACTTTGTCGTAGATTTCGTCTGCAAAAATGATCAGTTTGTGCTGGCGAGCGATTTCGATCACTTCAAGTAGGAAATCACGGCTGTATACCGCACCTGTCGGGTTGTTCGGGTTGATCAGCACGATACCACGCGTTTTTGGCGTGATCTTCTTTTTGATGTCATCTAGGTCAGGGTACCAATCTGCACTTTCGTCGCACATGTAATGCACTGGTTTGCCACCCGACAACGCAACGGATGCGGTCCACAATGGGTAGTCTGGTGATGGGATCAGCATTTCATCGCCGTTGTTTAGCAGCGCTTGCATTGCCATCACGATCAGTTCGGATACACCATTACCGATGTATACGTCTTCTACATCGAGAGAGCGGATGCCTTTACGTTGATAGTGCTGCACAACCGCTTTACGCGCGGAGTAAATACCTTTGGAATCACAGTAACCTTGAGATGTTGGTAGATTGCGGATGACATCTACTAGAATCTCATCAGGAGCGTCAAAGCCAAATGGGGCAGGGTTACCAATGTTTAGTTTTAGGATTTTATGCCCTTCCTCCTCCATGCGTTTAGCATGTTTGAGTACAGGTCCCCTAATGTCGTAGCAGACATTGTCGAGTTTTGACGACATCCCGATATTTTGCATTGTGTGATTCCTAAAAAATCGTTAATTTCTTTATTAAAGTACAATAATTTGTTTTTTATTAGAATAAAAATCTGTAAATTATCTGTTTGCTGGCTAACTTTTGTACGGCGTTTGTCACAGGATTTTGCAAAAGTTAGCATATGACCTTGATTTGCTTTGGGTCTAAACTTAGAGTACCCGTCAGTTATCCCTTATCCTCACGTACTTCGAGGTTGATTTGTCACAGTTCCACCAAGCCGTAAAGAGAATTATCGAGAGAGTTCAGCAAACGGAAGGCAATCAAACACGTTTAGTCGAGCCCCTCAATGCGAAGCCTCATTTCGCTTTTATTGATTGGCTTGAAGCCCAACCACTTTTTCCCAAGTTTTACTGGCAGTCCCGTGATACTCGTGAAGAAGTTGTTGCCCTTGGACAGCTCCATACTTTTGTCGAACCAGGCCCTGCCTATACGATACTGGGTGAAGGCCAGCGTGTATGGGGTGGACGCTCATTTGATGGTCAGCACGAGAAAAATCGTCGCTGTATGCCATCTTTCTTCTTCCTTCCACAAATTGAGTTAATTCGTTTCGATCAGACGTGGTCGCTCGCGGTGAATATCTCACAAGATAAAGCAAGCACGTTAGCCGGTTTACACAAATTAGTGTGTGATGTACCCGCATTGTCGCCAGTTTCTTCACATATTCGATCGATTGAGCATACGCCATCCGAGCCACAGTGGCATGAGTTGGTGAATAAAGTGCTGTCTGGGATCGCAAGTGATGACTTCAAGAAAGTGGTATTAGCACGTAAGTCATCCATCTATTTAGATTCGCCTCTCAGTGCAGCGCAGCTATTGAAAGCCAGTTATTTGAGTAATCATCACAGCTTCCACTTCTTGTTTAGCTTGGACAGTAAGCACAGTTTTATGGGCTCAACACCTGAGCGTTTGTATTTGCGTGTGGGGCATGAGCTGCATACCGAAGCGTTAGCGGGTACGATTGGTCGTGGCGATAATGCAACGCAAGACATGGAGCTGGCGAATTGGCTGTCTACTGACACAAAAAATCTCAACGAGAACCAATATGTCGTGGATGACATCATTGAGCGTTTGCTGCCTTATTCAGAAAGCGTGGAAGTCGACCAAGAGGCGAGTTTAGTTCGTCTGAGAAAAGTACAGCATCTTAAACGCCATATTCACGCGCACCTCCAGTCGGGGATCAATGGTGTTCAGCTACTTTCTGCCTTGCAGCCAACGGCAGCCGTAGCTGGTTTGCCGCGTAAGGAATCGATGCAGTTTATTTTGGATAATGAGCCGTTTGCACGCGGTTGGTACGCGGGTTCGATGGGTTACATTAGTCATGAGCGAGCTGAGTTCTGTGTCGCAATCAGAAGTGCGTTGGTTTTAGGTGATCAAGTCCAGTTGTTTGCTGGGGCAGGCATCGTCCCGGGCTCTGTTGCAGAGCACGAGTGGGTCGAACTTGATAAAAAGATGTCTACTCTGTTATCCCTGATTTCTGATCATCCCCCGCTTGGAGTGGCGTTATGAGCACAGATCAAGCTGTGTTAAATCGTATCTGGTCTGAAGCCATCTTATTAGAACTGAGTCGATTTGGGGTAAAGCATGTTTGTATTGCACCAGGCTCACGTTCAACACCGTTAACGTTAGAAGCTGCAGAGAACCCACACTTTACCATTCACACCCATTTCGATGAGCGTGGATTGGGCTTTATGGCGCTGGGGCTTGCAAAGGCAAGTAAAGAGCCAGTGATCGTGATTGTGACCTCTGGTACGGCAGCCGCGAACTTGTTGCCTGCCATCGCAGAAGCAAAGCTCACTGGCGAAAAGCTGGTGGTGCTCACGGCTGACCGTCCGGTTGAATTGGTGGGCTGCGGCGCAAACCAAGCCATCCACCAGATTGGTATTTTCTCTCAGCACGTTTGTGACAGCTTGAATCTACCAAGTCCTTCGCTTGCAACACCACTCAACTGGCTACTGACGTCGGTTGATGAAGTGATGTTCACCCAGCGTTTGAAAGGCAGTGCTGTTCATATTAACTGCGCATTTCCTGAGCCTTTATACTCCAATGGTGAGAAGAGCATTTATCAAAGCTATCTCGATATGGTGGGATCTTGGCATGAGAGTTCGGACACGTATTGTCGCCGCTTTATCTCGCTGACGAATGGCGAGCGTCCTAAATGCGATGATAAGAAAGGCTTGGTGATCATCGGCAGTTTACCGTTAGAGCAAGCACAAGCCGCTAAACAGTTTGCTAGGCAGATGGGTTGGCCTATTTTGGCTGATCCACAAAGCGGTGTGAGTTCTGATTGGGCTTACTATGACTTATGGTTGCAACATTCGACGTTTGCGGAGCAAATAGAATGCTGTGATCTCATTGTTCAGTTTGGTAGCCGTATTATCTCTAAACGCTTAAATCAGTGGTTGGAAAAACAGGTGTCGTGCTCACAAGCTGGCTATTGGTTGATTTCACCGCGTTTAGAACGTGATAATCAAAGTCATCTTCCGCAATCTCATTGGGTTGAAGAGCCTTCCGAATGGATCGCTCAATCGCCCCGTTGCGAGTCTTATCATACGGGGTGGGCAGAGAAACTGGCAAAAGATATTGCGTTGGTAAGCCAAAAGTCGAAAGTGTTGTTTGCTTCTGATCCTCAAAGTGAGCTTAATGAGATTGCCTTGGCCATTGATGTCGCAAAACGAGCACAAGGTGTTGACCTGTTCATGGGCAACAGCTTGTTTGTTCGTTTGGTTGATATGTTTGGTAAATTGGATAATACAGAGATATTCACTAACCGTGGCGCGTCTGGCATTGATGGTCTGTTTGCGACAGCGAATGGTGTTCAACGTGCACGCAACAATCCTATTTTGATGTACATAGGTGACACCTCGGCACTTTATGATACGAACTCTCTCGCTTTGTTTACGCATACTCAGCAGCCGACCGTGATTGTGATTACCAACAATGATGGGGGGGCGATTTTTGATATGCTGCCAGTACCTGTCTCACATCGAGAAAAATTCTATCAAATGCCGCACGGCTATGAGTTTGAACATGCTGCGAAGCAATTCGGTTTGCAATACTGTAAGCCCGAGACGTTGGTTGAGTATCAAGCTGTGGTCACTGAACATTTTACGGCGGGTAAGGGGACTTTGGTGGTGGAAGTACAAACACCACCAAACCAAGCGACCGAGCATTTAAGAGCCTTCAATAAGAATCTGCATGCTTTATTCTGAACACTTTCCTGCTACTGAAAAACACCAAAGTGGCACGGTGCCAACTTTGGTGTTTTTGCATGGTTTGCTTGGCAGCGGCACGGATTGGAAAGAATGCATAAAGGTATTGCCTCAGTATGAACGAGTGACCATCGACCTTCCCGGACATGGTGCTAGCCACTCTATTTTTTGCCACGATCTCAGTGATTGCTGCAAACAGCTCAATTCCACACTATCTTTACTATTTCCTTCTCAACAACCGCTTATCCTTATTGCTTACTCAATGGGTGGACGCATTGCTATGCATGGCCTTGCTCACCAGTGTTTCCCTGATCTCAATATTCGTGCTGCCATTGTTGAAGGGGGAAACTTTGGGCTGCAAAGCGAGTCAGAAAAGCAAGCACGATTAGATAATGACTTGCGCTGGGTACAGCGTTTCAAAACGGAGTCTCTTGCCTGTGTTTTGAACGATTGGTACCAACAGTTGGTCTTTTCTTCAATAAACCATGAGCAAAGACAAACATTGATTGCAAAACGAAGTGCTAATCTTGGTTCTGCGGTTGCGGACATGCTGCTTGCAACATCACTGGCAAAGCAATCTTACTTGTTGCCAGCACTGCAACAACAAGCGGTTCCGCTGTATTACATCTGTGGCAAAAAAGACAAAAAATTTAGTCAACTGGCTGAAAGTAGCGGGTTGGCTTATCGACAAGTTGAGGATGCGGGACATAATGTCCACCAAGAGCAACCCCATCAATTTGCGATGCACATTAATCAAATAATTCATTCTCACTTCAAGTGAGAGCAACGAGAACAATGGGAATCACCATGGCTAAAACAGTAGGCATTTCTGAAGAAGAACTTTACGCTCCGGTTCAATGGAAAGATTGCGGCGAGAAATACGAGGATATCCATTACCACAAGTCTGAAGATGGTATCGCGAAAATTACGATTGCACGCCCTCAAGTGCGTAACGCGTTCCGTCCTCAAACGGTAAAAGAGATGATTGATGCGTTAGCTGATGCACGTTATGACTCAGGTGTTGGCGTAATCATTCTGACTGGTCTAGGTGAAGACGCATTCTGTTCTGGCGGTGACCAGAAGATCCGTGGCGACTACGGCGGCTACAAAGACGATCAAGGTACGCACCACCTAAACGTATTGGATTTCCAACGTGATATCCGCACATGTCCAAAACCTGTGATCGCATCGGTAGCTGGCTGGGCGGTTGGTGGCGGTCATGTTCTACACATGATGTGTGACCTAACGATTGCTGCTGACAATGCTCAGTTTGGTCAAACAGGTCCTAAAGTCGGCTCTTTTGACGGTGGTTGGGGCGCATCTTACATGGCTCGCATCGTAGGTCAGAAGAAAGCACGTGAAATCTGGTTCTTATGCCGTTTCTACAATGCGCAAGAAGCAGTAGACATGGGGCTAGTCAACACAGTGGTGCCACTAGACGATCTAGAGAAAGAAACCGTTCGTTGGTGTCGTGAAGTTCTCCAACACAGCCCTATGGCACTACGTTGCTTGAAAGCCGCCTTGAACGCGGACTGTGATGGTCAAGCGGGCCTACAAGAGCTTGCTGGTAACGCAACCATGATGTTCTACATGACAGATGAAGGCCAGGAAGGTCGTAACGCATTTAACGAGAAACGTCGCCCAGACTTCGATAAGTTCCCTCGTAACCCATAATCCGTATAAGAAAGGGAGCCATTGTGCTCCTCGGTTTCGTTTTTTGTCCTGAGTGTCTCGCCCTCTAGGAGGCTAACGGGTCCTCTCGTTAAAGAGCTCAGAATATACGGCATTACATAGGATTCGAATTATGCGTAAAGCGAAGATTTACCGCTACTGCCTACCAATGGACAGTGGCGTTATACTGCGTGATAACAAGCTGACGGAACGTACAGGTTACATTATTGAGTTGTCAGAAGGTGATAAGGTGGGTCGTGGAGAAGTGGCCCCTCTGATTGGTTTTAGCCTCGAAGACACTCAAGATGCGGGCATTCAACTGCAAGCACAAGTTGAACGCTGGGTGGCAAATTTCCCCTTGGATTACAACCATATGTACTCATCGGTAGCATTTGGTTTATCGATGGCTCAACTTGAGCTTAAAGGCGGCTTACCTGCACAAGGCAAGTACCAAGTTGCTCCGTTGTGTAACGGTGATCCAGACGACCTCATCCCTAAACTTAACGAGATGGAAGGTGAGAAAGTTGCGAAAGTAAAAGTGGGTTTGTATGAGCCGATTCGCGACGGTATGCTAGTGAACTTGTTCCTAGAATCGATCCCACAGCTTACCCTTCGTCTTGATGCAAATCGTGCTTGGACATCAGAGAAAGCGCATCAGTTTGCTAAGTATATTGCACCGTCACTGCGTCAGCGTATCACTTTCTTGGAAGAGCCATGTCGCTCTCCGGGTGACAGTTTGTCTTTTGCGATCAATACCGGCATTGCGATTGCTTGGGATGAAACATTGCAAGACGCGGTTCGCCGTGAAGACTTCAGCCTAGAAGATCTCACGGGTGTGAAAACCATCATCATCAAGCCAACGCTGATTGGTTCGGTGGATTTCTGTATTAAGCTGATTGAAAAGGCGAAGACGCTTGGCATCAAAGCGGTGATAAGCTCAAGCATTGAATCAAGCCTTGGTCTAAACCAGCTTGCGCGCTTAGCACAATGGCAGTTGCCTAATGAGATCCCTGGTTTGGATACCATTGGTCTGTTTAAAGTGCAGCTAGAGCAAGGTTGGCCTAATTGTGAACTTCCAATTATTCCGCTATCAGAGCAGGAGTTAGTGTGGCATTCAGCATAGATGATACTGCGATTGCACCATGGAAATATTGGGCTCAAGTGAGCCCTTTTTCTATTGCGCTTGAAACCAACAATGAATCGCTGAGTTGGCAGCAATTAACCGCTCACATTGACCGGTATGCTCACGACCTGCAACAACAAGGGGTGAAGAGCGGTGATCTGCTCACTCTCGTCGGTAAAAATCAAGCCGAGACACTATTGTTTTACCTTGCCGCGCAGCAGTTGGGTTCCATTACAGCGTTAACCATGCCGCAACCTCTTGAGGCATTACAAGGTAAGCTAAACACCTTGTATAAGCCAAACCAGTCGCGCTTTGTTTGGTTAGCTGATGGTATGGAGAGTGCGTACTCGGAGCCGCAATTATCACAACTGGATGTTACCTTACTCTCATTTCCGGTAGTGGCAAACACGGAGGCCATCGCTTCAACAGAAGTTTATGAACACGATGCGCTAGCCTCAATTGTGTTTACCTCTGGCTCAACAGGATCCCCTAAAGCGGTGGCTCATAGTCACAGGCAGCACCTTGCTTCTGCTCAAGGCTTGTTGGGTGAATTTCAGTTCAACCAACAAGATACTTGGTTGCTCTCTCTGCCGCTTTACCATGTATCAGGCCTCGCGATTGTGTATCGATGGCTGTTTGCTGGTGCAACACTCAAAGTTGGGACAGGGAACTTAGCTGAAGACATTGTTGGCGTCTCTCATGCGTCTTTGGTTGCAACACAGCTCAAGCGGTTATTGGATGAACAAGTGACGTTGTCTCTGACTCATGTACTGCTCGGTGGTAGCCATGTCGCGCATGAGTTGGCATTACGCGCAACTTCGCAAGGCATTGAAACTTGGCTAGGTTACGGCATGACAGAAGCGGCCTCTACGGTTACCGCAAAGCAAATCGACAGGGTGAGCAATGCAGGGCATCTACTGCCAAATCGCGATATTAAGCTGTTGAACGAAAGAATTTATATTGGTGGACAAACGCTTGCGTCTGGCTACTTTCAGCAAGGAAGTTTGACCAAGCTGGTGGATGAAAATGGTTGGTTTGACAGTAAAGACCTAGGTGTGTGGCAAGGCAATGAACTTAAGATCATTGGTCGAGCAGATAACCAGTTTATTTCTGGCGGTGAGAACGTTCACTGTGAAGAAATTGAAGCGGTACTAAACCAAATCGAGAGTATTTCGCAGAGTATTGTGGTGCCAATAGAAGATGTGGCATTCGGACATCGCCCAGTCGCGGTGATTCAAACAGAATCCTTACTGAGTAAAGCGCAATATGAGCAGCATCTGCAAACCAAGTTGGAAAAATTCAAATGGCCAGTAGCTTACCACTTAATGCCTCAAAGCTTATTAGGAGGAGGGATTAAAGTGTCACGCAAGGCGGTTAAAGACTGGCTATTCTCCATACTTAACTGATCTACATTCAGGTTAACTAGTCAATTTTGCTATCAATTAGTCGAAAAGGGAATTTCGTATCCTTATAACTCTGAATCATAATCATGCTCAAAGATTAAGGAATAAGGCATAAGTTTCAGAATGATCAAATTAGCGTTAGCGGTGGCGGTATTACTGCAAATCGGTGTTGCTATCAGCAGTGAGGGCTTAATGCGTTCATTGGCTGAGTTAACCGCTTTTCTGGTCGCTTTGGCTTTAGTGTTAGTACACAAAAGCCAAAGCGTTCGAAAAGCTGAGTCAGTTCAGCCAAAGAAAATCAATCGAAGCTTAGCTGAGAAGTAGCCAACCCAGTGATATTGTTGAAATCAGCACCCAAAGCGTCACACCAAACATTAACGGCTTTGCCCCTGCCGATTTCAGTTTTGATACTGAGATACTACAGCCAATCAAGAACAAACATACCACAAGCGCCTGTTTAGCAATCGTAAAGATACCTTGATATACCATTTCAAACTGTGGGAAGAAGTCGCTGAATGCGATGGCAGCACAGTACCAAAAGATGAAGTAAGGAATTACTAGCTTACTCTTACCTTCTTCGCCATTCCCACGAGAGAAAATTATCGCGCTGATTAGTGCAACAGGAATGATCCACAACGCGCGAGCGAGTTTTAATGTTGTTGCGGTTGTGAGTGCTTCCTCACCGTAAGCCGATGCAGCACCGACGACTGAAGAAGTATCATGAATGGCAATCGCTGCCCATGTACCAAATGTGTGCTGATCCAAACCAAGAGCATGACCAAGCACCGGAAAAATAAAGAGCGCTAAAGAGTTAAGGACAAACACAGTCGCTAAGGCTAAGCCAATTTGCTCATCCTTCGCTTTGATGGCGGGGGCAACAGCGGCAATGGCACTGCCACCACAAATCGCAGTACCAGAAGCGATCAAATAAGCGGTAGTGCGTTCGAGTTTAATGACTTTCGCGATCATCATACCAATTACTAGCGTACCCACGATGGTTGTGATGATCAGACCAATACCGTCAGAAGTGACGGCCAGTGCTTGCTCAAAATGAATACCAAAGCCCAAGCCAATAATGGAGTAAGAAAGCAACTTCTTGGTAAACGAAGCAATAGGAAGCTCTGTCGGTACTAGGCTAAAGCTCGCCAATAGAAAACCAATCATAAGCGCAATAGGAGAGGACGCAAAAGGGGTGAAGCAAAACAGCAGTGCCAGTCCAAAGGGAATATTCTTTGTATTCAAGGATGTCGTTCGTTGTAATGAATTAAAGCGTCAAGTATACAGTAACGTTTTTGGTCAGAAAGTCTTAATGAATTGAACAAGCGTTCAGAAAAACTAAACGTATGTATAAGAGCCAGAAATACTTCGCTTAAACTCAGCGCCAGTTACCGCGCAGCGCTTTTACTTTCTCAAACATGGCGCTTGCAGTGGCTTCTTTGGGCTCGACAGGTGTACCCGCCTCGATTTCTAATTTAGACCAAAAACGCGTCGGCATGCCTTTACAAGCTCGACCTTTTGCACGACTGAAGTAGCTGCCCCAGAGTCCTTTTAGTGCCATTGGGATGACTGGTACAGGGCTACGACGAAGAATAATATCGATACCACGCATAAACTTATTCATCTCACCATCTGCAGTGAGTCGACCTTCAGGGAAGATACAGACGATGTGGCCGTCGTTCAGTGCTTGTTCAACATCATTGAAGGCACGACGAATGGATGTTCGGTTGCTTGCCGAGATCGGGATCACGCCAGCACGGCGTAAGAAGCGTCGTAGCGGCGGAAGGTTGGCATAATCCTCTTCCATGACAAAGCGGATCAAACGGGGGCATACTGCGCTCAGCAATAGTGCATCCATGTAGCTGACGTGGTTACAGACGATCAGCGCACCACCATGATCTGGCAAATAGTGCAAGTTCTTGTGTTTCACACGGTAAATAGTGTGGGTCAGTACCCACATAATAAAACGCACAACAAAGATAGGGATCTGCAAAAAGATATAAGTCGCGACGAGAAAATTCATTATGGCTAATAGTGCGAACAACTGAGGGATTGTCATCTCTATCACGCTGAGACAAACAATGCCGAGGATGGCGCTACCAACCATAAACAGGGAATTGAAAATGTTTAACCCTGCAATCACCTGAGCGCGTTCCGTCTCTTTGGCTCGAAGTTGCATCAGAGCGTACAGCGGTACAATAAATAGCCCCCCTGATGCGCCAATCATTAATAAGTAGAAGAACAGTGGCCAAAATGCTTCGTAGCTAATGAAGTCCGCTAAGGTATGGAATCTTGGCAATTCGGAAGGGATAGAGGTGGTCATCAGGTAACCGAATAGAGTGATACCAAGCGCACCAATGGGTACGATCCCTATTTCGATACGGTGGTTGGAAAACCAGTTACACGCTAACGAGCCTAATGCAATCCCAATGGAAAATAGAGCCAGTAAGAAGGAAACGGCACTTTCAGTGCCGTTCAAATATTCTTTGGTAAAGTTTGGAAATTGAGTTAAGTACGCAGCACCTAAGAACCAGAACCAACTAATGGCCATAATACACTCAAATACGATACGATCAGATTTAGCAATCGAAAGTGTGTGCTTGGTTTGTTTATAAGGTTGCCAGCGGAATTGAATGTTCGGAGCGCTTGAAGCCGCGAACGGAATAAACCGACTGGATAAATAGCCAAGCAAAGCGAAGATAACCACGCAGAACGCGGCTAAGTATTTTGCGTTGTCTGCAGAGGCAATCAGCCCTGCACCAATAGTACCAATGAGAATGGCGATGAAGGTTCCGGCTTCTACGAGTGCGTTACCTGGAATAAGCTCTTTTTCGTTGAGTTGCTGAGGTAAAAGTGCGTATTTAACCGGGCCAAAGAAAGCGGACTGAGTTCCCATGAGGAATAATAATAGCAGCAAGATACCGTAGCTTTCGGTAATAAAGCCTATCGCACCGAGCAGCATGATGCCGATTTCGCACAGCTTTACGTTACGGATAAACCATGATTTTTCGTATTTGTCGGCCAGAACACCTGCTGATGCAGAAAACAAAAAGAAGGGCAGAATGAATAAGCCAGCGGCTAAGTTGATGAATAGATTGCTTGATATAGGTAAGGCGCTCGAACCAGCAAAGGCCACAAACAGCAACAGCACATTCTTGAAAATATTGTCATTGAAAGCCCCCAAAAACTGGGTCACAAAGTAGGGAAAGAACTTTCTTTGAGTAAGTAGAGACGGCTGACTGTCAGATGGCATGAATAATCCCTTTATTACCAGTTGACGAGATAGTTAGAGAGCAGGTTATTAATCAGCTGTTTACCATCAATGGGTTCACTCGAGAAAAACTTATCATCGACGCTAAGAAGAGTAATACCATGCACGCCTGACCATAAAACACGACTCGCTTGTAGTACTTCGGATTCTGTTCGATGAGGGGAAATTTGAGCAAGTAATGATTCCAACATAGATGTCATGCCATCAATACGTTTAGCGTGCCACTCTGGTAATTCAGCACCGTTCATGTTGTGCTCAAACACAAGCTGCCAACGGTTAGGGTGCTGTTTTGCGAAGTCGTGATAGCAGTAGGCTAGTTCAAACAAGGCTTGATGGGGATCTTCACAATTGTGAGTTGCTTTTAGCGCTTCTTGCTGTAGCTCGTCCAGTGTTTGTGCTACAACGTGTAACAACAGTAAATTGTAGTTTCCAAAAATGTTGACCAATGTGCTAGGCACGTAACCGATCATATTTGCAATCTTACGAAGACTGAGTTCGTGGTAAGAATTTTCATCTAAAAAGTGCTTGACCGTCATTAAGGCCAAATTCACTAACTCTTCCCTAGTATGATCGTTTCTGCGCGCCATAGTCCCAAACCACATATTGAACAATGTTCAATATGATAGTCAGCTCGTGAATATGCGTCAATAAGACAAAGAAGTCATAAGCCTATAAGTTTGGCAATATTCTGATACATGTCTTCTATTGTGGAGTGTTTCATTGTTGAATGTGACGGAGTATGATGGTCATATCTCATATTTAGCGTGCTACTGACATTAGATGCTTGTTCGTCGCACAGTCCGCAGCATGATTAAGTACTTATCGTCAATTTTAAGGATAACGATGAAACGTTTATTTTCGATTGTCGCCCTACTGATGTTTACTGTTGCTGTAACGCCTATCGCGGAAGCGAAGAAGTTTGGTGGTGGTAAATCTTTCGGTAAGAGTTATAAAACCGCGCCTGCGCCAAAACAGCAGCAGCAAAATACAAATACGATCGGTAAAGAGCAAACGACTAAGTCTTCAAGCAAGAAAGGCTTGATGGGAGGTTTACTTGGTGGTCTTCTTGCCGGTGGGTTACTAGCCGCATTCTTTGGTGGTTCGTTCGAAGGCATCCAGTTTATGGATATCTTAATCATTGGTTTGATTGCTTTTGTCATCTTCAAGCTAATGCGAGGCCTGCTTGGAGCTAAGCAGGGCAGTATGAACCAGCATCGTCAGCAGCCTGCATTTGGTGGTAATCACTCTAAGTTCGAACAACCAAACATGCAGAACTTTGAACAGCAGCCAAATACAAACACAGGTGGCTTTGGTGGTTTCGGCAATCAAGCGGATATCCCACATAACTACCCTCCGGGCTTTGACCAAGCAGCATTCATTAATGGTTCTCGTGAACACTACCGAATCCTGCAAGGTGCTTGGAATCACAATCAACTAGACACGATTGAAGAGTATGTTTCTCAGAGCTTATTTGAAGACCTGAAGGCAGAGCGCGCGAAGCTAGAAGGCGAGCAACATACAGATGTGATGTACGTTGATGCGGAGATTGTTCGTGCGGATTACGATGCGAATAAAGCACAGCTTAGCCTACAGTTCAGCGGTCGCTACCGTGATGCTGCTGAAAATATCGAAGAAGATATCAAAGATATCTGGCATCTTGAGCGTGATCTAACTGTGCCAAATGCACCTTGGTTGATCGTTGGTATTCAAGGTTAATCGCCAAACATTCGATTTCGTTTTAATAAAATCCCGTTTCTAAGCGGGATTTTTTATGTCTGGAATCTGAAGCTAAGTATGTTCTGGGTTGTGTTGTTAGGTGGAGTATCAAAGAGCGCTAATAGTTTAAGAGCATCAATCGATTATTGTCGATTATTCACTTAGCGTAACTCAATGCAGTATTGGTTCTGTAGCTATCAGCCAATCTATTCTTGTGCTTTGGCTTTTAATGGTTGTTTATGTATTAATGAATACAAGTCAGGGGTAACTCGATGGGAACGATATTAGGTCTTTTGCTGCTCGTGTTATTAGATTACATGTTGTTTAAGAAGGCAGGCATGCATTTTCCCAAATGGGTAGAGAAGCAATACGCTGATCATTTAGAAAAAAGCAAAGACGAGCGCTAAGCGTTAGTCTGTTTTGTGTGTAATAGAACGAAAAAAGCCAGCTCAATGAGCTGGCTTTTCAATATGGTGGAGGGGGACGGATTCGAACCATCGAAGGCGGAGCCGGCAGATTTACAGTCTGCTCCCTTTGGCCACTCGGGAACCCCTCCAGGGTGTTGTCTTACTCTTCACAAAGTAAGCTTGAAAAGTGTTTTCCCAACACGGCTTTTCAAGTGGTTTCTTATGATGTGCTCACAAGAAGCAATATGGTGGAGGGGGACGGATTCGAACCATCGAAGGCGGAGCCGGCAGATTTACAGTCTGCTCCCTTTGGCCACTCGGGAACCCCTCCAGGGTGTTGTCTTACTCTTCACAAAGTAAGCTTGAAAAGTGTTTTCCCAACACGGCTTTTCAAGTGGTTTCTTATGATGTGCTCACAAGAAGCAATATGGTGGAGGGGGACGGATTCGAACCATCGAAGGCGGAGCCGGCAGATTTACAGTCTGCTCCCTTTGGCCACTCGGGAACCCCTCCAGGGTGTTTTCTTACTCATTGCAGAGTAAGCTTAAGAGTGTTTTCCCAACGCATCTCTCAAGTTCGGAGCGAATCATAGCAAACTCGCTCCGGCTGTAAAGCGTTTTTCTTACGTTTTCACATCGAATGCTGCCTTTTTGGGCAAAGATGATAGAAACTCGGCATTTTGTATGTGGAATATACAAAGTAGATACTGACTTTTTACTCGAATTTACACTCCTTGACGTTATTAAGGGATTCAACTGATAAACTGTAGGCAGTTTAATGAGATAACCCTAAATGACATCAAAATTATGAGCATGAAAGCCACTTTATCTGTTTTAACGCTTTCTATATTGATGGCATCACCGACCGCTATTGCAGCAAAGCGTGGTCCATCGGCTGTTACGGTTGTGACAGAGCAAGTAGAAACGCATGAAATTAACCAATCTCTGTCGCTTATTGGCAAGTTAGAAGCCGCTGAATCTGTGGTGGTTGCCTCTGAGGTCTCTGGAAAGGTCAAACAAATCACCGTTAGTGCGAACCAAAACGTTCAGCAAGGTCAGCTCTTGGTCCAACTCAATGATGATAAAGCTCAAGCGGCTTTGATTGAGGCAAAAGCTTACCTCAGCGATGAGCAGCGCAAGCTCAAAGAGTTCCAACGTTTGTTAGAACGCAATGCGATTACCCAAACTGAAATTGATGGGCAAAAAGCGCGTGTAGAAATAGCACAAGCACGCCTTGACGCGGCTAAAGCTAACCTAGCGGATCTTCACATTACTGCCCCTTTTGCCGGTACCGTTGGTTTTATTGATTTTAGCAAAGGTAAAATGGTGAGCGCAGGCACCGAGCTCTTAACGCTTGATGATTTGTCGGTGATGGAACTGGACTTGCCAGTGCCAGAACGTTACCTGTCAATGCTTTCTGTTGGTATGGAAGTGCACGCAACGACCAGTGCTTGGGGTAATCTCGACTTTACAGGAAGAGTGACTGCCATTGATACCCGCATTAACGCGGAAACGCTGAATTTGCGCGTTCGAATTAAGTTCGATAATCCTGAGAATCGCTTAAAACCAGGTATGTTAATGAATGCAGCGTTGGCATTCCCGGCTATCGAAGCGCCTATTATTCCAGTGCAAGCCCTAGAGTACTCAGGGACGAAACGTTTTGTTTACGTAATCGATGAAAACAACAAAGCCAAGCGTCAGCAAGTTTTCCTTGGGGCTCGAGTTGAGAACGAAGTGGTGATCGACTCAGGTGTGGAAATTGGCGACAAGATCGTCGTTCAAGGCATTGTTAATATGCGCGATGGTGTAGAAGTAAAAGAGATTGCCGCGCCTTCTGAAGTAAAAAATGCCGATGCCAAGGGCGAGCAACATGAAGCCGCTAAGGAAGTGAATTAATGTTACTTTCTGATGTTTCGGTAAAACGCCCTGTTGCTGCGTTGGTGTTAAGTTTGCTGCTCTGTGTTTTTGGCTTTGTTTCATTTACTAAGCTTGCAGTCCGCGAGATGCCAGACATCGAAAGCCCGGTGGTTTCGATCAGTACACGTTATGAAGGCGCATCGGCCACGATCATTGAAAGTCAAATTACTTCGGTACTTGAGGATCAGCTTTCGGGCATCAGTGGCATCGATGAGATCAGCTCAACGACGCGCAACAGTATGTCGCGCATCACCATTACCTTTGAATTGGGTTATGACTTAAACACCGGCGTGAGTGATGTTCGTGATGCCGTGGCGCGTGCACAGCGTTCGTTGCCGGATGAAGCGGACGATCCCGTTGTTTACAAGAATAATGGTTCTGGTGAAGCCTCCCTCTATATTAACCTCAGTTCATCAGAGATGGACCGTACCCAGCTAACGGATTATGCCGAGCGCGTACTCATGGACCGTTTCAGTCTGATATCGGGCGTCAGTTCGATCGACTTGTCCGGTGGTTTGTACAAAGTGATGTACGTGAAGCTAAAGCCGGAGCTGATGGCGGGGCGCTCTGTCACTGCCTCTGATATTACTGCCGCTCTGCGAAGTGAAAACTTGGAAAGTCCAGGTGGTGAGGTTCGTAACGATTCAACCGTCATGTCAGTACGTACAGCACGTACGTACAATACGCCGGAAGACTTCCAATATCTTGTCGTGAAACGTGCTAGCGATAACACGCCTATTTATCTGAAAGATGTGGCGGACGTGTTCATTGGTGCGGAAAACGAAAACTCAACCTTTAAGAGCGATGGTGTAGTCAACATTAGCTTGGGCGTCGTTCCGCAATCAGACGCCAACCCACTAGAAGTGGCACAGGCGGTGCGCTCAGAAGTGGATAAGATTCAGAAGTTCTTACCGGACGGTACGCGTCTGGCCATCGACTATGATGCCACAGTATTCATTGAACGCTCGATTGATGAGGTATACAGCACGCTCTTTATTACGGGTGGTCTGGTTATTTTAGTCCTCTATATTTTTATTGGTCAGGCTCGGGCAACGCTTATTCCAGCGGTCACTGTGCCGGTATCGCTGATTTCTTCTTTTATCGCCGCCTATTACTTTGGTTTCTCGATAAACCTGATCACCCTGATGGCATTGATTCTGTCGATTGGTTTGGTGGTTGATGACGCGATTGTGGTGGTAGAGAACATTTTCCACCATATAGAACGCGGTGAATCACCACTGCTTGCTGCCTATAAAGGTACGCGGGAAGTTGGCTTTGCAGTGGTCGCTACGACACTGGTTTTGGTGATGGTGTTCCTGCCCATTTCCTTCATGGATGGCATGGTTGGTTTGTTGTTTACCGAATTCTCAGTCTTGTTGGCGATGTCGGTGATCTTTTCGTCATTGATCGCGTTGACGCTAACGCCAGTGCTTGGCAGTAAGATTCTAAAAGCAAACGTAAAACCAAACCGTTTTAATCTCGTCGTAGATAAATTATTTGCCCACCTAGAAACCGGCTATCGAAAAACGTTAAAAGGTGCACTTAAGTTACGTTGGGTCGCTCCGTTGGTGATTGTTGCTTGTATGGGGGGCAGCTATGTCTTGATGAATCAAGTACCTGCACAGTTAACACCGCAAGAAGATCGTGGTGTTATTTTTGCGTTTGTTCGTGGTGCGGATGCCACGTCATACAATCGTATGTCGGCAAATATGGACATTGTAGAAGACCGCTTAATGCCATTGCTTGGCCAAGGCTTTTTAAAATCATTCAGCATCCAGACGCCTGCTTTTGGTGGTCAAGCTGGCGATCAAACTGGCTTTGTGATCATGATTTTGGAAGATTGGAACGAAAGAGATGTGACCGCGCAAGAAGCGTTAAACCAGGTTCGTAAGTCGTTGGCCGGTATTCCTGATGTCCGAGTATTTCCTTTCATGCCTGGTTTCCGTGGTGGTTCAAGTGAACCTGTCCAGTTCGTGCTAGGTGGCTCTGATTATGATGAGCTTTTGGTTTGGGCTGAAATGCTAAAGAATAAAGCGGAAGAGTCTCCAATAATGGAAGGTGCGGAGATCGATTATTCTGAGAAAACCCCAGAGTTATTGGTCTCGGTTGATAAGCGTCGCGCAGCAGAACTGGGTGTGAGTGTCAAAGACATCTCGGACACATTAGAAATAATGCTCGGCGGTAAGAGTGAGACCACCTTCGTTGAGCGCGGTGAAGAGTACGATGTCTATTTGCGTGGTGATGAAAACAGCTTTAGCAATGCGGAAGATTTGAGTCAGATTTACCTGCGTACCAACAGCGGTGAATTGGTGACGTTAGATACGGTAACCAAAATCGAGGAGGTCGCGGCCTCGATCCGTCTGTCCCACTACAACAAGCAGAAATCGATTACCATTAAAGCGAACTTGTCGGATGGTTTTACGTTAGGCGAGGCACTGAACTTCCTCGACCAACAAGCGATTGATAATCTGCCGGGTGATATTTCGGTGAGTTACTCTGGGGAGTCGAAAGACTTCAAAGAGAACCAGGCTAGCGTCGCGATTGTCTTTGGCTTAGCTTTACTGGTGGCTTATCTAGTACTTGCCGCGCAGTTCGAAAGCTTCGTTAACCCATTAGTGGTAATGTTCACCGTTCCAATGGGGGTATTTGGTGGGTTCTTAGGCCTTGTGGTTATGGGGCAAGGAATGAACATCTATAGCCAGATCGGTATGATCATGTTGATAGGCATGGTGACCAAAAATGGTATTTTGATTGTTGAATTTGCTAACCAACTCCGTGATCGAGGTATTGAGTTTGAAAAAGCCATTATTGATGCCGCCGCTCGTCGTCTTCGTCCGATCATGATGACGGCGTTTACTACGCTAGCTGGGGCCATTCCACTCATTGTTTCCACCGGAGCCGGTTATGAAAGCCGCGTCGCGGTCGGTACCGTGATTTTCTTTGGTATGGGCTTCGCAACCTTAGTGACGTTATTCGTTATTCCAGCAATGTACCGCCTGATCTCTGCGAAGACTCGAGCGCCAGGACATGTGGAAGCGGAGCTTAATAAAGCGCTTAGTCACGATAACAAGGGGCGTATCGCTCACCCATAATATGAGCGATAGCGTAGCCAATCAAAGCGTCGAACACTGGTTGTTCGGCGCTTTTTTATGTCAATCATTTCTGCCATTTCTCAAGCGTTTTTTCTACGCTATACCACTTACTTATCTGAGTCGGTATCACGCATCGTCCATTGCTCGGCTGTTCACTATGCCGTGTGGTTAATAAGAGGATTATTAAAACCGCGAGCTGCCGGTTTAAAACAAAGAGAACGATGAAGCAATTATTGGATCGTGATACGGGCTTTCACTTGTGTGAGGGGGCGTTTTTTGGCGGTAGAATAAAGCCCACCGAAATGGGCTTTAGTTTTCAGTTTAAGAGGTAAACGTCTTAGCGAAAGATTACGCAGGAATCGCAACAGTTTGTGCGACAACCACTTGATTGAAGTCCATGCGAGCTTGCTGTGCTTGCTCAGACAATTGTAGTTTTTTGTCTTGAGTCGCTGTTACAGCATCAACTAGAGCCTGCAATTCATCTTGCATGTCTTGAGGTAGGTGATGATCAGAAAAGTTGGTGTCGTTGCTGTGCTCCAAGGCAAAGGCACGAATACGTTTACGCATTTTCATCAGTGCTGCTAATGCTTCACGTTCTTCTTCTGCCGCTTCTTGAGCCGCATCACGTGCACGTTCGAACTTCGCCATCGCCATCCCTTCCGTTGACCATGGGTCAATGTCCGGAAGTTCTTCAATGTTGATAGTTGGCTCGACGTAATCTTCTTGATGTCTGATATCGAGTGATGTTGCGCGCACGGCGGAGACCATCAGCATGACTGAGATACCAAGTAGAGGTAAACCGCCAACGATCGCTGCTGTTTGTAGTGTGCTTAAACCGCCCATAAACAGGAGAACAGTCGGCAAGAACGACAACGTGAATGCCCAGAACATACGGTTCCAACGCATTGGTTCTTCCGTTACGTTATTTTGCACAACAGAAGCGAGGATGTAAGAGATCGAGTCAAATGTCGTTGCGGTAAAGATGATACAAAGTATGGTAAATACTGCGATCACGACGGTGCTCATTGGCAGCGCATCCAACATAGCGAAAATAGCAGTGGTAGCGCCTTCAGCATTGAGAATGCCAACCACGTCAAGTTCACCGGATAGCTGCAATGATAGGCCGTAGTTACCTAAGATCATGAAGAACAAGAAACAGCCTAGAGAACCGAAAAAGATCGAGCCAGAGACCATTTGCTTAATAGTGCGACCACGAGATATGCGTGCGACAAACAAGCCCATGCTTGGTGCAAACACCAGCCACCACGCCCAGTAGAAGATAGTCCAGTCTTGTGGGAAATGAGTATCATCAAAGCTACCGTAGCCACCAAATGGTTCTGCCCATGTCGCCATGACAAAGAAGTTAGACAGCATACGGCCAATCGAATCGAGACCGGTTTCCAACATAAAGATGGTTGGACCTGCTACTAATACGAAAGCAAGTAGACCCATTGCGCCCCAGAAGTTGATGTTACTCAACACCTTGATGCCTTTCTCCATACCTGCGTAAGAGGAGTAGGCAAAAATGGCGGTACAGATGAGAAGAACAAGTACTTGGCTAAAGGTATTCTTTGGTAAACCAAACAGGTAGTGCAGGCCTTCACCAATCAGTGGTGCCGCTAAACCTAAACTGGTTGCCGCACCGCCAAGCAAGCCGAAGATGAATAGTACATCGACCACTTTACCTGCCGCGCCTTTACTGCGCGCTTCACCTAGTACAGGCATGAGTGCACTTGATACTTTTAGCACTGGCTGTTTACGCACATAAAAGAAGTAAGCGATCGGTAGTGCTGGGATAAGGTAAATTGACCATGCGATTGGCCCCCAATGGAACAGGCCATACGTTGCCGCCCAGCGAACCGCTTCTTCACTGCCTGGTTCTAGTTGGAATGGTGGCGACGGTAGTAATATGCCCATTCGATACAACCCCAGTAAAGAATACTGGCACCGATGCCACCGCAGAACAGCATTGCAGCCCAAGACGCTGTTGAGAACTCTGGCTTTTCATCTGGGTCGCCGAGTTTAATTTGTCCCATGTCGCTGAAGACAACATAGATCATAAATACAAAGGCAGCGAGGCCGAGTGCCAAATATAGGAAGCCAAGTTTGTCTGTCATGAAGGTTTTCGCGACAGCAATCCATTCAGCGCCTTCTACAGGAAATAAAATTAAAGGGAAAACAATGGAGAGAAGTAGCGCAATGGCGCCAAAAAAAGTGGGTTTGTCGATAAGAGAAAATGCGTTTTTCAAAGTTCATCGTCCGTTAATGAATAGTTAATTATTATGGGGTGGAGTAAAAAAACGTTCAAACGAGGAAGCTTGTCGTAAAGAAAGATAATCTTGTTCATACCCAAGTAACCTCGAGATGCTTGGTTCATCGAGAATGACTTAGCTTGAAGTCACTTGGGTATAATGACTAACGTTTACACAAGTGCGAGAAGAACACCGTCAACCGCTAATACTGCAGAGAAGTATTGGCCTGCTGAGTATGAATCGTCTTCTTCTGCTTCAATGGTGTCGGGGTGAGCCATAGCTAACGCACCATGGGCAAAAGGTTCCACTTGCTCACCGACGGTTTTGTTTTCCGCTTCTACTTTTTTGCTTTCGTGGTCAATGTGCTTCAGTGCAGCAAGCAAGGATATACCTCCGAACATTAGCACTCGTTCACTGAGTGCAGGTAAAAAGGTGTTATTTTTGTATTGGTGAAGTGAGTAATTTCTTACGTGAATTCTATAAGAAATAGATCTGTTTCTGTCGATTTTACATGACTGAAAAATAAGCAAAAACCCGACCGGCTTTTCGCAGCAAGGTTAGGAAATAGGCAAATATTCTATTTGCATCGAAGAGTGTTGTTCCGTTCGGCAAGGTGTTGGTACGCTTGGAGGAGATTGTCTCTTTGGACGAATCGTACTGGTGGCGCTAATACGTTGAGTTGGTAATCTGCGCTATCTGTTGTGATCGCTTGGCTAGGGGTAATCACGACCACATTTAAGTTTGGATTGCGGTTGAGGATCGATGCTGCCGTGCCTAAGCCGCCTTCAGTGTGGAATTTACCGGCAACGTGAATCACTTGAGTGCCGGGATGTTTTTCTAAGTATTTGACGATGGACTCCGCCATGGTCTCATCCCATGTAACCTGAGCTGCGTATTGCTTTTCAGTTTGTTCCGGTTTGCCATGGTGCATGGATGCCATGAACTTTTCTTTGTATGGGCTGCTTGCTGTGTTGATTTCATCCGCAACAAAATTGCGCTCATCGCTATCGAGTTTATCTAGGTAAGCGACACCTTGGCGACCAATACAACGCACAATGTTTTTTGGCGCGTTTGCGGCAATGACTGGAATCTCAGTTTGCTTGGCAAATTCGACCAACGGGCGGTAATCACTTGCGTAATTTGGCCATGCATTACTTTGTTTCATGAAGTACTGCTCGCCAATTTCACCGTTTAGGTATGAATCCAAGATCGCTTGCTTATCACGCGCCACTTGTTCCATGGAAAGTGCAAGAGGACGGTTTATAGAAGATAGCTGTTTTAGCATGTCGGTCTGAAAACGGTGGATACCAGCGTGTGTATGCCATTCACCAATCAGAATCACATCGGCTTGCTGTAGCTCTGGCGTTAATTGATTGACAGAGATGGCTTCACCAGAAGGAGCATGAAGTTGGTAGTCATAGAAACTGGTCACGTTACCAGCAACGGTATTAGGAGTGGTCGGTGTATTAGATGTACAGCCTGTAATTAAGCCCGTAAAAATCAGACCTAGGGTAGAAAAGCGCATTGAAAGCCTCCAGAAATGTCTGAATGATATTGGTGGAGGCTGACTAGCGAATGAGTAATGGCAATTTAGTCTTTGACGTTAAGCCTTGCCACTCTCCACAACGGTTTTTTTGCGGTAAACACGCAACATAAAATCCGCCTCACACTGGAAAAGTGTAGCGGACTTGAGCTCCTCTCGAAGTTCGTCTGTTGCTTTCCATGCTAAAGGTGTCATCTGCAGAAGATCGAAGGCGACACCATTTTGTAAATCCATGCTGTAGTTAAGCTGTTGCTGATGCTCTAGCTCAAAGCCTTCGATGTTCTCAGGCTCTTCGTTGTGGAGGCGCACGTCTTGGTAAATACGCTCACGGAATTGATATAAGTGGCGAGCCGCAGGGGTGACGGTAATGACAACACCGTTGTCTCTTATCACTCGTTGCAGTTCCTCGGCTTTGCACGGAGCGTAGATACGCAGAATGGCATCTAATGATTGCTCAGCAAATGGTAAGCGATGGCTCGATGCCACACTGAAATCGCAGTTAGGGTAACGCTTTGATGCAAAGCGAATGGCGATTTTTGAAATGTCCAAGCCGAAGACTTGTGCTTGTTCATCTTGCGCTTGCAGTGATTGTTGCACTTGATCAGTGTAGTACCCCTCACCACAGCCAATATCGAGCAATTGGTGGCGAGTACCTTCTGTGTACTTTGCACACAGGCGAGCCACTTCTTGGCGCAATGGATCGTAATGGTTCCCGTCAAGGAAGCGACGACGCGCTTGCATCATCTCTTTGTTGTCACCTGGATCTTTAGAGCGCTTGTGGTGTGCTGGCATCAAGTTCACATAGCCTTCTTTTGCTAGGTCAAACTGATGGTTGTTTTCACACTTAAACGTCTTTACGGTTAGCGTTAGCGGTAAGTGACATAGAGGGCATTGGTAGTTCATGACGATCTCTGACGGAGGTTAGGGCGACAAATTCTACCAAAAGGATAGCCTCAAGCGAAATAAAAAAGGCCGGATAAACCGACCTTAAATAATCTGAATTCTGGTTCCACACCATTTATCTTACGGAGATGATGGTCACCAGTTCATGGCTTTCTCCAGGTTGTAGAGTTTTACCTTGTTCAATACTTGGCGCATGAAGAGCGGATTCGACACAAAGCATTGTTTCATAGCCGTTGTCTGCCATGTCACCCATACCTTGTGCGCCTTCTGCCCAAGGATTCCACAATACTGCAGAGTTATGACCGTGGTTTTCTACGCTCAGTGTGCGGCTGAATACTGGATCTTTCACGAAGATTTGCGCTTCAGGCTGAGTGTAAACACGATCGATAGTGTCCGTCAGTTGCAGAACGTCACCACCTTGGCATACTTCGCCGGCTTTCAAGCTATCAATATATTCAGATCCCATACCGGTGGTGTGCGCTTGCTTGACGTCACCCACGTTGAGGTAAGTGTGCAGTGCACCAGAGAACGTCCAAGCATCGTCATCAATATTGGTCACTTTTAGTGTAATTTTCAGTTCTTCACTCACTTCAACAATTAGGCGAGCATCAAACATGTGTGGCCAAATGTCGTGAATCTCTTTTGAAGGGAGCAAAGCCAGTTCAACGATCACACCATTGTCGTTTTCGCGATGCTCAACCAGTTCCCATTCTGCTGTACGAGCAAAACCGTGTGCCGGCGCGGCAATGCGACCAAACCAAGGCCAGCAGACTGGGATACCGCCGCGGAGTGCGGCTTTACCATCAAAAAGGGCTTTTTCGCTCATCCAAATGAGATCGTCTTGACCTGCAGGCGTAAACGAAATCACATGACCACCGTGTAAAGCGATACCAGCGATGGCTTTATCATGAATAATGCGAACCACTTTTACTTGGTCGATTTCTACGACAGTGACATTGTCAGATAGAACGGTTAAGGCAGGTAGAGTATTTAAATCCATGTGATGTTTCCTATAGCTGGGGGGCGGAGGGACCTTGGCCCATTTACCATGGTTACTAGGGCGCATGTTGAAGGCAACCCTCAATTTCCAGATACAAAAAAGGCGACTCTAAGGCCGCCTTTTATTCAAATCTTATGTTTCAAACACAAGCTTCGCTAATGACTCAATATCTAATTACTTAGAAACGTGAGCGATTAGGTCTAGAACTTTGTTTGAGTAACCGATTTCGTTGTCGTACCAAGATACAACTTTAACGAAGTTATCAGTTAGAGCGATACCAGCTTTAGCATCGAATACTGAAGTTTGAACTTCACCGATGAAGTCTTGAGAAACAACTTGATCTTCAGTGTAACCTAGAACGCCTTTTAGTTCGCCTTCAGAAGCTTCTTTCATTGCTGCACAGATAGCTTCGTAAGATGCGCCGTTCTTAAGGTTAACTGTTAGGTCAACTACAGAAACGTTAGCTGTTGGTACGCGGAAAGCCATACCAGTTAGTTTGCCGTTTAGTTCTGGAAGAACAACGCCTACAGCTTTAGCTGCACCAGTTGAAGATGGGATGATGTTCTGAGAAGCACCACGACCACCGCGCCAGTCTTTAGCAGAAGGACCGTCTACAGTTTTTTGAGTTGCTGTAGTCGCGTGAACTGTTGTCATAAGACCAGATTCGATACCGAACTTGTCGTTAAGAACTTTAGCGATAGGCGCTAGACAGTTAGTAGTACAAGAAGCGTTAGAAACGATGTCTTGACCTGCGTAAGAAGCGTGGTTAACACCCATTACGAACATTGGAGTTGCGTCTTTTGAAGGACCAGTAAGAACAACTTTCTTCGCACCAGCTGTGATGTGCTTACGAGCTGTAGCGTCGTCTAGGAATAGACCAGTTGCTTCAGCTACTACGTCAACACCGATTGCATCCCATTTTAGATCTTCTGGGTTACGCTCAGCTGTTACACGTACAGTTTTACCGTTAACGATTAGGTTACCGCCTTCAACTTCAACAGTACCGTTGAAACGGCCGTGAGTTGAGTCGTACTTCAGCATGTATGCCATGTAATCTACGTCGATAAGGTCGTTAATACCTACAACTTCGATGTCGTTGCGCTCTTGCGCTGCACGGAATACGAAACGACCGATACGGCCAAAACCGTTAATACCTACTTTGATAGTCATTATAGTTGCTCCACAACTTAATTTCTGATTAAAGATAACTGGTAGTAAAATTACAGAATCCAGTAAACATCTGCAACAGATAATCGGACTTAACTTGTCTAAAGTCAAAAAAATGCGACGCTTTTTTTAACAATTCTTCGCAAGTGCTCGATTTTTAAACTTTTTGCTGGCTATTCTACATTCCAGTTGGCGTAATATAACTTTTGAGATAAGTACTCGTAGCAATTTAATTACACGTGGTGTTCTGGTGAGAAAGTATGTGCTACAAATGTTACGAGAATCAAGTTTTTTGCCAAAAAAGTCATGACCAAAAAAAATAGAAGGAATAACCATTGGTGAAAGAAAGTAGAGTAAAGGTGATGAAGTCTGATGAACAGTGGCGTGAACAGCTTTCAGATGAAGAATTTCGAGTCTGTCGAGAGCAAGGCACAGAGCCACCATTTACGGGTAAGCTATTGCATAATAAGGAGACAGGTGTGTACGCCTGTACCTGTTGTCATGCCCCTCTGTTTGTTTCAGATAGCAAGTATGATTCTGGCTGTGGTTGGCCAAGTTTTGATGCGCCAATTGATGATAAAGCAGTACGATATTTAGATGATCTAAGTCACGGAATGGTTCGAACTGAGATTCGATGTGCGACCTGTGATAGCCATTTAGGTCACGTTTTTGAAGATGGTCCCCAAACAACGGGTGAACGTTACTGCGTGAATTCGGTGTCGTTAATTTTCAACAAATCTGGTCAATAATACGGATATTCATTGAAAGAATGTTTCATCCTTTCAATGAATAGACGACTTGTTCACGATGACCATGCATAAATAAACTCCCGAGTTTAACGGGAGTTTATTATTTTATAAATCGTTAGGAATCATCCTTGGTGAATAATTTCCTTTGGCTATCGACTTAGAAATAGAACTAGCCAGATCTTCCAACTCTTCATACGTTTCTGCTTTTGTAAAATTGAACATCCGCTTCAATTGGGTTTCATCGGCAAGAGGCACATCAAAGCGTTTCCCCACCATTGCCCATAAGTAAGCTTGCTCTTTATTTCCTAGGCCTTGGTTAATGCTCGCCATGGACTCGAGTATGACAGGATTCAGATTGCTAGCGTTGGACATCGATAACGCATTATTAAGTAAAACGAGTGTTTTGTGTGGGTCGCGGCTAGTATAGAAGGTCGCGAGGGCATATTGCAGTTCAGCGGAATTTAACTCTGGTTTGCCTTCTTTTTGAAGAAACTGACGACGGGCCTGCTCATCACCCGTTTGTGACCACAAGAAATAAAGCGTCGATGGATCATCCGATCCTTGTAGTTCAGCCACTATTCGATCCAGTTCATCAATGCTATGAACTAACGCATTGAAGCGCTTTCTCTTCAGCGCACTTTGATCGATTGGTGTGATCTGAGAGGCAAGCTCTAAACATTTACGGTATTTTGCGACTAAGCCGTATTCAACCACTTGATTGGCTTCAGAGGGCTCTTTGAGTTGTTCAAAGCGGTGCCAAACCAGATCCGTTCGTGGGATTCGGCATTGTCCGTCGTCCATATTGAGATGTTCACAACGCAGCTTAGGGTTGTTTTGACATAATTCTTCTGTCGTTATATTGCCTTCAAAGCAGCCTGTTAATGTTGCAGTGGCAAGACTTGCCAGTAACCAGTATGTTCGTTTCATGGTTTGCTTGTGATCCGTTACACCAATTCATTTGTGTGTTCTTGACTCTGTTTCTTAACTCGTTATGTTCTGTAAACGAATGTGATAAGAAGGTACATTATGGACGCAGAACAACTATTAAAAGCGATCACGCCAGAAGTCTATGACCGATTAGTCTATGCAGTAGAAACAGGAAGATGGCCAGAGGGTACAACACTTTCCCAGCAGCAGCGAGACTCATGTATGCAAGCTGTGATGTTGTATCAATCAAAACATAACACCGATGCTCAGCACATGACGGTAGCGGCAGGTGGTGAAATCAGCTTTAAGTCTAAGCAAGAATTGAAAAAGCAATTCTGTGAAGATGAGAGTGACATCGTCCGCGTGAACCCAAACCATACCTGATGGTGTGAGACAATTATACCAATCGTAGTAAATAATTGGTGATTATAGCTTGTAATAACGCTCGATAACTTCGTTTAAATTTTTGATTGTAGAATCACTATTTATCGAAAATTTTAGCCTTGTTCTTAAACGTTTTTCCTGTGCTGACTCTGCTCACTTACGGTGATTGAGATTAGAAGAAAAAGCCCAATTATCATCATTGGGCTTATGCATTCTAAACGTGTAGGTGCGCTAAGCTTACAGGCTCATTTCACCGCGTAGAACTTGCTGCATTTTTTCCTTGATTTCTTCGTACGACAGGTTTTGGCTAAGTAAGTAGTGCAATTTCGCCAGTGCCGCTTCGGAAGTCATATCAAAACCACTGATCACGCCAGAATCAGCAAGCGCACAGCCCGTCGCATAGCCACCCATATTCACCTTGCCCGCTAGACATTGCGTTAAATTGACCACAATAACCCCACGTTCAGAGGCTTCTTTCAAGTGGCCTAATAGCTCTGGATTTTGTGGCGCGTTGCCAACGCCGAAAGTGAGTAGGATCATTGCGTTGACGGGTTGGCGTAACGTGTTACGGATAACTTCGTGTGAAATACCCGGATACATAGTGATCACACCAATTGGCTGTGGCGTGATGTTATGTACTTTGAATTCACCTTCTGGTTTTGTACCCACACTCACATTGTTGCTGATCTGGATGTTAATCCCCGCTTCCAATAGTGGCGGAAGGTTCGGTGAAGTAAACGCATTAAAACCATCTGCGTGAGATTTGGTGCTGCGGTTACCACGCATCAATTGGTTATTGAAGAAAAGTGTCACTTCATTGATTGGGTAATTTGCGGCAATGTGCAACGCATTTAATAGGTTTGCTTGACCATCAGAGCGCAGTTCAGCCAATGGAATTTGCGAACCCGTTACGATGACCGGTTTACCCAAGTTTTCAAACATGAATGACAAAGCAGACGCAGTGTATGCCATGGTATCCGTACCATGCAGAATTACGAAGCCATCGTAGTCATCGTAGTTAAAACGAATATCGTCAGCGATTTGCTGCCAATCTGCGGGCGTCATATCGGATGAGTCGATCAGAGGCTCGTACTCATGAATCGTGTATTCTGGCATTTCCGCACGGTGAAACTCGGGCATACTGGCGAGTTGCTTTTCCATAAAGCCAGCCACAGGCACGTAGCCGTGATCCGATTTTTGCATGCCGATGGTGCCACCGGTGTACGCGATGTAGATGTGTTTTCTAGTCATCGTTCTACTTTGTTTTCATGTATGGGAACAGTGGCGGGGATTATAGCGAAATGAAGCCTAATAAAAAGGGGCATCTCGCACAGAGATGCCCCTTTTTGGCTAAGCTAAAAAAGCTATTGTACTTGGCAGGTCAAACAGAACGCATATTGACCTTTTGGATCGTTAAAGCTTCGCAGCATGCTTGCGTCTTGTTCGAATTGTTGAACCACTGGCTGAAGACTTTTTGGTAGAAAGCTTGAGGCATCGATACCTAAAGACACTTTCGCCTGATTCATGAATTCTTGAATGAATTGTTCTGAAGGTGATAATGGCTCTTCAACCCAGTAAATGTTGTACTTATCGAGTTGCGCCAATTCTGCTGCCAGCTTGACCGCATCATCAAAGTCACCCATTTGGTCTACAAGTCCGAATCCTTGCGCATCTTGGCCTGTCCAAACACGACCTTGCGCGACTTTATCGACTTGTTCTAGCGACATATCACGATTAGAACCCACTAAAGAAATAAAGCGTTTGTAGCCGTGTTCGATACCGAGTTGAAACGCTTGAGACGCGCCTTCCGATAGACCCGTAGTGAGTCCTTCACCAGAGAAGGGGGATGTGCCAACCCCGTCGGTATTGATACCCAGTTTATTAAAGCCTTTCTCAAAAGTCGTGATCACGCTGAAAATACCAATGGAGCCAGTGAGAGTGGTTGGCTGAGCAACGATCTTATCTGCACCCATTGAGATCCAATAACCGCCAGATGCCGCTAAGCTAGACATAGAAGCCACGACGGGCTTACCTGCTGCTTTGAGTGCCTCGACTTCATTGCGAATCACTTCTGAAGCAAACGCGCTACCGCCAGGGCTGTCAACACGAAGAACCACCGCTTTTACTTTGTCATCGTTACGCGCTTGGCGAAGTAGACTCGCGACCGTATCGCCACCGATACTACCGCGTGGCTGCTGACCGTCCATAATGGTACCGCTCGCGACCACAACCGCGACGTCACTTTCGGCGATATTAACATCTGGACGAATCGTTGCGAGGTAGTCGTAGTAGCCAATGGCGTTGTAACTGTCTTTACCATCACTGCCAAACTTATCCGCAAATAGGCGACGAATATCTTGACGGGTGGCGAGTTCATCCACCAACCCTACTTTTACCGCCAATTGTGCAATGTCACCATCGACAGACTTCATTTCAGCCAAAAGCTCATCCATCGTTGGGTTAAGAACGTTGGCATTGATGTTGCGGTTGGTGGCGACGTCATCAACGTAAGCGCTCCAAAGCTGAGTAATCCAACGAGTGGCAGACTCTTTTGCTGCATGAGACATATCATCACGAATGAATGGTTCAATGGCAGACTTATAGGTACCGACACGAAAGACATGAGTAGAGACATCGAGCTTTTCTAGCAGAGTTTTGTAGTACATCGAGTAAGAGCTGTAGCCTTTAATCAGTACACCACCGTCTGGGGCTAGGTAAACTTTGTCGGCGTAGCTTGCTAGATAGTATTGGCTTTGATTGTAAAACTCTCCAACTGCGTAGATTGGTTTGCCGGAAGACTTGAACTCATTCAATGCTTTTGCGATGTAGCGAAGCTTGGTGAGATTGGTTTCTGGCATATCACGTAGCGCAAGCACAAGGCCTGAAACTTTCGGATCATCTTTCGCGTAGCGAATGGTATCGACAATATCGAACAAAACATTTTCTTTTGGCAGCTCATTGCCTAATACTGAACTTGCAACTGAGTCCATCGGGTTGACGTAACGACGTTGCTCCACGATAGGTCCAGAAAGGTTCATGACTAACGCCGATTCTTTCTCAATAACGGGCTGGCCATTCCCTGTGTAGGTAAAAGCAAAATAGAAAATGGCGATCATCAATAAGAAAATCAAGTTAGCCAATGCAAGCCTGACAAAGGTGATGGCTTTCCAAATCCCCTTAAATATCAGACCAATAAATTTGAAGAGTTTTTTCATCTTGTCTCCACAATGAGATAGTCATTCCCTAATCTTATAAAGTCTGGGTTCTTATCTCTAAGATCTCATAAGATAACATTTTTTTAGCTTATCACGGTCACTCAATAATTGGCATATTTTCACTTGAGATTGATCGGTGTTACAAAAATGTAAACGTGCGTTTGATTTTTTTATGGCGCAGGCGTACTCTGGTCAGACCACAAAAATAACAATGGATGTTGAGCGATGTCTGCCATGTACCCAAATTTGTTAAAGCCATTAGATCTCGGTTTCACTCAATTGAAAAACCGTGTGTTGATGGGATCAATGCACACCGGTTTAGAAGAGCACAAAGAGGGGCTGCAGAAGCTCGCTGCTTTTTATGAAGAACGTGCGAAAGGTGGCGTTGGTTTGATTGTTACCGGCGGTTTTTCCCCTAATTTACGTGGTCGATTACACCCTTTAAGCGCTGAGTTCAGCAAGCCGAAGCATGCTAAAGCGCATAAAGTGGTCACTGACGCCGTGCATAAACACGGTGGTAAGATTGCCTTACAGATTCTTCATGCTGGTCGTTATGCGATGCATCCATTCGCGCAAAGTGCATCAGGCACGAAAGCACCCATCGCCAAATTTGCTCCGTGCAAAATGAGTGAACGCCAAATCAAGAAAACCATTGATGCTTTTGCCAATAGTGCCGAACTGGCACAGTTCGCTGGTTATGATGGCGTGGAGTTAATGGGCTCAGAAGGTTACTTGATCAACCAGTTTTTATGTCAGCGCACTAACATGCGATATGACGAGTGGGGCGGTAGCTACAAAAAACGCATGCGCTTTCCGGTTGAAATCGTTAGGGCGGTTCGTAAAGCGGTGGGTGACAAGTTCATTATCATTTTCCGTTTATCGATGCTTGATCTCGTAGAACAGGGCAGTACCTTTGAAGAAGTGATAGAACTTGCTAAAGCGTTAGAAGACGCGGGAGTGACCATCATTAACACGGGTATTGGTTGGCACGAAGCGCGCATACCAACGATTGCTACTCAAGTCCCACGCGGCGCATTTACTTGGGTTACAGAAAAGGTTAAGCCGCATGTTTCTGTGCCTATCATCACCTGTAACCGAATCAATACACCGGAAGAAGCTGAGCGTATTCTTGCTTCGGGCCAGGCTGACATGGTTTCCATGGCGCGCCCATTCCTCGCTGACCCATATTTTGTCGCGAAAGCAGAGCAAAATAAATCTCAATTCATCAATACTTGTATCGGCTGTAACCAAGCGTGCTTGGACAATGTGTTCAAAGGAAAACGTGCAAGTTGTTTGGTCAATCCTCTTGCCTGCTATGAAACCGAAATTGTGGTTAAGGACGCATTTAAGAAGAAAAATATTGCTGTAGTGGGCGCGGGGCCTGCGGGTTTGGCATGTGCGACGACCTTGGCTAAACGCGGGCATAAAGTCGACCTGTTTGAGAAGAATGATCGTATTGGGGGGCAGTTCCGCCTCGCGATGCAGATCCCAGGTAAAGAAGAGTTTCGCGAAACCATTCGCTATTTTGCCAACCGTCTTGATGAAACGGGCGTCCACTTGCACTTATCGACGGAAGCAAATTACGATTTACTAACGGAGTACGATGAGGTTGTCATGGCATCGGGTGTTGAGCCGCGTAAAGTGAACATTGATGGCATTGATAACCCGGAAAAAGTCATCGATTATCAGACTCTGATCCGCGATAAAACCCCGGTGGGTGAAAAAGTGGCGATTGTTGGTGCTGGTGGCATCGGTGTTGACGTTGCAACCATGATAACGGAACCAGAAGGACAAACTCTGGACGATTGGTTACATGAGTGGGGCATTGATAAAGAGATGTCTCAACCTGGCGGTTTATACCCTTATCCCGATTCAATCAGTGATAAAGAAGTGTGGGTGCTTCAACGTCGTAAAGGCCGTGTGGGTAAAGGCCCTGGCAAAACCACTGGCTGGATCCATAAACGTACACTGGAAAAGCGCGGCGTTTATCTATTGGGTGGTGTATCGTACGATAAGATTGATGTTCAGGGATTACATATTCATGTCGATGGTAAAGAACGTTTGATTGAAGCGGATACTGTGGTGATTTGTGCTGGACAAGAGTCAGTACGACCGTTTGAAGACAAATGGCATCAATTGGGTGATAAGCTACACATCATTGGTGGCGCGGACCACGCAGGTGAACTCGATGCTGTTCGAGCGATTCGTCAGGGGGTTAAGCTCGCTGTTGAGCTTTAGCGATTCAAAGTAAGAAAAAGCTGCGTGTTTTGCGCAGCTTTTTTTGTTGTGAGAATCTCTTTCTCCTCACGCGCTGACACCATTTAAAACAGAGTGTTATTCGTGGTAGGGGATTGTGCTAAAGTGAGCAACGTAAACAATAATAGCTATATTCAATAAGGAACCGTTCATGGATGCTCTCGATCTTTTGCTCAATCGTCGTTCTATCGCTAAGTTGTCAGAGCCTGCGCCTGAGGGGGTGGCACTAGAAAACATCATTCGTGCTGGTCTTCGCGCGCCAGACCACGCTGGTTTAACACCATGGCGATTTGTCATCGCTCAAGGCGAAGGTTTAAAGAAACTCTCGGATATTCTGGTTAAAGCCGCTATCGCAGACAATAGTGAAGACGAGGTGATGGAAAAAGTGAAGAATGCCCCGTTTCGTGCACCTATGGTGATCACTGTGATTGCTAAGGTCACTGAGCATGAAAAAGTGCCAGCGTTTGAACAATACCTTTCTGCTGGCTGCGCAGCACAAGCGATGCAAATGGCAGCGGTAGCACAAGGCTTCCAAGGCTTTTGGCGTTCAGGTAAGTGGATGTTCCATCCAACAGTGCACCAAGCATTTGGCTTAGAAGGCGAAGATCAAATTGTTGGTTTTCTATATCTGGGGACGCCGGGTTGTACTGCAATGAAAGTTCCAGAGCGTGAACTCTCTAAGTTTGTTGAGTTTTTATAGCGTTAAATATTAAAGCCGATTAGATAAACGAAATTAAATAGAGGCCATTCCTACGGGGATGGCCTCTGTTCATATATTTATCCATAGGCCGTGTTATAAGATTGGGCGTTAGCGTGAAGAAAGATACGATATTAAAGAAGATTACTCTAACTTGATTCGCACCCTCTCGCCATAATCGGTTAGAATGTGGTTATTATGTTGAAGTAATTGAGAAAGCGAAGATTTATAACGAACAGTGTCTTTTTAGTGCTTAATAAAAATAGGAGGTAAACAGGTGAAAAAGAGATAAAAGAAACCCTAAACATTACTGCTTAGGGTTATCTTGTGCATTGACCAGATTGTGTTCTAGCTAAGCACCTTTAGATTCGAACCCAAAGGATAGCAAAGAACGCAATCGCTTAACATTATTTTATCTTTCAATCTTCGTTTTAAAGCGAAGTAAGGGTTATATATGCGTTTTTTCCGTAATTTGTTGTTTAAAATTAAACCTTGGGATCTCATGGCTTTGGGTCTCAAGCTACTTGCTCATGTGCTTTTCTGTGAGAAGTAGTGGCTGGAACGGTAGTTAATACAAGATATGGATTAATTACTGTTTATCTGTACAGTTTCTCTTGATTTGTTAGGGCGACATTAGATAATGTGGCCCTAATTATTATGACTTCCAAAAACTTATGTCTCGTCTGTTTATTGCTGAAAAACCAAGTTTAGGCCGCGCGATTGCGGCGGCACTTCCTAATCCTCAAAAGAAAGACCAAGGTTTTATTCGTTGTGGCAACGGCGATGTGGTCACTTGGTGCATTGGCCACCTGTTAGAGCAAGTTGAGCCTGACGCATACGACGAGCGTTACAAAAAATGGAACCTGGCAGATTTACCGATTGTTCCCCAGCAGTGGCAATTAAGGCCAAGGAAAAGTGCCAGCAAACAGCTCACTGTGATCCGTAAGCTTCTCAAAGAGGCAACGGAAGTGATTCACGCCGGAGACCCAGATCGAGAAGGTCAGTTGCTGGTGGATGAGGTACTGGATTACTGCAAGCTTTCCAAAGCCAAAAAAGAGGCCACTCAGCGCCTGCTGATTTCCGATTTGAACTTACCCGCAGTCAAACGCGCGTTGAACTCGATGCGTAGCAATCGTGATTTCATTCCTCTTTCGGTTTCTGCGCTTGCGCGCTCAAGAGCCGATTGGCTTTATGGTATGAACATGTCTCGCGCGTATACGTTGCTTGGGCAAAAAGCGGGTTATCAGGGCGTGTTGTCGGTAGGGCGGGTGCAAACCCCCGTGTTGGGCTTGGTGGTTCGCCGCGATGAAGAGATCGAAAACTTTGTGCCTAAAGATTACTTCACGCTACACGCTCTCATTCCGTATCAAGATCACAATGGCGCTTTTGATATTCGAGCACGCTGGAAACCCAGTGAAGCTTGTAAGCCTTGGCAGGATGAAGAAGGGCGCATTTTAAACCGAAAACTGGTAGAGAATGTGGCGAGTCGCATTGCAAACCAACCCGCTAACGTGACCGAGTCGGAGCAAAAGCAAACCAAGCAATCTGCGCCACTTCCGTACTCCTTATCTGCGTTACAGATTGATGCGGCAAAGCGTTACGGCATGAGCGCACAGCAGGCCTTGGATACCTGTCAGGCATTGTATGAAAAGCACAAGTTGATCACTTACCCTCGTTCAGATTGTCGTTACCTACCGATAGAGCATTATGCGCAAGCGGGGGCGGTGACATCGGCTATCTCGAACAACGCTAAAGAGCTTCATAGCGCGGTACAAGGTGCCGATTTGTCCATCAAATCCAAAGCATGGAACGATAAAAAGGTCGACGCGCACCACGCGATCATTCCCACACCGAAACAAGCCAATGTGAATGCCTTGTCGGGTAACGAGATGAAAGTGTACCAGCTCATTGCTCGCCAGTATTTGATGCAGTTTTATCCAGCAGCGGTGTATGCAGAAGCGAAGCTGGTCTTCGATATTGCGGGTGGCACGTTCGTGGCGAAAGGTCGTCAGTTGGTGTCCCCTAGTTGGAAAGCGTTAATGGGTAAAACGGACAAAGAAGATGAGGGCATTGATGCGGTGCCACCGTTACCCGAAGGAACCGTGCTGACGTGTCGCGAAGGGGAAATAAAAGATCGCAAGACTGAGCCGCCAAAACATTTTACAGAAGCAACGCTGCTGCAAGCCATGACAGGAATTGCCCGTTATGTTGCCGATAAAGAGCTGAAAAAGATCCTCAGAGACACCGACGGTCTTGGTACAGAAGCCACGCGTGCGGGGATTCTCGATACGTTGTTTAAGCGGCAACTTTTGACTCGGCAAGGTAAATCGATACTGAGCTCCCAAGCAGGGCGAGGTCTGGTTCATGCTTTACCGATCGATGCGACCTACCCGGATATGACTGCAAACTGGGAGCACCAACTGCAAGGAATGGCCGAGAGAAATCAAGCTTACCAACCGTTTATGCACGCTTTAGAGCAGCGTATCGATGGATTGATGGGACAGGTCAAAACAGGGCCGATTCCTGAGTCGTTACGACATTTGCCAAAAGTCGAGCGACCAGCTTTTAAACGTAAGAAACGCAGTTATTCAAAGGGCAGTACATCTAAATCGAGTGCCGCTAAGCGTCAATCCTCCTAAAGAGTAAAGCGGCACATTTGGGTGCCGCTTTACTCTTTACCTATTAATCAAACAAGTTATCGTTATTGTGAATCGCCCCTCTTACATCGTCCTGAGTGAGAACACGCTTACCTAAGTCTTGTTTCACTTGTTTGCCCAAATCCACCAGCGCATCGCGATTGACTTGGGTTTGACGCTTGCCTGCACTTCTTAAGCAGTAATTGAGATCATGATCTTCACTGCAAATTCACCAAGTCTGGTTTGAAAATGGCGAAACTCAAGTCATTAAGTTGGGTTTAAGACGCAGGGAGAGAGGACGAAAGAGCATCTTCAGAAATCGTCAGTGATGAGCCATTTTTATTCATTGCTCGAAGTTGGTACTATTTCCTCATCATGTACCAAAAGACCGACGTATGCTGCCATTGATTTATCACCCTATCTATTCGCAACTCGATTTGCCAATTGGGCACCGCTATCCAATCATGAAGTATCAGTTTCTTTACCAAGCGGTATTGACGAAGATGAATGAAGCACGTTGGGGTCATCAGATACAGCTTTTCCAACCTGAGCCATTGACCGCCGATCACATTAAGCGAGTGCATGGCGAGGAGTATGTGGATTTACTGGTCAGTGGTACTTTGCCCGCAGCGAAGATGCGTCGAATTGGTTTCCCTTGGAGTGAGTCATTAATGACCAGGACGTTCACCTCGACGGCAGGCACCGTCCTGACAGCAGAACTCGCACTAGAGCAGGGAATCGCGATTCATCTTAGTGGTGGTTATCATCATGCTCATAAAGACTTCGGAAGTGGTTTTTGCCTTTTCAATGATTTGGTGATTGCTGCAAAACATATGCTAGATAATGAGCTGGTGGATAAAGTGTTGATCATTGATAGTGACGTACACCACGGCGATGGTACGGCAACCTTGTGTGAGCATGAGCCAGACATTGTGACTTTATCATTTCACTGCGATAAAAACTTTCCGGCGAGAAAACCAGCCTCCGATCTTGATGTGCCTCTCGCTCGAGGAACGGATGATGAAGCATTTTTGATGGCATTTAAGGAAGTGACCAAGATGGCAATTCACCTGCATCGTCCAGACTTGGTGATTTACGATGCAGGCGTCGACATTCACACCGATGATGAACTGGGGTATTTCGATGTTTCCACGCAAGGCATCTTGGAGCGCGACCGTTTTCTAATGCAGTTGATGAAAGACAAAGGCATTCCGGTCGCGGCTGTCGTTGGGGGAGGCTACCGAACTCAACACGCCGATTTAGTGCCCATTCACATGCAGCTCATTCATGCGGCCCACGATGTGTTTTTTCGGCAATGAACCGCTTCTACAAGTCACTGGTGAACGTCGAGTATTACTGTTTTATCTCAGATTCTAAAAACTAAGAGGTAGAGGATTCACGCCACCATTGCACTAAATGCAGCAACGCAAATAGGGCATGTCCAAAGAAATAAACTTGGATAAACGTGACGGACAGTTTGTGGATCGAGAGTAGCCACTCACTTGGACCACTAGTGAAAACCGTTAGATACCAAACGGAGCCAGTCACAACCGCAAGTATGAGCGCTAAAATCCCGAGCCCTTCTATTGTTGCTGCTAACCCGGATGGCTTGGCTTCGGGTAGCTCAAGTTTCAATAACGACTCTGCGTCCTCTTTAATCACTTGGTAATGACCAGATAGCCAAGGGTAAAGATCTTGAATTTTACGACGCATGATGACCTTAGTGGCGAAGATTAGGCTAACCGGAAGCAACACCAGACCAGAATAGATATGAATAAAGGCGAGGTCGCTAATTTGGTTCAATTCAGTGTCTCCATGGACATGCATCAAACCGCTTGAAAGTAATTGCAATAATACCCAGAAAAGCACCGCAAAATGTAGGTATCGTTCGATATTGGGTAATGTTCCAAAAAGCGTTTTTAGACCTACTTTTAGTTTGTTTTCCATATGTTTACGTCCAAATTGTGACTCTTCACATAGGTTGATATCAGTTTATAACTAAGTGAATAAAGCTTAGTTGAGAGTGTAAATAATTACGAACTGATATGTTGAGTTGAACTATGCTAAGTGTCGATTTGGTTAGAAGTACACTTGATATCTATAGGTGAACAAAAATTACAGTTCTGCTGTTGCTTGATTGTGGCAAAGCTCTGTGAAAGATCATTATCATGATGGGGTGACAGCGACGAAGCGCAATATTTCGCCCTTTGGTTTCAGGCTGAATTTAACATCGAATGGAAAGCCGAGTGCGACTAGACGCTTGGGAGAACAGATACGGCCGTAGTAGATGCTGTCGCGGTTTTTATATAAATACATTGACTCACCAAATTGACTCAGTGAGCAAATCGAGCGGACCAGAAAAGAAAAAAGCCGCTGAAAATCAGCGGCTTTTTTCTATGAATAGTGGCGGAGAGATAGGGATTTGAACCCTAGGTACGCTATTAACGTACGCCGGTTTTCAAGACCGGTGCTTTCAACCACTCAGCCATCTCTCCGTTGTTGAGCGCATAATATAAGGCTTTGAAAATCTTGTAAACCCCAAAATGAATCGTTTGGACGTTTACTGCTCGATTATGAACTGTTTGCTGATAAAAGACACAAAAAAGCTCCCCGAATGTAGAGATTTTGCTCGAATTAATTGCTTTTCGAATAGAAGCGTTGTAATTCTGTTAAGCCTTGCATCAGCACTGGTAGCTTGGGTGTGGTTTCTCGCAAGCGCTTGTAGTCGTCATTGTACAGTTTATAGTTACCAAACTTGTCGATGACGGTTGTTTGAGAACCAGTGATTAAGGCAATTTCTTGGGTATCACCCGCTAAGATCCAGCGACGGCGGCTTTCATCAAATAAATTGCGGCCACTGCTGTAGTCGTAGGGATTGGATGATACACCCAACATATCTTGTAGCAGTGTGACTGAAAGATCCAAGTGGCTTGTGCTATGAGAAAACTCCCCAGGAAGCATGCCCGGCCAATGAATAATCATAGGCACCTGAAGTTGGTAACGACTGTAGTTGCTGTTAGCGCCCCAACTGTTGGTATTGGTTTCATTAAACTCACTACCATGGTTAGAGGTGATAATCACAATGGTGCTGTTTAATAATTGCTGTTGCTCAAGGGTTTCAATAATCCCTGCAACGGTCTTGTCTGCGGATTTAACGGCTTTTTCGTATGCCTTTTTGAAGCGTTCACTCGCAAGCGTTTCTTTGTTCGCAACTGTAGGTTCTGATTCGAAATTATCAACAGCTGTCACTTCGATATAGCTAAACCATGGCTGTTTCGCTTGTTCTGTTAGCCAATGCTTCCAAGCATTGATGGATTGTTTATCGTTGTGTGCTTGCGTTCCATCAATCTGCTCTGCAAGGTTTAGATCTCTGAAGATGACTTCGGAATACAGAGTATCTTCAAATCCATTGCCGCTAAACAGGCCAAAGTTATAATTTTGTTCTGTTAGTACATCAAGCAGTACAGGAGCAGAGCCTTGAGCTTTGATACTGCTTGCGTAGCTGCTCGGTAAGCCGTAAAACAAGCCAAACGCCCCGTAAGCGTCGTTGCTTGAGCTGTAATGATTGATAAAATTTTGGTTGTTTTGCGCAAACCGATAGAGTTCTGGCATTTCGTCTTGGTTAAGTGCATCGGCACGAAGGTTGTTGACGCTGATCATCAGTACGTTCAACTTACTACCACGACGGTTAAATTCAAGCGGTTCGAGCGGGTAGTTCACGAGGGCTACATTGTTTTGGTTTTCTGCTAAGCGCTTAAGGTACTCTTCATGATCGAGTAAGCCATGCTTTTCCATGAAGCTTTTCGCTGTCATCGGATAAGACAATGGGAAATTAGAACGCTGGCTAGTAATCGGGTTATAGAAGTAGGCATCAGCCCAAATGTAAACCAAGTGACTAGTGATAAAGCTCAAGAAGAACACAGCGGCCAATGGACGGCCTATGTGTTTGTAAGAAAGTTTGCGCTGTTTGCGCCAAACCCATTCAGACAGACCAAGCTGAATCAGGAAGATCAGTGGCATAACAACAAAAAGGTGTTGTAAATCTGCACTAATGGCGCTTTTATCTTCACTAAATAACAGCTCCCAAACGACAGGGGTCAAGTGAAGGTTAATTGACTGATAGGCCTGCGTATCGACCAACAAAAGGGTTTGACCAATCGTCGCGAATATCACTGCCACCAAACGGAAAAGCTTCCGAGATGGCAGGACAAACGTCAGCGGGAATAGAACCAACAGATAAAGAGCGAAAACGAGGAAGCCAAAATGGCCAACCCAAGAAACCGCAAGATAGAATTGTCCCATCAAGGTTTCTGGCCAAGGCGACTGAACGATATAGCGTGTACCTATCAACATCGATGCGACGATATTGAAGAATGCAAACCAATGACCCCAACCAACCAGTCGAGATACGCGTTCGCCGTATGAGTTTCCGCTGTCTACCATGTACTTGTTCTATTGTCCGTGATTAGTGTGTTTTTGGCACGTCAAGAGAAGACATCAGTGCCTGAGCAAATTTTTCAGCAATAAGTTTGCGTTGTGAAGCAGCAACTTGTTGATTTAAGACATTGGTTGCGATATTTCCGGCAATCATTAGCGTCAACTCAGGAGAAGCTGCGTGTTTTTCTAGGACAGCACCCACTTCAGCAAGAATTTTCTCTACTTGTTCGTCAGTATATTTAGATGTAATCGGCATAAAGACTCTAATAATGATAGTAAAAGCGGCTTATGATAACCTACAATGCCTAATAACTTAAACCTTGTAGCAAGATAAAATCACTATGAGCCTTCATCTTTCAAATGTCATTTTGCACCAACTGTGCAAAAACGATCAGGACGAACTGGTTGTAAACTTTCGCCCGGCATCGTTAGAGAACGATACCTCGACAGAGAATCTCGTTGCGGAACTGCATCGCGTATTCCATTCTAAAGCGGGCAAAGGTTTCGGCTCTTTCCAGTCAGACAGCGAATTCCAGTTTTGGCTTCAGGAAATGCGCAAAGGAGAGAGAGATTTTTACGACTTCTCACAAATCAGTGCAAATCGCTTGAAACAAGAGTTGATTAAGTATCCATTCGCTGACGAAGGTATTTTAGTCTTCGCTGAGTATCAAAGTTTAGCTACTGACTATCTGTTTATCGGTATTTTACCAATGAACCAAAGCCTAAAAGTAACAGAAGGCTTAGATATTAGTGCCACTGACTACCTAGACATCACTAAAATGGACATCGCTGCACGTATTGATCTATCTAGCTACGATACGGATCGCGATTCAAATCGTTACCTTTCGTACATTAAAGGGCGTGTTGGTCGTAAAGTGGCGGATTTCTTCCTCGATTTCTTGCAGGCAGACATAGGTTTAGACACTAAGTTGCAAAACCAAGTGTTGATGCAGGCGGTAGAAGACTTCTGTGCAGATTCAAAGTTGGAAAAGCAAGAAGCGAACGAGTACAAGAAGCAGGTTTACAACTACTGTAACGAGCAAATCAAATCGGGCGATGAAGTGCAAATAGCTGAACTGTCTGGTGAATTGCCGGCAAGCCAAGGTGGCACGAGTTTTATGGACTTCACCAAAGAGCAAGGTTATGAGTTAGAAGACTCTTTCCCTGGTGATCGTTCAACTGTCCGTAAGTTGACTAAGTATGTCGGGGCTGGTGGTGGTTTGAACATCAGCTTCGATAGTCTGTTACTTGGAGAGCGTATTTTCTACGACCCTGAAACCGACACACTAACGATCAAAGGCACTCCACCAAACCTAAAAGATCAGTTAAGCCGTAACTAATTCATAAAAAAGAGAGCCGCGTGCTCTCTTTTTTTATGTGCAGTGTGCAAGCGAAGAACAAGCTCTTATCGGTTGTTGGCTCATCCTTCACTCAATCGTTAAAAATGAATGAAGGCGAATTTAGTCACGGATAAGAAAGAACATTTGGAGGATATGCTCTTGGCAGTGGAAGAACCCATTCTCGATATTGATAACATTCTTGATTCATTGTCAGGTGACGAGGCGGCCGTTCGCTTTTTGCTTGAACTTTTTATTCACGACCACTCCGGTGATGGAGAGAAGTTCAGGCAGTTAATGAATAATGACGACCGAGAGAGAGCTCAACGACTAGTACATAGCCTGAGGGGCGTATCTGGTAACTTAGGGGCGATGGTTCTGTATAGCGTATCTAGCGATATTGAACACTTAATGAAGCAAGATATTGAAGTTCCAAAGGCTCTGATTGCCAAGTTGAGCAATGAACTTAAACGAACGGTCGATTTTGCCCAGCAAGTTCTCAATCTTGAAAAGATGCGATAATTACTAACGGGTTGAACTCTCTCTGGCTTAAAATAGCCGCGATAGCCAAGTTACTTCTGTGACTTGGTTATTTCTTTTTTGTTCTGTAGATTTTGACCATAGGTAATTTCATGTCTATCCGCCGACTATCCTCATTGATGGTGGCTTGTTTCGTTTTGACGCTTTCAGGCTGCTCGCTGCTGGAAATCAAAATTGATAGCCAAACGGTTCCGCTGACCAAGCAAGAATTAAACATGCGTATTATGACACGGGAATACGCTCAACAGTTTTTTGCTCAAGTCGAGCAAGCCGCAGATGTGCTCCACGAACGTTACGAGCCGAGAGATAAAGTGCATCAGTCTTACATTTTACTTTGGAAAATTAACGCAGAAGAAGGCTTGCAAGCTGCGGCATACCAAGTTTCTCCTATGGCCGCGTTGATTGATACTTGGGTGTTTACACTGCAAATGAATCAGTTTTACTCTCAAGGCGCTGGGAAGGATTTGTTTGCCACCACAGAAGCCCAGCAAGTTTCCGCCCACCTTGCGAAAGAGGTCGATAAGCTAGCGCAATCGTTATTGAAGAAAGACGTATACAACAAGACCAAACTCTTTGTGGCAGACTTTGTTGCACAATACCCGTTTGCTGATTTAAGCATGATTCGTACACCGGCTTATCGAGCGTGGTTAGAGGCGAGCAAAATCAGTGAAGAGGAGGCGGTGACGACGTTAGGTACGATGCCAGAAGCGATTGGTGATGTATCTGACCGGCTAAGCCTCGTGTCTGAGCAAACGCCAAAAATTATGACGTGGAAAGCACAGTTATTAGCGTTGAACAGCGCGGCAAGTATTGAACACGTTAATGCCGCATTGAATAGCTTAAAAGTGACATCAGAGTCTCTTAAAGACTTTATCGACAACAATCCTGAGTACATGCGAAATCTGGCACAGCAAATGGCCGTGCAGTTGCAGCCACTGGTTGAAGATATTGATGAAAAAGCGGAAGAGCGTTTATCTCAGCTAAGTGAAGAGCGACAAGCACTAGAGAAAATGGTGGCGAGAGAGCGTCAAGAGATCGCACAAATCATCTCAAGTGAGCGTGCTCAGTTTGCTAAAAACTTGGACCATGTTTCACAGGAAGTGGTGAGTTTGGCGATGGACAAGCTGATTGAACTGGTGAAGAGCACCATTATCTACTTCATTTTATTCATCTTGGTGATCTTCTTTGCGCCTCTAGCATTAGGCTACATGTTAGGTAAACGCTCTGCGGTGAGAGTGAAACCAACGTCAGTCTAAAGAGAAACATTTAAACGTAAGATCAAAAAAGAGCGCACGAAGCGCTCTTTTTTTGTTTGGCTGACGAGATTAAGCGGTTTGCTGTTTTAGTTCGCTTTCTTCTTGTTCTGCCCTGTCCACAGTTGGTTCACATTTATCAACAAACCAACCCATGTAAGAAGTGAAGATAGTTACGATGATACAAACAAAACTCAGCCACATGAATGGTGCGTAAGATAGGGTGGCCACACCAAGAATGCTTGCCATGTAGATACCGTTATCACTCCATGGCACCATACCTGATGTTAGCGTTCCACCGAATTCAGCGTTGCGTGATAGATTCTTACGTTTGTAGCCCAAGCGGTCATAGTTTTTCGCACAGATTTTTGGTGTCAGGATGAGCGATACGTACATTGCAGAGCCAAAAACGTTACCCATGAATGCTGTACCAATGGTGCTGGTAGCGAGTGAGCCCGCACTTTGGACTCGTTTCTCGCACAGTTTCGCAATGGTGTCCAAAACACCGACTTTATCGAGTAAGCCACCAAAACCCAGACCGAATACGATTACCGCAACCGAGCTAAGCATGGAAGACATCCCGCCACGGTTAAGAATCGAGTCAATGAACTCCACACCAGAAGAGATATCAAATGGAGCCCATGCGGTATTAAATGCGGTTAGGAAGTCGACATCCTGAATCATGACTGCCCAAATGATACCCAGCAGTGAGCCAAAGCTGATGACCGGGAAAGAAGGCATACGCATCGCAAGTAGACCTAACACGATGATGACAGGCACAAATGAATAAGGGGTGATATAAAACTGTTGCTCCATCGCCAGAATGACTGACTCCACTTGGCTCATGTCGAGTTTACCTGCGTAGTGGAATCCGAACGCAGTAAACATAATGCCAGTGATGATGTAGCTGATTAGGGCGATCGGCAGCATGCCTTTGATGTGCTCTACCACTTCAACGTTTGACATTGAAGAAGCGAGGATGACCGAGTCAGAGAGTGGCGACATCTTGTCACCAAAGTAACAACCTGAAAGCACCGCACCTGCAGTAATTGACGCGGGTACACCAAGACCTTGTCCAATCCCCATCATTGCGATACCAGCCGTACCAGCCGCGCCCCAAGACGTACCCGTAGCAAGAGCGGTCAAAGAACAAATGATCATGGTTGCGAGTAAAAAGATCGATGGGTGAATCGCATTTAAACCATAGTAAATAATGCTTGGCACAATGCCACCAGAAATCCATGTCCCCACGAGTGCGCCAACAGCCAAAAGAATAAGTACCGCACCTAAGCCATTAGAAATGCCGTTTAGTGCCGCTTTTTCTAGGTCTTTATACTGGTGACCAAGTTTTAGGCCCAATAGCATAATAATGAACCAACCAATATAGAGTGCGAGCTGAATTGGCAGGTTTAATTTGGCAGTAAATGAAAACGCCAAAAAAAGAAACAAACCTAGTGCGATCAATACCTGTATCAGACTAGGAAGGCGTGGTGTAACTTGCTTCATATGTGCCTCTGTCGTTCTTGGAGCAATAGAGGAAGGCGCTCCCTGTTGTAATCGGGCCTAACATACATTAACAAAAATTATATTTCGAACATTTGGTGATTTATCTTGCCTATCGTCCATATAAACGTTTGCTTGTAAAATATATACACTGTAATTATTAATCAAAATGGACTTAAATGTTTTGTAGTGTAAATGTAGCGTGCTTCATATGTTCATTTTCTCATTTAGTGGTAAGACCATAACCAAACACCCCTCGGCTTTTGTTCGTGAATGGCCGTTTTCATAGAGAACAAAAGAAAGGAATGCCTCTTTGGATGACATTTCTAAGCATAAGTGCCGAAAAGTTGTACTTATTTTCAAATTAGTGCTTGAGATTTTGTGTCGAAAATTGAACTATGGAGAAAGTTTCAAAAATATACATGGAGAGTTAATGCGATGAGAGTAGGTTTAGTTGGTTGGCGCGGCATGGTCGGATCGGTTTTGATGCAGCGTATGGTCGAAGAGAATGACTTCGATTTGATCGAGCCAGTTTTCTATAGCACGTCTCAAGTGGGTATTCCTGCACCGCTATTTGTAAACAGCAAAGATGCGGGCCTACTGCAAGATGCTTTCGATATTGACAGCTTAAAGCGGCTTGATGCCGTGATTACGTGTCAAGGTGGTGGTTACACAGAGAAAGTTTACCCGGCGTTACGTAAAGCGGGTTGGAAAGGCTACTGGATTGATGCCGCTTCTACACTGCGTATGGCAGAAGACTCCATCATCACGCTAGATCCGGTAAACTTAGCACAAATTCAGCAAGGCATTCACGGTGGTACCAATACGTTTGTTGGTGGTAACTGTACAGTGAGCTTGATGCTAATGGGCCTTGGTGGTCTGTTCGAGAAAGGCCTAGTTGAGTGGACAAGTGCAATGACGTATCAAGCGGCGTCTGGCGCAGGTGCACAAAATATGCGTGAGCTGATTTCTCAGATGGGTGTGATCAACGACGCGGTGAGTTCCGAGTTGGCGAATCCTTCTAGCTCTATTCTTGATATCGACAAGAAAGTGGCTGACATCATGCGCAGTTCTTCATTCCCTACTGATCAATTCGGCGTGCCGCTAGCGGGCTCTTTGATCCCTTGGATCGATGTGAAGCGTGATAATGGTCAAAGTAAAGAAGAGTGGAAAGCGGGCGTTGAAGCGAACAAAATTCTTGGTTTCCAAGATACGCCAGTGCCAATTGATGGTACTTGTGTTCGTATTGGTGCAATGCGTTGTCATTCTCAAGCATTGACGATCAAGCTGAAGCAAAACGTGCCAATGGATGAAATCGAAGAGATCATTGCGACGCACAATGACTGGGTGAAAGTAATTCCAAATAATCGTGACATTACCGCTCAAGAGCTAACGCCAGCGAAAGTAACAGGCACGCTATCTATTCCGGTAGGGCGCTTACGTAAGATGGCTATGGGCGATGATTTCCTAAATGCCTTTACGGTCGGTGACCAACTACTATGGGGGGCGGCAGAGCCTCTACGCCGAACTCTACGAATTATCCTTGCTGAAAAGGCTTAATCTATCCCAGTTCTAAGATATCTATTTTGAATGCGCCCAATTGGGCGCTTTTTTATCATGACTGATTTTTAGTCTCTTCATTTCTGACAATGCGTTTATCAGGGTCGGCAAGTTCACTACCACAATGCTTACAGTGCATTGCATCTGAATCATGACCTGAGCGATTGCAGTTCGGACATTTTACTAGTTGTTTGTGAGCGTTCATTTCATTACTTAATTCTGCAGTAATAATACCGGTCGGTACGGCGAGAATTGAATAGCCCAGCAGCATGGTCAGTGCAGCTATCGCTTTACCTAAATCTGTTTGTGGCACCATATCCCCGTAACCAACAGTCGTGATGGTTACAATGGCCCAGTAAATACTCTTCGGAATGCTAGTAAAACCGTTGTGAGGACCTTCAATCACGAAGATCAGTGACCCCAAAATAGTAACGAGGATCCCCACGGTACTAAAGAATATGAGGATCTTGCGGCGCGCCATCAGCAGTGAGCGTAACAGGATATTTGAGTCTTGTAGGTAACGAACCAGTTTTAGAATACGGAAGATGCGCATCACGCGCAGTAAACGCACTACCCCCATAAAGGACGCACCAGGGAAGAAGATGGCCAGATAAGTGGGTAAAATCGCGAGCACGTCTACCACACCATAAAAGCTAGTGGCATATGACTTAGGTTTTGGTGAGCAGTAGAGTCTTAGTAGGTATTCAATGGTAAATAGGGCAGTGAACGTATATTCAATGTACCGAAGCTGTTGAGACCACTCTGTCATCACGCTTGGTAATGACTCAAGAATAAGAACCACAAGTGATGTAATGATGGCGATAATCAGCGCGATATCAAAGGCGCGCCCGGCACGGGTATGTGTACCGAAGATAACGACGTATAAATGATGCTTAATAAACTTGCGAGGCATGATGTTGCACTGTCATTTTTGAAAATGAAATCAATCACAACATCATACCAGAAGTTTATGAACTTACGCTAAGCCAGGGAATAGGTTTCTTAAACCGTTAGCAATGAACTCAATGCCCAGCGCACCAAGGATCAGACCCATGATACGTGTAATGACGTTGATGCCTGTTTGGCCAAGGAAGCGAACGATCAAAGGAGCGGAACGGAATAGCAACCAAGAGCATAAACAGAACAGCATAATAGTGATACTAATGCCGACAGTATCCATCATGCTCGGGTAACGCGCACCGTATACGATGGTTGAGCTGATTGCACCAGGACCAGCCATCAGCGGCATAGCCAGTGGCACAACACCAATCTGCTCACGGCTAACGTACTCGGTTTTTTCCTGCTTGTTCTGTTTATCTTCACCTAATTTACCGCTCATCATTGAGAAAGCGATACTTAAAAGCAGCAAACCGCCAGCCACACGAAATGAGTCTAGGGAAATGCTGAACATGTCTAGCAGTAACTGACCAGCAAAGAGTGAAATGATCAAAATAATCGCAACCGCTATGTTTGCTGTCGTTGCGGTTTTGTTCTTTTCTTCAGGTGTCATATGACCGGTTAATGAAACAAAAACAGGCATGATACCGACTGGGTTAACAGCGGCAACTAAGCCTAGGAAAAACTGCAGGAAAATCGCTAGCTCAAAAGTCTGCATATCGCGTACTCATAAAGGATCACAGTAGTGAAAAAGGGAAGGAGTAATTTAGTCGCTAAATGTAAGGCAAAAGTCTAGTAGGAAGAAATGAAAAAAACTAACGTATCTGGCCTACTATTTGTGAGAAAAACTAATTATTGAAGAAAACGTATGTAATCTGTAAGTGATTTGTTACGTAAAAAGATGGTGAGAGAATGAGCTGTTTTATACAAGCGTTAACATTCGCACACTTTTGATAAAAAAATAGAGGGATTGTAGAGAGATAAGGTAAAGCGGATATACTCTCAGTGGCACATAAACTTGGCACTACATGTAATTTTGTTGGCCGAAAATGAAACTTTTTTACACATTATTGTTGTTTCTTATAGTTTCAAATCTGTATGCTGTTTTTTTGTACTGAAGTTAAATTATTTTAATTTTTATATTTATCAGTTATTTAGCTTGCTTTGTTGTGGTTAACCACTACTTTTGAGGTATTTCGAGAGAGAGAAGTGATCCAAGTCAATTTTTTTCACACTCTGAAATATTATACTCAGTCCTGAAAGCAATTTACTAAGACGGTTGTTTGCTAAATAACTGATGAACAGTAAAAACGAAACACAATAGCCTTACTAAAAAGTTTTTAATATTTGTTAATTTTAGGAGATTCCCTATGCCTGTAACTAATTTGGCTGAACTAGATGCTCTAGTAGCTCGTGTTAAAGCGGCTCAAGAAGAATTCGCTACGTTCTCTCAAGAGAAAGTGGATGCAATTTTCCGTGCAGCATCTCTAGCAGCTAACCACGCTCGTATTCCGCTAGCACAACAAGCGGTTGCTGAGTCTGGTATGGGTATTGTTGAAGATAAAGTAATCAAGAACCACTTCGCGTCTGAGTTTATTTACAACAAATACAAAGACGAAAAAACGTGTGGCATCCTTGAAGAAGATGACAACCTAGGCACGATGACTATCGCTGAGCCTGTAGGTATTATTTGTGGTATCGTACCAACAACAAACCCTACTTCTACCGCGATCTTTAAATCTCTAATCTCTCTTAAGACTCGTAACGGTATCATCTTCTCACCACACCCACGCGCTAAAAACTCTACTAACGACGCAGCTAAACTTGTTCTAGATGCAGCAGTAGCAGCGGGTGCTCCAAAAGACATCATCGGTTGGATTGACCAACCATCTGTAGAGCTTTCTAACGCGCTAATGAAGCACGACGGTATTGCTCTTATCCTTGCAACTGGTGGTCCAGGCATGGTTAAAGCCGCTTACTCTTCTGGTAAGCCAGCAATCGGTGTAGGTGCAGGTAACGTTCCTGTCGTTATCGACGAAACCGCTGATATCAAACGAGCTGTTGCTTCTATCCTGATGTCTAAAACATTCGATAACGGTGTAGTATGTGCCTCTGAGCAAGCTGCAATCGTCGTTAGCGAAGTATACGACGAAGTGAAAGAGCGTTTCGCTTCTCACAAGGCTCACGTTCTATCTAAAGCTGACGCTGACAAAGTACGTAAAGTACTTCTTATCGATGGCGCGCTAAACGCGAAAATCGTAGGTCAACCTGCTCCAGCAATCGCTGAAATGGCTGGCGTTAAAGTTCCTGCTGACACGAAAGTGCTTGTAGGTGAAGGTCTAGGTAAAGTATCGATCGATGATGAGTTCGCTCACGAGAAACTATCTCCAACGCTAGGTCTATTCCGTGCTGACAGCTTCGAAGACGCGGTTGCTCAAGCGGTAACAATGGTTGAAATCGGTGGTATCGGTCACACCTCTGGTCTTTACACTAACCAAGACGTAAACGCTGACCGCATCCGTTACTTCGGTGACAAGATGAAGACTGCACGTATCCTTGTAAACATCCCGACTACTCACGGTGGTATCGGTGACCTTTACAACTTCAATGTAGCACCTTCTCTAACTCTAGGTTGTGGTTCATGGGGTGGTAACTCTATCTCTGAAAACGTTGGTCCTAAGCACCTTATCAACAAGAAAACTGTAGCTAAGCGAGCTGAAAACATGTTGTGGCACAAACTACCTAAGTCTATCTACTTCCGTCGTGGTAGCCTACCAATCGCAATGAGCGACCTAGAAGGTAAGAAACGCGCGTTCCTAGTAACTGACCGTTTCCTATTCAACAACGGTTACGCTGATGAAGTAGTTAAACTGCTTAAAGAGCAAGGCATCGAAGTTCAAACGTTCTTTGACGTAGAAGCGGATCCAACACTATCTGTTGTTGAGAAAGGTGCAGAAGCAATGAAGAGCTTCCAACCTGACGTAATCCTAGCTCTAGGTGGTGGTTCTCCAATGGACGCTGCTAAGATCATGTGGGTAATGTACGAGCACCCAGAAACTCACTTCGCGGAACTAGCAATGCGCTTTATGGACATCCGTAAACGTATCTACAAGTTCCCTAAAATGGGTAAGAAAGCTGAGCTTGTATGTATCACTACAACTTCAGGTACGGGTTCAGAAGTTACGCCATTCGCGGTTGTTACAGACGACAAGACTGGTGCTAAGTACCCACTAGCGGACTACGAAATCACGCCAAACATGGCTATCGTTGATGCTAACCTGGTAATGAACATGCCTAAGTCTCTAACAGCGTTTGGTGGTTACGATGCAGTAACTCACGCTCTAGAAGCTTACGTATCTGTTCTTGCGAACGAGTACTCAGATGGTCAAGCTCTACAAGCACTTAAGATGCTTAAAGAGTACCTACCTTCAAGCTACGCGAACGGTGCAAACGACCCAATCGCTCGTGAGAAAGTACACAACGCGGCAACTATCGCTGGTATCGCGTTTGCGAACGCATTCCTAGGTGTTTGTCACTCTATGGCGCACAAGATTGGTGCTGAGTTCCACCTACCACACGGTTTAGCGAATGCACTACTAATCTCGAACGTTGTTCGTTACAACGCGAACGACAACCCAACTAAGCAAACTGCGTTCTCTCAATACGACCGTCCACAAGCACGTCGTCGTTACGCTGAAGTTGCTGACCACCTAGGCCTAAGCCAAGAAGGTGACCGTACTGCTCAGAAGATTGAACGTCTACTAGCATGGTTGGACGAGCTGAAAGGCAACCTAGACATCCCAATGTCTATCCAAGCAGCAGGTGTTTCTGAAGCTGATTTCGTAGCGAAACTAGATGAACTAGCGGTTGAAGCGTTCGATGACCAGTGTACAGGTGCTAACCCACGTTACCCTCTAATCACTGAGCTAAAAGAAGTGTTACTTGCTTCTTACTACGGTAAAGCGTTCGTTGAAGGTGAAACTTTCGAAGGTACAACGGTTATCAAGAAGAAAGCAGACCAAGAAGCAGCGAAAACTGCGCCAAAAGCAAAAAAAGAAAAAGCTGACGCATAATTAAGCGTTGCTTATGAGATAAGGTTTTCGCTAGCACGAAATCTTAATCGGGAAACTTAAAGCCCCAACCTAAAGGTTGGGGCTTTTTTTTGTTCAGCGAGAATGACCTTGCTTAGCAGAAGAATTTCATATCACACTTCTGTCGTGACCACGCGACCACTAAAGTAATCGTTAGTCACGATATAAGCCGTATTCCTCACCAATTCGTCTTGGACCTCTGCCCAGTGACTTTCTTCCACGTTTTCACTGCTATGGCTCACCGAAGGGATGACACCACCGACCCGGATATTGAAAGGGGTGAGCTCTTTTGCCCAACTATAGGTAAACCCTGATACTAAGGCAGCTATGCTTTCTACACCTGACAGATTTACGTGGTTGTCATGTGAGATAACGTTGACGATGACGCCCTTCTTTTTTCTAGAACGAAAACGTTCTGCACTCACTTGGCCATAGGTATACAGGCATCGTGCCGCGGAGGAGAGATGATCAATGTAGGTGCTCATTGGCTCTGGCGCCATTAAACTGGGCAGCGTGGAGCAGGTCCAACAATTCACGACAACGTCCGGTGTCGTGCCTAGTCGCGATTCTATTTTATCAAACAGTAGGTTGACTGACGTTGTGTTAGCACTACAAACATTTATCTCGTATACCTTGTCAGAAAACACGCTAATTTGATGATAGGTTTCATTTAAGGAACTTAAGTCTTCGTCACACAGAACCACGGTCGCGCCAAGATGGGCGAAATGACTAGAGCAGGTTCGGCCAAGAACGGTTCCTGCAGAGGTAATGAGAATGACTGAGTGTTTAATATCCATAGCATCTTCAGTGTATGTGTATTTGTAAACAATACAAGAAAGGGTCGTGCTAACAGCATGGATGAAATTTATTGATTATGTGTGAATACGTTCAAACTACGCTTAGTCAATGGTAGGTAATGTTTAGGAATTAGTAAGCAGTCACATTTCTTACGTCCTTGAAATGCAATTTTTATGATAAACATTGAATCGCTACGCTTGTACTTGGATCTGATACTGGCGTTGTGCCGCAACCAATTGGTTATAGAGGCCTGCTTCAGGAATCAATTGCTTATTACGTTCACCTAAGCTGCGACGTTCATGACCGGATAAGTTGTGGTAGACCTCTTCTGGTAGGTTAAAGGTATCCTGAGGCATGTAGGTTAGCGCATCTGGCTTTAGGTAGTGACTGAGCTTTGCCGATGGCAGCCCAGCGTGATGAAACTGTTTTGTTTGCTCTGCGGCGATCTCATAACTGCTGCTGTCTGAACGCAATGCTTGTGGGTGAGATAAACCAAATTGATGACGAAGAATATCGTCGCTTGTTTTAATTTCTGGTACTTCTTCGACGGGAACGACATCACGCACGTCATTTGAAAACATCGACATTATTAGCGCAAAATCAGCACGACGACCATCATGTACAGCATGGTTAATCCCATTGCCGAACTGAAGCTCGTTGATGATTGCTGCTTTGTCTAAAGTATGAATTTGCATGATGCTCCCCGTTGATGCTTCTATAACGGCACTAAGAGGGAGAACTTTAGGGGGAATTACACGATAAGAGGGGGAATGAAAAATAAAAAAGCCCGCGAAATCGCGAGCTTTTGCATAAAACTAAATTGAACTTGGGAGAAGAGGTTACTTCGCTAGGTTCTCTGCTACGAAATCCCAGTTTACAAGTGCCCAGAAGCCGTTCATGTAATCAGGACGTACGTTGCGGTAATCGATGTAGTACGCGTGTTCCCATAGGTCAACAGTCAGAAGTGGAGTAGAACCTTCTTCTGTTAGTGGCGTCGCTGCGTTAGAAGTATTCACGATTTCTAGAGAACCGTCAGCTTTCTTAACGAGCCAAGTCCATGAAGAACCGAAGTTGTTGATCGCTGAATCAGTGAACTTTGCTTTAAACTCTTCGAAAGAGCCAAAAGCTGCATTGATTGCTTCCGCAACCGCGCCAGTTGGTTCACCGCCAGCGTTTGGCGCTAGACAGTGCCAGTAGAACGTGTGGTTCCAGATTTGTGCAGCGTTATTGAATACACCACCAGTAGAAGTTTTAACGATCTCTTCTAGTGTTTTGCCTTCGAACTCAGTACCAGGGATAAGGCCGTTTAGCTTAACAACGTAAGTGTTGTGGTGCTTACCGTGGTGGAAATCTAGCGTTTCTGCCGAGATGTGTGGTTCTAGCGCGTCTTTCGCGTAAGGAAGAGCTGGTAGTTCAAATGCCATTGATTGATTCTCCATAGATATGAAAGGATTACCTTTCGATTGCTTCCAATGTTCTTATTGATTTGTAGTCATGGCGACTGACTTGGAAAGTATTTTAGCAAGTTTTTACTTTATTAAAACCCCGATGTGAAAATATTTTGAGGTGGTTAAGTAAAAGGCGTATCAATTATGTGGTTTTTATTCTGCATTTATTGAGTAGAATGTGGCAATAATTAAAGTTCACATCCATGAATGAGGAAGCGATGGAAACTATCGACAAAATCAAACAACAGATTTCAGAAAACTCAATCCTGTTGTACATGAAAGGTTCACCGAAACTGCCTAGCTGTGGTTTCTCTTCTCAGGCAGCGCAAGCGTTGATGGCATGTGGTGAGAAGTTCGCTTACGTAGACATTCTACAAAACCCTGATATCCGCGCAGAGCTACCAAAATACGCGCAATGGCCAACATTCCCACAACTATGGGTTGAAGGCGAGTTGATCGGCGGCTGTGACATCATTTTGGAAATGTTCCAGAAAGGTGAGCTTCAGCCTCTAATCAAAGAAGCGGCAGCACGTGTTGAAGGTGACGCTGAGTAATTCGTCAATACTCACATTTAGCGATAGAATATCAAGGAGCCGAACTGGCTCCTTTTTCTTTTTTAGGTTAGTGGAATGAATATAAAGCTTTACTACGTACATGACCCGATGTGCAGCTGGTGTTGGGGATACAAGCCCACAATAGAAAAACTGAAACAACAACTGCCAGGTGTGATTCAGTTTGAGTATGTGGTGGGCGGCCTTGCGCCAGATACTAATCTGCCAATGCCGCCAGAAATGCAGCAAAAAATTGAACAGGTTTGGAAGCAAATCGAGTGTCAGCTTGGCACGAAATTCAATTATGACTTTTGGACATTGTGCACGCCAGTGAGAAGTACGTACCAATCGTGTCGTGCGGTTATCGCAGCGGGTTTTCAAGACTCTTACGAGCAGATGCTGGAAGCCATTCAGCATGCTTACTATCTGCGAGCAATGCCTCCTCATGAAGAAGCAACCCATCTACAGTTAGCAAAAGAGATTGGTTTGAATGTCCAGCAGTTCAAGAACGATATGGATGGCTCTTTGCTAGAAGGCGTATTCCAAGATCAGCTAAGTTTAGCTAAGAGCTTAGGAGTCAGTTCTTACCCTAGTTTGGTATTGCAGATTAACGATGCTTACTTCCCTATCGATGTTGATTACTTGTCGACGGAGTCAACCCTTAAGTTGATCCGTGAACGTATTATCGACAACATGCCAGCACAATAAGCTGTCATCTAAAGTCAGATAACAAAAAGCCGCTGAATTCAGCGGCTTTTTCGTAACTAAGTGCATCAATGTATAGGCAATACTAAAGCACCATTGCGGCAATCCAACCGAAGATGATCAGTGGAATGTTGTAGTGGATAAAGGTTGGCACAACCGTTTCCCAAATATGCTCGTGTTGGCCATCTGCATTTAGGCCTGATGTTGGGCCTAATGTTGAGTCAGAAGCTGGAGAGCCTGCATCACCCAGTGCCGCAGCAGTACCGACTAGCGAAATCGTTGCCATCGGTGAGAAGCCAAACGCCAATGCAAGTGGGACATAGATAGTGGCTAGGATTGGAATGGTTGAGAACGACGAACCGATACCCATTGTGACCAATAGACCAACGACAAGCATAAGCAGTGCAGCAAGCGGTTTATTGTCACCAATACTAGTTGATAGCGATTGAACGAGCGTTTCTACGCCTCCGGTTTGTTTCATTACTGCAGCAAAACCCGCCGCCGCAATCATGATGAAGCCGATCATCGCCATCATGTGAACACCTTTAGTGAACACGTCATGCGTTTCTTTCCACGCAATCACACCACCAAACGTAAACACCATGAACCCAGCAAGCGCACCGATGATCATCGAGCCAGTGTAAAGCTGAACACTAAGAGCCGCGATAATACCGATCGCCGCAACAATAATGTGTTGCTTGTTAATGGCGTGTTCCGTTTCATGTACAACAGTCAATTCATTTTCTTTGTATTCTCTAGGCTTGCGGTAGCTAAAGAAAATTGCCATGAATAAGCCAAATAGCATACCTAAGCCAGGCAATAACATAGCCGTAGGAACTTGGCTCGCGACCACGCTCTCCAAACCATTTTCATGAAGGTTTTTTAGCAAGATATTGTTCAAAAATATACCGCCAAAGCCGACGGGTAGAACCATATACGGTGTGATCAAACCAAACGTCAGTACACAAGCGATCAGACGACGGTCAAGCTTGAGCTTGGCGAAGACACCAAGAAGAGGCGGGATCAAAATGGGAATAAAGGCGATGTGGACAGGAATTACGTTCTGAGAAGACATGGTGACTAATACCAGCGCCACCAATACTGCGTATTTCAAACCAGTGGTCGATGTCGAACTGTCTTTACCATTTATGCGTTTGATAACGTCCTTAGCCAGTAAGTCGGTGATACCAGATTTGGATATCGCAACGGCAAATGCACCGAGCATTGCGTAGCTTAGTGCAATCGTCGCACCACCACCAAGGCCACTTTCAAATGCAGCAACGGTGTCCCCAAGGCTCATTCCAGCAACAAGGCCACCAATAATGGCACTAAACGTGAGGGCGACCACCACGTTTACGCGCATCAATGCTAATACCAACATGACGCACACAGATATAACGACAGGATTCATACTTTTCCCAATATGTTGTGTTTATTTATTATTTTTCGTCAACAAGCGGCCAACCGCCTAGGGCCTTCCATTTATTGACAATGCCACAGAATAACTCTGCTGTCTTTTGTGTATCGTAAAGTGCTGAGTGCGCTTCACGATTATCGAATTCCATCTCAGCGGTTTTACAAGCTTTAGCGAGAACGGTTTGGCCATAAGCTAGTCCACTTAACGTTGCGGTGTCAAAAGTGGCAAATGGATGGAAAGGGATTCTTTTTAGTTTGCAACGCTCGTTTGCGGCATTAACAAAGCTTAAGTCGAACGCGGCATTATGAGCGACCATGATTGCACGAGAGCAATCTGCCGTTTTTTGCTCTTTACGGATCAACTTATAAATTTCTTTCAGTGCTTCTTGTTCAGAAACGGCACCACGAAGTGGGCTGAATGGGTCACGGATGCCATTGAATTCCAGCGCTTCTTTTTCTAAATTCGCGCCTTCGAAAGGTTCGATATGAAAATGAATGGTGGAGGCCGGATGTAGAACACCGTCTTCATCCATGCGAAGTGTTACTGCGCAGATTTCTAAAAGTGCGTCAGTTTGAGCATTGAAACCTGCGGTCTCAACATCAACTACCACTGGGAAATAACCACGAAAACGTTTTTTCAAGGTTAGAGCTTCATTTTCTATTGTCATGTTGGCTTATTTTAGTGTGACGAAGGCTGCATTATTGCAGATTCTGACGATGAGAAAAACTGCAATGTAGGAGAAAAATTGAATTCTGTATTGCTATTTGCCAATTACTGTTATGACCAAAAGAAGGCAATGGTCTCCTGCTATTCCTGTGATGTTATCTACCATTTTACACGCTTGCCATATCTTTATAACCAAGCATTTCGAGGTTACTTGGGTGTATCTAAGGCTATTAATCATGATGAAATCGGTATGTTGGCGGGTTTTTTGCATCTGTTCGCTTGTTTTTAATTGATTCAGAATAGCGGCAATTGACTGCCGTTTGAGAGATAGTACCTAGATGAATAAATGGCTAATAACCAGCGGTGTCATACTGTCATTACTTAGTGCAAGCAGTTTTGCGACAATGAGTAAGCGTTATGTCGCGATGCCGCAGCAGTCACAATGGGAAATGGTGGTAAACACGCCGCTTGAGTGTCAACTTGTACACCCAATCCCAAGTTTTGGTGACGCGGTATTTTTATCTCGTGCAAATAAGAAGATCAATTTGGATTTTGAGTTGAAAATGCGTCGCCCGATGGGAGAGACCCGTGATGTCAGTTTGGTGTCTATGCCACCACCTTGGCGCCCAGGTGATAATGCTGATCGTATTACTAATCTTAAGTTCTTCAAGCAGTTTGATGGCTACGTTGGCGGTCAAACCGCTTGGGGTATTTTATCTGAATTAGAAAAGGGACGTTACCCAACGTTCAGTTATCAAGATTGGCAGAGTCGCGATCAACGAATAGAAGTGGCACTTTCATCGGTACTGTTTCAGAGTAAGTTCAATGCATTTAGTGACTGCATTGCGAATCTACTGAAATACAGCTTTGAAGATATTGCATTTACGATTCTGCATTATGAACGACAAAGTGATCAATTGACAAAAGCGTCAAAGAAGCGCTTATCCCAAATTGCTGATTACGTTCGCCATAATCAAGACATTGATTTGGTGTTAGTGGCGACTTACACCGATTCCACTGACAGTAAGAGTGCAAGTCAAAGTTTGTCAGAGCGAAGAGCGGAGTCGCTTCGAACTTATTTTGAGTCGTTAGGTTTGCCTGAAGATCGTATTCAAGTGCAAGGATATGGCAAGCGCAGACCAATAGCGGATAATGGTTCACCAATTGGCAAAGATAAGAACCGACGAGTGGTGATTTCGCTTGGGCGCTCTCAGGTTTAATCTGAGAGGATTGATTGATAAACAAAAGGCAGGTATCAGACCTGCCTACAATAAAATGGCCTGTTTCAGAGGAGAGGAAGTACCTAGCCTTCTAGGCCCGAAGAAGCTTGCTTGTTCTGAATTAGCTCAATCATGTAACCATCTGGGTCTTTAACAAAGGCGATGTGAGTTGTCCCGCCTTTGACAGGACCTGGTTCACGAGTTACGTTACCACCTGCCGCTTTGATCGTGTCACAAGTCGAGTAGATGTTATCGACGCCAATCGCAATATGACCAAATGCAGAACCTAGGTCATACGCCGTGGTTCCCCAGTTGTACGTGAGTTCGATCACTGAGCCTTGAGACTCGTCACCGTAGCCAAGAAACGCGAGTGTGTATTTGTACTCTTTGTTTTCGTTAGTACGAAGTAGCTGCATGCCCATGACTTCAGTGTAGAACTTGATGGATTTGTCTAGATCACCCACGCGCAGCATGGTGTGAAGAATTCGACCGTTTGACATTTTTTGCTCCTAGCTATTGTTTCAGAAGAGGTTATTCGTCTGGATACACTTTTTCTTTAAATTCACATAGATCTTCAATAATGCAGCTACCGCAGCGTGGTTTTCTTGCCACACAGGTGTAGCGACCATGAAGGATCAGCCAGTGGTGTACATCAAGCTTAAACTCTTTTGGCACCACTTTAAGAAGTTTTTCTTCAACGTCGTCGACGGTTTTACCCATCGCAAACTTTGTACGGTTAGAAACACGGTAGATGTGCGTATCTACCGCGATGGTTGGCCATCCGAATGCGGTATTCAGTACCACGTTTGCGGTTTTACGACCCACACCTGGTAAGGCTTCTAGTGCGGCACGATCTTCTGGTACCTCACCGTTGTGTTTCTCTAGCAAGATTTTACAAGTTTTAATGGTGTTTTCTGCTTTTGAATTAAACAGACCGATGGTTTTGATGTATTCCTTTAAGCCATCCACACCCAAGTCAAGAATGCTTTGTGGCGTATTGGCAACGGGGTAGAGCTTGTCTGTTGCTTTGTTTACGCTGACATCCGTTGCCTGCGCTGAAAGCAGGACGGCTATGAGTAATTCAAACGGTGTGCTCCAGTTAAGCTCCGTCTGAGGATTGGGATTGTTTTCTCGTAGTCGTTCGAGAATTTCAATTCTTTTGACTTTGTTCATTGCTGACTTCCAAACCCGTCTTTGCGGTTTATGAAAAAGGCCCTACGAGTGGTAGAGCCTTGATTTTAGGATTCTTATATTATGCGTTAGTGACGCGAGCGCGCTCAATGGCTGGTTTTTCTTCTTTTGGCTGACGTGCCTGAATTGAGCTGTCGATAACGTTTTTCAACGCAATCAAAAGCCCGACGCCAATGAAAGCACCCGGTGGCAACAATGCCAATAAGAAGCTGCTATCGAAGTGGAAAACTTGAATACGCAGTGCGGCAGCCCAGTCGCCTAAGAGTAGGTCTGCACCATCAAACAGCGTACCGTTACCGACAAGTTCACGCATGGCACCAAGTACAACCAATACGGTTGTCATACCAAGGCCCATCCAGAAACCATCTAGCGCTGCTGGCAGTGGATCATTCTTAGACGCGTAAGCTTCTGCTCGGCCGATGATAATACAGTTGGTCACGATCAGTGGAATGAAGATACCTAATGATAGGTACAAGCCGTACGCGTAAGCGTTCATCAAGAGTTGAACACAAGTTACCAAGGCTGCGATGATCATAACGAAAACCGGAATACGAATTTCTTTAGGTACGTAGTTACGGATCAGTGAAACCGTCACGTTTGAGCCCACGAGAACCAACAAAGTCGCGATACCTAAGCCGAGCGCGTTAGTGATGGTGGAAGAAACCGCAAGTAGAGGACACAAACCCAGAAGTTGCACTAGGGCAGGGTTGTTGCTCCACATACCGTTTTTCATTAGCAGCTTATTGTCACTCATGGTTGCCTCCGGCACAGTCTAGGGGCTGATTCAAAATCTCATCACGAGACTTGTTTACATAGTTTACTGTGTTTTTGACCGCTTTCACTACCGCACGAGGGGTAATGGTTGCGCCAGTGAACTGATCGAAATCGCCGCCGTCTTTGCGTACGCGCCAAGAATTCCAGCTATCTTCGGTGACTTGCTTATCTGTGAAGCTTAAGATCCAGTCTGTCACGCGCAAATCAATCTTATCACCTAAGCCTGGTGTTTCTTGATGGCTTAAGATACGAGTGCCCAGAATTTTCCCTTGGTTGTCGATACCTGTGATGATTTTGATTTCACCGTTGTAGCCATCTGGGGCGATGGACTCAATCGCCATTGCGGTCGGTTGACCATTTTTGGTCGCGATGTAAGTTGGCATTGAGCGAACCGTACCGAGGTCAGGAGCCGTTACCATAGTACACGCCGCAACAAGGTTGTTGTCATGCATTTCTTCAGGAATTACTTGGTTAAGAACCGACAGCAATTGTTTTTGTTCCTGAAGTTTAATTTGATCTTTTGTTAGGTACTGAGTCAGTGCCACAAGACCGGTTGTTGCACAGGCGAAGATCGCCAGTGTCAGACCATTTTTTCTAATAGCGGTTAACATGTTTACCTCAGTGACCGTAAGTTCTTGGTTTGGTGTAGTAGTCGATCAACGGTACACACATATTGGCAAGCAGAACAGCGAACGCAACGCCATCTGGGAATCCACCCCAACTACGAATAATGAATACCAACGCACCAATCACAGCGCCGAAAATCAAGCGACCTTTTACAGTCGTTGACGCTGAAACAGGATCGGTAGCGATAAAGAACGCGCCTAACATCGTTGCACCTGAAAGTAGGTGGAAGATTGGTGATGCGGTTTCTCCCGGCATGATCAAGTTAAATACGGTGCTAAACAGTGCCAAGCTACCTAGGAAACCAACAGGAATGTACCATTGGATGATGCGTTTCTTGATCATCACTAGGCCACCAACCAAGTAAGCTAGGTTTACCCATTGCCAACCGATACCTGCAAGTCCACCAAACATTGGTAACGCCAGCACCTCACTTGGCGTTGCACCGGTATGAATACCGGTTTTGAATGCATCTAATGGGGTTGCCATTGTCACGCCATCCACGCCGGCACGAACTTGTTGCAGCGACAAACCATCAAAATCATAACCAGTGAAGATCAAAGACAACGCGTCTGCAAAAGTAACGTGCTCAGACATCAATGAAACAGGCGCGCTCCAACTTGTCATCTGGACAGGGAAGGAGATGAGCAATACAACGTAAGCGACCATCGCTGGGTTAAATAAGTTTTGACCAATACCACCGTATAAGTGCTTCGCAATAACGATGGCAAAAATTAAACCGATGACCATGATCCACCAAGGGGACCATGGTGGGATCGCAACGGCTAATAGCCATGCGGTCACGATGGCACTGTTATCACGCAGTGCACGCATTGGTGAACGCTTACGCACAAGCATGACTAATGCTTCAAGTGACACTGCGATCGCAATCGCGAATACGAGTTGAATGATGGTGCCCCAACCAAAGAAGTAGGTTTGAGCCACTAAGCCAGGAATAGCACACAGGGCTACCCATTTCATCAAATCAGGCGTGCTGCGACGGCTGTGCGCGTGTGGTGAACTGGCAATAAAAAACGACATTACTCGTTCTCCTCAGTATTGTTCTTATTCGCTTCTTGCTGAGCTTTACGTGCTTTAGCGCGAGCAATGGCTGCGGCAACAGCGGCTTTCTTTGGATCCACTTCTGGTTCTTCAGAGGGTGCTTCCGCTTCTACAGATTCTGTTTGCGCTTCTTGCTGATCTTTGCGTGCTTTGGCGCGAGCAATCGCAGCAGCCACAGCGGCTTTCTTTGGATCCACTTCTGGCTCTTCAGTAGGCGCTTCTTCAACAGATTCTGTTAGTGCTTCTTGCTGAGCTTTACGCGCTTTGGCACGAGCAATGGCAGCGGCAACAGCGGCTTTCTTTGGATCCACTTCTGGCTCTTCAGTAGGCGCTTCTTCAACAGATTCTGTTAGTGCTTCTTGCTGAGCTTTACGCGCTTTGGCACGAGCAATGGCAGCGGCAACAGCGGCTTTCTTTGGATCTTCAGTTTGCTCAGCAGGTGTTTCCGCTTCTACAGGTTCGGATGAGCCTTCTTGCTGAGCTTTACGTGCTTTGGCACGAGCAATGGCAGCGGCAACAGCGGCTTTCTTTGAATCTTCAGTTTGCTCAGCAGGTGTTTCCGCTTCTACAGGTTCAGATGAGTCTTCTTGCTGAGCTTTGCGCGCTTTCGCACGAGCAATCGCAGCAGCGACCGCAGCTTTCTTTGGATCGTCAGCTTGCTGTGTAGACGTTTCTGATTCGATAGACTCGGTTGAATCTTCTTGTTGAGCTTTCTTCGCCTTAGCACGGGCAATCGCTGCTGCCACTGCTGATTTTTTATCATCAGCATTATCCGCAGAACCATCGCCTTGTTCTTTTTGCGTTTTGCGCTCGCGAGCAAGACGTTTACGCTCTTCGCGTAGTTTAGCCATTTCTGAGTTATCAGGCTCGGCTGCACCAGATTGAGCCGCAGCAGCTTGTTTGGCTTTTGCTTTGGCAATCGCGGCCGCAACCGCTGGTTTCACTGTTGGCTCGGTTTTCGCTTCAGCATTCTCTTTTTGTGCTTTCACACGAGCGATCGCTGCGGCAATCGCATCGTCACCGCCAGATGCTTTCATGTCTTTACGACGCTCATCCGCGGCTTTCTTAAAGCGATTCTCACGTTCTGCTTTTTCGCGTTCCATACGCGCTTTCTTCTCTTCAAAGCGCAGCTTAGCTCGTTCAGCTGCTGCCGCTTCTTGAGCGCGAGTACGGATTTCAGCTTTCGCTTGACGGTAGTATTGAACCAGTGGAATTTCGCTTGGACACACAAATGCGCACGCGCCACATTCAATACAGTCTTTTAGGTTCAGCTCTTCTAGCTTTTCGTATTCTTGGCTTTTCGCGTACCACTGAAGTTGCTGCGGCAATAGCGATGCGGGACACGCTTCCGCACATTGGCTACAACGGATACATTCCATTTCGTATTGGTCAGAAGCGATCTCACGACGCTTCGGTGCCAAAATACAGTTTGTCGTTTTAGTGATAGGGACCTGAGCGTGGGGTAGGGTAAAGCCCATCATTGGACCACCCATGATTAGGCGTTGCAGTTTCTTATCTGCTTTGTAGCCAAACTCATCCAAAAGCGCTTGTACAGGCGTACCAAGTAGCGCCCAAACGTTGCGCGGTTGCTTGAAGGTTTTACCCGTCAGAGTCACGATGCGATTCACCATAGGTTCGCCGTCGATCACTGCCCGTTTAATTGAGTAGAGAGAACCAACGTTTTGGACCAAGATGCCAATATCCGCAGGGATAGCGCCGCTTGGAACTTCTTTATTGGTCAAAATCTTGATGAGCTGCTTCTCACCACCTGAAGGGTATTTGGTTGGGATAACGCGGATCACGATGTCTTTGTTCATCGCCGCTTGTTCCAGTGCTTTGATTGCTGCTGGCTTGTTATCTTCAATACCGATGATGGTCAGTTTTGGCTTGAGGATATGCTCAACAATCTCGATCCCTTGGAGCAGTTCGTCCGCATGCTCCTGCATGAGTTTGTCATCGGCGGTGATGTAAGGTTCACATTCTGCCGCGTTAACGATAAGAATTTCGGTGCGCGCAATACCCGATTGGATCTTCTTCGCCGTTGGGAAGCCTGCGCCACCCATGCCGGAAATGCCAGCAAGGCGAATCACATCGATCAATGCATCAGCGGATTCTTGAGTGTAATCGGCAACCGGCGTTTTTTCACACCAAGTATCGTTACCATCAGGCGTAATCACTGCGCACAGTTCGCTTAAACCCGATGGGTGAGCAACGGTTCGTGGTTCAATAGCCGTCACTTGACCAGAAGTTGGTGCATGAACAGGAACGGTGAAACCACTGTCTGAAGCTGTTAGCTGTTGACCTTTCAACACAGTGTCACCAACAGCAATCAATAAATTACCCGCTTTGCCAATGTGTTGTTTCAGAGGTAGGACGATTTCCGACGGAATGGCGGCATGAACCAATTCAGTTTTGTTGGATTGCTTTTTGTTTTCTGCCGGATGCACGCCGCCTGGGAAATCCCATAGCGAACCAGTACGAATTTGTTCAATCAAAGACAACATACGAAACCTTATTTAATTGAATCAGTCACGTTCGCTGCGTTGGCAGCATCCGTAATGTTAACTACTGGAATAGCGTTAAGCTTCCACTTCCAGCTCTCTGTGGTGGTTTCCACAGGAATCATCTCAATACAGTCAGTTGGACAAGGAGCAACACACAAGTCACAACCGGTACACTCGTCTTTGATAACGGTATGAAGTGCTTTGGTACCACCGACAATCGCATCCACCGGACACGCTTGAATACACTTGGTACATCCGATACACATGTCTTCATGGATGAAAGCAACGGTTTTGACTTTGTTATCGAGATCGTGTGCTGATTCTTCCGCTTCAACGCCCATCAGATCCGCCAGTTTTTCAATGGTTGCTTGACCACCAGGAGGACACTTATTGATTTTATCGCCGTTAGCGATCGCTTCAGCGTATGGACGACAGCCTGGGTAGCCACATTGACCACACTGAGTTTGCGGAAGAATAGAGTCAATTTGATCGACAATCGGATCCGCTTCGACTTTGAAGCGAATCGATGCAAAACCAAGGATGGCTCCGAAGACAGCGGCAAGAGCAGCAAGAACGATGATCGCAATTAAAATGGTACTCATCGTTTACTTCACCAAACCTGTAAAGCCCATAAAGGCAAGAGACATAAGGCCTGCGGTGATCATCGCAATCGACGCGCCTTTAAAAGGCACAGGCACATCAGCGGCCGCAATACGTTCGCGCATTGATGCAAATAGGATCAGTACGAAAGAGAAGCCAACGGCAGCGCCAAAGCCGTAAATGATCGATTCGATAAAGTTGTGGTTCTCGTTGATGTTAAGCAGAGCAACACCCAGAACCGCACAGTTTGTGGTGATCAATGGCAGGAAGATACCCAACAGACGGTAAAGTGTCGGGCTGGTTTTGTGCACAACCATTTCGGTGAACTGTACAACAACAGCGATCACCAAAATAAAGCTCATGGTTCGTAAATATTCGATGCCTAGTGGACGCAATACATAGCTTTCCACTAGGTATGCACACACAGACGCGAGCGTTAGTACAAAAGTTGTCGCTAAGCCCATGCCAATGGCTGTTTCCAGTTTTTTAGACACGCCCATAAAAGGACACAAGCCTAAAAACTTTACCAGTACAAAGTTGTTCACCAACACAGTGCCGACTAACAACAAAATATATTCGGTCATAGTTCATACGTTCTTAAAATCCGATCTCAATATTATCGTGTTTTGTGACACCAATAACAACCAGTGAACGATGTGGTTTTATGCACACGATGGAAAATTATACGTGTATGTGATGTGAGCGGATGAATTAATAAGAAATTGAAAAGTCTGATGAATGATTGTTAACAAAGAAAAACGCCATTACCACTGCTGATTTAACACGTAATTGTTTTGGTGTATTTGATAGGAAGAGCTAATGAAGTAAGTAAGACGGTGTGACAATTCGGTCTGCAGTCGTCTCTTGGAAAAGTCAGCCACCGCTAGATACGAAAAAAGCCGTGTCATATGACACGGCTCTATTGGGAATTTGGCTCCTCCTGCTGGGCTCGAACCAGCGACCTGCGGATTAACAGTCCGTCGCTCTACCAACTGAGCTAAGGAGGAATTGCTTTGCTTGAAAGCGGGACGAATCTTACCGAGGTGATACTAGGGTGTCAATACTAAAAAACATAATTTGATGAGAAAAAAATGAATTTCGGTCTTTACTTTTTCGCACTCATTGGCAGTAAAGGGCTAGTGATAGTTATCCACTAAAATTGTGGATAACTATGTTGATGAATTCTGAGTAACCTTGCTTATTATGCAACTTGTTTTATTTTTTCTGATGTTTCAGGTAAATGAATGTGTATAATAACTAGCTAAAACAATGATTTATTTTAATTGTGTCAAATTTATTCGAAGTGAATAAAAAACAGTTTTTTGGGGATAAAGATAGTTTTTGGGTATTTCTGGGGAAAAGGTGTGGACACTATAATGTGATGAGTTTGGGGATTCATCAACTAGGGCGGAGGACTATATCAGAGCCGCATGAAGAAGGCTAGAATAAAGTCAACAAAGTGCAAAATTTCATAACAATTGGCGATAAAACATAGCCTGGGATAGATTTCGCCTACAAAGGTGTATATATACAGACCAAGTGCAGTAGTTTCGAGGAAGGGTATGAGTAAAGTGTATGAACTGGTTTCTGATTATCAGCCATCAGGTGATCAACCAGCTGCCATTAAGCAGTTGCTAGAAGGGATAGATGCGGGCCTCGCTCACCAAACCCTTTTGGGTGTAACGGGGTCGGGCAAAACGTTCACGTTAGCAAATGTGATTGCTGAGTCTCAGCGACCGGTCATCTTGCTTGCCCCCAACAAAACGCTTGCTGCACAGCTGTATGGAGAAATGAAGTCATTCTTTCCTAATAACGCCGTGGAGTACTTCGTCTCTTACTACGACTATTATCAACCAGAAGCTTATGTTCCGACCACCGACACCTTCATTGAGAAAGATGCGTCGGTTAATGCACATATAGAGCAGATGCGCTTGTCGGCAACCAAAGCACTATTAGAACGTAAAGACGCCATTATTGTTGCTTCTGTTTCTGCTATCTATGGTCTGGGTGACCCAGAAGCTTACTTGCAGATGATGCTTCATTTGCGTCGTGGTGATGTGATCGATCAGCGTGATATGTTACGTCGTCTCGCAGAGCTACAATACTCGCGCAATGACGTGGCGTTTGAGCGCGGTCAGTTCCGTGTTCGAGGGGAAGTGATTGATATCTTCCCGGCAGAATCAGATCAAGATGCAGTACGTATTGAGATGTTTGATGATGAGGTGGATTGTATCAGCGTATTCGATCCACTGACTGGCGTGGTCAAACAGCGTGATTTACCGCGTTATACGATTTATCCCAAAACGCATTATGTTACTCCACGAGATCGCGTACTTGAAGCGATCGAAAAAATCAAAGTTGAACTTGAAATGCGTAAAAAGCAATTGTTGGATAACAACAAGCTTTTGGAAGAACAACGGATTAGCCAGCGTACCCAATTTGATATTGAAATGATGAACGAACTCGGCTTTTGTTCGGGCATTGAGAACTACTCTCGTTATTTGAGTGGGCGTGCTGAGGGTGAGCCGCCACCGACACTGTTTGATTATTTACCTCACGATGGCTTACTTATCATTGATGAGTCCCACGTGACCGTACCGCAGATTGGCGCGATGTATAAAGGGGATCGTTCACGTAAAGAGACGCTGGTGGAATTTGGTTTTCGTCTTCCGTCTGCGCTTGATAACCGCCCAATGAAATTTGAAGAATTTGAGTCAATCTCCCCACAGACCATATTCGTTTCTGCGACGCCGGGGAATTATGAACTTGAAAAGTCTGCGGGTGAAATTGCTGATCAGGTGGTTCGTCCGACAGGCCTGTTGGATCCTGAGCTGGAAGTTCGCTCCGTGACTACACAGGTCGATGACTTGTTGTCAGAGATCCGCATTCGTGCCGCGAAAGATGAGCGTGTTCTAGTCACTACATTAACTAAACGCATGGCGGAGGATTTAACTGAATATCTGCATGAGCATGATGTTCGTGTGCGTTACCTCCACTCTGATATTGATACAGTTGAACGTGTAGAAATCATCCGCGATCTACGCTTGGGTGAATTTGATGTGTTGGTGGGTATTAACTTGCTACGAGAAGGTTTGGATATGCCAGAAGTCTCGCTAGTAGCGATTCTTGATGCGGATAAAGAGGGCTTTTTACGTTCTGAACGTTCGCTGATTCAGACCATTGGCCGTGCAGCGCGAAACATTAGTGGTAAGGCAATTCTTTATGCCGATTCGATTACCAAATCAATGAAGAAAGCAATGGAGGAAACTGATCGTCGTCGTGAAAAACAAAAAGCCTATAACGCAGAGATGGGGATTGAGCCACAGGCGCTGAAACGGAATATTAAAGACATCCTGGAGTTGGGTGATATCACTAAGTCCAAGCGTCAGCGCAACAACAAGCAAGTGCCATTGTCAAAAGTGGCAGAGGATGCTCAGAATTACGAGGTCATGTCGCCCCAGCAACTTGAAAAAGAGATCAGTCGTTTGGAAGCCGCCATGTACCAGCATGCTCAGGATCTTGAGTTTGAACTAGCGGCACAAAAACGCGATGAGATAGAGAAGCTTCGCGCGCAGTTTATTGCAAATAGTTAACCCAATAGCTCACTCTTTGCCCAAGCGCTAAGATGTGCTTGGGTATTTTCCACCAATAAAGTAGATAAAAAATAAGCCAATAGGGAGTAAGCTCTATTGGCTTGTTTTGTGAACAGCTTGTTGCGTTCACGAACAACGTCAGTTGGCGAGGTGACCCGAAGGGTCAATATACGCTCAGCATCGACTGTGCCAGTTTATAAACGCTTGATACTTAGATTCTTATGTTGATGTAGCCATATTATGAATTACGTGGATTTGCAAAATGCAATGCGCAATGCGATTATTGTGTGAAACACAACAAAAAGTTAGCTAGCATATGCAACAAAACCAACCTGGTCCGAAGTCACGTTACCTTTTGATGGTTGAAGATACCGCATCCGTTGCGGCACTGTACCGCTCTTACCTAACGCCATTAGGTATAGATATCCACATTGTTGGAACAGGTAGAGACGCAATTGAAAGCCTAAAACACCGGATTCCCGATCTCATTCTGCTTGACCTTCGTTTACCTGACATGACGGGCATGAACGTATTACATGAGGTCAAGGAAAGTCATCCAGACGTCCCGATCATTTTCATGACGGCTCATGGATCTATTGATACAGCAGTAGAGGCGATGCGTCATGGTTCACAAGATTTCCTTATCAAACCTTGTGAAGCGGATCGTCTACGCGTTACTGTAAATAATGCGATTCGTAAAGCAACAAAAATGAAAAATGAATCGGATAATCCGGGCAACCTGAACTATCAAGGCTTCATTGGCAGTAGCCAAACGATGCAACAGGTTTATCGTACTATTGATTCAGCGGCCAGCAGTAAAGCGAGTATTTTTATTACTGGTGAAAGTGGCACTGGTAAAGAGGTGTGTGCAGAAGCGATTCATGCAGCAAGCAAGCGCGGAGATAAACCGTTTATCGCCATTAACTGTGCCGCTATCCCTAAAGATCTGATAGAGAGTGAGTTGTTTGGCCATGTGAAAGGTGCGTTTACGGGCGCCGCGAATGATCGCCAAGGGGCGGCTGAGTTGGCCGACGGCGGCACTCTGTTTCTGGATGAATTATGTGAAATGGATTTGGAACTGCAAACCAAATTGTTACGTTTCATCCAGACTGGTACATTTCAAAAAGTGGGCTCTTCGAAAATGAAGAGTGTGGATGTTCGCTTTGTGTGTGCCACCAATCGTGACCCATGGAAGGAAGTTCAAGAAGGTCGTTTTCGTGAGGACCTATACTATCGCCTGTATGTGATTCCATTACATTTACCACCATTGCGTGAGCGTGGGGAAGACGTGATTGAGATTGCTTATTCGTTATTAGGGTACATGTCTCACGAAGAGGGGAAGAGTTTTGCTCGTTTCTCGCCAGATGTCATCGATAAATTTAATCGTTACGAGTGGCCGGGTAACGTTCGTCAGTTACAAAACGTGTTGCGTAATATTGTGGTGTTGAACAACGGTAAAGAAATTACGCTGGACATGCTGCCACCACCATTGAACCAACCATTTGTAAGTCAATCGATGATAAGTGCTGTTCATCCAAAATCAATGATGGCCTCAGATATTATGCCGTTATGGATGAGTGAAAAAATGGCAATTGAACAAGCGATACAAGCTTGTGATGGAAATATTCCCCGAGCTGCTGGTTATTTGGATGTCAGCCCATCAACCATTTATCGTAAGTTGCAAGCTTGGAATAGCAAGGTGGAAAGACAAAACGCATGAGCATGGGCGTATTAAATCAGCAAAAGATAGACGAACTTGCAGCCGAAATTGGTAGAGATAACGTACCGGTATTGCTTGAAATTTTCCTAGGGGAAATGGATAGCTATATCGTTCATTTATCTCAGAATCACCATACAGAACAGTTGGTGTATTTGAAAGAGATCAGTCATGCGTTGAAAAGCAGCGCTGCGAGTTTTGGTGCGGATCGGTTATGCGCTTTAGCCACTGATATCGATAAGAAAGCGAAAGCTGATGAACTAGGTGAAGACTGTGAAGAGATAGCGATGATGTTAGATTTGTTGCGCGTTACACGTGATGCTTATTGCTTGTGGACGTAACCATTTCGGATCCTCGCGTATAAAATACGAAGCCCTTCACGTTGGTGAAAGGCTTTTGCATGCAAGGAGGGGGCTTATTTTTCAAGTAATTGATTTTCAATCGCCAACTTCAGTTTTTCGCGGTCATGGCGCCAATCGCGATTGGTTGACGCTAGAGATTCAGTGACCACGTTCCACTTATCTAAGACTTGTGGTTCGGCTTCTTCTGCAAGTACGACATCGATTTTTCTTCCTTGGCACGCGCGTTCACACCACTCCAGTTTTTGCTTCATGGTCATACGACCTGCCGGACCGTATTCAGGGCTGAGATTGGCAACAAAAATCACTTTTGCTCTCTGATTTGCGGCAATCGCTTTTCCCAACTCTGGTAATAGTAATGGAGGCATAATGCTGGTTAGAAAGCTACCAGGACCAAGAATAATCGCATCGGCTTCGGCGAGCGCAGTTATTGCTTCTTTCGTAGCGGGCACTTCTGGAGAAAGGTCCAAACGGCGTAAATCGGTATCCATATCATCAATGTTGGTTTCACCGGTGACTAACTGACCGTTAACGGAAAGTGCAGTCAGATCCGATGGGTGCTCAGACATTGGCAGAATATTCACATCAACTTTCAACATATTGCGGATCAGGTTAATGGCGTCGAGTGGGCGGACCGATAGGTTGTCTAGCGCAGTGAGCATCAAGTTACCAAGGTTATGCCCGTCTAGTTCACCTGCTCCCTTAAAGCGATATTCGAACATCATGGAGCTGATCGAAGGGTCAGTAATGAGCTGGTTAATACAGTTACGAGTGTCTCCCCACGCAATACCGCCTTGGCAGTGGCGAATACGCCCAGTAGAGCCACCATTGTCGGTTGTTGCGACAATGCCTGTTGCGTTACCAGAAAAATCTTTGAGGGCCGCCAACATTCGGCCCAAACCGTGACCACCGCCAACGGCGACGAGTTTCTTATCGGTGTAGATATTCATTACGTTCTTCTAATCATTTGCTATAAAACGGCTACAATTTAACTTAATGATGGCGGTAAGGGTACTTAATAAGCGGTAAATTGTGTTTATAAAGCGTTTTTTTATGGCTTAAGTCTGGATTCCATTACGAATATTAAGTATTTTACTCAGCAAAGCTATCAGAGAGGCTTCTCTCTGGTTGCCATAACTCCGAGCTCACTATGCTAAGTCGAAGGATAGGCGTTTTGAGCCAGTGACATACTGTCACAAGGGCATGATTGGAAATGAGCATGCCTCCCGTGTTTGGAAAGGTGTTCCGTGGCGCAACAATTCGAAGACAAATTTCATCGTAAGTTCTATTACTTGCGTCTGTCTGTGACTGATGTATGTAATTTCAAATGTACCTATTGTCTTCCTGATGGTTATAAACCTTCGGGCAGTAAAAACTCGTCTTTTTTATCGCTTCCAGAGATCAAACGCGTCGTGAGAGCGTTTGCCGATTGTGGTACCTCAAAAGTACGTATTACAGGCGGTGAGCCGAGTTTGCGTAAGGACTTTACTGACATTATCCACTCTGTCGCAACCACGCCAGGTATCAAAAAAGTCGCAACAACGACCAATGGTTACCGCATGGCGAAGCAAGTTACTGATTGGCGTGACGCTGGTCTGACACACATTAATGTCAGTGTGGATAGCCTTGACCCTCGCATGTTCCACCAAATCACTGGTGAAAATAAGTTCAAGGAAGTGATGAATGGTATCGAGCGCGCATTTGAAGTGGGTTATGAACAAGTCAAAGTTAACGTGGTACTGATGAAAGATCTCAACCACAACGAGCTGCCTGCTTTTCTTCACTGGATTAAAAATCGTCCAATCCAATTGCGTTTTATCGAATTAATGCAGACGGGAGAAATGGATGAGTTGTTTGCGAAGCACCATGTCTCTGGTGTCGCTATCCGAAATCAATTAATCGCTAACGGTTGGTTACTTAAAGTTCGCTCTCACAACGATGGCCCGGCACAGGTCTTCGTTCATCCGGATTACAAGGGTGAAATTGGCTTGATCATGCCGTATGAAAAAGACTTCTGTGAGAGCTGTAACCGACTTCGTGTATCGGCTATGGGTAAACTGCATTTATGTCTGTTCGGTGAACATGGCGTGGAATTACGTGATCTATTAGAACGTGACGAGCAAGAGAATGAATTGATTGAGCGTATTCAAGCGCAACTGCAAACGAAATCCGTTAGTCACTTCTTGCACGACGGCAATACCGGTATGACGCCTCATCTTGCGTCTATCGGCGGTTAATTCCAATCAGATTTTACACCGGGAGCTGACGTGGCTTCTAGTGATTTTTCCAGAATTGATACCTTGCGTATCAAAGCAAATTAGAGAATAGGTGAACAAATGGGTCACGCTGAAAGCAAATTCCAAGCTGCAAACATTGCCGTTCTTACGGTATCTGACACTCGTACTGAAGAAAACGATACTTCGGGTGGCTATTTAGTTGAGCATGCGAAAGAAGCGGGTCATAACGTAGTAGACAAGCAGATCGTGATTGATGATATGTACAAGATCCGTGCGATTGTTTCTCAGTGGATTGCGGACGAAAACGTACAAGCAATCATGATCACTGGCGGTACGGGTTTTACTTCACGTGACAGCACGCCAGAAGCTCTTAAGCCTCTATTCGACAAAGAAGTGGAAGGTTTTGGTGAACTATTCCGTATGGTTTCTTTTGAGGAGATCGGTACTTCAACGATTCAATCTCGCGCGATTGCCGGTTTTGCTAACCACACGGTTATCTTTGCTATGCCTGGTTCTACAGGTGCATGCCGCACAGGTTGGACGAAAATCATCAAGCAGCAGTTGGATGCAAGCCACCGCCCTTGTAACTTTATGCCACATCTATCTGTATAACCTTTCCTAAAAGCGAAGGAAAAACAATGACCCAATTTACACATATCAATGCGTCTGGCGAAGCAAACATGGTCGACGTATCTGCCAAAGCGGAAACCGTTCGTGAAGCACGTGCCGAAGCATTTGTACACATGGCGCCAGCAACACTGCAACTGATCGTATCTGGTCAACACCACAAAGGTGATGTGTTTGCGACTGCTCGTATCGCGGGTATCCAAGCGGCGAAGAAAACATGGGATTTGATCCCACTTTGCCACCCACTATTGCTTTCTAAAGTTGAAGTACAATTGGAAGCGATCAAAGCGGAAAACAAAATACGTATCGAGTCTGTGTGTAAACTGGCAGGCAAAACCGGAGTTGAGATGGAAGCGCTAACGGCTGCTTCTGTGGCGGCGCTAACGATTTACGATATGTGTAAAGCCGTGCAAAAAGACATGGTTATTGGTCAAGTTCGTCTGCTTGAGAAGACAGGCGGTAAATCGGGTCACTTCAAGGCGGAATAATGATTAAAGTACTTTTCTTTGCCCAAACACGTGAGCTTGTTGGTATTGATGGTCTTGAGCTAGAAGGTCAGTTCAACAGTGTTGAAGCGATTCGTGCTCATCTTGTAGAGAATGGCGCGGCTAAAGAAGGCAAGTGGGACTTAGCGCTTGAGCCAGGCAAGTTACTGGCTGCGGTAAATCAATCTATCGTTCCGCTAGACACTGAAGTGAAAGCGGGTGATGAAGTCGCATTTTTTCCGCCAGTAACGGGAGGCTAAAATGGATCCTCGCGTATCTGTGCAGGCAGAAGATTTCTCTGTTGATCAAGAATACCTACGTCTATCAGAAGGGACGGCTTCGGGGGCAGTGGTGACTTTTATCGGTAAAGTTCGTGACATGAACCTTGGCGATAATGTGATTGGACTGCATCTGGAACATTATCCTGGAATGACAGAGAAAAGCCTGATTGATATCTGCAATGAAGCAGAATCTCGTTGGCCATTACTGGGTATTCGTGTGATTCACCGTGTAGGCGATCTCGATACTGGCGATCAAATTGTTTTCGTTGGTGTCTCTAGTGCACACCGTGGTGCGGCATTTGATGCTTGTGAGTTCATCATGGACTTCCTAAAGACCAAGGCGCCATTCTGGAAAAAAGAACGCACGACCAGTGAAAATCGCTGGATTGAATCACGTGATACCGATCACCAAGCGGCACAGCGTTGGGAAAAGTAGGGCAGTTTTTTATTCTGCTAACCAATCTTCCAAAGCTAGGTGTTAATAGCGCCTGGCTTTTTTTAAGGGCAAAAAATGCCTGTATTTGTTCCATGATTCCCCTTCAAAATCAACATCTTTTCTTTGTTTCTCCTCTCGATGATCTTGTTCACAATAAAAAATATCTAACGGAATATATGCAAGCATTTATTAGATTCAATGTGTCATAAATGTTAACTTTTTTACATGTATCTAGCATAAGATGCTATTGATAGGTTTGAAGTTAGATTTATCGAAAGTTTCACCTGCCAAATAAGAGTTCGAATCCGTATTTCTCTATTTAATGCTTTTATGGTGGTATTTATTACTAGTTTTACGTGCTATTTACAAAATTATTGTTTTTTTTGCTACCTCTTTGTGGCAAATTACTTCAATGGTTGCTAATGTGTGCCGCAGTCTTTGTAAGGCTTTAGAATTTTGTGCTCAAAAAGTGCACTAAAAACTTCTAAAATACTGACCGTACCAGTCCCTTGCAGAGAAGTCATGGATGCTAATGAAAAACTTGGAGTTTTACGCATGTACAAGAATAAAATCACCAAAGCCCTTCTTTTAGGCGCTGGTCTGGCAGTGGCTGCCTCTTCTACTACCGCTTTCGCTGCTGACGTTCCAGCAGGCACTAAACTAGCTGACAAACAAGAAATCGTTCGTGGTAACGGTACTGAAGTTGCAACAATTGACCCGCATAAATCTCAAGGTGTTCCAGAATCACATGTGATTCGTGATCTTCTTGAAGGCTTAGTGAACCAAAATGCAGACGGCGACACTATCCCTGGTGTAGCAGAGAGCTGGGAAACCTCAGACAACAAAACTTTCACTTTCCACCTACGTAAAGACGCTAAATGGTCTAACGGCGATCCTGTAACAGCACAAGACTTCGTATACAGCTGGCAGCGTGCCGTCGATCCTGCAACCGCTTCGCCATACTCTTGGTACATGGAATACACCAAGATGAAAAACGCGAAAGACATCGTTGCAGGTAAGAAAGACAAGAGCGAGCTAGGTGTTAAAGCGACTGACGACCACACATTAGTGGTTGAACTAGACACAGCGGTTCCTTACTTTGTAATGATGGCTGGTCACACAACAATGAAACCAGTACACAAAGCGACAGTTGAGAAGTTTGGTGATCAATGGACGAAACCAGAAAACTTTGTAGGTAACGGCGCTTATGTGGTAAACAACTGGGTTGTGAACGAGCGTCTAGAGCTTGTTCGTAACAACGAATACTGGGATAACGATAAGACAGTTATCAACAAAGTAACGTACCTTCCAATCGAGAACGGCGTTGCTGAAATGAACCGTTTCTTATCTGGTGAAATCGACTTCACGTCTAAACTGCCGACTGAGCACTTTAAGCGTCTGAAGAAAGAATACCCTGAGTCAGTATCGGTTGAAGGCAGCCTATGCACTTACTACTACTCATTCAACACTAATAAAGAGCCGTTCAACGACGTTCGCATTCGTAAAGCGATTTCTTACGCGATTGACCGTAACATCGTAGCAAATGCAATTCTTGGCCAAGGCCAAAAACCAGCTTACTTCCTAACGCCTGAAATCACAGCGCACTTTAACCCTGAGCTTCCAACTTACGGTAAGATGACGCAAAAAGAGCGTAACGAAGAGGCGGCACGCCTATTGGCAGAAGCAGGTTACGGTAAAGACAACCCGCTTAAGTTCTCTCTTCTATACAACACAGATGAGAACCACAAGAAACTAGCGGTAGCGCTGGGTTCTATGTGGAAGAAAACTCTAGGTCTAGACGTAACGCTAGAAAACCAAGAGTGGAAAACTTACCTATCTACTAAAGACCAAGGTGATTTCGAAGTCGCGCGCGCTGGTTGGTGTGGCGACTACAACGAAGCATCTTCATTCCTAACCCTTATGGTTAGCTCGAACACCACTGGTGGCCAGCACTGGGGTAACAAAGAGTACGATGCTCTGATCGACAAAGCGATCAAATCGACTTCAGAAGAAGAGCGTACCAAGATCTACCTAGAAGCTGAGCAACTGATGGCGAAAGATATGCCTATCGCGCCTATTTATCAGTATGTTCGTTCTCGTCTACTAAACCCGCACGTTGGTGGTTTCCCTGCTAACAACGCGGAAGAAAAGATCTACACCAAAGATCTTTACATCAAAGCAGACTAATTAAAGTCGCTTCAAGACTATAAGAATAAGGCCCACACGTCCCATTAAGGGACGTGCGGTGCCTATCATCAATTTTTTTTAACTGTCACAGACTGAAAGAGTGAGTTTATGCTTAAATTCATCGCAAAAAGGATATTTGAGGCGATCCCAACAATGTTGGTTTTGATCACCGTATCTTTCTTTCTTATGCGTTTCGCACCGGGTAACCCATTCTCGAGCGAGCGTCCATTACCGCCAGAAGTTATGGCCAACATTGAAGCTAAATACGGCCTAGATAAGCCAGTGTTTGAGCAGTACACCACGTACTTGACTAACGTTATCCAAGGTGACTTTGGTCCTTCATTTAAATACTTAGATTACACAGTAAACGAGCTAATCTCGGTAGCGCTACCCGTATCGGCGAAGGTGGGTTTCATTGCCTTTATCTTCACGGTAATTCTGGGGGTGACGATCGGGACTATAGCCGCGCTCAAACAAAACTCGTGGCTTGATTACACCATTATGTCGACGGCGATGCTCGGGGTCGTAATGCCATCGTTTGTGTTGGCACCAGCTTTGATTTACTTGTTCTCGCTCCACTGGAATTTATTCCCTGCGGGTGGTTGGCATGATGGCTCATGGCAATATTTGGTGCTTCCTGTGATTGCTATGTCACTGCTTTATGTCGCCACGTTTGCTCGTATCACTCGTGGTTCAATGATTGAGACATTGAACAGTAACTTTATCCGTACAGCTCGTGCGAAAGGTCTAAGTTACCGTTACATCATCCTGAAGCACGCATTAAAACCAGCTCTACTTCCAGTTGTGTCCTACATGGGACCAGCGTTTGTCGGCATTATTACCGGCTCGGTGGTTGTTGAGACCATCTTTGGTCTACCTGGCATCGGTAAGCTGTTCGTAAATGCAGCCTTTAACCGTGACTATTCGTTAGTAATGGGAGTCACCATCCTTATTGGTTTCCTATTCATTCTGTTCAATGCGATCGTTGATATTCTGCTAGCAATGATTGACCCGAAAATTCGCTACTAACAGGGAAGTATGGTTATGTTAACGAAAAAAGAGAATCTTCAAGCGGTCGAGCAATTTGCAGAAAGCCTAGAAGTTGAAGGTCGTAGCTTATGGCAAGATGCCCGCATCCGCTTTATGCGCAACAAAGCGGCAATGGTTAGCTTGTTTATCCTTACATTGATGACCCTTGCGGTTATCTTCTTGCCGATGATGGCTCCTTACGCATTCGATGATACCGATTGGTACGCGATGCACGTTGGTCCAAACGCGGATCACTGGTTTGGTACGGACAGTTTAGGTCGTGATCTTTACGTTCGTACGCTGATTGGCGGCCGTATCTCTCTGATGGTCGGTGTTTTGGGTGCATTGGTTGCGGTTGTGATTGGTACGCTTTACGGTGCAGCTTCTGGCTTCATTGGCGGTAAAGTTGACCGTATCATGATGCGTATTCTTGAAATCCTATACGCCGTTCCGTTCATGTTCCTGGTTATCGTGCTGGTAACATTCTTCGGCCGTAACATCGTTCTTATCTTCGTCGCTATCGGTGCTATCGCATGGCTAGATATGGCTCGTATCGTACGTGGTCAAACGCTAAGCCTACGTAGTAAAGAGTTTATTGAAGCGGCACACGTTTGTGGTGTGAGCAAGTGGAAGATCATCACTCGCCATATCGTGCCAAACGTACTGGGCATCGTAGCGGTTTACTCAACCCTACTTATCCCAAGCATGATTCTGACTGAATCATTCCTTTCATTCCTTGGTCTTGGTGTACAGGAACCAATGACAAGTTGGGGCGCACTTCTACAAGAAGGTTCGCAAACAATGGAAGTGGCAATCTGGCAGCTGGCTTTCCCAGCAGCATTCATGGTTGTGACTCTATTCTGCTTCAACTACGTTGGTGACGGTCTGCGCGATGCGCTGGATCCAAAAGACAGATAATTAAAAAATAGAAAGAATAAAGGAAGCAATGATGAGTTTATTAGATGTCAAAGATCTGCGCGTCGAATTTACCACGCAAGATGGTATCGTAACCGCAGTAAACGATTTGAACTTCGCTCTGAATCAAGGTGAGACACTAGGTATCGTAGGCGAGTCTGGTTCAGGTAAGTCACAAACTGTATTCGCGATCATGGGTCTACTGGCTAAGAACGGTATTATCTCTGGTAGCGCGAAATTTGAAGGTCGAGAAATCCTTAACCTTCCAGAAAAAGAGCTGAACAAGGTTCGTGCTGAACAGATCGCAATGATCTTCCAAGACCCGATGACGTCTCTTAACCCATACATGAAAGTCAGTGATCAGTTGATGGAAGTACTGATGCTGCACAAAGGTATGGGCAAAGCAGAAGCGTTCGAAGAGTCTGTTCGCATGCTTGAAGCGGTAAAAATCCCAGAAGCTCGTAAGCGTATCACCATGTACCCACACGAGTTCTCAGGCGGTATGCGTCAGCGTGTAATGATCGCAATGGCGCTGCTGTGTCGTCCAAAGCTGCTTATTGCGGATGAGCCAACGACGGCATTGGACGTAACGGTTCAAGCGCAGATCATGGACCTGCTGAACGAACTTAAATCTGAGTTCAACACGGCAATCATCATGATCACGCATGATCTTGGTGTCGTAGCGGGTTCTTGTGACAAAGTACTTGTCATGTACGCGGGTCGTACCATGGAGTACGGCACAGTGAACGAAATCTTCTACAACCCAAGTCACCCTTACGCGGAAGGTCTGTTGAAGGCTATCCCTCGTCTGGATACAGAAGGCGAGATTCTGCCAACGATTCCAGGCAATCCACCAAACTTGCTTCGCCTACCACCTGGCTGTCCTTACCAAGATCGCTGCCACCGTGTGATGGATCGTTGTAAACGTGAAGCACCAATTCTGACACCATTTGGTGATGGCCGTCAGCGTGCATGTTTTTCTGAATGGGAGGCTTGGAGCAAATGAGTACAGATAAAAAACTAATTCTGGATGTATCTGATCTGAAAGTTCACTTCAGTATTGCATCAAAATCCGCATGGCCGTGGTCAAAGCCTTCCAGCCTAAAAGCAGTTGATGGCGTAAACGTACGCCTGTACGAAGGTGAAACGCTGGGGGTAGTAGGTGAGTCTGGCTGTGGTAAGTCGACGTTCGCTCGTGCCATTATCGGTCTAGTTGAAGCGACGGATGGCCAAGTAGTTTGGATGGGACAAGATCTCACCAAGATGAAAGAAGTGCAACGCCGTGAAACGCGAAAAGAAATCCAAATGATTTTCCAAGATCCTTTGGCTTCTTTGAACCCGCGTATGACAGTGGGCGACATCATCGCAGAGCCACTAGAAACGTTCTTCCCAGAACTGACTAAGCAAGAAGTGAAAGACCGCGTTAAAGAGATGATGGCGAAGGTAGGTCTACTGCCAAACGTTATCAACCGCTACCCACACGAGTTCTCTGGTGGTCAGTGTCAACGTATTGGTATTGCACGTGCCCTGATTTTAAAGCCTAAGATGATCATCTGTGACGAACCGGTATCAGCACTGGACGTATCGATTCAGGCTCAGGTTGTTAACCTTCTGAAAGAGCTGCAAAAAGAGTTGGGTCTTTCACTGGTATTTATCGCGCACGATTTGTCAGTCGTGAAACACATCTCTGACCGTGTACTGGTTATGTACCTAGGTAACGCGGTTGAACTGGGGGAAGCGGAAGCGCTGTTTGCGGATCCAAAGCACCCATACACACGTGCATTGATGTCTGCTGTTCCGATCCCAGATCCGGAAATTGAACGCAGCAAGAAGATTCAGATGTTAGAAGGTGATCTGCCTTCTCCAATCAGCCCACCATCGGGTTGTGTATTCCGTACTCGCTGTCCTCAAGCAACGGATGAGTGTGCAAAGACAAAACCAAATATCCAAGGTTCTGATATTCATGCAGTCTCTTGTTTGCACGTAGCGGTGTAATTAAATTCGGCCTGTGACGGGCTTAAGCGCGGCTCCTTTTATAGGGTTGCGCTTTTTTTATGCCTGCGATTTCTGTTTGCTTTGGTTCATTCAAAATTCTTGAACAAGATGGACTAAATGCTCGGATTCTAAGCTGTGCATGAATCTCTAATATACTTATATAGTTGAAAACAGAATATCAGGGGAGCAGCCATGGGTAAGTTAGTTGAAGGTGTTTGGCACGATGTATGGTACGAAACAAAATCAAGCGGTGGTAAGTTCGTTCGTGAAAACGCAGGTTTTCGTAACTGGATAAAGAACAAACCCGATGCGACGTTCCAGCCTGAGTCGGGTCGCTACCATTTATATGTTTCACTCGCTTGTCCGTGGGCGCATCGCACACTGATCTTCCGTAAACTCAAAGGCCTAGAAAAACACATCGATGTTACCGTGGTATGCCCAGATATGCTAAGTGAAGGCTGGCAGATGTTACCAGAACCACTATTCGGCCACACCCGCATGCACCAAATCTACACTCAAGCCAAGTCCGATTACACAGGTCGCGTTACCGTTCCTGTTCTATGGGATAAGAAGACCAATACGATTGTGTCGAATGAGTCCTCAGAGATCATCCGCATGTTCAACTCTGAGTTTAACGACCTAACGGGCAATCATGACGATTACTACCCAGGGAAACTTCAGAGCGTGATAGATGAATGGAACGACTACATTTATCCGAACATCAATAATGGTGTGTACCGTTGTGGTTTTGCAACCACGCAAGATGCGTACGAGGAAGCGTTTGACTCTCTCTTTGCTGCGTTAGATAAAGTCGACGTACATTTGGCTACGCATCGCTACTTGGCAGGTAATCAAATCACTGAGGCAGATTGGCGTTTGTTTACGACGCTTGTGCGTTTTGATGCCGTGTACGTAGGCCATTTCAAGTGTAATAAACAGCGTATTGCCGATTACCCAAACATACAGGGCTATTTGAAAGAGTTGTACCAAGTAGAAGGGGTGGCAGAGACAACCGACTTCTATCATATAAAGCGTCATTATTACTTTAGCCACACTGGTATTAATCCAACTCAGATTGTGCCCAAAGGTCCAGATTTGGATTTAGAGTCGCCGCATGGTCGAGAATCTATCTAAGTTTGAAACCTCTGAGAAGCGCCAATTGATGTGGCGCTTTTCTTTTTTCTCAATATCTTCTCACCATCACAGCTTCTTCCTACCGATAACATAAACTAATGATATAACAACCGATCTTGAACTGAGGTGGGGTATGGATATCAATGAGTTCGTCAGTGGTGAGCACCTTATTTGGAATCTGCTCATTGCTTTGTTACTCGGTGCGATCGTAGGTACTCAGCGTGGTTGGGTGATGCGCAATAGTGTGGAAGGGAGCCGTGTTGCGGGGATTCGGACTTTTTCACTGGTAGGTTTACTTGGTGGATTGGTTGGGATACTCGCGGAGCGCTATTCTCCCTTATTGCTTGGGTTTGCTCTGATTGCGCTTGTGGTGCTGGCCTGTATTGCTTTTGTCATCCAACAGAAGAAGAGTGAAGACATCAGTATTACTGGTGTTGTAAGCCTTCTCATCACTTTTGTTTTAGGTAGCCTCGCTGTCTTCGGTGATATAGTACTTGCGGCAGCAGCAGCAGTGATCACCGCGATTGTGTTGGATAATAAAAAAGAACTTCACCAAGCCCTGCAGCGGTTGCAAGAGTATGAATTGGATGCCGCTTTGCGTTTGCTACTGATTTCAATTGTTCTACTGCCATTGCTTCCAAACCAAGCCTATGGCCCTTGGAAAGCCCTCAACCCCTATGAGATTTGGTGGATGGTGGTATTGATTGTCAGTATCTCTTTTGTCGGCTATTTCGCGATTAAAATTGGTGGTGCGAAGCGAGGTATTTTGTTTACCTCGGTTTTTGCAGGCTTGAGCTCTTCTACTGCGTTAACCCTGCAGTTTTCTCACCTCTCTCGTGAGCAAGCCAATATAAGCCCGCTATTGGCGAGTGGAATTTTACTTAGCTGTGGCACGATGTTTCCACGTTTACTAATTGTCTTATCGGTGATTAATCCTCAATTAGTGGCACTGCTTTGGCCGATTGTGATTGCGATGATGGTTGCACTGTACTTACCCGCATGGTGGATTTGGCGTAAGAGTGACGTCGAGAAAGTGGAACAGTCCAATAAGCAGACCAACCCATTAGCGCTCCAATCTGCGTTATTATTTGGTGTCGTACTCGCCGTGATCATGTTGCTCTCCCATGCGCTTTCAGGTTGGTTAGGTAATACGGGGGTATTAATTTTGTCCGCCTTGTCGGGGATCACTGATGTTGATGCCATCTCATTGGCGCTCGGGCGTCAAAGCACGCAGACGTTAAGTGTTACTACTGCCGCTCTGGGAATTTTGATTGCCGCTTCCGTTAATACCATTGTGAAGATGGGGATGGTGGTGGCGATTGGAGATAAAGCGTTGTGGTCTAAAGTTGCGCCTGTTATGACTGGGTGTGTGCTGTTAGGTGCCAGTTTGTTCTTTGCTTTTTACTGATTCGAAAATAAAAAAAAACCCTCGCAATCGCAAGGGTTTTGAATTTATTGGGAAGCGAGGTTATTAGTTAACCACTTTCTCACGAGCTTGATCAGCTTGATCCGCCTGGATCGCAGTTAGAGCAACGGTGTACACGATATCGTCTACTAGTGCACCACGAGATAGGTCGTTTACAGGCTTACGCATGCCCTGAAGCATTGGACCGATAGATACTAGATCTGCAGAACGCTGTACCGCTTTGTAAGTCGTGTTACCCGTGTTTAGGTCTGGGAATACGAATACTGTCGCTTTACCTGCAACTGGAGAGTTTGGCGCTTTAGAAGCCGCAACGTTTTCCATGATAGCCGCATCGTACTGCAGAGGACCGTCGATGATGAGATCTGGACGTTTCTCTTGAGCAATCTTAGTGGCTTCACGTACTTTATCTACGTCTGCACCCTTACCAGATTCACCAGTAGAGTAAGAGATCATCGCTACACGTGGTTCAATACCGAATGCTGCAGCAGAATCTGCAGATTGGATAGCGATTTCAGCGAGCTGTTCTGCCGTTGGATCTGGGTTGATCGCACAGTCACCGTAAACCAGTACTTGGTCAGGTAATAGCATGAAGAATACAGATGATACGATAGACGCATCAGGTGCAGTCTTGATGATTTGGAACGGAGGAACGATGGTGTTTGCTGTTGTGTGAACCGCACCAGAAACGAGACCGTCAACTTCGTCGTTCTCAAGCATCATTGTGCCTAGGAATACTGAATCTTGTAGCTTCTCACGAGCAACAACTTCAGTCATGCCTTTCGCGCCACGTAGCTCAACTAGACGAGCAACGTAGTTTTCTCGAACTTCATCAGAGTTGATGATCGTTACACCAGCACCTAACTCAACGCCTTGTTGTGCTGCAACGCGACGGATTTCTTCAGGGTTACCTAGAAGCACACATTCCGCGATGCCACGCTCAGCACAGATAGCCGCCGCTTTCACTGTACGTGGCTCATCGCCTTCAGGAAGAACGATACGCTTAGCCGCTTTACGAGCAAACTCAGTTAGTTGGTAACGGAATGCTGGTGGGCTTAGACGACGAGATTTCTCAGTACCTTCTGTCATTGACTCGATCCAGTTACCGTCGATGTGACCCGCAACATGCTCGTTGATGAACTCGATACGCTCTTTATCGTCAGCTGGCACTTCTAGGCTGAAGCTTTGCAGGTTCAGAGAAGTCTGCCAAGTGTTTCCTTGCGCTTTGAAGATTGGTAAACCAGTATCAAATGCTGGCTTACATAGGCCTTCAATCTCTTTAGGGATATCGTAACCGCCAGTCAGAAGAACTGCGCCGATTTCAACACCGTTCATTGCCGCAAGTGCCGCTGCAACGATAACGTCTGGGCGATCTGCTGAAGTAACAAGTAGAGAACCTGGTTTGAAGTGCTCAATCATGTTTGGCAGAGAACGTGCACAGAACGTGATGCTCTTAATACGACGAGTCGCGATGTCACCTTCATTGATGATGGCAGCGTTTAGGTGCTGAGCCATGTCAACAGCACGAGTAGCGATTAGATCGATGCTCCATGGCACACAACCTAGTACACGAATTGGAGAAGTGTTGAAGATTTCCATCACTTTCATTTCGTTTTGCTTCGCGCTATCTGCATCATCAAAGATTTCAGATAGGTCAGGACGAGTACGACCAGCTTCATCAACAGGTGCGTTTAGCTTGTTGATGATAACGCCAGAGATGTTCTTGTTCTTAGTACCACCGAAGTTAGAACATGCTACTTCGATGCGTTCTTTAAGCTGGGCAGGGTTATCGGTGCCAGGCGTCGCAACAAGAACGATTTCCGCACCGAGTGTTGCTGCGATTTCTGCGTTCACTTGGTTAGCGAATGGGTGCTTACGAGTCGGTACTAGACCTTCGATAAGTGTTACGTCAGCATCTTTGTTGATTTGGTTGTAACGCTCAACAATAGTTTCTAGCAGTTCGTCCATGTTGTCGTTACCGATTAGGCTTTCAGCAACAGACATCGCTAATGGATGACCGATCTTCATATCGCTGTTGTAGCCAACGATAGTTGAAGTTAGATCAGGTTGATCACCGCCAGAACGTGGCTGTGCAATTGGTTTGTAGAAAGAAACCTTAACGCCTTTGCGCTCCATTGCGCGAAGAACACCCATGCTTACGCTAGTTAGACCAACACCAGCACTTGCAGGGATAAGCATAATAGTACGAGACATTCGTAGAGTACCTTTAGCTATTGGGGGATAAAAGCTCAATTCTTATTCCATGAGGTTCAGAGAATAGGAGTTGAGCCCTAATGAATTCTTTGGAAGAAAAACTGGCTAGCCGATCGGCTAGCCAGTTTAATCATTAAAGACCTGCTAGACGTGCAGTGTCTTCAGCGATAACTAGCTCTTCGTTAGTAGAGATAACCATTGCTGGGATACGGCTGTTTGCAGTAGTGATAGTACCTTCACCACCGAAACGCGCTTTAAGGTTAGCTTCACCATCAACTTCGATGCCGAAGATAGCTAGACGGTTAAGAACCATTTCACGGATAGGGCCAGAGTTCTCACCGATACCGCCAGTGAAAGTGATTGCGTCTAGACGACCTTCCATAGAAGCTGTGTAACCTGCTACGTATTTAGCTAGACGGTGACAGAACACATCCATTGCACGCGTTGCTTCTTCTTTCTCACCGTAGTGGTCTTCAACGAAACGACAGTCAGAAGTCACTTCAGTTAGACCAGCAAGACCAGACTCTTTAGTTAGCATGTTGTTGATTTGCTCAACAGAGTAACCTAGAGCGTCGTGCAGGTGGAAGATGATAGCAGGGTCGATATCGCCACAACGAGTACCCATTACTAGGCCTTCAAGAGGAGTTAGACCCATAGAAGTGTCTACAGATTTACCGTTCTTGATTGCACATACAGAAGCGCCGTTACCTAGGTGACAGTTGATGATGTTTACTTCTTCAACAGGCTTGTCTAGTAGGTTAGCAACTTCACGAGTGATGAATAGGTGTGAAGTACCGTGCATGCCGTAGCGACGGATGCCGTGCTCTTTGTATAGGTTGTATGGAAGAGCGTATAGGTAAGACTCTTCTGGCATTGTTTGGTGGAATGCCGTGTCAAATACTGCAACGTTCTTAAGCTCTGGGAAGTTGTGCTTAGCAGCTTCGATACCGATTAGGTGAGCTGGGTTGTGAAGCGGTGCGAAAGTCGCAGCGTCTTTGATACCTTTAAGAACTTCATCACAGATAAGAGCTGATTGAGTGAAGTGCTCGCCACCGTGTACGATACGATGACCGATAGCGCCAAGGTTAGCTTTAAGCTCTGGCTTAGAAGCAAGAATAGTTTCAACCATGAACGCTAGAGCTTCTTCGTGAGCTGCGCCTGCGCCTAGTTGAGCTTCGTGCTTGCCATCCAATTTCCATTTGATGCGAGCTTCTGGAAGGTGAAGACACTCAGCAAGACCGGTTAGATGCTCTGCACCTGTTTCCGCATCAACAATAGCGAACTTAAGAGAAGAACTACCACAGTTTAAAACTAAAACTAGCTTAGACATGTATGACTACCTGTTATTCGTCTGATAAAAATCAGTTAAGGATGAAAATTAATCACAAGAATAGACGATAGCAGCGAGGCTGCGTACTATTCCTGGTCAAAAATTGTTCTAAATCCATATAAAGAAATAGTGATGAACCCATTCATCACTAAGCAGCGATCCGTGCAGATAGGTCATCTCGGAGTTGCTTAAATTGTAAATAACGGCAACAATGAGATTGAGGGTCTGCAAAGGATAGCGATAATGGGCAATGATAACAAAAATATTTTGAAAGAATATTAACTTTCATCAATTTTTTGCGCCTTCAGTTGATATGTTCAACTATTTTTTAGTGAGAGAGTGGTATGAGTAATAAAGTCGGATTGTTCCATAGCCTGAAAGATGGTCAAATTTACATGGAGATCTGGCCGGTTCGCAAAGAGCTGAACGCCATTTTTCCCGAACAACGCATTATCAAGGCTACGCGTTTTGGCATTAAGGTGATGCCAGCGGTGGCGGCGATCAGCGTACTTACTCAAATGGCTTTTAATAATTACGATGCGCTACCTCAAGCCATTGTGGTTGCACTGTTTGCGGTCAGTATGCCGCTACAAGGTATGTGGTGGTTAGGAAGCCGTTCTAATACCAAGCTTCCACCAACATTAGCGTCTTGGTATCGTGAGTTGCATCAGAAGATCGTTGAAACTGGCTTCGCACTGGAGCCTGCAAAAGCGAAACCGAGATATAAAGAACTGGCTGTGATTTTGAACCGCGCGTTCCGTCAGTTAGACAAAAGCGCATTGGAGCGTTGGCTCTAATTCGTCAATTTTTAAATGTAACCCTTGTGAGAATGGAGTGAGTGTTAAGCCACTCCATTTTTTATCAAGCTATTTGGCTTTAACGGCTTATCTTGCTCGTTCCAACACTTTTCTTTTCCTCTTCTACTTCATACGTTGTGCGCAAAAAATAGCGACTGCGCGATCACAAATGTTGCCTTGATGTTAAATCTGCCTTTTCTTTTCTAAAAAATCACGGTAATAATGACAAAGAGATGCACAAAAAATGCACAAATAATCAAGCTGTTCTCTTATGGTTCTGGAGGGTGTTTCGGCACTTTTAAGGCGCTCGGGCAGCAAGGATGAAGACACATCAAGGAGTCATGATGAATACTAAACGTTTACTCGCTACTGCCGTATTAACCGCTACTACTGCTTTTTTACCTACCACTGTTCTCGCTAGCACGGCAACGGTTGCGGTTTCTCAAATCGTTGAGCACCCAGCACTCGATGCGGCAAGGCAAGGCCTACTAGATGGTTTGAAAGCCAAGGGCTACGAAGAGGGCAAGAACCTAGAGTTTGATTATAAGACCGCGCAAGGGAACCCCGCTATTGCGGTGCAAATCGCACGCCAGTACGTGGGTGAAAACCCTGATGTGTTGGTAGGAATAGCGACGCCATCAGCCCAGGCTTTGGTCTCTGCGACTCGTTCCATTCCCGTGGTGTTTACAGCGGTAACGGATCCCGTGGGTGCAAAATTGATTCAATCCATGGAACAGCCTGGTAAAAACGTGACGGGCTTGTCTGATTTATCGCCTGTCGCGCAACACGTCGATTTAATTAAAGAAATTCTGCCAGCGGCTAAAACGATTGGTGTTGTTTATAACCCTGGTGAAGCAAACGCTGTAACGTTAGTTCAGTTGCTTAAAGAGAGTGCTCAAGCAAAAGGGCTGCAAGTGGTAGAAGCAACGGCGCTTAAAAGTGCGGATGTTCAATCTGCAACGCAAGCTATTTCAGAAAAATCGGATGTCATTTATGCGCCGACAGACAATACAGTAGCAAGTGCGATTGAAGGTATGATCGTCGCCGCTAATCAAGCTAAGAAGCCTGTATTTGGTGGTGCGACGTCGTACGTTGAAAAAGGTGCAATTGCAGGTTTAGGTTTTGATTATTATCAAGTGGGTGTGCAGACGGCTGACTATGTAGCGGCGATTTTAGAAGGGCAAGACCCGGGTAAGTTAGACGCTAAAGTCGCGACTGGGTCTGACTTAGTGGTAAACGAAAAGGCGGCAAGCAAGCTTGGTATTGCATTACCAAGCTCTGTAGTGAAACGTGCGACGAGCATGCAGTAAGAGTGGTTTTTAGGTCGGCATAATGTCGACCTAATTTGTGCAGAAAGGAGCAGTTATGTCTGCATTTGCATTTTTTGGTGCGCTCGAGATAGGCCTTATCTATGGTTTGGTTGCCTTGGGCGTTTACCTTACGTTTCGTGTTCTCGATTTCCCTGACTTAAGTGTCGATGGCAGTTTCCCTATGGGGGCTGCGGTCGCGGCTACGGCCATTATCGCGGGCATCAATCCTTGGCTTGCAACCGGTATGGCGATTATTGCTGGTGGCATGACAGGGTGGGTAACGGCTTTCCTTGCCGTCCGTTGTGGCATTTTACATCTACTGGCATCCATTCTTACTATGATTGCGGCGTTCTCCATCAACATTCGCATCATGGGGAAACCCAACGTGGCGCTTTTGGGCGAAGAGACGATCCTAACACCATTTGAAGCTATAGGAGATCCTATCTACATCCGACCTCTGGTCGTGGGGGTGTTGATTTTACTTTCCGCACTGTTTGTTGTACGTCTTCTAAACAGCGACTTCGGCTTGGGTTTAAGAGCGACCGGGGTGAACGCTCGAATGGTGGCAGCGCAAGGTGCGAGTACAGGCTTTTATACCTACTTTGGTTTGGCGCTATCCAACGGTTTTGTTGGTTTTGCTGGTGCTTTGTTTGCTCAAACCAACAGTTTTGCTGATGTGACCTCCGGCGTTGGCACCATTGTCGTTGGTCTTGCTGCGGTTATTTTAGGGCAGACTTTAATTCCTGGCAGAAAGATTTGGGTTGCGGTATGCGCCGTAATTATCGGCTCGATCTTATACCGACTCGCTGTCGCATTTGCGTTGAGTTCGGGTATGTTTGGCTTGCAAGCATCCGACCTTAATCTAGTGACTGCTGTGTTGGTTGCGGTGGCGTTGATTGTCCCCAAACTTAAACAGAGTATGAAAGCCAGACAACGAGTGTCGGATGCGAAACAATCGGCATCTAAAAACGAGTCCGGGGAGGCACTATGATCGAGCTTAACAATATTCAAGTGACTTTCAATCCAGGCACCATTTTGGAAAATCGTGCATTAAAAGGCGTATCATTGGTAGTGCCTGAGCATCAGTTTTTGACCGTGATTGGTTCAAATGGTGCGGGTAAATCTACCTTGCTAGGCGCGGTCACAGGTGAAACGCCGATGATTGGCGGGCAGGTGATCATTGATGGTCAAGATGTGACGCGAAGAACCGTGTTTCAACGAGCCACCCAATGCGCTCGTGTTTTTCAAGACCCACTTGCAGGAACCTGTGGTGATTTATCCATCGAAGAGAACATGGCGCTGGCTTATATGCGAGGTAAACATCGTGGCTGGGGGATGGCATTGTCGGCTAAACGACGCAAAGTGTTCCAAGAACGAATTAGCATTCTTGGGCTTGGTTTAGAAGATCGATTAGGCGACAGTATTGGTTTACTTTCTGGTGGTCAACGACAAGCGGTAAGCCTAGTCATGGCGACCTTATCAGATAGTAAACTTTTACTGCTTGATGAGCACACAGCGGCACTCGATCCTCGTATGGCAGCATTTGTTATCGATCTAACCAAGCGCATAGTGAATGAGTTCGACCTGACGGTGATGATGGTGACGCACTCGATGAAAGACGCGTTAGCATGTGGAGACCGAACCGTGATGCTCCACCAAGGCGAAATTGTGCTCGATGTGGCGGGAGAGTCACGAGCCAATATGGAAGTCTCGGACTTGTTGGAAATGTTCTCTAAAGTCCGAGGGGAAGAGCTCGCTGACGACAGTCTGTTGTTAAACTAGGCCGAGTCAAAACACGAACGACGCCTACCAAGTGATCCTCCTTAAGAAAAGTTCTGATACGGTAATTTCGTAAGGAGGATTTATCGGCAAAAGATCCCATGACAGGGTTGCTTAACCGACGAGGAATGCAAACCGTCTGGCGCAACAAAATAACCAAGAAAAATATTGCTCTGGCTGTCTCAATCGATTGTATTGAGTTCAACAAAGGTTATCGAGCTAGGTTTTACGGTTTCTGGTGGTGTTGCCTTTAAGTCATCTAGCAAGCTTGAGCATTTTGATGAACTGTTCAAAATTGCGGACAAAAAACTTTATCAAGCCAAAACGACGGGTAAGAATAAAATTTGTTTCTAAGTAAAACTGTTCAGTAAAAGGGCGATTCAATCGCCCTTTTTTATGTATTCAATTACGCCGTGCAGTTTACGCTAGCATGGAGACGATCACGGTAATGTTGGATGTGTTCTACAATAGGTGCGGCTTTGTTGAAAATGCGAATTTCACGGAACAGTTCATTGGCTTCTGGGTACGCTTGACGTAAGTAAGAGAACCACTGTTTTACGCGATTCGGATAATACAAGCCTTTGTCGCCTTTCATTTCAAACTGAGAGTAGTAAATCAGCAAATCAACGACTTCTGACCAAGGCATTGGCTGGTGGTTGTATTTCACTATATTGCCAAGGTTAGGAATGTTGAATGCACCACGGCATACCATCAAAGAATCGACACCTGTGGTTTCAATACAGCGTTGACCATCTTCGTAGCTCCAAATCTCGCCATTCGCAATCAGTGGGATACTGAAGCGTTCGCGGATCTGCGTAATGTATTCCCACTTGATTTCAGATGCTTTATACCCACCTTGCTTAGTACGAGCATGGACAGTTAGCTCATTCGCACCAGCGGATTGAATGGCATCGACAATCTCAAAACAGTCGTCAGGATTTTCCCAACCTAAGCGGATTTTAGCCGTAACTGGGATATCACTTGGCACCGCATCACGGCACGCTTTTACGATGTTATGAATGAGTGCTGGATGTTGCAATAGCGCAGCACCCCCCTTGCTTTTATTTACCAAGCGGGCTGGGCAACCAAAGTTCAGGTCAACACCACGAGCACCAAGTTCGGCTGCTTTGATGGCGTTCTCTGCCATCCAGTTCGGGTCTTGACCAAGCAGTTGAACATGCACGGGAACACCTGGTACAGTTTGCGAGCCTTGCAGGAGTTCTGGGCATAAACGATGAAATACGTGATCAGGCAGAAGTTGGTCAACTACTCGAACAAATTCTGTCACACACAGGTCATAGTCGTTTATTTCGGTCAGGATTTGGCGCATCAAATGATCCAAAACGCCTTCCATCGGGCCTAATACAACTCGCATAGCTTGCCTAATACCGTTTGATAATTAAAGAGGGGGGCGATTGTAGCGATGTCCACTAAGTTTGTCATTAACTACAGGTGACGCCTTCAGAATCTGGTATCTGAAATCGACTGAGGTATAATGCCGCCAAATTCAGGGGAAACCAGACGTCATGCAATACACATTGATTGAGAAAAGAGAAGTTCAACTAGAGGTATCTTCACTGTTTATGGAAGGTGCAGTACTTGCTGCTAATCTGACAACGAAGCCTTTGACACCGGAAACTTGGTTAGAGCCACTGTTAGGTGACCGTTTTAAAGCGATTCAGCCTGCGGTGGAAGCGCAGATTCACAAACAGCATAACTATATTTTATGCAATGAATACTCGATTCTTGCTTTGACGGAAAGCCGTACGGACCAATTGGCAGACTTTGCTGAAGGCTTTATGTCGGTTTGGTCAATGATTGAAGAACAGTGGCAAGGCGTCGAGCTTAATGATGGATTGCAACGCATGCTGCAAGCGCTGTTGACGACCATGATGCTGGCTATCGATGAAGACCAGACTCAACAGCAGATGCGAGATGCAGGCATTGAAATACCGCCAACGCTAGCTGATTTGGTTGACCAGCTGGATTTGATGATTAATGAAGTTGCACTCGGTGCCGATGAGTTGATGGTAGGCAAAAAATCAAAGAGCTTGAATCCATTTAAAGAGGTCGGTCGCAACGACCTTTGTCCTTGCGAAAGTGGCAAGAAGTTCAAGCAGTGTTGCGGTAAGTGACCGAATACAAAATAAAAAGCCGACCTAGTGGTCGGCTTTTGCTATTCTTTGGTTGGCGTTTTATCGTCAACGGCTGATTTACTGAATTGGATTTTTACGTTTGTTACTAAAGAACTGAGCAATCAAAATAAACGCAAGAGCAACCAAGTTACCAGCAAAGATCACAACTAACCATTGAGGCATCGAAAGACCTAAGAATTGCCAAACGATCTTCGAACAGTCACCGTAGGCTTCAAACATCCAAGGAACCCATTGGTTGAGAGGAGCCCAGCTTGGGAAAGTTACGAACAGGTCACAAGTCGCGAACGGGGATGGGTTAAACTGATAGTCCACATGCTGTAATGCTAGCTGTAGGCCTTTGTATGCGCTTGCTCCCCATGCCGCTAATCCCAACCAACGGATTATTGGATTGTTAGGTGCGATAAGACCAATCAGCGCTGCTGCGCTAATTCCCATCATTGCCACGCGCTCATAAATACACATCACGCATGGTGATAACATCATCACATGTTGGAAAAACAGGGCGCAGACTTCGAAAAATAAGATAGCGAGAAGAAGGAGCAACCAAGATAAGCGTCTCTTTGAAAACTGATTCAGTGCTGTAAAAATCGTCACGGTTTTATTCCTGTTTGAAATAGAAAAAAGCTCTGATTACTCAGAGCTTTTTATCGTGGATAAGTTTCCTTATCAACTTATATTTTAGTGACCGCCTGACAAAGCGGGCGTTAGATCACCTGTGCTCGGCATAATCCAACCTGCTTCGTAGAAGAAAGCAGTGGCAGGTTCAAGGAAGAAAATGATGCCCATCATGCCAACGAGTGCCAGTACGATCGTATATGGTAGCGCCATGATGACCATGCGTCCGTAAGATAGACGAACCAGAGGAGCCAACGTTGACGTTAGTAGGAATAGGAATGCCGCTTGACCGTTTGGCGTTGCAACCGATGGTAGGTTTGTTCCTGTATTGATTGCTACTGCCAGCAAGTTAAACTGATCACGTGTAATTTGACCTTCAATTAGCGCCGTTTTCACTTCGTTGATGTAAACCGTACCAACGAATACGTTGTCAGATACCATTGAAAGTAAGCCGTTAGCCACATAGAACATCGCTAACTGAGTACCTTTGTCCTCTACGGCAAGTACCGCATCGATAACCGGTTTAAACAGTTCCTGGTCGATGATCACTGCAACGATAGCAAAGAATACGGCAAGAAGTGCGGTAAATGGCAGAGCTTCTTCAAATGCTTTGCCCATTGAATGCTCTTCGATGATTCCAGTAAAGGCTGTCGCCAGTACGATAACCGATAGACCGATCAACCCAACGGCAGCCAGGTGAAGTGCTAATGCCGTAATCAACCAAACAGCGATGATGCCTTGTACCCACAGTTTAGCGACGTCTTGGTTAGTACGCGTCGTGCGTTCTTCAAGGTCAAAGTCCATTAGGATCTTGCGTACGTTATCAGGCAATTTTGCACCGTAACCAAATACATTAAGTTTCTCAACGAAAGCACAAGTAAGTAGGCCACAGAAGAATACAGGCAGTGTTACTGGTGACATTCGAATTAGGAACTCACCAAAGTTCCAACCTGCTTGGCTAGCGATGATCAAGTTTTGTGGTTCACCAACCATGGTGGTTACCCCACCTAGAGCAGTACCTACACCCGCATGCATAAGCAATGAACGTAGAAACGCACGGTAGTTTTCTAAATCGTCGCGAGTCAGTTCAGTGATGGTGTCATCTTTAGTGTGGTCGTGATCGCCTATAGGGTTACCAGAAGCAACCTTGTGGTAAATTGCATAAAAGCCTACCGCTACGCTGATCACAACGGCAATCACTGTCAACGCATCTAAAAAGGCGGACAAAAATGCAGCAGCAAAACAGAATGCAAGTGAAAGCAGAGTTTTTGAACGAATGCCAAGCAGAATTTTTGTGAAGATAAATAGCAAGAGGTTCTTCATGAAGTAGATGCCGGCTACCATGAATACCAACAATAGTAAGACTTCAATGTTGGCAACAAGCTCGTGCTTTACCTGCTCCGCACTTGTCATACCAATTGCTACGGCTTCAATCGCCAGCAGGCCACCTGGCTGAAGTGGATAACATTTCAGCGCCATTGCCAGTGTGAAGATGAATTCAGCAACAAGCAACCAACCCGCCAAAAATGGGTCAATTAGGAAGAAAACAATCGGGTTAACAATAAGAAAGGCGATAATGGCAACTTTGTACCAATCAGGCGCTTTACCAAGGAAATTCTTGATAAAGGCATTTCCGAGCGATATCGGCATGATAATTCTCTTTATAACAAAATTATGAATAGACACTAAAAAATAGTGCTCAAGCATCTGTTTATTAGACTTATTGGTTAGTCCTTTAAAACAATAACTTAGAAAAACAACAATTCATTGAATTTTTGTAGTCTTGCCAAGTTACTTCCCCTGAACCTGAGCACCGCTCATTTTTGACCGCAACTCTACACTCGGACGCTTATTAGTCAATAACAAACCTTAATGCAACAGACTAAACTGGTTTTTCATTGTAATAACGCGATCAAAACGGCGTTACTATACCATGAAAAGGTGGGAAATAAGCACTTTGAATTGCAAACGCAACCCAATTGCGAAAAATGATAAATTAAAAAATAATATTAATCGTTTTACACAATTTTATTTTGCAAATGGTGAGTATTAAAATGTGACAGAGTAAACTCTATTTTTCTTGAGATTGTAGCTTGTGTTGAGTTGGTAAAATATAGATTTTGCCAACTTGGTTCCAAATAGGCGGAATTTCAATTCGAACTAATATATAGAGCATTAACTCTATATTGGCAAAGCGTTTCATTAATGGATCGTTAATTTTCTCAAATCGTTAAGTAGTGGTATGATGAGTCGTATCGACCCTTAGAAATCAATACTGGATAAATATAGAATGGTCATTAAGGCTAAGAGCCCTGCAGGATTCGCAGAAAAATACATAATCGAGAGCATTTGGAACGGCCGTTTTCCTCCTGGCTCAATTTTACCCGCTGAACGTGAGCTGTCTGAACTTATTGGTGTTACACGTACGACTCTACGTGAAGTATTACAGCGTCTAGCACGTGATGGATGGCTGACAATCCAACACGGAAAACCAACAAAAGTGAATCAATTTATGGAGACCTCTGGTCTGCACATTTTGGATACACTGATGACTTTGGATGTCGACAACGCAACCAACATTGTAGAGGACCTACTTGCTGCGCGTACTAACATCAGTCCTATTTTTATGCGCTATGCGTTTAAAGCAAACAAAGAGAGCTCAGAGCGTACCATTAAGAACGTTATCGAGTCTTGTGAAGCTTTGGTTAATGCTTCGTCTTGGGAAGCGTTTATCGCGAGCTCACCTTATGCAGACAAAATTCTGCAAACAGTGAAAGAAGACAACGAAAAGGACGAAGCAAAGCGCGAAGAAATTCTGATTGCTAAAACGTTTAACTACTACGATTATATGTTGTTTCAACGCTTAGCGTTTCATTCTGGAAACCAGATCTACGGTTTGATCTTTAATGGATTGAGAAAACTGTACGATCGTGTCGGTAGTTACTACTTCTCAAACCCGATATCTCGTGAACTCGCGTTGAAGTTTTATCGTCAATTACTGGAGACGTGCGAAACCGGTGAGCGTGATCAGCTACCAATCGTCATTCGCCACTACGGAATGGAAAGTGCGCAAATCTGGAATGAGATGAAAATGCAACTGCCAACCAACTTTACAGAAGACGACTGTTAAGTTTCTCTTATTTAGTTTTCAGAAACCGCAGGTGTGAAAGCCTGCGGTTTTTTATTTCGTGTTTATGCTAAGGACAGCTTGGGTAACGGTAGATATAGGGTTTCGATGATATCTGAAAGCATCTGTTCGTAAGCATTAAATATAACCAAGGATAGTTCGGACGTTATGTCGTATAACGCTTCTTCATTGAGTGATACTTCTTCGCTGTTCAGATGATCAGTGAGTACTTGTATGGATTTTGTCGATTTAGGTGAACCGATGATTAACGGACTAATGACTGCAAGCTGATTGAGCCTTCTGACCATTATTGACGCATCGTTTTTTATTCTCATTGCGCCCCCTGGAGTATGAATATCTTGAATGCTGATACGCATCTGGGTGAGCGTCTCTAAACTGTCCATGACCGTTTGCCAATTCATCTGATATTCGTCGTAGAGGTCATCTCTTTGCAAGACAGCAAGCCAGGCTATAGTGACCTCATCCATCAAAAATAAGGTGTGGCGAATGAGTTTTCCATGCTCTAATTGATTGCGAGCTAACGAGTATCCTTGCCATTGTTTCAGCAACTGCTCAATTTTTATCTGAAGCATTCGATAGATAGGTTTATTTTCAAAACGAGCAGTCTCTATTAATTGATGCAGCTTGCTATTTAATTCTTGATTGATCGCAGCGATCTCATTGTGATGATTTTGCTGACCTTGGAAAGAGTAGTGGGTCACCGCTCGGTGGCGACGAAGTAGACAAGTGACATCCCGTAATAGAATGAGTAATCGGTACTTGCGAACCTGCTGCTTTTCTCGCTTATTAGCTAAGTGGTAGATTCCCGCCAGAATAGCAACGGAGATCAAAGTAGAAATCAAAACAAACATAACCAACTCCTTGTTAGTGCTTTTGACCTAGCAATTAAGTAAGAGCAGCTTTAATGCCAGAAATAGAAGCCATAAAAAACAGTAGGTTATGTTATTTTCCTTGGGTTAAGCGTACAAATTTGGTGCGGGGTTTCCCCAAAAGTGTGAACGTAAAAAAATCCCCGCCATATTTGGCAGGGATTTTTTGGAAAGCGTAAAATAACGAATTACATTACACGCATGCCAGGTTGAGCACCTTCGTGTGGTTCAAGAATCCAAAGGTCTTTCCCGCCAGGGCCTGCAGCTAGGATCATGCCTTCAGACATGCCGAATTTCATCTTGCGTGGTTTCAAGTTTGCTACTACAACAGTGTATTTACCGACAAGATCTTCAGGCTGGTACGCTGCTTTGATACCAGAGAATACTTGGCGCATTTCACCACCGATATCCAGTTGGAATTTCAGCAGTTTGTCTGCTTTTGGCACTGATTCGCAAGACACGATCTTAGCGATACGTAGATCCACTTTTGCGAAATCATCGAATTCGATCTCGTCAGCGATTGGATCTTTGCTTAGCTCGGTTTCGTTCGATATGGCTTCAGCTTTCTCTTTTGCTGCCATTTCTGCTGCAGCATCTTCTTTCGATGCTTCGATCATAGCTTCGATGTTCTTAGGATCGATACGGTTGAACAGCGCCTTGAACTTAGTGATCTCGTGACCAGTAAGTGGTGCAGCGATGCTTTCCCAAGTTAGCTCTCCGTTAAGGAACGCTTCAGTACGCGCAGCTAATGCAGGCATCACTGGTTTCAGGTAAGTCATCAGAACGCGGAACAGGTTAATACCGACAGAACAGATTTCTTGCAGTTCCTGATCTTTGCCTTCTTCTTTTGCTACGACCCACGGTGCTTTTTCGTCAACGTATTGGTTTGCTTTGTCTGCGAGTGCCGTGATTTCACGGATAGCACGACCAAACTCGCGAGTTTCGTAAAGCTCTGCAATACGCTCAGCTGCTGCAACGAATTCGTTGTATAGCTCAGGTTCTGCAAAGTTTTCAGCGAGCTTGCCGTCAAAACGCTTAGAGATGAAGCCTGCGTTACGAGACGCTAGGTTAACGATCTTGTTCACTACATCGGCGTTGACACGTTGCGTGAAGTCCTCAAGATTTAGGTCTAGGTCGTCGATACGGCTATTTAGCTTAGCGGCATAGTAGTAACGAAGACATTCAGGATCTAGGTGGTCTAGGTAAGTGCTTGCTTTAACAAACGTACCTTTAGATTTAGACATCTTCGCGCCGTTTACCGTTACGTAACCGTGTACGAATACGTTGTTTGGCTTACGGAAGCCAGAGCCTTCTAACATTGCAGGCCAGAATAGAGAGTGGAAGTAAACGATGTCTTTACCGATGAAGTGGTAAAGCTCTGTCGAGCTGTCTTTCTTCCAGTACTCTTCGAAGTCTAGACCTTCAGTTTTGTCACATAGGTTCTTGAACGAAGCCATGTAGCCAACGGGTGCGTCTAGCCAAACGTAGAAGAATTTGTTCTTCTCGCCAGGGATCTCGAAACCGAAGTAAGGCGCATCACGTGAGATATCCCATTGCTGCAGACCAGACTCGAACCACTCTTGCATTTTGTTCGCTGTCTCAGATTGAAGAGAACCAGAACGTGTCCACTCTTTTAGCATGCTTTCGAACTGAGGTAGGTCGAAGAAGAAGTGCTCAGAGTCTTTCATGATTGGCGTTGCGCCAGAAACCGCTGATTTCGGATTGATCAGTTCGGTTGGGCTGTACGTTTCACCACAGTTATCACAGTTGTCACCGTATTGGTCTTCTGACTTACACTTAGGACAAGTACCTTTTACGAAACGGTCTGGTAGGAACATTTCTTTCTCAGGATCGAACAGCTGAGAAATTGTGCGGCTAGAGATAAAGCCGTTCTTCTTCAGCTCAAGATAGATGTGAGAAGCTAGCTCACGGTTCTCATCTGAGTGTGTGCTGTGGTAGTTATCAAAGCTAATATCAAAGCCAGCGAAGTCTTTTTGATGCTCTTCACTAACTGCAGCGATCATCTCTTCTGGTGTAATACCCATCTGTTGTGCTTTTAGCATGATTGGTGTGCCGTGAGCATCGTCAGCACAGATGAAGTTTACAGTGTTGCCACGTAGGCGTTGGTAGCGAACCCAGATGTCAGCTTGAATGTGCTCAAGCATGTGACCTAAGTGAATCGAACCATTAGCGTACGGAAGGGCACAAGTTACCAGCAGTTTTCTTGGATCGTTTGCCATACTTAATAATCGCTTTTTGATAGGTATAAAAAATAGAGAGTAATACTACCCCATGAGCCTTCTAACGCCAAGGTATCAAACCATGGATTGCCTTAGTTTTTTTGGGGTTCTGAATCTTGCTTCTGGGTGCTACGATTAGAGGCACTGTACCCAAGCGCATTTAGGTGACTTGAGTATATAAGGAGACCTTATGCATCAGTTCACTTCAAAACAAGATTTTTGTCATTGGCTTAACCAATTCCAGCATCCACAGTTGGTGGAAAACTGGGCAGATATTCACGGCATTGTCGCGATTCCAGCGCAAGGTGGCATTCAAATTACGTTGCCATTTGCGAGTAATGAACTCCAAGCAGTACTCAGTGATTGGATTAAGGAACAGCAAGCGTCAGGCACGGTTCCTGAGTTTGCGTTCCATATCGAACTTGGTGTGAAAGCACTGGAAACTCAAGTCGAAAACGCAGTTAAGGGAGTGAAAAACATCATCGCAGTTAGCTCAGCGAAAGGTGGAGTAGGAAAATCAACCACGGCGGTCAATCTCGCTCTTGCAATCGCGCAGTCTGGCGCGAAAGTCGGTCTGTTGGATGCAGACATCTATGGGCCGTCTGTACCGATGATGCTTGGACAAGAAGATACGAAGCCAGAAGTTCGTGATGCTAAGTGGATGAAACCTATTTTTGCCCATGGCATCTATACTCATTCTATTGGCTATTTGGTGGATAAATCCGAAGCGGCGATTTGGCGTGGTCCAATGGCATCAAAGGCGTTGGCCCAATTATTAACCGAAACAGAATGGCCAGATTTGGATTATTTGGTTATTGATATGCCGCCAGGTACAGGGGATATTCAACTGACCTTGTCACAACAGATTCCGGTGACAGGCACGGTATTAGTGACAACGCCACAAGATCTAGCACTCGCCGATGCTCGTAAAGGGGCGGCGATGTTCCATAAAGTTAATGTGCCAGTGGTGGGCGTCGTTGAGAACATGAGCTATCACATTTGTAGCCAATGTGGTGCCGTAGAGCACATTTTTGGTACGGGTGGTGCAGAGAAAATATCGCAAGAATTTGGGTTAGCGTTACTTGGACAGATCCCACTTCATATCGCCATGCGAGAAGATATCGACGCCGGAATACCAACAGTGGCGAGACGTCCAGATAGTGAGCATGCAGGTTACTACAAACAGATCGCCGATCGCGTTTGTGGCACGATGTATTGGCAAGGCAAAGCCAAATCAGACACAATCAGTTTCACAATGGTGAACTGAGTGCATACCCTGGTTTGGTTAAAAATCATACACGCCAACGTTTGCTTTAGGGTTCATTCTCTACGCAGAAAGAAACTTATAACTAAACCCTAATTCCAGCTAGTATCTAAGGGGTGAACTCCCTATAATCAGGCAGTTTATCTATTTATGTGACTAGAAAATCATCATCGGGTGCAAACTAATGTCTGATAATAATCAATGCGTCATCGTAGGTATTGCTGGCGCTTCTGCTTCTGGAAAAAGTCTGATCGCGAGCACGATTTACAATGAGCTTCGCGAGAAAGTGGGCGATCATCAAATCGGTGTTATCACGGAAGATTGCTACTACAACGACCAAAGCCACCTAAGCATGGAAGATCGAGTAAAGACTAACTACGACCACCCGAGCGCGTTAGACCACGACCTACTTTGTGAACACTTAGAGAAATTGGTACGTGGCGAAGCGGTAGAAGTACCAGAGTACAGCTACACTGAGCATACTCGTACAAGCAATACCACAGCAATGACACCTAAAAAGGTCATCATTCTTGAAGGTATTTTGCTTTTAACGGACCCACGTTTACGTGATCTAATGCACGCGACAGTATTTATGGATACGCCTTTGGATATCTGTCTGCTTCGCCGTGTTAAGCGTGATGTTGAAGAGCGTGGTCGAACAATGGAATCAGTTCTTAAGCAATACCAACAGACTGTTCGTCCGATGTTCATGCAATTTATTGAACCTTCTAAGCAATACGCGGATATTATTGTTCCTCGTGGTGGAAAAAACCGTATCGCGATTGACGTTTTGAAAGCTCACATTGCAAGACTTTTGAAAGCTTAAGCCTTTAGATGGCTATATTGCTTTATTTTTGTGAAAAGAAGTGGCACTTTAAGTGCCACTTCTTTTTTTTGTTTTTAAATTAGCCAGTTGCAAAGTAAAGCCGGACAATTTTCATGCTGTTGTGAAATGATCAGTGCGAGCTTAGGTATATAATTTAAAAACTCACGAGCAAGGAAAAAGCACATGAAGAATCTGCTCTTAGTTATAGCCATGCCTGTTGTAGTTATTTTAGCTGCGGTGCTAGCGCTAACCGTCTTCGTTAATCCGAATCAATTTAAGCCGTTAATTGTGGAACAAGTACAGAAGCAAACGGGTTTAGAGTTGGTGATTGAAGGGGACATCAGTTGGCAGTTCTTTCCATCGATTGGCTTCGAACTGGGTCGCACTGAACTGAGAAACCCGCAAGGCTTTAGTCAACCAAATCTATTCAAAGTTGACACGGTCGGTGTTGATGTCTCGGTCATGCCTCTGCTTAGCAAGCAACTCGAAATTGGCAACGTCACATTAGATGGTGCTGAGTTCTACCTTGAAACGCTGAAAGATGGTAGCAAGAACATTGATGCGCTGACCAAAGCACAATCTCAACAAGCTGAACAATTTACTGAGCCAACTTCAGTACAAACGGAAGGTACGCAAAGCTCAGCTTCTGATTGGACGATCAACCTTGCAGGAGTGACTATTTCTAACGGTTATGTTGAAATCCAAGATAAGCAAACCGGCAGCGACACCAAGCTTTCTGATATCTCCTTAAACCTATCACAGTTTGCTTTTGATCACTGGACGACAGCTGACTTCGGTGTGAAAGGTGAAATGAACGATCAAACGTTCACCGCGCAAGGCAAAGCGGACTTTAAATTGGCAAAAGGTCTTGCAAGCTACGCGTTGAAAAACATCAACTTTGATGCAACCTACGCTGACGAAGCAAACAAAATTGAATCTGCGACCATCGGTTTAGACACGTTTGAGTTTGATAAAGTAAACCGCCTAAGCTATGCGTTGAAAGGCGACGCGGGCGGCATGAAGCTAGACATGCAAGGCGTTGGTGAACTGATTGTTGATAAAGCGATCAGCAAGGTTCAATTGAACAAACTGACGTTAAAATCGACTTTTGAAGGTGCTGCACTTCCACAATCACCAATGAAAGTGGATATGGCCTCTGACCTATCGTTCGACTTAACGAAGAGTCACTTGAGTTTTGTGCTGGAAAATCTCACCGCAAATGCGATTGTGTTAGACGGGAAAGCGGATGTGACATTAGGTGATATCCCTAAAATTCGTTTCGCACTGCACAGCCCTAACATCGATGCAGATGAATTTTTGGGCTTGAATAAGCAAGCGCCTTCAAGTGATAAGTCAGCATCAGGTGGCGAAAGTGCGCCAGTTGGCCAAGAGGGTGAGCCAGACTTATCAGCTTTAAAAGTACTGGATGTGAAAGGTGATATCAAGATCGATAAGTTCAAAGCCGCGAATGCGAAGATGGAAGCAGTCAAAGCAGACTTCTCCATCAATCGTGGTGTGTTTGACCTAACGTCATTCAGTTCTAAACTTTATCAGGGCACAATCACCGCAACGGCGAAGTTAGATGCTCGTAAGTCGCCAGTAACTTATAGCGCGAAGCAGTCGATTAAAGGTGTCCATGTTCAGCCACTGCTAATTGATGTCGCTAACAGTGATAAGTTGGAAGGGACCGGTAATATCGATGTGAACGTTAGCGGTAAGAGCTTAACGCCAACAGGCATGAAGAAGAACCTAGTGGGTACGGTCGCGATTAACTTTACAGACGGTGCAGTTAATGGCATCAATGTCGCTCAATTGATTCGTGAAAACTATGCGCGATTTAAAGGCCAAAGCTTAGAAGGCACAGATGAAGTCAAGAAAACTGACTTTAGCGCAATGACGGCAACAATGAGATTAAACAAAGGCGTTGTTTATACGGATAATCTTCAAGCTCAATCCCCATTATTGCGTTTGCGTGGTAAAGGCAGTGCAAACTACCTCAATGAAACGGTCGATTTTACTATCAGTACGTCTATTGTAGGTTCACTGGAAGGGCAGGGCGGAAAAAATATCGATGAGCTGAAAGATATTACGATTCCAATCAATGTTTCCGGCAAGTGGGCGGAGCCAAAATTCAAGCTAGTATTTGATGATGTTCTGAAACAGAAAGCACAGAAAGAAATAGACCGAGGCGTTGAAAAGCTAACGGACAAAATTAAAGATGAGAAAACGAAAGAAGCGGTAGACAGTTTGTTGAAGAACTTGTTTAACTAATTTTAGAGTTCGCTTTATATTTACAAAGCAAAGGGTTGGCACTGAGCCAACCCTTTTTTATACCCAAGTAACCTAGGGATGCTTGGTTCAGTGAGAAGATTACCAATCCACCCCTTTCAGCGCTTTTACGCCGGATTCAAAGGCGTGCTTTACATTCTTCACTTCCGAGACGGTGTCTGCCATTTCAATCAATGAACGATGAGCAGCACGACCGGTGATCACGACTGATTGCATTTTCGGGCGGTTATTCAGTGCTTCAACGACTTCCTCTAAGTCGATGTACCCATAGCTCACCATATACGTCAGCTCATCAAACAGAATCACATCAATCGATTCGTCTTTCAGCATGCGCTTACATTCTTGCCACACAAGTTGAGCGGCTTCTGTATCGGCGGTTTTATTTTGCGTTTCCCAAGTAAAACCCGTTGCCATGACTTGGAATTCCACGCCGAGGTTTTCTAGCAGGTTACGCTCTCCATTATCCCACGTGCCCTTGATGAACTGAGCAACAGAACATTTTAAGCCATGACCAAGTGCACGAGCGATGGTGCCAAAACCGGAGGTCGATTTACCTTTACCGTTGCCAGTAATGATGAGTAATAAACCCTTTTCTTCTTGAGCGGCGGCGATCTTTGCGTCTACTTGTTCTTTTACTTTTTGCTGGCGAGCCTTATGGCGTGCCTCTTTGTTCTCTTCGATAGACATTCTCTTTCCTTAATTCTATCTACAAGCCAGTGTGCTGACTTGGGTAAAGCAAATTATCTCGCTATGATAGTTCAACAGCAGGTAAAGAAAAACCATCGAGAATACAGGGAATAAAATGAAGAAAGTACTCGTTGTTTGTATGGGAAACATTTGTCGCTCACCTACGGGAGAGGCCGTATTAAAATCGAAAGCACAGGCGCTAGGAGTGCCACTACAGGTAGAATCTGCAGGTACCATTGGTTATCACGTAGGAAGCCGTCCGGATGCGCGTGCCATGCAAGCAGGTCAGTTACGTGGTTATTCATTCAAAGGTATGAAAGCACGTAAGGTGGTTGTTGGGGACTTTTCCGCGTTTGATATGGTGTTGGCGGCGGATAAAGCCAATTTAGCGGATTTATTGGATCTCTGTCCGGATGAGTATCGACATAAAGTGTCTTTGTTTCTGAGTCATGGAGATTCTCGCTACGACGAAATCCCTGATCCATACTACGGGGGGGAGAACGGTTTCGAACTGGTATTGGACCTTATTGAAGAGGCATCAGACGCCATTCTAAAAAAGCTGATATAAAACAGCGAGTCGTTTTCACGACACAATTGAAGAACAAAAGGGATGAGCTTAGCTCATCCCTTTTGGTGTGTTAGCCAGCTAGGATGTCGGTGGCAACTTTATAGCTTGGGTCTTCTTTCACATTAATTTCTACCAAGCTACCCGCTTTATCGAGAAGCTTACGGCAGTCAGGGCTTAGGTGACGTAGGTGAAGTGTTTTGTCTAACGTTGCGTAGCGTTCTGCAAGCGTTTCTATCGCTTCAATAGCAGAGTGGTCGGTTACGCGTGAATCAGCGAAGTCAACAATGATATCTTTAGGATCATCTTGCGCATTGAACAACTCAAGGAAGTTCGCTGCCGAGCCGAAGAAAATAGGGCCGTGAATCTTGTACTCTTTTGAGCCTTCTTCGTTTAGGCGGGTATCCGCATAGATGTGCTTAGCATGCTGCCATGCAAACATTAGAGCAGAGGCAATGACACCAACCGCTACGGCTACGGCAAGGTCAGTCAGAACCGTCACTACTGTAACGAGAACGATAACAAAGAAATCTTGCTTTGGTACACGGCGCGCCAATTTAAACGTTGCCCATTCAAATGTTCCGATTACTACCATGAACATCACACCAACAAGCGCTGCAAGCGGGATCATTTCAATAAGTGATGATGCGAACAGGATGAAGATCAGTAGTGCGCTTGCGGCAACAATACCAGACAGACGGCCACGACCACCTGAGTTTACGTTGATCATAGATTGGCCAATCATCGCACAACCACCCATGGCACCGAATACCGAGCAGGTCATGTTTGCCATACCTTGACCGATACATTCACGGTTAGATTGACCACGAGTGTTGGTCATCTCATCAAGTACCGTTAGCGTCAGTAGCGATTCGATCAGACCGATGGCTGCAAGGATTATCGCGTAGGGCAGGATGATTTGAATGGTTTCCAGCGTAAATGGTACTACCGGAATTGAGAAAGTCGGCAGAGAACCAGCCAATGTCGCAGCCTCATCACCAGACATTGTGCGTAGGAAATCTACAACCGTACGTGTTTCAAGATCTAAGCCCACTACAAGTGCTGTTACGGTTACGATGGCAACAAGTGATGAAGGCACTGCGGTGGTTAGCTTTGGTAAGAAGTGGATGATTGCCATTGTTAGCGCAACGAGACCTAGCATAAGCAGCATTTGGTCTTGTGGTAGCCAAGTAAGCATACCGTTGACATCAGGTGCCTTAAATTGACCAAGCTGAGCTAAGAAGATAACAATTGCTAGGCCGTTCACGAAACCAATCATTACCGGATGTGGAACGATTCGAATGAACTTGCCTAGCTTGAATAGACCAGCTGCGATTTGCAGGATACCGGCTAGCATGATGGCAGCGAATAGGTACTGAACCCCATGAGTCGCCACCAGTGAGACCATAACGACGGCCATCGCACCAGTCGCGCCTGAAATCATACCAGGACGGCCACCGAAGATAGAAGTGATTAGGCCTACGATGAACGCAGCATACAGACCAACCATAGGGTCAACACCAGCAACGAATGCAAATGCTACGGCTTCAGGAACCAATGCTAGCGCAACGGTTAAACCTGATAGCACATCGTTTTTTACTGAGTGCTTAGAAAATTGAGGAAATTCGAACATGTGTAATATAGGGCTCTTTTGGCAATGAAATATCTCCCGACATATATTCGTGTTTGCATAAGCGCTAATAGGTGAAGTTATGTTCACGCCTATCAGTTCAAACTGTAGTGAAAAAGAGCTGCATCAGAATGGTGTCGAAAACTTGAGTCGGCGAATGCTACCGAAAAGTGTGATTAAGTTCAAGAATGATAAGGAGAATGAGCCACAAATGTGATCAGTCATTGATATTAATGTGAACAATAATATTCAACATTGCGTTAAACAAAAAAGGCTGCCAAATGGCAGCCTTTCAATTACTTATAGTGACGACAAACTTAGTTGAAGTTTGGTTTTGTCATTCCTGCAGATGCACGGTTTATTGCTACTTGGCTGCCTGCGCCTTTCGGTGCGTAGCGCTCGGCTTTAAACGGTGCTGCTGAAATCGTAATTTCACGAAGCTCTTGAGGACCCGGTGCTTTCGTCATCGGTGCGCTAGCGCGTGGCTTAGTGGCAACGTTGATAACTTCAACTTCAGATACTGGTGCTGCTGCCGGTGATTTAACTGTAATTTCTTCTACAGTTTCTTCTACCGCTTCAGCCACTGGCTCTGGAGTAAGTGTAGTTTCTACAACTGTTTCAGTCACTTCAGCTACAGGTGCATCAACGATAAGCTCTACTGGTGCTGTTTCAACAACTGTAGACTCAGTTTTCTCAGCAACTGGTGCTTTAACGAATGGAGCTTCCATTTTCGCCTCTACAGGTTCTTGAACTTTTGATTCAACAACTGGCGCGTCAACGACGGCATGGTGCTCACGACGGATGATAATTTTACCCATCGCCATTTCTGGACAAGCAAAACCACCTTGGATTGCAGATACTGCCGTCGCTGCTGCTTCTTCTTGAACTCGCTCTTCCTTCTTCGGCGCTGGTTTTTGAATGTAGCGTGGCATCACTTTACCCATTGCCATCTCAGGAGAAGCTACGCCACCCTTACGTAGACGGAATGGGTTAGGGCGACGATCGCGACCACGACGACGGCGTTGACCACTTGCACGTAGATGACGTGGAGAACGACGATTGCGACGCTGTTTAGATTCTGCTTGAAGGTTGTCTTGTGGTGCTTCTGCGATTGCCTCAACTGGCTTTTCAACAGGAGCTTCAACTGGCAACTCAACGAGTTGTTCAGCCGCTTGCTGGTCCTTAACGCGCACAGATTTGTTTAGTTTGCGACGTTGACGGCGCTCTTTCACTTTCTCTGCTTTGGCGTTTGTCTTCGCTTTGATTTCTTCTGGTTTAGCTTCAGAACGCGCTTCTGCGGCGAGCTGCAGACCTTTTTCCGCTACTTTTACGTTTGCTTTTTGCTCTTGTGATTTCTCAGCTTGTTGAGGTTTTGGCTTACGCTTTTGATTACGGTTTTGTGGTTTGCTTAACTGCTGAACATCGCTTTGTTCAGTCGCTTGTTCATCACGAGGCTTGCGACGGCGCTTGTTATCGCGGTTATCACGGTTATCGCGAGTCTCACGATTATCGCGTTGGTTACCACGACGACGGTCGTTACGATCACGTCGGTTGCGTTTGTTATCGCGGTTCGGTTTCTTTTCTTCTTGTTTCGGCGCTTCTTTTGCTTCTTCAGAACCACCAAATAGGAAGCTACCTAAGGCTTTGAACAGACGGCTAAATAGCCCAGGTTTTTCTTCTTGTACGACTTCTTTCTTCTTCGCTGCTGGAGCAGGCTTAGATGCAGGAGTTGGCGCTGGTGCAGTTTGAGTCGGCGCAGCAAAACCTTTAAGAACAGGCTCTTCAATTCGCTTAGACTTAATTTCAACTTCTGTTGTTTCTTTGCCTTCCGCTTCTTTCATTGCTTCCAGTTTCTTAGGAAGTAAGTAAGAAAGTAGATCAAATTCTTCGCCTTCACGCACGCGGATTACTTCGAAGTGTGGTGTTTCCATATCTGAGTTTGGAACAACCGTGATTTTCACTTCTTGATTGCGTTCGATGTGGTTTACTGAGCGACGCTTTTCGTTCAATAGATAAGAAGCAATTGGAACAGGGACAACCGCCAAAACTTGAGCGGTGTTGTCTTTCAATGCTTCCTCTTCAATTAGACGAAGAACAGACAGTGCTAGAGATTCGTTGTCACGAACAACACCCGTGCCCGTACAACGAGGACAGATGTGGTGGCTTGCTTCTGCAAGAGAAGGGCTCAAGCGTTGACGAGACATCTCTAGTAGACCAAAGCGAGAAATACGGCCGATTTGGACGCGAGCACGATCTAAACGAACAGCTTCACGCAGACGGTTTTCTACTTCGCGTTGGTGGCGTACAGGTGTCATATCAATGAAGTCAATAACAACCAGACCACCTAGGTCACGTAGACGCAATTGACGAGCGATCTCATCAGCGGCTTCTAGGTTTGTGTTCAGTGCCGTTTCTTCGATATCGCCACCCTTTGTTGCACGAGCTGAGTTGATATCGATAGAGGTTAGCGCTTCTGTTGGGTCGATAACGATAGAACCGCCAGAAGGTAAGCGCACTTCACGTTGGAACGCTGATTCAATTTGGCTTTCGATTTGGTAGTGGCTAAATAGCGGAACTTCGCCTTCGTATTTCTTAACACGGTTAATGAAATCAGGGCGAACCAAGCTGATGTGCTCTTTAGCACGTTCATAAATGGTGTTGCTATCAATTAGGATTTCACCAATGTCGCGACGTAGGTAATCACGGATTGCACGAACGATAACGTTACTTTCTTGGTGGATCAAGAATGGGGCAAGGTTAGAGTCTGCCGCGTCCTTAATCGCACTCCAGTGGTTAAGTAGTACGTTCAAATCCCATTCAAGCTCTTCAGCACTCTTTCCAACCCCAGCGGTACGAACGATTAACCCCATGCCTTGTGGCAGTTCTAAAGTGCTTAGCGCTGCTTTTAGCTGAGTGCGCTCGTCACCTTCGATACGGCGTGAAATACCGCCAGCACGTGGGTTGTTAGGCATCAGGACTAGATAGCTACCTGCAAGAGAAATGAAAGTAGTCAGAGCTGCGCCCTTGCTACCACGTTCCTCTTTTTCCACTTGTACGATTACTTCTTGCCCTTCGCTTAGCACTTCTTTAATGCTTGGACGACCTTGGTAAGTGTAACCTTCAGGGAAGTATTCGCGGGCAATTTCTTTGAGAGGGAGGAAACCGTGACGCTCAGCACCGTAATCAACAAATGCGGCTTCTAGGCTTGGTTCGACACGTGTAATACGGCCTTTGTAGATATTCGCCTTCTTAGATTCATGTCCTGGACTCTCGATATCAAGATCGAAAAGTCGCTGGCCATCAACCAGAGCGACACGCAACTCTTCTTTTTGAGTTGCGTTAATTAACATTCTTTTCATTGAAAATTCTCGTTGTCTTCTCTTTTATCTTTCTCGTTTTCTTACCACTTTTTTTCGCTCTTTCACGGTGCCTGATCCCATGGCTTATATATTGCAGCCTCCCGGCTGGAAGGGGATGCTCTTGGGCACGTCAGTTATCACAAATCTCTTAGGGTTTCGGTTAGAAACGAAAAACTTGTGACCCGCTATTCGGGCGGTAGATACTCAACGTGAATATGCGAGGAGTAGAGTGGTAAGTGTTTTGAATTCAAAGAGTCTTACGCCAATGCTGCACCTGATCTTCATTAGTCTACTCACATTGCTTGGGATAGATGATTGGTAATGAACAAAATGTAACCAAACCTTCCTTAGCAGCTGTGAACTATAGCAGCGCGAGTGGATATCAGCAATCGGCTTTCACGCAAACGATAGAAAAATCGGCGCTAATTCAATTTTTCAAATTCATAACTGCCTGTTTAATAAGCACTTGGCTGTTGAAAATAACAAAGATGTAAAACAAACCGCCAACTTGGTGGTGGGTTTTAATAATTTAAACAAAAGCTTGGCGCATTTTGGCTCAATTTATGCCAACAAGTATTTCTTTCGTCGCAAGAATAATGTGAAGTCATACAGATTTGCGTTTACAATAGCGCACATGAGCGAAATAAGAACACAAGTCCAGTTTGTCGATATAGACGAAGATATGGCGGGTCAGCGTATTGATAATTTCTTACGCAACCAATTAAAAGATGTCCCAAAAAGCATGATTTATCGAATCGTGCGTAAGGGCGAAGTGCGCGTAAATAAAAAGCGAGTTAAGGCTGAGTATAAACTGAAAGCGGGTGACCTCGTTCGTATTCCACCAGTAACGGTAGAGAAGAAAGAAGACGACGTAGCGCCAAGCACTAAGTTGAATAAAGTCGCTGAGCTTGAAGATATGATCATTTTTGAAGATGATCATATGTTGATTCTTAATAAACCGTCCGGCACAGCGGTGCATGGTGGTAGTGGTTTGAAGTTTGGCGCTATCGAAGCACTACGTGCGTTACGACCACAAGCTCGTTTCCTTGAACTTGTACATCGTATTGACCGAGATACCTCAGGCATTTTATTGGTCGCAAAAAAACGTTCAGCGCTTCGTCATTTGCAAGCACAGTTCCGTGAAAAAACAGTGAAAAAGTTTTACTTCGCATTGGTGATGGGACAGTGGAAGAGCAGCTGTAAAGTGGTTAATGCACCATTACTGAAAAATGAAGTGAACAGCATCGTGCGCGTTAACCCGAATGGTAAGCCTTCTGAAACACGTTTTAAAATTCTGGAAAAGTTTGAGCAAGCGACGTTGATTCAAGCGAGCCCAATTACTGGCCGTACTCACCAAATTCGAGTGCATACTCAATACACCGGCCATCCTATTGCGTGGGATGACCGCTATGGTGACCGACGCTTTGATGCTTACACCGGACAGGTTGGCCTTGACCGTTTGTTTCTCCATGCGGCAAATATAAAGTTCCAACATCCATCAAACGATGAATGGATGGAAATTAATGCGCCGATGGGACCTAAACTAGAAAAAGTGTTAGTGGGTTTGAGAAAAAGCTAATCCAGCACATGAGTTTAAAGGTATCACCAAGGGAGCATAGCGCTCCCTTTTTAATGTTACCAATTCAACTATCCCTTAGACTGACAAAGAGAGGGGGAAGGAATCTTTACCGTAAAGGCTCATTTTGTCTTTACGATATATGCCATAGAACATTACAAAACGTCAAAACCTTGCGTTTGTAACATATCAATCAAGTCGATAAGTGGCAGCCCTACTAAGGTATTCGGGTCTTTGCCTACTAACTTATTAAACAGACAAATACCCATTCCTTCACTCTTAAAACTGCCCGCGCAGTAAAAGGGTTCTTCTCTATCGACGTAGCGTTCAATCTGCTCACGACTCAACACCCTGAAGTGAACTTCAAAAGTATCGAAGCCAACTTCAGTATGGTTTGTTGCGGTGTTGTGCACGGCGAGTCCAGTATAAAAAGTGATGACTTTGCCGCTTTGGGCAAGTAGTTGAGCAATGGCATTGTTACGGTCAAGTGGTTTACCAACAATTTTGCCATCAATGACACACACTTGGTCACTACCTATGACTAAACTAGGCTGCTCTGTATCGCAGGATGTCGCTTTATCGATGGCGAGCCTCTGTACTAAGTCCAACGGACGCTCATCAGGCTGTGGTGTTTCGTCGCAATCTGGCGACACGCAAATAAACGGTGTTGAAAGTTTTTCCAGCAATTGTTTACGAAAAGGGGAAGTTGAGGCTAAAACAAGTTGGTAATTTTTCATTTTGAATTACAATTCACAAAAGCATTTTAGATAGCATAATCGATCAAAATTGATTCTGGCTAATGCTCTGTATGTTAAGCGTAAAAAAGTACAACTTTTTTTCCTTTTTCTTTGACTAATTTTGATTTGGAAGATAATATTCGCGCCCTATGCAAAAGGTAAAATTACCGCGAACGGTTGATCCGGCTAAAGCGGCACAGAAACGACTAGATTTCGATGGCATCATCCAAGCTAGTCTTTTTAAGCGCTTAGCGGAAATGACTGATGGCGTAAAACGCGACGCAGAAGTCTCATTGTCATTTGAGATAGATGAACAGCGACTTGTTGTTATCTCTGGTAAAGCTAACATCGAAGTCGAATTAGAGTGTCAGCGTTGTAACGAGGTATTCACACATCTGTGTGAAGTTGAATTCCTTTACACTCCTTACTACGGTGAGAAGACGGAAGAGGAAGCACCAGAAATTTATGATTTGGTAGATCTAAATGAGTATGGTGAATTAGACCTTATACAACTGGTTGAAGACGAGTTCATCTTAGCATTACCTCAAATTGCGATGCATGATGAAGCGGATTGTAGCGTTGATTCAAATAACATGGTTTTTGGTGAGATTCCTGAAGAAATTGAGGAAAAGAAACCGAATCCATTCGACGTTTTGAAAAGTTTGAAAAAGTAATCAGTGTGGTAATTGATGCTTTCTCATCTTTGAACCCAATAGTATAGGAGTAGGGTCAATGGCCGTACAAAAGAGCAAGAAGTCACGTTCAATGCGTGGTATGCGTCGTTCACACGATGCACTAACTACAGCAGCACTTTCTGTAGATGCAACTTCAGGTGAAACTCACCTACGTCACAACGTAACTGCTGAAGGTTACTACCGTGGCAAAAAGGTTATCAACAAGTAAGGTTGACCTTTGCAAAATATTACCGTTGCACTTGATGCAATGGGCGGGGATTTCGGTCCACGCGTAACAGTGCCTGCCGCCGTGCAGGCACTGTCTCATTTCCCAGAGCTAAAAGTGATTCTTATAGGTGATCAATCTCTGATCACGTCTCAATTATCTCAACTAGGTACCTCAACCAGTTCTCGTTTGAGCATTGTTCATAGTGAGAAAGTGATTTCAAATTCAGAAAAACCTTCTTTAGCGCTGCGTAATAGTCAAAACAGTTCTATGCGTATGGCGCTCGATCTCGTTTCTGAAAGTGAGGCCGATGCTTGCGTGAGTGGTGGTAACACCGGCGCGCTAATGGCGCTGTCACGCTTTATTCTTAAGCTGCTTCCTGGTATTGAACGTCCTGCATTAGTTTCAGCTTTACCTACCATCAGTGGAAAACGTACTTGGATGTTAGATCTTGGGGCGAATGTGTCGTGTGATGCCGACAGCCTTTTCCAATTTGCTGTAATGGGTAGTGCACTAGCAGAAGAACATTTAGGTCGTCCCCCTCGTGTCGCTGTATTGAATATTGGTGCAGAAGAAATCAAAGGGAACGATTTAGTTAAACGCTGTGCAGAAATGCTTTCTCAAACCGACACGATTAACTTTGTTGGTTATATTGAAGGTAATCAAATTTTGCATGATGTTGCCGATGTTATTGTCTGTGATGGCTTTGTCGGCAATGTATGCTTAAAAGCCAGTGAGGGAACAGCGCATCTCTTTATCGAAAAGCTCAAAACGAGCATGATGGCATCAACGATAAAGGGGTGGATTGCTAGAAAGTTGTTTTCTCGGCTATTTAATGAACTAAAAACACTGAACCCCGACCAGTATAACGGCGCAAGTTTGCTAGGATTGCGCGGCATTGTCATAAAAAGCCATGGAAGTGCGGATGTATCTGCGATTGTCAATGCACTTGGCGAGGCAGTACACGAGGTCAAACGACAAGTACCAAGCCGTATTAGCGATCGTTTGGAAGCGGTTTTACTCGAGAGGCATTATTAGTCTTCATGTATAGCAAAATTTTAGGTACTGGCAGCTACCTGCCATCTCAAGTGCGTACGAACGCTGACTTAGAAAAAATGGTAGATACAAGTGATGAGTGGATCGTCGCTCGCACAGGTATTAAAGAGCGTCGAATTGCAGCAGAAGATGAAACTGTTGCGGACATGGCATTCTACGCAGCTGAAAATGCAATCGATATGGCCGGCATCGATAAAAATGATATCGACCTCATTATCGTTGCGACCACAAGCAGTAGCCATACTTTCCCTTCATCTGCGTGTCAGGTGCAGGCAAAGCTTGGTATTAAAGGTTGTCCTGCTTTTGACTTAGCCGCTGCTTGTTCCGGCTTTGTATACGCATTGTCTGTCGCTGACCAACACATTAAAACGGGTATGTGCAAAAACGTACTTGTGATTGGTGCAGACGCATTGTCAAAAACATGTGACCCGACTGACCGTTCAACCATCATTCTATTTGGTGACGCTGCGGGCGCTGTGGTTGTGGGTGCTAGCGAAGAGCCTGGTATCATCTCTACACACGTGTATTCAGATGGTCAATTTGGCGATCTACTGAGTCTTCCGGTGCCACAACGTGGCAAAGATGCCGACCAGTGGCTGCACATGGCGGGCAACGAAGTTTTTAAAGTGGCCGTAACTCAGCTCTCTAAGCTAGTAAAAGATACGCTTGAAGCGAACGATATGCACAAGTCTGAATTAGACTGGTTAGTGCCGCACCAAGCGAACTATCGTATTATTTCAGCGACAGCGAAGAAACTTTCGATGTCACTAGACCAAGTCGTGATTACATTAGATAAACACGGCAACACGTCTGCTGCAACAGTGCCAACTGCACTGGATGAAGCGGTTCGTGATGGTCGTATTAAACGTGGTCAAACCCTGCTTCTTGAAGCGTTTGGCGGGGGATTCACTTGGGGCTCTGCCCTAGTGAAATTCTAAGTTTCATAAGAATTAAAAATTTAAGATGCGCTAAGGTGCATCTTATTTCTTTTTACTTTGCTTAAAGGAAGACAACATGAGCAAGTTTGCTATCGTATTTCCAGGCCAAGGCTCACAAGCTGTAGGTATGCTTGCTGATCTAGGCGAACAATATGACGTAGTAAAACAAACATTTGCAGAAGCATCTGACGCACTAGGTTACGACCTATGGGCGCTTGTTCAAAATGGACCTGCAGAAGATCTAAACCAAACTTTCCGTACTCAACCTGCTTTGCTAGCGTCATCTGTTGCTATCTGGCGTGTATGGCAAGAGCTTGGTCTTGAGCAACCAGCAAACCTAGCGGGTCACAGCCTAGGTGAATACTCAGCACTGGTATGTGCTGGCGTGATTGACTTTAAAGAAGCAATCAAACTGGTTGAACTACGTGGTCAACTTATGCAAGAAGCAGTACCTGCTGGTACAGGTGCAATGTACGCGATCATCGGTCTAGATGATGAAGCGATTGCAAAAGCGTGTGAAGAAGCAGCGCAAGGTGAAGTGGTTTCTCCAGTAAACTTCAACTCGCCTGGTCAAGTTGTTATCGCAGGTAGTAAAGACGCAGTAGAGCGTGCGGGCGCACTATGTAAAGAAGCAGGTGCAAAACGTGCACTTCCTCTTCCTGTTTCAGTGCCTTCACACTGTGCACTAATGAAACCTGCAGCAGTGAAGCTAGCTGTCGCGCTAGAGTCTATCGAATTCAATGCACCACAACTTCCTGTAATCAACAACGTTGATGTGGCGGCGGAAACGGATCCTGCAAAAATAAAAGATGCACTTGTTCGTCAGCTACACAGCCCAGTACGTTGGACTGAAAGCGTACAGCTAATGAGCGAGCAAGGTGTAGAAAACCTACTTGAGTTTGGCCCTGGCAAAGTACTGACAGGTCTAACGAAACGTATCGTGAAGACACTAAGCGCAGCAGCCGTTAATGACGTTGCTTCGCTAGAAGCTGCTAAGTAATTCGTTCACGATAAGAAAAGGAAAACACAACATGATGAATCTAGAAGGTAAGATCGCTCTTGTGACAGGCGCAAGCCGTGGCATTGGTCGTGCGATTGCGGAGCTTCTTGTTGAGCGCGGTGCGACAGTAATCGGTACGGCGACTTCTGAAGGCGGCGCAGCGGCGATCAGCGAATACCTAGGTGAAAATGGCAAAGGTCTAGCACTTAACGTGACGGACGTTGACTCTATCGAAGCAACACTAAAAACCATCAACGATGAATTTGGCGCGATCGATATTCTAGTCAACAACGCCGGTATTACTCGTGACAATCTACTAATGCGTATGAAAGACGATGAGTGGAACGACATCATCAATACGAACCTTACGCCAATCTACCGCATGTCTAAAGCCGTTCTACGTGGCATGATGAAAAAGCGTTCTGGCCGTATCATCAACGTAGGCTCAGTTGTAGGTACTATGGGTAATGCTGGTCAAACGAACTACGCAGCAGCAAAAGCTGGTGTGATCGGTTTTACTAAGTCGATGGCGCGTGAAGTCGCTTCTCGCGGCGTAACGGTTAACACGGTAGCGCCAGGGTTCATCGAAACTGACATGACTAAGGCGCTAAATGACGACCAACGTGCAGCAACGTTGTCGAACGTGCCAGCAGGCCGTCTAGGTGATCCTCGTGAAATTGCTTCTGCAGTTGTGTTCCTAGCTTCACCTGAAGCGGCTTACATTACTGGTGAAACGTTGCATGTAAATGGTGGTATGTATATGGTTTAACGCACAGTTCGTGCAAAATGAGTTATTTTACTTTGTGAAAAATAGCCTATAGTTGCTGTTAACTGTCGTAAACTTGTCATGGTTATGCACAACATTTGTGCATGATATAAGTCAAAAATGTATTGAAATTCGGTTAATTTCGCTAAATTTGTGGTTTGACCAGCAAGGACCCCCTTGCAACTTTCAATAGTTCGAATAAACTACGGAATCATCGCATTAGGCGAAATCTGTAAAGGAAAAAAAAATGAGCAACATCGAAGAACGCGTAAAGAAAATCATTGTTGAACAGCTAGGTGTGGACGAAGCAGAAGTTAAAAATGAAGCTTCTTTTGTTGACGATCTAGGTGCTGATTCTCTAGATACTGTAGAGCTAGTTATGGCTCTAGAAGAGGAATTTGACACTGAGATTCCTGATGAAGAAGCAGAGAAAATCACTACTGTTCAAGCTGCAATCGACTACGTAAACAGCGCTCAGTAATTATCTCTCCCAGGCGGTCTCCTAGACCGCCTGTGTTCTTTCTAACTTCTTCTATCCTCTCATAGAAATATTCAATTCCCGGAGAATTATATCGTGTCCAAGCGTCGTGTAGTTGTCACTGGCATGGGTATGTTGTCACCGGTAGGCAACACAGTAGAATCATCTTGGAAAGCCCTGCTAGAAGGTCAAAGTGGTATTGTTAACATCGAACATTTCGATACGACAAACTTCTCAACTCGTTTTGCAGGTCTTATTAAAGATTTCGATTGCACAGAGTACATGTCTAAAAAAGATGCTCGTAAAATGGATCTCTTTATCCAGTACGGCATCGCCGCGGGTATCCAAGCGTTAGATGACTCTGGCTTACAAATTACCGAAGAAAACGCGGCTCGAGTTGGTGTAGCAATCGGCTCAGGCATTGGCGGTCTAGATCTAATCGAAACAGGCCATACAGCGCTTGTTGAAAAAGGCCCTCGCAAAGTAAGCCCATTTTTTGTGCCTTCGACCATCGTTAATATGGTGGCAGGTAATCTATCTATCATGCGTGGTCTTCGTGGTCCAAATATCGCGATCTCTACAGCATGTACGACAGGTCTTCACAACATCGGCCACGCTGCACGTATGATCGCATACGGTGATGCCGAGGCAATGGTTGCAGGTGGCTCAGAGAAGGCATCTACACCACTGGGTATGGCTGGCTTTGGGGCGGCTAAAGCACTTTCAACTCGTAATGATGAACCTCAAAAAGCATCTCGTCCATGGGACAAAGGCCGTGACGGCTTCGTTCTTGGTGACGGTGCAGGTATGATGGTTCTGGAAGAATACGAGCACGCGAAAGCACGTGGCGCTAAGATTTACGCAGAGCTAGTGGGCTTTGGTATGTCTGGTGACGCTTACCATATGACTTCTCCAAGTGAAGATGGTTCAGGTGGCGCACTAGCGATGGAAGCGGCAATGCGTGATGCGAAGATCACGGGTACACAAGTGGGTTACGTTAACGCTCATGGTACTTCTACTCCTGCCGGTGACGTAGCTGAAATCAAGGGTGTGAAACGTGCTCTTGGTGAAGAAGGCTCAAAACAAGTACTTGTCTCTTCAACGAAATCTATGACAGGTCACCTTTTAGGTGCGGCGGGTTCAGTTGAAGCGATCATCACGGTGATGTCTCTGGTTGACCAAATCGTGCCACCAACGATCAATCTAGATGACCCAGAAGAAGGCCTCGATATTGACCTTGTACCGCACACTGCGCGTAAAGTTGATATGGAATACGCGATCTGTAACTCGTTCGGTTTCGGCGGAACAAACGGCTCACTTGTATTCAAAAAGTTTGCAGAGTAAAACTCTTTAACACAGTTTTAGAGTAGTGAAACTTGTATTCTAACGGCTCGATGCTTAGCATTGAGCCGTTTTGTTTTATTTGTCGATCAGAAATCAAAGGGTATCTGAATGTTCTGGGTAAATGGACTTCCACAAACGCATGTTTCGCTCGGTGATCGCTCGTTTCAATATGGTGATGGCTGTTTTACCACCATCAAGACTAAGCATAGTCAGTTGGAGCACTGGCAAGCACATATTGAGCGTATGGAGGCGTGTCTAAAAACATTGCACATACCTTTTCCTGATTGGAATACGGTTTTTGATTGGGCGATGCTTGCGGTCTTAAAAGACGAGTCGGCAGGAATCAAAATTCACATCAGTCGTGGCACTGGTGGACGTGGATACAGTCCCGTCGGTATAGATGGTCCGGTTGTAACCATTTCGAACTTCGCATTTCCTTCTCATTATACTTTGTGGCAAGAAAATGGCGTGCAGTTAGGCGTTTGCAAAACCCGCCTAGGCATTCAACCGCTCCTAGCTGGCCATAAGCACAACAACCGAATAGAGCAGGTTCTCGCAAAGGCAGAAATTGAAGGTTCTGAATTTGCCGACGCTGTGACGTTAAATGTGCAAAATCATGTCATTGAAACTACAATGGCAAACCTTTTTTGGGTTAATGGTAAACGGGTATACACACCGCGGTTGAGTTTGTCTGGTGTGGCTGGCGTGATGCGCCGTAAGGTATTGGAATTTCTCCAAACTGAAGGTTACCCAGTGCAAGTAGCCGAATTCACACTGACGGATCTGCTTGATGCAGAAGAGGTGTGGATGTGTAACTCACTACTGGGTGTTGCGCCGATTTCCGGTATTTCAACACCAGATAACAAGATTGAATTTCCAATTGGAAAATTGACACGACGACTTCAAGGGAATCTAAATACGTGATTAAAAAATTGTTTGCGTTTGTTGTACTGATTGCCGCTATTAGTGCAGCAGGTGTTTTTTACGTTGTTTCACAAACTAAGCAATACGTTAACTCGCCTATTCTTATTGAGCAGCCGCAGCTGTTTACAGTAGAAAATGGCACTAGCTTTCACCGAGTAATGCGCGACTTGGTGAAAGATAACATTATCGAAGCTTCTGACTACACTCGCTTGATGCCTCATCTTTATCCAGAGCTTCTTCAGGTGAGAGCGGGCACTTATCAACTAGAGCCAAAGCTTTCTCTCTATCAAACGTTAGAACAGCTCAATACGGGTAAAGAACATCAGTTTGCTATCACGTTTGTGGAAGGCAGCCGCTTTTCTGAGTGGGTCGACCAACTCAGCACCGCGCCTTATGTAAAACATGATTTGACAGGTCTGTCTGAAAAAGAGATGGCTGAAAAATTGGGGATTGATCGTGAAAAGCTTGAAGGCTTATTTCTTGCTGAAACCTACCATTACACCGCTGGCACAAGCGAAAGTCAGATCTTAGATCGTGCACATAGCAAGTTAAATAAAATTCTTGATGCACAATGGGAACAGCGTCAAGAAAAACTGCCACTGAAAGACAAATATGAAGCGCTGATTCTGGCTTCTATTATCGAAAAAGAGACCGCGATTGATTCAGAGCGTGAGCGCGTGGCTTCTGTATTTGTAAACCGTCTAAATAAACGTATGCGCCTGCAAACGGACCCGACCGTTATCTACGGCATGGGTGATGCCTACGATGGTAATATTCGTAAGAAAGATTTGCGTACTCCAACGCCATACAACACATACACTATCAATGGATTGCCGCCAACGCCGATTGCCATGGCGGGGGAGGCATCGATTGAAGCTGCTTTACACCCAGAAAACAGTAATTATCTATATTTCGTAGCAAGTGGAAAGGGCGGACATGTGTTTTCGAAGTCCCTTGCAGAGCACAATCGTGCTGTACGTGCCTATTTAAGAGAACTAAGAAAGAACAAATGATGAAAGCAAACTTTATTGTCGTTGAGGGCCTCGAAGGCGCGGGTAAAAGCACGGCGATTAAAACCGTTTTAGACACGCTAAATGCTGCGGGCATCGAAGATATCGTCAATACTCGAGAGCCAGGTGGCACACCGCTAGCCGAAAAAATGCGCGCTTTGGTTAAAGAAGGGCACGAAGGCGAAGACCTGAAAGACATGACAGAGCTGCTTTTACTCTACGCAGCACGTGTTCAATTGGTTGAGAACGTGATCAAGCCAGCGCTAGCAAATGGTCAATGGGTAGTTGGCGACCGTCATGATTTGTCTTCTCAAGCTTATCAAGGTGGTGGTCGCCAAATCGACGAGTCGTTGATGAAAAATCTTCGTGACACCACCTTAGGTGAATTTAAGCCGGCTTTCACGTTATACATGGATCTTGACCCTCGTGTTGGCCTCGAGCGAGCACGTGGTCGCGGTGAACTCGATCGTATTGAAAAGATGGACATTAGCTTCTTTGAGCGAACGCGTGAGCGTTACTTGGAGCTCGCAAATGCAGATGATTCCATTGTAGTGATCAACGCTGAGCAGTCGATTGAAGAAGTGGCGCAAGACATTAAAGCCGCTTTGAACGAATGGCTAGCATCATTGTAAGCAAAACGTGGATTGAGGTAGCTCATGTTAAATGACTTTCCATGGTTACAGCCCGTTTGGGATAACCTCAAAGTAAGCTTGGACTCAGACCGTATTCCTGGGGCGTTGCTGCTGCAGAGTCAGAGAGGGCTAGCAGTAGATAAGCTAGTCGGCTTGTTCAGTCGAGTACTGCTTTGTCAAAATTATAGTAGTGAAGCGTGTGGCTTTTGCCATAGTTGCCAGTTGAGCCAGGCTAATAATCATCCTGATTTACATTGGATCAAACCCGAAAAAGAGGGGAAATCGATTACAGTCGATCAAATTCGAGCATGTAACCGCTTAGCACATGAGTCTTCTCAGCTTAATGGCTACCGAGTGTTCATTATTGAACCTGCTGATGCAATGAATGAGTCAGCCTCTAACGCTCTGCTGAAAACCTTGGAAGAGCCTGGACAAAAGTGTTTGTTTTTGTTGGTTACGCATAACCAAGAACGATTGTTGCCAACGATTCAGAGTCGCTGTCAGCAGTGGGTGGTGACCCCACCTTCTACGGACCAAGCAATGAGCTGGATGAACGAGCAGGGCGCTTCACAAGTACCAGCTTATGCACTTAAGCTGAACATGGGCTCTCCGATTAATACGCTAGATGCTGTTAAGAGCGGTGAGCTTGATGAATACCAAGCGTTTGAGCGTTGCTTTATTGAGACGTTGTCTTCACCGGTCTCCGATGTATATCAGTGTGCATCACTGATGGCTAAGAACCCTAATAAAACGTTAGATTGGGCGTGGTATTTACTCACAGACGCACAAAAAGCCCAGTTTGGCGTCATGGAACCCGATCAGTTACCCGGAGCAACTAAGTTCCAGCCCAATAATTATAATGGACTTTACTTTTCAGCACAGAAACTGCTGGCGTTGAAAGCCCAATTACAGAGCTCGCCTGGTTTAAACCTTGAGCTACTATCAATGAACTGGTTAATTGAGTCACGAGAGGCATTATGTTCGTAGATTCGCACTGTCATTTAGACAAATTGAATTACGATGATCTCCATATTAATGTGGAAGACGTTATTAACAAAGCAAAGCAAGCTAACGTAAAAGAGCTATTGTCTGTAGGAGTGACGTTGGACTCTTTCCCTAAAATGCTGGAAATGATCACGCCATATAACAACGTTTATGCGTCTTGTGGTGTACATCCATTAGATGTAGAAAGCGCGTTCTCTATGGAAACATTACGCCAGCATGCCTCTCACGATAAAGTGGTGGCTATTGGTGAAACGGGTTTGGATTACCATTACAAACCCGATACAGCTTCGCTGCAAAAAACGCGTTTTGAGCAGCAAGTCGAACTTGCGGTAGAGCTCAATAAACCCTTGATCATTCATACTCGCCATGCGCGCGCCGACACGTTAGATATCCTACGTAACGGTGGGGCAGATAAATGTGGTGGTGTGATCCATTGCTTTACTGAAGATTTACCTTTTGCAGAAGCTGCGTTGGATTTGGGCTTCTACATCTCAATTTCCGGTATTGTCACTTTCCGCCAGGCGACAGAACTGAAAGAGGTAGTGAAAGCGCTGCCGTTAGAAAAGTTGTTAATTGAGACAGATTCCCCCTACCTTGCGCCTGTTCCACACCGTGGAAAAGAGAATCAGCCAGCCTATGTCGTCGAAGTCGCTGCTTATATTGCGCAACTAAAAGGGTGTTCACTGGGTGAGGTAGGGCAAAAAACCACCGAAAACTTCCGAAATCTTTTTTTGCGATGAAAAATCAATATGTGTATCAAAAAGGGGCTATTGCCTCTTTTTTGTTTATAAATACATCAAAAGCATTGTTTAGTTTAATGTATACTGAATTTGTTGATTTAGTAGCATTCAAAAACTGCAAATGTAATTTTGTTACTAAAAATAACATCGTGCCTTATTTTCTTCACGCCTTAAAATTAATTATCAACATGAAAAGTGTCTTTAAAAACAGATAATTAGAATTGATATAATCCTTCTTGTTGCTGGTTTTTCATGTGATCCAAGACTTGTTTTGAAATTAAATTTCGTAACTATGTGGAAAGTTTGAGGGTCATCAATATATATTTAGCCTCGAAAAATATAATGCAACGTGTGGTTACATTTTCATGGGTGCTAACATTTAGGCTACGGGGGTGATCCGTTAGTGCCCAAATAAAACTTATAATTTATCAGGAGCATAAACATGTTTAAGAACCTTTTTGCCAACCTGCAAAAAGTTGGTAAAGCTCTGATGCTACCAGTATCAGTGTTACCAGTCGCAGGTATCCTATTAGGTGTTGGTGCTGCCCACCTAAGTTTCATTCCAGACATCGTTTCTAACCTAATGGAACAAGCTGGTGGCTCAGTATTTGGCCAAATGGCACTTCTATTTGCTGTTGGTGTAGCACTAGGCTTCACAAACAACGATGGTGTAGCAGGTCTTGCTGCAATCGTTGGTTACGGCATCATGACAGCAACGCTAGGTGTTATGGCTGGCATCATGGGTGTTGAGAAAATCGATACCGGCGTACTAGGTGGTATCCTTGTCGGTGGTGTTGCTGCTTGGGCATTTAACCGTTTCTTCAAAATCCAACTTCCAGAATACCTTGGCTTCTTCGCGGGTAAACGTGCTGTACCAATCATCACGGGTTTCGCTGCGATTCTTCTAGCGGTTATTCTTTCTGTTGTATGGCCACCAATCGGCGGTGCTATCTCAGCATTCTCTGACTGGGCTGCACACCAGAACCCACAACTAGCGTTCGGTATCTACGGCGTTGTTGAACGTACACTTATCCCATTCGGTCTACACCACGTATGGAACGTACCGTTCTTCTTTGAAGCTGGTACTTGTGTGAACGCTGCTGGCGACACTCAAAACGGCGTACTTACTTGTTACCTAGTTGCAGACGAAGCAACTCGCGCTGCTGGTAATGGCTTCGGTCAGCTAGCAGGTGGTTACATGTTCAAGATGTTTGGTCTACCAGCTGCAGCAATCGCTATTGCGCACTGTGCTAAACCAGAAAACCGCGCGAAAGTAATGGGCATCATGGCGTCAGCGGCTCTGACTTCATTCCTAACGGGTATTACAGAGCCTATCGAATTTTCATTCCTATTCGTTGCTCCTGTACTATACGGTATCCACGCTCTACTAGCGGGTTCTGCATACGTTGTTGCTAACACTCTAGGTTTTGTGCACGGTACTTCATTCTCACACGGTCTGATCGACTTCCTAGTTCTATCTGGTAACTCTCAGAAGATGGGTCTGATGGTTGCTGTTGGTCTAGTTTACGCTGCAATCTACTACGTAGTATTCCGTGCAGTGATTACGGCTCTTGACCTAAAAACTCCTGGTCGTGAAGACGAGTCAGCTGAATCTGTAGAGACTGCTGCTTCAGAAATGGGTGGAGAACTTGTTGCGGCATTCGGTGGTAAAGCAAACATCACTGGTCTAGACGCATGTATCACGCGTCTACGCGTGGCGGTAGCGGATACGGCTGCAGTTGACCAAGACAAACTGAAACAACTTGGGGCTGCTGGTGTTGTTGTTGTAGCAGGTGGTGTTCAGGCTATCTTCGGTACCAAGTCTGACAATCTAAAAACTGAAATGGATGAGTGGATTCGTAGTCACGGCTAATCTCAATCATTGATAAAAAGGAGGCTTCGGCCTCCTTTTTTATACTTACCATTCCTCGATTTCTTTTCTGGTTTCTGTCTCTATGGTGTCACTGCCATAGTGTTGATGTTTGCTGTGATCTTGCTCTCATTCTTACGTGTGTCGCTTTTTTCGTACGCTACTCTTACCTGCTGCTGACACAACAAACCTCCACCATGTTTGAATTATGTACGCTGTTTTTTAAGAGTGATGACGAGTATGAAAAAGCAATTGATGCTAGTGATAGCAATGCTGCCAAGTGTCGTATTAGCGGCAAGTCAATCAAAAGACTTATCAGTAGGAATGGCGGTAGACCAACAACTCAGTGTTGTTGTGGAAATCGATAAGCAGTACCGAGGCATTATTGGCAACGATGGAATGGCATTTGATTACATCGCCAAACGTGGTTCATTTGACCAGAATATGCCAGTCAGTTGGTATGTCGGCGTTGGTGGCTGGTATGAATGGAATGATGAGTTTGGTCTTCGTGTCCCGTTGGGTTTGAACTGGGATCTATCTAAAGGGTGGGATTTGTACGCACAAATTCAACCGGAGCTAGAATTGTATCAAGGCCCAGACCTTCAGATTGGTGGTGCGATTGGTATGAAATACAATTTTTAAGCAACTGGAATTCTGACTCATGAGCCTCGATTTGAAGCAAGGCGTTAACCGTGATTGCAACATGCCGGTAACTTACCGGCACTTATTGTTGTCATTCGCCGTTAATTAAAAACGGAAGCTTAAACCAATATTAGACTGGAGTTGGTTCATCCAATCCGTTTCGAATCTGATGACACAATTTGAACCGTCGGTCGGCAGCACGCACGCTCCTGAAGTATCATTATCGACCACCGTGCCAAGCCAACGAACTTGTGCGGTGAGGGCAACGTTCTGTGAAAACTCATATTCAAGTCCAGAAAATGCACTTGCAGAAAAACCGTATTTATCATCGACCCAATCCGCGTCGATGTAAGCTCCTCCTAGGCCTAAACCAATATAGGCTTGCCATCTTGGGGAGACCGGGTAGTAAATACTGCTTTGAAACTGAAGATAGTGAATATTTGAAGCGTTGTTGACATCTTTCAGCTCTGAAGATTGGTTTGAGTAAAACAGCCCAATTTTACCCAACTCTAACGGTGTTTCGATTGCTAAAGCATAATTAATTGTAGGATCAATGTCATAGTCGCGTTCATTTTCATCTTCAGCTGCGCCACCTACAGTAAAACCGATAAATGGAGTGATAGTCACGTTTGCTTGAGCGCCCATAGAACAGCCTAATAATATACTTCCAACTAGCCAGTTAAGTTTATTATTCATTTCTTATCTCCTTATTACGACTAAGTTAATTGTGATGCCTTCGCCAAAATTGTGCGACTAAATCAGACAAATCTTGAACATACCCCACACCAATGTTATTACTTTGTTAAAGTGAAGGAGGTGTTTATGGAACACGATCTAAAATCAGCGTTACTTATTGTCGTCGTAGTATTCGCCGTTTTATTATCATTTGGCATTATTGCAATCACGACAGCTTAATCCTAAGGCCCTACGGCTATGATGCGTAACAGCGGTATCATCACGAATAGCTATGTCGAGCTCAATGTTGACGTTTACGAGCATTTTCGACGAGGCAAAACTGCCCTAGTCACTCAAGGTGGTGGGCAGAGAGGGATTTTTACCGCTGGTGTTTTAGATGCATTTTTGCTTTCGAATTTTGACCCTTTCGATGAGTTTTATGGCACGTCTGCTGGCGCATTAAACCTATGCTCATACTTATGTCGTCAACATGGTTTGGGTAAAGCCTTTATCACAGAACTTACGACCTCCCCCGAATTTTTTAATCTCATCCGCTACATACGAAATAAGCAATATTTGGGCTTAGAATGGGCACTAGAGCGTATTCAAGATTACCCTTATAAATTAGACGTCGATCTTGGTCGAAAGGCATTACGAGGGCGGGGAGCGTTTGCAGCAGTGACTAATGCACAGACACTCGCTGATCATTATTTACCAATTTTGGGGAATGAGTGGCGAGACACGATGGTCGCTACATGTGCCATACCAAAATTGTATCAAGGCCCAGTTGCGATTGAAGATCAAATGTTTGTCGATGGTGGAGTCTCGGCATCTATCCCTGTTCAGGAAGCTTGGCGTCAAAATGCCCGTAATATTATTGTGATCCGGACCGAGCCATTTTCGGCATCAGAAGCCAAATCACAAAGTGAAATTGGGGATACAGAAGTTGAGTGGTATCGAGAGTCGATAAACTCAGTACAAGAGTCTTGGCAGCAGCGTGTGAACCAGTGGAAAGACGATTGGAGTAACTTTTTTCAACAGAAAATTAATATCGCTCATCACTCCAAACTTTCAGGTAGACAGTTGCTCAACGGAGGGCGATGGCTGTTTGGGGCAGATAACTTGTATCGCTTGAGTCATCTCATTGGCGAGAACTTCGACTCGGGTTTAGCTGATATGCTGATGATACATTATCAGACGTTTGAACTTACCCAGGCTTTTTTATCTACTCCGCCCGATGACACTTTTATTCTACAACTCGCTCCGCAACAGGAACTGCGCTCTTCTTCTTTACTTAGTGATCCTGAAGCGCTTGAGCATGATTACCAACTTGGCTTACAAACAGGTTTAAATCTTATTCAGCTCTATGATCAATTGAACATGGATAGTTAATACTAATCGTTGTAAATAATGGTTCATTCTAGCGGGTTGAAAAGACGCGATAACGGCGTCAAAAAATGATTGGAATAATACTACACGAGCAAAGGGGCTCTGATGCGAGCCCCGGCAAGAATCTTGTTTTATTAACTCGATAACGTATTTAAGCGGAAAGAATACGCAAACAATTGGTTGAGCCGACCACATCCATCACATCTCCTTGAGTGATGATCACGAGGTCTCCTTTATCGAGCAACCCATGCTCTTTTAGTGTGTCAATAGCATCTTGCGCTGCCGTCAACCCAGTTTCCCCTTTTGGATCAAAGAAAACCGGAGTGACCCCACGATATAGAGCTGCACGGTTTAGTGTGGATTCATTTCGAGAGAGTGCAAAAATCGGCAAGCCAGAACTGAGGCGTGACATCATCAATGCTGTTCGCCCTGATTCGGTGAGAGCGATCATGGCTTTAATTCCCTCCATGTGATTGGCGGAATACATGGTTGCCATTGCGATGGTTTCTTCAGCGGAGGCAAAGGTTCGGTCCATACGATAAGTCGATAGGCTCGCTTCCGACATCCTTTCTGCTCCCATACACACTTCAGCCATGGATTTCACGGTTTCAATAGGGTATAGGCCTGCTGCAGTTTCACCAGAGAGCATCACCGCATCGGTACCATCGAGCACGGCGTTTGCCACATCCATGACTTCTGCCCGCGTAGGCATGGGGGCAGTGATCATCGATTCCATCATTTGAGTTGCGGTGATAACAAGGCGGTTTAAGCTGCGCGCACGACAAATCAGTTTTTTCTGTACGGCAACAAGTTCCGGATCGCCAATTTCTACGCCTAAGTCACCGCGTGCTACCATCACAACATCTGACGCGAGGATGATGTCATCGATAGACTCATTATTAGCAACGGTTTCTGCGCGTTCGACTTTGGCAACTAACTTAGCTTCTAGGCCAGCATCGCGTGCTAAACGACGAGCGTAATGCATGTCTTCGCCGTTACGCGGAAAAGAAATTGCTAAATAATCGACTTTAATTTCTGCTGCCGTCAGTATGTCAGCTTTGTCTTTTTCAGTAAGCGCATCAGCGGAGAGCCCGCCCCCTTTTTTGTTGATGCCTTTGTTATTGGAAAGTGGCCCCCCAACGGTGACGCGGGTATGAACCTTATTACCTTTAACGCTAGTAACTTGCAGTTGCACGCGGCCATCGTCAAGAAGCAGGATATCGTTAGGTGTAACATCTTTCGGTAGATCTTTGTAATCAAGGCCAACCGATTCTTGGTTACCTTCACCTTTTAGTAAATCGCTGTCTAATGTGAATTTATCCCCGACGCTAAGCGTGATCTTGCCGTCTTTGAAGGTGGACACTCGGATCTTAGGGCCTTGTAAATCACCCAGTATTGCGACTTGGCGGCCAAGTTTTGCAGCAATAGCACGGACTTTTTGTGCGCGCTGGATGTGGTCTTCACTGGTGCCGTGAGAGAAGTTCATACGAACGACGTTGGCACCAGCTTTGATTATCTCCTCAAGGTTATTGCCTTTATCGGTTGACGGACCGAGTGTGGTGACAATTTTTGTTCTTCTTAATATGGAAGTCATAGATTCTCCGAAGAATGCAGGTGTAGGATAAGAGCACTCAAATTCTATTCTTGCTAAGTATATGCACGGCACATGCAGATAGTTTGTATTTGGGGCAAAGTGCTGAAAAAGACTATGACACAGGCTTTGCTAACTAATTTGAAGAATAAAATAAGTTGTTTTTCAGATAATTTAACAGGAGTAGAATTCTTGTTATTTGATTGAATACACAAACGAACATGTTTATACGTGATGCTTGTCACGGGGATTTATCAATTCACTTCACAATTACTTCGCAAAGTAAAAAAATTACTCCGTTATAGAATTTCGGAGCGAAAAATGTACATGGCTCAACCGGGCCATATTGATCATATCAAACAGGTCAATGCTGGTCGTGTATATAAACTAATTGACCTCAAGGGTCCAATTTCTCGAATTGATTTGTCCAAGCAAAGCGAGCTTGCGCCTGCGAGTATCACCAAGATCACTCGAGAATTGATTGAAGCCCATTTGATTCATGAAACAACCGTACAGGAAGCGACCAGTCGTGGTCGCCCTGCGGTGGGTTTACAGGTCAATAATGAAGGTTGGCAATTTCTGTCGATGCGTTTGGGGCGAGGGTACTTGACCATCGCGTTGCATGAATTGGGGGGCGATGTACTTATCGACACCAAAATCGAAATTCATGAACTCGACCAAGATGATGTATTGGAACGTTTACTTTATGAAATTGATGAGTTCTTCCAAACTTACGCGGATCAACTCGATCGTGTTACCAGTATTGCGATCACTCTACCAGGTCTAGTGAATTCAGAGCAGGGTATTGTGCTGCAAATGCCTCACTACAATGTCGAGAACTTAGCTCTCGGCCCTGAGATCTACAAAGCGACTGGCTTGCCAGTTTTTATTGCCAACGATACGCGTGCTTGGGCATTAGCAGAAAAGCTGTTTGGTCACTCTCAAGATAACGACAACTCAGTACTGATTTCTATTCACCATGGCTTGGGTGCCGGCATCATTCTTGATGGTCGAGTATTACAAGGTCGCCACGGTAACATTGGTGAATTGGGCCATATTCAAATCGACCCAAATGGCAAGCGTTGCCATTGTGGCAATATTGGCTGTTTAGAAACGGTTGCCAGTTCGCAGGCTATAAGAGAAGAAGTTGTCACTCGTATTGCGAATGGCGAAGCGTCAGCTCTTGCTGAACAAGAGGAGATGAGCATCGAGAGCATTTGTGAAGCAGCAGCAAATGGTGATCCACTGGCTGTTGATGTGATTGAAAAACTTGGCCGTTATTTAGGTTCTGCGATTGCGATAGTGATTAACCTGTTTAACCCTGAAAAAATACTGATTGGTGGCGTGATAAATCAGGCTAAAGAAGTGTTATATCCAGCGGTTCGTCGTTGCATTGAAGAACAAAGCTTGCCAGTTTACCACCAAGATCTGCAGTTGGTGGAATCCCGTTTTTACAAGCAAGCCACCATGCCGGGAGCCGCGCTTATCAAGCAGGCTCTGTACGATGGTCAGTTATTGATGAAGGTAATTGAGGGTTAACCTCATTTTCGTTTTCATAAAATGTTTATGAGGGTGAGCGAGATAGTTCGCCCTTTTTTAATTGCTCGGAGGTTGACAAGTTGTCATTCTGAGCGACGTTTCATTGCTATATCAATAGCATTAATGTTAGTTTCATAAGTAGTTAGGGCACACTCATCTTTCAGCCCTTAGTGCTCATATTAAAGTATTACTTTGTTATTTCAACACGGTTTTCTATAACGAGTGAAAGATAGTCTTGCAACGTTAGGTAGTAATATGTCCGGAGTGTTAAATACGGTTGATCAGCGCACAAATTTAGTGGGTGAAAATCGACTTGAGCTTTTGTTGTTCACGTTAAATAGTCGCCAGTTGTTTGCGATTAACGTCTTTAAAGTGAAAGAGGTGATAAAGCTCCCATCGTTGACCAAGCTACCTGGTTCTCACCATAACATTCGAGGTGTTGCTTCATTACGTGGTGAGGCTGTGCCTGTGATTGATTTACGTGGTTCGATCGGTTTCCCACCGCTACGTGGTGAGGCGGAAGAAGAGAACTTAATCATCACGGAATATAATCGTTCGGTACAAGGCTTTTTGGTTGGTTCTGTACGAAATATCATCAATACAGCGTGGACAGAGATTCAACCGCCGCCATTGACTTCTGGTCGTTCTAATTATTTAACAGCAATCACGCAAGTGAAAGACAGCGATACTTCTCAAATTGTAGAAATCATTGATGTAGAAAAGGTGCTAGCAGAAATCGTTCACTACGATGTGATTATCTCTGATGGCATTGTAGACCAAGAACTTGCCCATGCGTTGGTTGGCCGTAATGTTCTGATCGTCGATGATTCTTCTACTGCACGTAATCAGGTGCGAGATACTTTGTCTCAGCTTGGATTGAACATCATCGAATGTCGTGATGGTTTAGAAGCTCTGACTTTGCTTAATCGTTGGTGTGATGAAGGCAAAGACATTGAGAAAGAACTGTTGATGATGATAACAGACGCGGAAATGCCAGAAATGGACGGTTATAGGCTGACGCATGAAGTTCGTTCTGATCCCCGTATGTCGCAGTTGTTTATTACGCTAAATACGTCATTAAGCGGTAGCTTTAATGACGCCATGGTGCAAAAGGTTGGGTGTGACCGTTTTATCTCGAAATTCCAACCTGACCTTTTGGTCCAAGTAGCACAAGAGCGGATGCGTCAAATCGTATAAACGAATATTTCTTATCTTGTGACTAAGTTACCCATAAGTACTGGTGTTGTATGTATTGCAATTCGCTCTGCTTTTTTACCTATTTCCAACAATGAAATAGGTAGGTATATCACGTCACTTTTCACTTATGAGTCTATCTTGACTTATCAATATAGGGTATTTCCGTTTAATGATATGGCTAAAATCTAAACTTATCATGACTTTGCTTTTGTTACTGTATAGGAAATACTCAGCAAGGTTGTGTGTGCAATCAATAAGCTTACCAGCAATCACGTGTGTGACTTCTCCCTCATGCATCTAAGATGCCCTTGACCATCAGTACTTTTGAAGTGAGATAAGCTTGCTTTTGAGCGCGTGCTGTTGCTCTCCATACAACCACATTGATGCTGCCAGTATCGTCTTATAGTGTGAAAAATGTAACGCTCATGGTGCGCTCTAGTACGCGTTTTACTTCCTCTGATGGGGAGTTGACTGGCTCATCACCATTACGTTTTTTAAGAAAAGGGTGCACTTGCAAGTCTCGGCACAACGGCGCAGCATTCCCTAAGTTTATATTTTGCTAAATGCTTTGCTGCTCGGCAACCACGCCATTAGGAGGGAAGTCGCCACCAAGGAGTGAGTCCAGTTCAGGAAAGCCGGCGCTGCTTAGGAACTGATTGTTGTCCGCTTTGGGTAAATTTGCTTGCCAAACAAGAGGTTGGTTTTTTAAGTGTTGGATGATGTCTCGCATAAATAAATGCCTGTATGTGCAGTATGTTTATGTAATAGAAAGGCGGAAGATTTTTGTGGCGAATAAAACGGAAAAAAGGCAGCGTTTGCTGCCTTTATAATCGATTTAGTGAGGTTGCGTGAGTCTGTTACTTACTTTGGTTGAGCATCGATACATTGGCCGTTCACGTCCGTGACCGCTGGATCCATCAAGTGAAGGTAAAGCGGCATGATATCCAATGGCGTTTTTAGTGTGTTCGCATCTTCACCTGGGTACGCTTTTTCACGCATACGAGTACGAGTTGCACCAGGGTTAATGGCATTAACGCGCATTGGTGTATCGCTAAGTTCGTCTGCCAATACTTGCATCATGCCTTCTACCGCAAATTTAGAAATCGCATATGGTCCCCAGAAAGCGCGGCCAGAGTGACCCACCGTTGAAGAGGTAAAGATGATACGACCCGCCTCTGATTTACGCATGATAGGCAGTAGTGTCTGGGTCATCAGAACTTCGGCTTTTACGTTGATCTGCATGATGTCGTCGAAATCTTCTTCATTGATTTGCTCAAACGGACACAGCGTGCTGAGTACGCCAGCGTTGTGCAGTAGGCCATCTAAACGACCAAACTGACCTTCAATGGTTTCGGCCATATCGATGTAGTGTTGCTTGGTTGCACCTTTTAGATCGAGAGGGATAATAGCTGGTTGTGGGTAGCCTGCTGATTCAATCTGATCATAGATAGACTCAAGGTTGTTAACGTTTCTGCCAAGTAGAATGACCGTTGCACCGTGTTCGGCGTATGAAAGAGCGGCTTGGCGGCCAATGCCATTGCCTGCGCCAGTAACAAGAATGACTTTACCTTTTAAGGCATCTGCTGAAACGGAGTAGTTCACAGTGTTTAATCCTTATTATTGTATATAGTTCCGATATATAGGTGCTGTACCCAAGTTATTCACGTTGAGATTAGCATCTTGAGGTGACTTGGGTATTAATGCGCCCGTTTCTCGATGGAAAATCTTGGTAATCGTGACAAGATGGTTACAATACACCAATTCATGTGTTATACCAATTCCAGAACGGTTGTCCGGAATGTTATGCGAACCCTATCAATCAGAACAAGAGGTTACACATTTCCCTACCTTTTTATTGATTTTTCTACGTAACATATCGATGCCTATTACTGGTATGAGATAAAGGAGCTCTCATTGGAATTTTTATTAGATTACGGTCTGTTTTTGGCTAAGATTGTCACTGTAGTTGCAGCGGTCATTGTGCTGTTAGTTATTGCTAAATCAGCGGGTGGTAAATCCGGTGCAGCGAAAGGTGAGTTGGAGGTAACGAATCTTTCAGAACGTCACAAAGACGCGATAGAACAGCTAGAGCATCATCTACATGATGAAGCATTCATCAAGGCACGTGACAAAGCGGTAAAAAAAGAAGAAAAAGAAAAGAACAAAGCTCGCGAGAAAGAAATCAAACAAGCGAACAAAGAAGGAGCGCTAGATAGTAAACGCGAACCGCACCTGTTTGTTCTTGATTTCAACGGCAGCATCGATGCAAAAGAAGTGGCATCACTGCGTGAAGAGATCACGGCAGTATTAGCGGTGGCTCGCGAAGGCGATGAAGTATTGCTTCGCCTAGAGTCAGGCGGCGGCATGGTTCATGGCTACGGTTTGGCATCTTCTCAACTTGACCGCATTAAAGCTGCGGGTCTACCACTGACCATTTCTGTCGACAAAGTGGCGGCAAGCGGCGGCTACATGATGGCGTGTGTGGCAGATAAGATTGTGTCTGCGCCATTTGCGATTGTGGGTTCTATCGGCGTTATCGCACAGATCCCTAACTTCAACAAACTGCTGAAAAAGCATGATATTGAGTACGAGCAGTTAACGGCAGGCGAGTACAAACGCACATTGACGATGTTTGGTGAGAACACCGACAAAGCGCGTGATAAATTTAAGCAAGAGTTGGAAGAGACCCATGTCTTGTTCAAAGACTTTATTCGTGAGCGCCGTCCTGAGCTAGAACTTGATAAAGTCGCGACCGGTGAGCACTGGTTTGGTACGCAGGCGAAAGAATTAGGTCTCGTGGACGAAATCAGCACATCTGACGATCTCGTGGTTGCGGCATGCAAAGAGAAGACCGTTCTGTCTATTCACTACGTACAGAAGAAGAAGCTAGCAGACAAGTTGGCGGGTGTTGCCGGTAAAGTGGCTGACAGTGTGGTACTGAAGTTGGCTGAGCGCGGACAAAAGCCGATAGTTTAATCGTTTGGAGTGCATTTAAGTTTTAAAACGGCGAGGGTGAAAATTTTCGCCTTTTTATTGGAACTTTCCTCAATAGCGTGAACCCAACGGCGCATGGGGTGTAATGCTTTACACGACATTTTTCCTCGCTCCAGAGGACTAATGCCCGTATAATATGCGCCTCGAAAATCGAGCAAAATGCTGAAAAAAGAAATTATAGGTGGAGAAGAACATGTCCTCTCAAACTCCGGTTGTTACCGTAGATGGACCTAGTGGTGCAGGTAAAGGCACTTTATGTATGTTGCTAGCGAAGAAGTTGGGTTTTCACCTTCTTGATTCTGGTGCAATTTATCGTGTACTTGCACTCGCAGCGATTCACCACGGTGTAGACACTGAGTCAGAAGACGCGCTTGTCCCGCTTGCTACTCACCTAGACGTTCAGTTTGTTGCTGAAGGTGATCTAGTAAAAGTGATTTTAGAAGGCGAAGATGTCTCTGGCGAGCTTCGTAAAGAAGAAACTGGTATGGCGGCGTCTAAAGTGGCAGCACTACCACGCGTTCGTGAGGCGTTGTTACGTCGTCAGCGTGCATTTGAAGCTGCTCCAGGGCTTGTTGCTGATGGTCGTGATATGGGGACCGTTGTATTTACGAAGGCACAAGCGAAAATTTTCCTTGATGCGAGCGCAGAAGAGCGTGCTAATCGTCGCCTTAAACAGTTGCAAGATAAAGGGTTAGATGTTAAATTTGATGACCTTTTAAGCGAGATCCAAGAGCGTGACGATCGAGATCGTAACCGCCCAGTGGCGCCACTACGCCCTGCAGAGGATGCGCTTGTGCTAGATTCTACGTCGATGACTATCGACGAAGTGGTAGAAAAAGCACTACAATATATCGAATCGAAGCTAGCTGAGTAATTACGCTCGGCTAGACTAAGAGCGTTGGTCGCAAGGATGATGACTGGCGAATTTAATAACCCCATGCGGTAGGATACCCGTGGACGTTTAATTTATTGAAGATTAAATAAATGACTGAATCTTTTGCTCAACTCTTTGAAGAGTTTCTAAACGAAACAGAATTCCAACAAGGCAGCATCGTTAAAGGTACTGTAGTAGCTATCGAGAACGGTTACGTTCTTGTTGACGCTGGTCTTAAGTCTGAATCTGCTATCCCTGCTGAACAGTTCAAGAACGCTGCTGGCGAACTTGAAGTTGAAGTTGGTGCTGAAGTAGACGTAGCTCTAGACGCTGTTGAAGATGGTTTCGGTGAAACTCAACTTTCTCGTGAGAAAGCTAAGCGTCACGAAGCTTGGATCGTTCTTGAGAAAGCTTACGAAGAAGCTGAAACTGTTGTTGGTATCATCAACGGTAAAGTTAAAGGCGGTTTCACTGTTGAACTAAACGGTATCCGTGCTTTCCTTCCTGGCTCTCTAGTAGACGTACGTCCAATCCGTGACACTGCTCACCTAGAAAACAAAGAGCTAGAGTTCAAAGTTATCAAACTTGACCAAAAGCGTAACAACGTAGTGGTTTCACGTCGTGCAGTTATCGAATCTGAGAACAGCGTTGAGCGTGACGAGCTTCTAGAAACTCTACAAGAAGGTTCTGAAGTTAAAGGTATCGTTAAGAACCTTACTGACTACGGTGCGTTCGTTGACCTAGGTGGCGTTGACGGTCTTCTACATATCACAGATATGGCTTGGAAGCGCGTTAAGCACCCATCTGAAATCGTTAACGTTGGTGACGAGATCCAAGTTAAAGTTCTTAAGTTTGACCGTGAGCGTACTCGCGTATCACTAGGTCTTAAGCAACTAGGCGAAGATCCATGGGTAGCAATTGCTAAGCGTTACCCAGAAGGTCACAAACTAACTGGTCGCGTAACTAACCTAACTGACTACGGCTGCTTCGTTGAAATCGAAGAAGGCGTTGAAGGTCTAGTTCACGTTTCAGAAATGGATTGGACTAACAAGAACATCCACCCATCTAAAGTTGTTAATGTTGGCGACGAAGTTGAGGTTATGGTTCTTGAAATCGACGAAGAACGTCGTCGTATCTCTCTAGGTCTGAAACAGTGTAAAGCTAACCCATGGCAGTCATTCGCTGAAGCACAAGCTAAAGGCGACAAAGTTACTGGTAAGATCAAGTCTATCACTGACTTCGGTATCTTCATCGGTCTAGAAGGCGGCATCGACGGTCTAGTTCACCTATCTGACATTTCTTGGAATGTTACTGGTGAAGAAGCGGTACGTGAGTACAAGAAAGGCGACGAGATCTCTGCAGTTGTTCTAGCAGTAGACGCTGAGCGTGAGCGTATCTCTCTAGGCGTTAAGCAAATGGAAAACGACCCATTCAATGCTTACGTTGCTGATACTAAGAAAGGTGTTCTAGTTAACGCTACTGTAACTGCTGTTGACGCTAAAGGCGCTACAGTTGAAATCGCAGAAGGCGTTGAAGGCTACATCCGTGTTTCTGAAGTATCTCGCGATCGCGTAGAAGATGCTTCTCTAATCCTAAGCGCTGGTGATGTTGTTGAAGCGAAGTTCACAGGTGTTGACCGTAAGAACCGCGTAATCAACCTATCTATCAAAGCTAAAGATGAAGCGGACGAGCAAGAAGCAATGGCATCTATCAACAAGCAAGACGAAGCTGCTTTTGGTAATGCAATGGCTGACGCTTTCAAAGCTGCTAAAGGCGAATAATTTACTCGCTTAAGCTAAAAAGGAGCCGCAAGGCTCCTTTTTTATGCTTGCGATAACAGAAGTGGTAATACTAATGTCGATAATCTATTTTAAAAAAAGACATTTTTTGATTGCGCACTTTGCATGATTTTTGACTAGAATTGGTAGCAAGTGTTTGTTGGAATTAGTATTACTTACTATAATGAGTGATAAAGATACTCAAAGAGGGCAACTATGACTAAGTCTGAACTGATTGAAAGACTCTGCGCTGAACAAACACATTTATCAGCGAAAGAGGTAGAGGATGCTGTAAAAGATATTTTGGAGCACATGGCCTCTACACTAGAGAGTGGTGATCGCATTGAGATCCGCGGCTTTGGTAGTTTTTCTCTTCATTACCGTGAACCTCGCGTAGGTCGTAATCCAAAAACGGGTGACAAAGTGGAGCTAGAAGGTAAGTTCGTACCTCACTTTAAACCAGGAAAAGAGCTTCGTGAGCGAGTGAATATGGGTGGCTAAAGCTCTCTTATTAGATTAAAAAAGCGGCATACTCTCGTGTATGCCGCTTTTTTATAACTAGATTATTGGTAATATACATGGTCTGAAGAAACATTTTCCTGCATAATCTTACCTACTTACTCCTCAAAGGGTGATGTAATATGAAAATTATAAAAATCATTGCTGTTTTAGCGCTCTTTTTAATTGCACTGGCTTTAGGTTCTCAAAACCAAGAGATCGTGACCTTCAACTACCTGTTAGCACAAGGTGAGTTCCACTTATCAACCCTTTTGGGCGTGGTGTTTGTGGTTGGCTTTGCTTTGGCATGGGTTATCTTCGCTAGCATCCAGTTCAAGACTCAGCTTCAAGTTCGCCGTCTGAAAAAGAAACTTAAAAAGTATGAGCCCGCTGAAGCAGAAAAACCTGCGAAACCAGCAATAGAAAAACAGGCATAAGGATAAGGCTTAACTTTAATGCTTGAACTACTCTTCTTGTTATTGCCGATAGCGGCCGCCTATGGTTGGTACATGGGGCATCGAAGCGTTCAGCAAGACAAGCAGAAGCAATCTCATCAGATATCCCGTCAATACATGACGGGTCTAAATCTGCTCCTATCTGATCAATCAGATAAGGCGGTTGACCATTTTATTGAATTGCTCCAAGTCGATAACGAAACGATAGACACTCACCTAGCGTTAGGTAACCTTTTCCGTTCTCGTGGCGAGGTTGATCGCGCAATTCGAATTCACCAAAATCTTATTTCTCGTTCTGGTTTGACTCTAGATCAGAAAAATCTAGCACTTCAGCAGCTTGCGAAAGACTACATGGCTTCCGGTTTTTTAGATCGAGCAGAAAAAATCTTTGAGCAATTAGTTGAAGAACCCGACCATCGCGAAAGTGCACTTCAACAGCTTGTCACTATCTACCAACAAACGCGTGAGTGGGATAAAGCGATTCACTACGCCAATCAACTGGCCAAAATGGGCAAGAAGCGTACTCGAATCCGTGCCAACATTGCGCATTTCTGGTGTGAACTGGCGATGCTTGACCAAGCGGATGGCAACACCAGTAAAGCGATTCAACACTTCAAGAGAGCACTATCTGAAGATCCAAAATGTGTGCGTGCTAACATCTCTTTAGGAAGGATTTACCTAGAGTCAGAGGACTACAAGCAGACGATTAAGTACCTCTCCGGTGTCTTAGATCAGGATAAAGATTTCATTAGTGATGTATTACCTACTATCGCAGAGTGTTATCACCACTTAGGGCAAGAAGATGAGCTGGTGGAATTCTTGCGTGCATGTATCGACAAAAAAGCCGGTGTGTCTTCCGAGTTAATGTTAGCGCAAATGGTCGCTCATCATGAGAGTGTCGCGGCTGCGCAAGAACTACTGACTAAACAGTTACTGAAAAACCCAACCATGAAAGGTTTTTACCGCTTGATTGATTATCACATTGCTGAAGCAGAAGATGGTCGAGCGAAGGACAGTTTGTCGACGCTACAAGCGATGGTTGGTGAACAATTAAAAGTAAAACCGCATTACCGATGCCGGAAGTGTGGCTTCTCGACTCATTCCCTTTACTGGCATTGCCCATCTTGTAAAGGGTGGGGGACGATCAAGCCAATCCGCGGATTGGACGGCGAATAGTATTAATGCAGCAGGCAGAATTTTTTGTCTGCTGCATTTTTTTAGAACAAAAAGAAAATAGTTAGGAGATGAAATGATCGACCAAAAAGTTATTGTCGCACTGGATTATGATAACCAAGCTGATGCGCTTGCCTTCGTAGATAGAATTGATCCTGCGTCATGTCGCCTAAAAGTAGGCAAGGAAATGTTTACGCTATTTGGTCCTGATTTCGTACGTGAGCTTCATAAACGGGGTTTCTCTGTATTCCTAGACCTTAAGTTTCACGATATCCCGAATACGTGTTCAAAAGCAGTTCGCGCTGCGGCTGAACTGGGTGTATGGATGGTGAACGTGCACGCGAGTGGTGGTGAGCGCATGATGACAGCATCACGTGAAATTCTTGAACCTTACGGCAAAGACCGCCCACTGCTGATTGGTGTGACAGTGCTTACTAGCATGGAGCAGAGTGATCTCGCAGGTGTCGGCTTAAATATTGCGCCTCAAGAGCAAGTCATTCGTCTTGCGACGCTGACTAAAAACTCTGGCCTTGATGGTGTGGTATGTTCAGCGCAAGAGTCTTCTCTACTTAAAAACGAACTAGGCAAAGAGTTCAAATTGGTGACGCCTGGTATCCGTCCAGCAGGCTCAGAGCAAGGTGACCAACGCCGTATCATGACGCCGGTTGATGCAATCCAAGCGGGGTCAGACTACTTGGTTATTGGTCGTCCTATTACGCAGGCTACGGATCCAGCCGCTGTGCTTAAGTCAATCAACGACAGCCTTGCGAACATGTAAAATTCATCAGAGTTAGCTACGAAAGGTGGAGTGGGAACGCTTCACCTTTTTTGTTTTACAGCTGAAAAAAGGACTGAAAATCCTGCGATTGATATTGTATGAGGACACGATGTGGCTGTTGCCACTACTGGGATCACATTTTACTCACATAAATTGTTGTGATACTCGGAAAGTGCAACCATGTGTTATTGATGGGTTGCGTTACAAATGTGTAACGAATACTATGGTGTGGATGCATTCACTGCGTTGTAAGGTCAGGATGACCTAGTGAAACTCTCTGATATTAATACAGAAGCGAATAGGGACTTGCTTTGTATTAGCGCTTATCATTTCCTTTACTGTGCCTTTGCGCAGTCTCTCTGAGATTCACTTGTTGTTGTTCTATTCGCCTTACTACGTAAACACAACAAGGAAGATACAATGATAAAGACTCTGCCATTTGCAGCACTGGCGACATTGGCTGCGACGAGCTTTCAGCTAAATGCGGCTGAGCTGCCTGCAGATATAGAATGGATTTCGAATAATAACGAACCACTATTTGCTTCAGAAGATGCGGTACGAGGTGGGACTTATCGAACGTATATACAGAGCTTTCCCCAAACATTACGTAGTGTCGGGCCTGATGCAAACTCAGGGCTGCGTCAGTATTTAATGGATGGAACGCCAAAGCTTGCTCAACGCCACCCAAATACAGGTAAATGGATCCCTCAGCTTGCAAAAGAATGGGCGTTCGGTGATGACTATAAAACCGTTTACTTTAAGTTAGATGATACCGCTAAATGGTCGGATGGTGAAAAAATCACCGCTGATGATTACGTGTTTATGATGAAGTACTACACCTCTGACGACATTATCGATCCGTGGTACAACGACTTCTTTGAAAACAGCATAGTGAGCGTTGAGAAAATCGACGACTACACTATCAAAGTAAGCTTAGCCGTTGCGCAAAGTAATGACTCGTTGATGGTGATGATCAATATGCCAAGTAATGGTTTTCAACCTCGTCCAGAGCACTTTTTTGAAGGGGAAAAAGACGAAAACAAAGATGGCATGCCTGACAATTTTGTCCGTAAATTTAACTTCAAAGCGGAACCTACGGCAGCGCCTTACTACATAGATAACGTGAAAAAAGGCAAGAGTGTTACCTTTAAGCATGTCGGTGACGATTGGTGGGGATATAACAACCGTTACTATAAAAATCGTTATAATGTAGACAAAGTACGTATTACTGTTATTCGTGACTTAGACATCGCGATGAAGCACTTTGAAAAAGGTAACCTCGATTACTTTGATATGGTATTACCAAACTTTTGGCATGATAAGACCAATAGTGATGTTTACAAAAATGGCTATGTGCAAAAGTATTGGGGGTTTAATCAGTCTCCACAAGGAGCGGGTGGTTTGTGGATGAATACCGCTCAGCCAATGCTGGATAACCTAGAAGTACGTAAGGGCGTGATGCTCGCAACAGACTATGACGGTATGATTGAAAACATCATGCGCGGTGACTACTCACGTAAGCCACATGGTTTAGGCTTTGGTCATGGTGGTTATGATGACCCAAGTAATACGCCGCCTAAGTTTGATGCCGCAACAGCGATTAAGCACTTTGAAAACGCTGGTTTTGATAAAGTAGGTTCGGATGGCATTCGAGTTAACGATAAGGGCGAACGATTAAGCTTTGCAATTACTTACGGTTACAACTCTCATACCCCACGTATTGCCTACCTAAAAGAGCAGGCAAAACTTGCGGGGCTTGAGTTTACGCTTAACCTTGTTGATGGTTCTTCTGCGTTTAAATTCATTCTGGAGAAAAAGCACCAGTTAGCATTCCTCAATATGGGGTCAGGTGAAATCCCTGCTTATTGGGAGTACTTCCATTCTGCTAATGCGAATAAGCCGCAGACAAACGCACATACTAACTACAGCAGCCCTGAGCTGGATAAGCTGATTGAAGCGTACGACAACGAGTTTGAGCTGCAAAAGCGCTACGACTTATCACGTAAGATTCAAAAATACGTAGGCGATGCGAATGTTATTGTCCCAGGTTACATGGTTCCATACACACGTGATGCACACTGGCGTTGGGTGAAAGTGCCAAAAGAGGGTATGACCAAAAATACGGTAAGCATGTTCCATCCAATGGACATCGGTAACTTCTGGATAGATAAAACGGTGAAGAAAGAGACGCAAAAAGCGATGAAGAGTGGCAAAGCCTTCCCTGAAGTGACCGTGGTTGATGAGCGCTACAAGCTTTAGTCACTAAACGCTAAACGTTAAATAATCCAAAGCCCTGACTCATGAGCATGAGTCAGGGCTTTTTCGTTTCTGTCAGGCAATGTGTCGCTATATATTCTTAGCCATTTGGTCAGTTAGCTGATGTATACCCGTTGACAAAGCATCGACTAAGGCATCGTAGCCCTCATCTTGCAAAGGCACTGAGATACTTACAGGGGCTCTCGTTGTTACTTTGCCATCGGCATTGATCACTCGCCATTCACCTTCAAGTTCAGCATTGCCTTGGTAGCTTCCGTTGAATTTGTTGAGTGTCAGTTGTAGCTTACTCTCGTTGCTTTGAGCGAGCAGGTTATCCACTTCAACGGGCCAATATTGGCTTTGTTTAGCACGCAGTTCATCGATCACGCGTTGAGTAATTTGCTCTGAAATACTGTGCGCCCATAAATTGTGTTTTGCTTGAATGATTTGCATTTCTGAAGTGCGATACACGATGCCACTGTCTGCCAGATAGCTCGCAAGTTCGACGGGATACACAACGAGTTGAGGTCGCTGTGCGATCACGCTATTACTTATCATTACTACATTGGCTTCCGGTAATACATACAAGGCTCCGGTTTCTTCCGGTGCACTGCTACAACCGGCTAGCAGGGCGGAAATCAATAAAAGTCCACGTTTCATTATTTTTGCCCTCTAACTGGGATCGGATCTTTGACGTCATCCTCGCCAAATACCAAAGAGTTTGGCTTTTCATTAAGCTGCTTCAACACTGGTTTGAATTCAGACATGACTTGCTCAAGTTCTTTCAGCGTAGATTCCATTTCACTGTACATGGTTGAGTTGGGGCCGTAGCCATCTAGCGTTTTTTGCAGTTGTTGGAGGCTTTGGCGAATATCTTTCGGAATCTGTTGAGTGTCATTCAAGGTCAGCAATTGGTTTACATTGGCTACCGTTTGCTGGATTGAAGCCAAGGTTTTATCGGTTGTATTCAATGTTGTACTGAGTGAGGAAAGTGCATCTTCTAAAGGTAAGTTGTTTATTTTTTTAAGAAAATCATTGATCTGAATCTGAACCTGAGCAAAGCTGCCGCGTTTAGTCGGAAATACATCAATACCTGAGTATTCACTTGCAGTGTAACTAGATTCATCAGAGTAATAGTCAGCTTCAATGTATAATGCACCAGTCAGCAAGCTGCCAGTTTTTAGCGTGCCGCGCAAGCCCTTGGAAAACTCAGACATTATTTCGCGTTTAAAGTCTTGTAATAAACTTGGATTGAAGTTTTCGTAGATACGTCCTGGCTCAATTCTTACAAGAACGGGAATATTTTTTACGGAAAACTCGTTGTTACTATGTGATAAATCCATCGGGACTTTCATCACCGTACCAATTCTTAAACCACGATATTCTACGGGGGCCTCTGTTTTCAAACCGCGAACGGATTCATCAAACAGCATAACGAAGTCAACGTAATTGCTGTACATGTCTGCACGTACCTGCTTAATATCGTCGTAAAGACGAAAATGCACTAATTCTTTGGTTAAGGGTTTACTGATACTATTTTCAGGAATAATGCTAAAAGTAACCCCCCCTGTTAATATGCTTTCTAAGGAGCCAAATTTTAAGTCGAAACCATTAGCATTAAGCTGTAAATCGACACCGGAATTTAACCAAAACTTTGTCTTAGTTCGAACCAGGTTGTCGTATGGCTGGAGAATAAATAACTGATAATGCGCAAGTTTATCTTTCACGTCGAAGCTGGTTTTTTCTACGCGTCCTACGGTAAAGCCTTTATAAATGACCGGGTCGCCCACGCCGAGTTTTCCCGCCTCGGGATGAGTCAATACCACTCTTAGGCCTTTCGCATCAGGCGGAGCAACAGGAGGCGTATCTAAAATAGTAAATTTTCGTTTCTCTTTGCCGGATTTTCCAGGTTGCAGTTGTATGTAAGCGCCTGAGAGTAGTGTTTCTAATCCGGAAACGCCTTCACGGCCAACCCTTGGTTTAACGACCCAAAATAATGTATCGTCACGTAACATTCGAACTGCGTCACGATCCATCTGCGCCGTGGCAATAATGTGGTCATAATCTTTGCTCAACGTTACTTTGGTAATGGTGCCAACTTTAACGTTCAGCGCTTTAATGTCCGTTTTGCCAACCTCAATCCCTTCAGCGGTTGGAAGCTCTAAGGTAATTTCAGGGCCAGTACTGGTTATATATTGGAATAACATCCACGCCCCCATTGCGAGTGCTAGGATAGGAATAATCCATATCGCAGAAACTTGCTTCTTAGGCTTTATTTGAGCGGTTGCCTGATTATCATCACTCATATTTAGCTTTCTCAGTTAAGTTATTCGTTCGTGGTTTCTGCGTATTATGTTGAGGTAGTTGCCAAAGCAAACGTGAATCAAAAGTCATGGCAGAAAGCATGGTTAAAATGACTACTGCAGCAAATGATAACGCCGCAGGGCCTGGGTAAATCGCCATTAAGTTATGCAGTTGAACTAGCGCAACTAAGATAGCGACAACAAAAATATCGATCATTGACCAACGGCCAATAAACTCGGTCATGCGATAAACTTTAAGGCGCGATATGCTTTCCTCTGGCGGTAAATACTGCGCTTTTTGGGCATTGTAATAGAGCCAAGCTAGCGCCAGCATTTTCGCCATTGGAATAAAAATACTCGCAAAGAAAATCACCATTGCGATGGGATAAGAACCCAGATGCCACAGTAATATTACTCCTTCCATGATGGTTGAACCTACTGACTTGCCCAAGCTGACGGTGTACATCATGGGATACAAATTGGCAGGAATATAGAAAATCACCGAGGCAAACAGCAGCGCCCATGCTTTTTGAAGATTATCACTTGGGTTGTATCTGTGAATCGGGCTTTGGCAACGAATGCACTTTTGGTGCTTTTTATTTTCAATAGGGTTTATTTGGTGGCAAGTATGGCACCCGATGTGGTTGTGGCTGTGGTGAGTGTCCCCTTCTTTGACATTGGCTAATTCAATGACAGGGATGAAGTGCCCCCATAACCAACTCCGGTCTACCATTGAGATGCATTTCACTACGAGTATCGCGTACAAACAGAACGCCCAGAAGGAGTTCCCCATGCCGACTTCGGCCAAGGCAGCGATTTTTACCAAGCTCACTAATACACCAATCAAGAATACATCCACCATCAGCCAAGGCTCGATACGGAAGATAATTCTGCATAGCACTTTCGCCGTACGTTGGCGCTTTCGAGATAATGTGCGTTGGTGTGTTTTCAGTGCTTCTAGATGAAGAAACAGAATAAGGCTGATATAGATGCCGGGCAGGACTAAAACCGTGGCGAGCAAAAGTGCACCGAGTAAAGCATAGTGAAATTCTGCGAGCATTTCTGCTGCATGCATTAAGGTAATCTGTTGCGATAATCCCTGCACGCTAAAAGACATGAATTGGAAAGAAACGCTTAAAACCAGCATAATCAGGCAGGCGATAGATACCGCGATAATGCTCTGATAAGGTTTGGCATTGATCTTGGTTAGCGAGTGCTCGCAGCGAGGGCATTGTGCCTTTTGGCCTTGCTCAATGTCCGGGATACGAACGACTAAGCCGCACTCTTCGCAGGCAATTAATTGACGTGAATTGGGTTGAATGCTCATTCAGTAACTATTTCGGACTTTTATATCTAAGAATACTCCTTTTTTTAAATATGCGCTTGTTTTACATAGCGAGTCTTACAAGCATCTTACTTCTGATGCTTAGAGAGTCGCGTTACATACCAAGGTATCGTGAGGCAGCTTGGGAATATCTTGGCATTTTTTGCTGCTATTAGGCCGTGATACTACCAACAGAAGAACGTCTGACGAGAATCGGCATGAAAAGCTTATGCTCAGGGTGTTTTGGTGCTTGATGATTGGCTAGCAAATTGACCATGGCTTGTTCGCCGCCAGTTTCGTCTGGTTCGCCGTATTCAATATATTCTTCATTTAACAATGCAAGGCGAATGAACTCAAATACCCAAGTTTGAATAGTGGCGATGTATCAAGCTTTTAAAGCAAATAGAACCTAGCTTGAACAAAAAATCCCCAAGCCGAAACTTGGGGATTAAGCACACTGACGTGTTTTGTGTTTATCTCATCAATCGACTATTGAGCTGGTTTGAACGTCACTTTGTAAGCGTATTGATTGTCCGTTAACTGGAATTCCTTGTGTACGCTTGGGCTCCATGAGTCATCACCGCCAACACCCATGTGTTTATGATCTAGGCGTACGTAAATCTTCTCTTCTGCGACCAAATCATTGGTGTGCTTCGCTGCTGCTAAGTGCTGCTGAGCGTACTGGCTCACACTGAACTGGAAGTCGCCTGAGATTTCTAACTCATTCACCTTCAACCATTGCGTGCCACAACGCAAACCGCTGTCGGTTGGGAAAATGTACGGTGTGTGCATTTGCTCAAGCGTTTGTGTGTGCAGGCCAAAACGTGCCGCTGCCAAACGGTCTGGGTAGTTTTCAAATGGGCCTAAACCTCGCCAAGTGATTGGTGCGTTTTGATCATTCAATGGCAGTTCGAATTCCAAACCAATGCGTGGCATTGGTGGCAGGTCATCAGCCAGTTTCACGTCGACAGCCAACGCCATTTCACCGTTATTGCTTAGCGTGTGCGTCCAAGTCGTGATCGCTCGTACTTCACCATTAAAATGGTAAGCGAAGGTCGAGGTCACCTTTACTGCATGCGCCAGGGTTTCACTGTAGCAAGCGACACATTGACGTTCCCACTGGCCGATACCCGCCATGTCCCAACGACACATCCAAGCGTTTGGATCGACGTTGTCGATTTCGCTGACGCCGATGTCGTTATCCAATGGTGCGCGGAAGAAGTTATCTTGTGGTGCAGCAAGTATTTGTGCTTCGCCATTGACATGCCACTCGGTCATCAAGCCAGTTTGGCTATCCCAACGCCATTGATGTTTTTCATCCAAGCTAGAAACCAAAATTGTGCTGTCTTGTTGCGTTAGCATTGGTGCTGGTTGCGCTTCCAACGCTGGCATAGCAAGGCCTGCTGTATTGCGTAGCGCCATTTGCTCAGAAGCGACTACGTGTTCTGCGTCTGCCCAAGGCGTTGCCGCAATCAGAGTAACGTCGGTATTTAAGTGATATTGCGCCTGCGCTTTTGGCGTGAAGTTAAGGGCAATCTCAATACTTGCTTGGCTATCGGCTTCCACGTTAAGTGCGAACGACCCTGTTTGGATGACTTTGCCATCTTCCAATAGTGACCAGTTCAATTGCTCATTATCAGTAACGCGGAACAAGTTTTCGTTCGTCACCAACAGAGTACAAGCGTCTTTGGTTTGCTCTTGCAGTGACACGGTGATCATGCGCTGGCAGTATTTTGCTTCTTCCAACGTTGGATGAACCGTGCGATCTGGGAAGATCAAACCGTTGATGCAGAACTGACGGTCATTGATTTCATCGCCAAAATCGCCGCCGTAAGCCCAGAAGTGTTGGCCGTTTTCATCCCATTGGCTCAAGCCTTGGTCCACCCAATCCCAAATAAAGCCACCTTGTAGGCGAGGGTAATCACGGAACGCTTCCCAGTAGTCATTAAAACTACCCAGACTGTTGCCCATCGCGTGTGCATATTCACACAAAATCAAAGGACGAGTTTCGTTTGGTAGTGACACCCATTTCTTGATTGCCCATTTAGGCACGGCTTCGTCTTCGATGTCGGTATTCACACGTGCGTACATTGGCGCAATGATGTCGGTCGCTGTGGTGTTTGAACCGCCGCCTTCATACTGCACTGGGCGAGAAGGATCGTAGTTTTTAGACCAAGCGTACATGGCATTGTGATTACTGCCGTGACCAGACTCGTTACCTAAAGACCAGATGATGATCGAAGGGTGGTTTTTATCGCGCATCACCATTTGGGTGTAGCGGCTCATGTAAGCGTGCGCCCATTGTGGATCGCTCGATAGGCGGTTCATTGGCTGCATACCGTGAGTTTCGATGTTCGCTTCATCACACACGTACAAACCGTATTGGTCACATAGCTCGTACCAACGAGGGTGGTTCGGGTAGTGCGCGGTACGTACCGCGTTGAAGTTGTATTGCTTCATCAAACAGATGTCACGGATCATGTCTTCTTCCGTCATGACATGACCAAGCTCAGGGTGATGTTCGTGACGGTTAACGCCGCGGATCAGCAAAGGTTTACCATTAAGCTTCAATTGACCATCGGTGATTTCCACTTTACGGAAACCGACTTGATACGCTTCGCTTTCTAAGTGCGTGCCGTTTTCATCCAACAGTGAAACAACTAAGCGGTAAAGGTTCGGTGTTTCCGCCGTCCATTTGTTTGGCTCACGTACGTGCAGAGTTTGGAATACCACGTCATCCCAAGTACCACGTTCGTCAATGCGGCGGTTGTGTGGACGGTCGATGCGTGGCTCTGTCACAGCTTGTTCGCCATCAAATAGCTGAACTTGAACTTGGAAGTTATCTGGCGCAGAAATAGAGGTCACAATCGACAGTGAACCATCGCGGTAGCATGCGTCTAAATCGGGTGTGATGAATACATCTTCAATGCAGTGTTGTGGTTTAGACAACAAAGTCACATCGCGGAAGATACCACTTAGCCACCACATATCTTGGTCTTCTAGGTAACTGCCATCACTCCAACGGATCACCATGACGGCTAAGTTGTTCTCTCCTGCAACAAGGTAAGGCGTTAGGTCGAATTCAGAAGGCAGACGGCTGTCTTGGCTGTAGCCAACCCAAGTACCGTTACACCAGAGGTGGAAAGCCGAGTTCACGCCATCAAAGATGATGCGCTGCGTGTTCGACAAGTCTGCTTCAGAAAGTGACACCGTAGTGCGGTAGCAACCGGTTGGGTTATCGCTAGGGACAAACGGGGGATTCACCTCAAACGGGTACTTCACGTTGGCGTAGATCGGTTTGTCGTAACCTTGCATCTGCCAGTTTGAAGGGACAGTAATCTCGTCCCAGTCTTTGTCATTGAATTGTGACTCGATGAATTCGCCGTCAACTTGCTCTGGCGCATCAAACAGTTTGAATTTCCATTGTCCGTTCAGCGATTGACGCTGGGCTTGAATACCGTCGCGGGCATGGTCAATATAGCTGAAACTGGAAAGAGGGCTGTGAGCCTTAAGACAGTGAATGTTCACTGATTGCGGGTTTTCCCAGTCGCGTCTTTGGATAATTTCTGAAAATGCCTTCATGGTTTTCCTACTTAACTTTTTGTTTCTAATTTTGTTTCGTTACCGTAATAGGTGCAGAAGCGAGCGAGTTTGCATTTCTGTCGTGAAGCGTTCAGGTGTTGTTCTCTGAATTTTTGGCAGCAAAATAAAGGATAATTAAAGGGTTAAAACTCTGCAGTGAGCGGTAGATATTGACGACCGGTGATCACGAATTTCGCACCAAGAGGTGAAAGGGTTTTTATCAACGTCTTTTGTTTCATGAAGTGTCTCCATTTTATTTTTATTTATGGATTTATGCTTTATATGAGTCCTAACTCGCTATGCAGTGTAAATAAACTTTGGAAACGTTTACATGACAAGGTTGGCATTTTTGTCGTAATGAGGGGGGTATTACCATTTTGTGTGATTTGGGTCACATAAATGGAGGTTTTGAAGGTGGTTTGAGGTTGCTTTTTGTTCTTGCTAGTTGAAATCGTTATCTTTAAATGTAGGAGATTTAAAAATAAAACAAAGATTAATCTGTATTATGTTTCTGATTTATAATGTTTTTATTGTGAGTAAGGACAGAGAAGGAAAGAGAGCCCAATTGAAATCAACTGGGCATGTGAGACAAGGAAGTATATACAACAAATGGTTCGCGGGCGCACTGCACACGAGCATTTGCCGCATCGTCAAACTGGGATTTTGAGTTAGGACCCAAGGGAGACACTTCATAAAGAATCTCTAAGCCACAAGAATACGGCGGTCGGTTAACCACTTCAAGAGGTGAGGCTTTCAACTGAGTGATTTGTAGCCTTATTTATTCTTTTGTTGCGGTGAGGTAGTGAGTTGAATAATGGAAAATTCTTAATAAATCAGGTTTTTAATTTTTTACGTGCAGGTGTTAAAGGAGTCAGTAACCAAAGAAAATTAGATTTTATCAACTGATTGGTGCGTAATATAAGCGGGAGTAAGGGTTGGCGATGAGGCATACAATTTAAAAAAATAATTTGTAAACGTTCCCATGATTTTGGCGTTGCTCACAGATTCTTTTGTTTTTTCCATTATGATGCTGCGTAATTTCCAGTTCCAAGGTAAGACAAGATGATGGATAAAGCACTGATTGAGCTAGCAGGTCAGCAGACGCAATTGATTGTAGAGTTAGGTGAGTACGCCGAGATCCTACATTGGGGACAAAAAGTCAGTGGTGATCTTGAACGTTACCGTCTAGCTCTGCATCGCCCTGTGCCATACGGACGTCTAGATGCTGACGTATCAATGACTTTGCACCCTGAACTAGGTCGCGGTGTGTTTAGTAGTCCTGGCGTAGAGGGGCACCGAAACGGGCAAGATTGGGCTCCTGTGTTTGTTATCACGGATGTCCAACAGACGAAAGATAGTTTAGTGATCGCAAGCGAAGACATCATTGCAGGTTTACATTTAACGACAGAGCTCAAGCTAGATGCACACGATGTTGTGAAAACTCGCCATACATTGACTAACGTTAAATCGGGCGTTTACCAAGTCAACCGTCTTGCCAATACCTTACCTTTACCCGCTCGTGCAAATGAGTTGATGACCTACTACGGCCGTTGGGTGCACGAGTTCCAAACGGTTCGCCAGCCTTTATTGCAAGGCGGTTACCAACAAGAAAACCGCCGTGGACGTACTTCACATGAACATTACCCAGCGCTTGTTGCGGGTACCGCGCACTTTGATGAAATGAGTGGTGATGTGTGGGGCTTTCATTTTGCATGGAGTGGCAACCACAGATTGCGTGTGGATGTAAAAGCGGATGGCCGTCGATACATGCAAGCGGAAGTTATATATTTACCAGGGGAAGTTGCGCTGAACGAGGGGGAAAGTGTAACCACTCCATGGTTGTATGCGAGTCACAGTCATACTGGCCTCAATGGCATGAGCCATCATTTCCATTCGCATGTTCGCGAAACTATTTTACCAAGCGATTTTAAAGACAAGGCTCGCCCGGTCCACCTCAATACGTGGGAAGGCATCTACTTCGACCACGATCCAGAATACATCATGTCGATGGCAACCCAGTCGGCGGAGATGGGTGTTGAACGTTTTATCATTGATGATGGTTGGTTCAAAGGGCGCAATGGTGATAAAGCTGGATTGGGAGATTGGTTTCTATGTGAAACTAAGTATCCACATGGTTTACAGCCGATTGTTGAACACGTGAATAAGCTCGGCATGGAATTCGGTCTGTGGTTCGAGCCAGAGATGATCAACAAAGATTCGGATTTATATCGTGCTCATCCAGAATGGTTGTTGGCAGTTGACGGCTACGAGCAGCCAACAGGTCGCAATCAATATGTGATTAACCTACAAAATGATGATGCGTTTAACTTCCTGTTTGAGCGATTGGATCACTTCTTATCGACTTACAATATCGCCTACATTAAGTGGGATATGAACCGTGAAGTCGTTCAGCCTGCGCATCTAGGTCAGGCGTCTGCGCACAATCAAACCCAACGTTACTATGACTTAGTGGATAAAGTTCGTGATAAACACCCAAATGTCGAGATCGAATCTTGTGCGGCAGGCGGTGGTCGTATTGACTTTGAAGTGCTGAAACGGACTCATCGATTCTGGGCTTCAGATAACAACGACGCACTTGAGCGTCAAACCATTCAACGCGGTATGAGCTACTTCTTCCCGCCAGAAGTGATGGGTAGCCATATTGGTGCGAGTCATTGTCATAGTACACGCCGTCGTCACAGTATCGAGTTCCGAGGGCTTACGGCACTGTTCGGTCATATGGGGATTGAGCTTGACCCAGTGAAAGAAGAACAAGTGGAAAAAGAAGGCTTTGAACGCTACATCAAGCTGCACAAAATGCTGCGTCCATTGCTACACAGCGGCAGAACTTGGCGAATCCCAACCGACGATAAAGCACATCAAATTCATGCGGTGGTTTCTCATGACCAATCGGAAGCGGTGGTGATGATTGCTCAGCTCGCGATGCCAACCAACTCATTGAGTGGTCACTTACGAGTACCGGGGTTAGAGCCAAAGGCGACATACCGAGTGTCTGTGTTAGATAAACCATCGAATTACGGTGACATTGTTAACTACCAACCGCCTTGGACTGAATCAGGCTGTGAACTCTCAGGAGCTTGGTGTGAAGAGATCGGATTAACCATGCCAATTCTTGATGCAGAAAGCGCAATGTTGGTGAAGTTTGAGCGTATCAGTTAACAATTTTCCCTAAACCTCGCGATATTCGAGACCTATCGCTTATCAACCGTAAACGTATGCCGTACAACCTATAAGGTTGTACGGCTTTTTGCGTTGGTTTTAATTGGATATTTGAAATCGTTCTCATGCTTAATGAACGTAAAGTGTTGATAAAAATGCCCAAATAACACGATATTCTCCCATTAATAGGTCTAAATATTGTTCGATGTCTCATTTTGAAAACTTGCCTGTAAACGTTCCCATAAAGCGGTTTTTGATCACAGTAAGGCATTCAGTGTGTGAGTAGCATTAGTATCGAAATATAAATAAAAGACGTCGACGTTATGAATTCTAGTTAGGGGAATGAATAGCAGTACGACACTAAGGAACGATTATGTCTGATAAAATTACGCTACAAACCAAGCTGTCCTACGGTCTTGGCGCACTCGGTAAAGACTTTGCATGTGCACCTATCTACATCTTCTTAATGTTCTACTTCACTGACGTAGCCGGCTTGTCTGCTGCTTTCGTTGGCACCATCTTCTTAGCCGCTCGTGTTATCGATGCCATCACTGACCCAATGATGGGAGTGATCGTTGACAACACGCGCTCAAAATTCGGTAAATTCCGTCCTTGGATTGTGATTGGTACGCTCTTAAACGCAGTAGTGCTGGTTGGCCTTTTCAGTACACACATGTTTGAAGGCACTACGCTTTACATCTACGCAGCGGCGGCATACATCCTTTGGGGTCTAACGTACACCATTATGGATATCCCATACTGGTCAATGATTCCTGCGCTATCAAGCTCTCGCCAAGAACGTGAAAAACTTGTGGTATGGCCACGTCTGTTCGCAAGCCTTGCATGGTTCATTACTGGTACTTACGGTCTGCACATTGTGGGCGAGCTAGGTAACGGCAACCAAGGCGACGGTTTCTTCAATGTTGCGATGCTGATTGCGGTTCTGTTTGTGATGAGCGCATTCTTGATTGCTCGTAACGTAAAAGAGAAAGCAGCACCGGCGAATGCGAAACCAGCAGAGAAATTCAACTTCAAAGACGTACTGACTATCATCGGTAAAAATGACCAGCTTAAAGCACTGATCGGTACCGTTTTGTCTTTCCAAATTGCGAATCTATTAGTTGGTGGCTTTGCGATTTACTACTTCTCTTACGCACTCGGCAACGCAGAACTATTCCCAGTTTACATGGCAGTAGCTGGCGCAGCGGAAGTGGCGGGTGTGTTCTTGTTCCCACGTATTGCTTCATTGCTGCCGCGTAAGCTTCTATGGCCTATCGCTTGTGGTTTCCCAATTTTATCTTGCGTACTTCTGTTATTGATGGGCTTTATCGCTCCTGCAAACGCGCTAATGATTGGTATGGCGGGTGCGGCAATTAAGTTTGGCGTAGGTATCGCGAACGCACTTCAAACAGTAATGCTAGCTGACGTTGTAGACTACGGTGAGCACAAAACAGGCCGCCGCAGTGAGAGTGTTATCTTCTCAGTACAAACGATGCTAGTGAAATTTGCAGGTGCAGCGGGCGGCTTCATCGTGGGTGTGGGTCTATCTGTTGTGGGCTACGTACCAAACGTTGAGCAATCAGCAAGCACCATCATGGGTCTAGAATTTATGATGATTGGTCTACCAGCAATCATGATGGCTATCAGTGGCGTGATTTACCAACGTTACTACCATCTTCATGAAGGCTTCAATAAAGAGGAAGCTGAACAAGAAACTCAAGCAGAGAGAGTTCCAGTGCAAGCTTAGGTATGACGCATTTTACTTAAGTAGTCCCTACCAATTTAGTCACTAAGATAAACGCCTCCAGAGATGGAGGCGTTTTTTATAAGGATAATATTATGAGAACGTGACACCGAAAGAGCTTCAGCGGCTTTAGTGAAATTACCCAGTTGCGCGATCAAAACGAACGAGCGAATGTCAGCAAGGTTATTTTATTGAGCATGTTGAATGACTTGAAGAAAGAGTAACCTTAAGATTATCACTCTTATTTAGTGTTCCTTAAAACAAGAACTCTTGAGCTTTAGTGACGCTCACGTATGATTTCCCATGTTTCCACTGTTATAGAGTTCACAATGCGTCTATCGATCTTAAGCCATGCTTCGTTTCGCTGTTTCCTGACGTTAGCACTCACTTTGTTTTCGTTATTCGTGCACGCGAAAACGACGGATACCGGATGGCTTACGAATCCGCAACACCCGCCAGTACAAACGCGTCTGGTGCTTACCGGGCAGCAAGATCGTCTAGCAAAAACCGTAACGGGATACCTTGATGTCAAACTCAGTGGCGATTGGAAAACCTATTGGCGTTCGCCGGGTGAGGGAGGCGTTGCGCCCTCAATTAAGTGGAACAACTCTCAGAACCTGACGAACGTAGATTGGCAGTGGCCTTATCCGAAAAAGTACGAGCTACTTGGTGTCGAGACGTTAGGTTACAAAGGTGATACCGTTTTCCCGATGACGTTCCATGTTGAAGACATGAGCAAACCAGTGGTGATTGATGCGACCCTGACGTTGTCTTCGTGTACAACGATCTGTGTATTGACGGATTACCACATTCAGCTGTCTTTCTTGCCTTCCGACTTACAAGTTGATGAAGGTGTGATGTTCACCTACGCGCAAGCGGTCAGCAGTGTGCCTCAAGCGTCGCCATTTGTTGAAGTGACAGAAGCAAACTGGGATGCAAACCAATCTAAGCTGCAAATTAAACTGACCAACTCACAAGGTTGGCAAAAACCAGAAGTGTTGGTTGATGGCGTCGATGAAGCAACCAGCGATTACAGCTTCAAATTAGAAGGGCAGCATCAAAAGGGCAATACGCTTACCGTAAACTACCTAGTGAATACTTGGTTGGGTGATGTAGAGCTGGATAACCAATCGATTTACGTCTCAATCAAAGACAACAACTTGCTGGCACAAGAAACCGCGCAAGCAAAAACAGGAGTGATTACTGAAGCTTTGCCAAGTACCTCACTGGTGAACATATTCTTGTTCGCGCTATTAGGCGGTTTGATTTTGAATATCATGCCTTGCGTATTGCCAGTTCTGGGCATGAAGCTAAGCAGTATTGTGGCGGCGCAGGGGGTGGAACGTCGTCAAATTCGCACGCAATTCATTGCTTCTTCGTTAGGTATTCTGACCTCGTTCTGGTTATTGGCTGGCTTTATCTTAGTGCTGAAACTGACAGGTAACGCTATCGGATGGGGTATGCAATTTCAAAGCCCATGGTTCTTAGGCTTAATGCTGTTGGTAACCGGACTGTTTGGTGCCAACATGCTTGGCTTGTTTGAAATTCGCCTGTCTTCAGGTACGAATACTTGGTTAGCTTCGAAAGGCGATAACTCGCTATTTGGACATTACGTGCAAGGTATGTTCGCGACTCTGCTAGCAACGCCTTGTTCAGCACCTTTCCTTGGAACTGCTGTTGCGTTTGCGCTGGGTGCAGACGTGGTGACTCTGTTTGCTATCTTCACTGCATTGGCGTTAGGCATGGCGCTACCTTGGATCTTAGTCGCTATTTTCCCTGGCATTGCGTTGAAACTGCCAAAACCAGGTCAATGGATGAATGTCGTGAAAATCGTATTCGGCATCATGATGCTGGCAACCAGTGCTTGGTTGTTGTCACTGATGGCGAATCACTTGCCTGTGTTTTGGGTCATCCTGATCGGCTTGGTTGCGTTCATCGTCATCATGGCCCGTGTTAAACGTATTTATGGCAATAAAGCGCTAGCAATTTCCGGCACGGTTTCGTTGATTCTGATTGCTGGTGGTCTGGTACTCGGCAGCGTGACAGCCAATCACTGGGCAACGCCATTACCACAAGATTTGGCTTGGGAAAAACTGTCCAACGAAGCGATTGCTGAACATGTTAAGAATGGCCGCGTGGTGTTCGTCGATGTGACCGCAGATTGGTGTGTGACCTGTAAAGCCAACAAGATCGGCGTGATCTGGCAAGATCCGGTTTACTCACTGTTGCAAAGTCCGAATGTAGCGACACTGAAAGGCGATTGGACACATCCGAACGGCTCAGTGACCGACTTCTTACGTGCGCACGGTCGCTTTGGCGTGCCATTTAACATCGTGTATGGTCCAGCAGCACCAGAGGGGATTCCTCTGCCAGTGATTCTGACTGACGATGTGGTGGTGAAAGCCATCGAACAAGCAAGCGGAGGCGCGATTAAGTGAACACAGTAAAAAAGCGCAAGTCGCTCAAATACTGGCTCAGTCAAGCGTTGCAAATGGTGCTCATGGTGACCGTGATTTCGGTCGCCATGGATTGGTACCGCACCAAAGACATCCCTAAAGAGCAAGCGCCGCCTCTGAGTGCGATCATGGCCGATGGCGAATTTGTCGATGTGATTGCCAAAAGTCATGAAGAACCAGTGGTTGTGTACTTTTGGGCAACTTGGTGTCCGGCGTGTAAGTTTGTTAGCCCAAGCGTGAGTTGGTTAAGCGATTACTATGAAGTGGTTGCAGTATCCGGCGCATCCGGACCGGAAGCGCGCGTACAAAAGTTCATGCAGGCGAAAGACTACCAGTTCGACAACATCAACGATCCGAAAAGCAGCATTATGCAAGAATGGAGCATCAGCGTGACGCCGACTCTCTATGTATTAAAAGATGGAAAGGTAAGCTCAATCACCACAGGTGTTACGACACCAATAGGCATTTTAGCAAGGATCTGGATGGCCTAAATCAATGTGTAGCATGTCGACTTTTTTCACGCTTTTACAATAACATAGGTGTTTAAGTGAATATGGCGTGCTACATTGGCAACGTTCAATGATAAAGGAGGGAACATGGACGTTGCCAAAATGTATGATGAAGTATCTGAGCGCTATCAGAAGCTAATTAAAGACAGCCAATACGTTGGCCCACATTGGGTAGATGAAAAGTTAAAAACACTCGATCTTAAACAAGTCTCTGCTCTCGATTTGGCTTGTGCCACAGGCAGTATCGGGGAGGTCATCAAAACGCATTACCCAGAAGCTACTCTTCACGGCTTGGATATTTCATCCAAAATGGTCGATAAAGCACGCGAGACAAACTTCTATCAAAGCGTCAGCGTCCATAACCTAGACCAACCTTTCTCTCCGATTTTCAATCAAACCTTCGATATCATTACTGCACTCGGTTTCACGGAATTCCTTACCAATCCTCAGTCGCTACTGCAATGCATCGCTAATAAGCTAAATGCCGACGGACGCTGTTTTATCAGTTTCCAATGTCACGACCCAGATGGAAAAGACCTGCCGAGAAACACTTATAGTGGTACGGTTGTACATACGGCTTACACCGAGAGTGAAGTCTGCGAATTCAGCCAAAATGCAGGGCTTGAAGTCGTATCACTAGAAAACCTTGTTGGCTACACATCAGGTGCTGGATATGTATGCCGTTACTTGCTCTTGGAGCTAAGAAAGCCAAGTTAATCAACTTTCTGGAAGGACACCATGCAAGGATATCGCATTAGCACAGCCTTTGCAGAGATGGATCTGGATTGCATCCATCAGTTCATTTCACAGAGCTATTGGGCAAAAGGACTGCCAAGAGACACGCTAGATAAAGCGGTGCGAAACTCCTTTTGTTTCGGCGTGTTTACCGAGTCGAATCAACAAGTCGCGTTTGCTCGCCTTATTACTGACAAAGCCACCTTCGCTTATCTCGCCGATGTTTTCGTGCTCCCAGATTACCGTGGGCAAGGCATAAGTAAGTGGTTAATTTCTGAAATTGTGGCCCATCCAGAGCTTCAAGGTTTACGCAGAATGATGCTTGCGACGCGTGACGCACATGGGTTGTATGCGCAATATGGTTTTAAACCAATAGAACCAGTTGAGAACTTTATGCAGATATGGCAACCAGACGTGTATCAAAAATGATTTTGAATGGCACAAAATGAATGATCATTTGGTTCACAAACGGTGCTTTGCGTGGGTGGGGAATACGCAGGGCCCAATTCGGTGAAAAAATGAAATAGTGATAAATTTAGTTTCTTCTATACTCATATCAATGGATTACGTTCCTTAAAAGGATAGAAATGTTTACGTTTAAACAACTGGCGGGTGTAGCGGCTCTTCCCTTAATAATAGTGCCTCAAATCTTGGCCAGTGAGAGCCGTTTTTCCGCACATAGCGACAATTATTTACTCCCGTTTTATACCGAGTCGAAAGTCAACCAGAAGCGCTTTGCACCGCTAAACCCTAATGGTCATGCCGCAAAGGACGTATTTATCCAATTTCAAATAAGTATGAAATACAAGCTATTGTCTTTTGGCGATCATGGCTTGTTTGCTGCTTACACACAGCGTTCGAACTGGGAAGCGTATGACGACTCTGCCTACTTTCGGGATGACCAATACAACCCTGACCTTTTTTACCGTTGGAACGTTAACCCATGGCAACTTTCATTCGGTTTTGAACATCAGTCTAATGGCGCTGGCGGCACGGACGAAGTAAGCTGGAACCGCGCTTATCTCGACACCAAATGGGATTTCGATACAGGCTTTGTGCGCGTTAAGCCGTGGATAGATGTGGGTAATAAAGACTACAACCCAGGCATTGTCGACTATCTTGGTTACGGTGAGTTGGATCTAGGCTGGCTTCCAGTCAATGACAATGAAGTAAAGCTCACCGTCGCGAACTTGTTTACTAAAGATTGGCAATACGGTTTCTACCGACTCTCTTGGGACTTCCCTGTTTATCAGGGCTTGCGGGGTTACATGAAAGCGGAGACTGGTTATGGCCTGACGATATCAAATTATGATTTTGATGAAAGTGCCTTTGGAGCGGGGTTTGCGTTTGATTTCTAGTCGCGGAGAAAAGAGAAGTATGAGTCGACGATGAAAGAGCTCGCGGTGCTGACTCAAGAAACAAGCGCCACTTTTTTTATATTGTACGTTGATAAATGCTTGGATGAAAATCCAGCAGCCTGTTTTGGTAAGGGTTATCCCAACGCAGTGAGCGAGCGGAAGCAATAAAGCATTTTTCTGCGAAAGTAGGGGAGCCTTGGATAACTTTTTACACGGCGAGAGAAACGGAAGGCTTGCTTTATCGATATGGTTTTTCGTTAAAAGAGAATAAAACATTAGCAGAGTTAAACTTATCGCCTGCGTAGATGGGCTTACAGGCTTCCCAGAGGCGATTGCTATCGAAGCCGTCCATCGTCACTTCCGTAAACTGACCAAAACTAAGGGTGGGTTCCCAAATGAAAATAGCTTGCTCAAGCCGCTTTATGCTAGGATATTAAACGCATCTAAGAAATGGACAATGCCAATCCAGAACTGAAATATGACATTGTCTCAACTGGCGATTCACTTTGAGGGGCGCTTGGATGAAGTCTTAGATATCTAACTAAAATTAGCAGACACAGAAGCCTGAATACCCTCGTTTATAAACCTCGACTGAGTTGGCACTTCTATTTTTGCGCGTCCAAATTTAAGATGGTAATCGCGTTGGCAACGCTCGTTGCTAGAATATCAATTGCTCCGGTACGAAGAGCTCCAACAATCGATAATGGCTTACTGCTTTCTGCGGCTATGGCGATAACCTGAGGGATCTTCTGGTAATCGGAAATGGTTAAGCCAATGACACGATTACTCATTTTTGTGTCCTGAACTTCCCCTTTGATGTCGTAGAAATCATAACCGCCAACTTCCCCTACAACGCCTTGCTGAATACGGGCCTCAACCATTTCTTGTACTGAGAACCATCCTAGGTTGACCATATAGCTACTTTCGTTCAAATCACCGATACCAACCAATGCGACATCAGCTTTACGAGCAATGTCCATGGTTTGCTGTACCGTTTCATCCTCTAGTAGTGCGCTACGTAACTGAGGGTTACGGATATACGCTGGCGCATACAGTGTCTCACTAACCCCGCCAAAGGTCTTAGCGAAGCGACGCGAAATATGGTCGGCATTGAGGATACCGCCTCGTGGGTGAATCCCGCCGATACTTGACACAAAGGTACACTTTTTAGGGTTCACAATACCGGTATGTTCCGATACCGCAGACACATTTCGTCCTTGGCCAACCGACACGACCATGCCGTCTTTGAGAGTCGCGGATAGGTATGTCGATACCACTCCGGCGAGTAGTGACCGCTGTTCGTCTTCGGTTGGTTGGTCCAGAGCGATCAGTGCACGCTTAAGGCCAAAACGCTCTTTAAGCTGTTCTTCCAGCTTGGCACCAAATACAGGGTGGTACTTGACCTTAATTTCGACAATACCTTGGTCTCTTGCGCGTTTTAATAAGCGGCCAATTTTGACGCGAGATAAACCAAATCGTTTTGAAATCTCTTCCTGAGTGGCACCGTCTTGGTAATACGCAACCGAGATTTCGGTGAGTAGGTTAGTCTCTTCGGCCTGTTCAATATTATTCAGTTCCATGTTGTTCCTTGTGAAATGGCTGCTTAATGCGGCTCTTGTTTATATCGCGGCTGACTCAAGTTCATTATCTAGCAGGCGTGAATCATGAGTGGATTTGAACATTCTAATCTTTTTTGACTTGCCTTGTACAAGTAGAGTCTCGGTAGTTAGTGATAGGCCCTGCTTATGAACACCGTTAAGTACGTCGCCCCTAGTGATTCCGGTTGCCGCGAGTACGGCAAGCGCATTGGATTGTCCCATGGCTGTCATGCGCGTACCTTCAATAGGGTCTACTGCGATATCAATCTCAACACCACCTAGCCCGAGTTGCTCACCTATATATAGCATTGGCGCTTCATCGATTTCTCTCTCGCCAATCACAATGGTTGCGTCGACCTGAGTTCAATTCAGTTGTAAGCGCATTGCTTCTACAGCAGCGGCGTCTGCTTTTTCTTTGTCTCCTCTACCAAGCCATTGGTAGCCAGCTAAAGCGGCATGCTCGGCTACTTGTGCGAGAGCGAAGCCTAGTTCATCCATGGTACAGGTCCTTATCAAAGTATTCATGGTTGTTCATTTGTTCAGATTACTAAACATGTGCTCATTATGCAAAACAAACGAACACGATATAGCCAGTTCAAAGGTTAATTGTTATGTGCGCATTGGTTTAGTGAATGCTTGCTGAGTGTTTCATAGTTAAAATTAGATTTTAGGCTCTACTTATGGTGCTGTTTAGATAGAACTTATTAGATTATGTTGTTGTTTTTATTGGGTTAATTGTTTTTATATAAAATTAGCTATTACGGTTCACATAATTATAAATTTAAATATCCAGCGCTATGGCGATCACGCAGTTGTTATCAAAACGTAACTAATTAGTGATCAAAATCCCACTTGGTAAATGTTGATATGTTATTTGTCTGTGTAATGGTCCAATATCATTTGTAACTTTCGTGGTCATATGAACAGGAGGAAACATGATAGCGATAGGTTGTGATGATGCGGCGATTGAGTTGAAAGAGTGCCTGAAATCGCACTTGGCTTCGAAAGGTATTGAATTTGTTGATTATGGAATCGATCCACAAAATGCAGAGCTTTACCCAGACATAGCAAAGACAGTCAGTGTTGCTGTCAGAGAAGGTAAACATCAACGCGGAATTATTCTCTGTGGTACGGGGATTGGTGTCTCAATAGTTGCGAACAAAGTACCGGGCATTCGAGCTGCTCTTTGCCACGATACTTTTTCAGCAGAGCGAGCGCGTAAAAGTAACGATGCTCAAATTATCACAATGGGAGCGCGAGTCATCGGTCATGAGTTAGCTAAGTCGATTTTGGATACTTGGTTGGATTCTGAGTTTTCTGATGGCCCATCTACTGAAAAGTTAAATAGAATCAAGGAGATCGAGAGAGAGTTTATTAGTTAATTTAGATTCAATGTTTAATGGAATAACGTGGAAATAAAAATGAAAAATACCAAACTAACGCTTACTGCACTTGCAATCACAACCCTACTATCGACTAACGCATTTGCAGAAGACCTGAAAGTGGCAACCAGTGCTCAAGTCGGCTCACTCCAGTACAACACAACTCAATACTTCACCGAAGTTGCGAACGAAGAGTTTAAGAAACAAGGCATCGATTACAACCTGAAGTTCTTCGGTGCAGCTCAATTAGGTAAAGACAAAGATGTTCAACAAAAACTGAAATTGGGCACAGTGGATTTGGCGCTACTAACGTCAACACTGCCAACTCACGTATCAGAAATGGCACTGTTTGAACTGCCATTCCTCGTGTCTGACCGTGAACACGTTGCCAAAATTGAGCAAGACGTATTCTGGCCATACATTGCGCCTGCAGCTGAGAAGAAAGGCTACAAAGTCATTGGCTTTTGGGAAAATGGCTTCCGCAACATTACTAACGCGAAACGCCCAATCAATACACCAGAAGATTTGCAAGGCTTGAAAGTTCGTACGCCAAACAGCTCATGGCGCGTGAAAATGTTCAAAAACTGGGGGGCTAACCCAACGCCAATGAGTTTTAGTGAAGTATTCATTGGTCTACAAACTGGTGTTATCGATGGGCAAGAAAACCCATACACCAACATTTACGCGGCAAAATTGCATGAAGTACAGGATTACCTAAGTGTGACAAACCACGTGTACACGCCAGCGTACCTCACTGCGGGAGCACGCCACTATGGTAAGTTCCCTGATGATGTTCGTGCAATCTTAGAAAGCTCTGCGAAGCAAGCGCAGCAATGGGGCTATCAACAAGCAACAAAACTTGAGAACGAGCTAAAAGATAAGCTGGTTGCGGGTGGTATGAAGCTTAACGTTGCAAACCGCGATGCCTTTGTTAGCGCAAGTCAGCCAATCTACGACGACTTCGTGAAAAACGTAAACAACGGCAAGGTGATGTTAGACAAGGTTCTGGCGGCAAGTAACTAAGGTAAAACGCCCTAACGTTTATCTCTAAGTACTGCGCTGGAAAGCGCAGTCTAGCTGTCACTTGTTACGAGGGCTTACGATGTCTTTTTTAGCTAGCATAAATACAATTTCAAATATTCTAGAAAAAGTGCTGATCACGATTTCGATGACGATTCTCATCGCATTAAGCACCATTATTATTGTCGCTGTTTTTTCACGGTTTAGCGGCGCTTCTCTTCATTGGTACGACGAAGTGTCGGCCATTCTTTTAGCTTGGTTGACCTTCTATGGCTCGGCTTTGTGTGCGTTAAAGCGCACGCATATGGGCTTTGGTGGGTTGGTGGCTAATATGCCGCTGGGTATGCGCAAAGCCATTTTCCTATTGAGTGAATTCATCGTCATTGCGTTCTTTGCAGTGATTGCTTGGGCCAGCTACTACATCTTACAAATCTTCGGTGACGAGACGCTAACCAGTCTAGATTTTATCCCTTTAGCCTTTGCGCAATCAGCACTACCAATTGGTGCGGTGCTGTTCATTGTGGCGCAATTGTGTTCTTTCCCTAAAGCATGGGCATGGGTTCGCCTAGGTTCAAACCAAGAAAACGAAGAGATCAGAGAAGCCATTAAGGATGCGAAAAAAGATATGGCTAAAGCCATGGAGGCTGTGAAATGAGCGCGCTAGTTGTACTATTTTGTTTAATTGGCTTGGTAATGATCAACGTTCCAATTGGTATAGCGATTGGCGCTGTAGCTCTGATTGGTATGGTAGCGACATCGGGCATCGATGCGATCTATAACGCGGCATTGGCGATGTTTGAAGGTGGCTCTAAATTTACCCTGCTGTCTATTCCATTGTTTGTTTTTGCTGGCGCATTGATGAATACCGGTGGTATCTCGCTGCGTTTGATTAATTTTGTTAACGCGATTGTGGGTTTTGTCCGCGGTGGCCTTTCAATGGTTAACGTTGGGGTATCGATGATCTTCGCTGAGATCTCGGGTTCCGCGGTAGCCGACGTTGCAGCGCTAGGCTCGATCTTGATTCCTGCAATGAAAAAACGAGGTTACTCGGGTAGTTTCTCTGCGGCAGTCACGTCTTCTTCAGCCTCACTCGCGGTTATCATCCCACCTTCTCTACCTATGATTATTTACGGCGCGATGGCGGACGTATCGATCTCGCAGCTATTCGTCGCTGGCATAATTTCTGGCCTACTGGGTGCGGCGGGTATGTTTGCGGTATGTTACTACTACGCAGTGAAATACGATTTACCTCGTGAAGAGTCGTTCAGCTTACGTAAGTTGTGGGTGGCATTTAAAGATGCGTTTTGGGCACTGACTCTGCCGTTCGCCATTCTAGGCGGGATTCTTTCTGGCTTTATGACCGCCACAGAAGCTGCGGGCATTGCAGTACTACTTGCGATTGTTATCAGTGTTTTCATCTACCGTGAAATGAACCTAAAGCTGTTTTACAAAGCGATGATGGAAGGCGTTACGGGTACCTCAGTAGTGATGCTATTGGTGGCGACTTCAGCGGTGCTTGGTTTGTTCCTAACTGAGCAAGAAGTACCACAAGCAATGGCTGCAGGCATTCTTAGCATCTCCGAAAACAAATACGTTGTGCTGATGATGCTGAACCTAATGCTACTGGTTGTTGGCGTGTTCCTACATGGTGCGGCAGCGATCATCTTAACGGTGCCAATTGTATTACCGCTGATTCATGAGTTGGGGATCGACCCAATCCACTTCGGCATAATGCTTGCGCTTAATATCTCGATTGGTCAGCAGACGCCTCCGGTTGCGAGTGTGCTGATCACCGCGTGTTCGATAGCGAAGCGTGACATTTGGCAAGTAACTAAAGTGAACATTCTATTTATTGGTGTTCTGTTCGCAGTGTTAATGCTTGCGACCTACGTTCCAGCACTGTCTGTTGGCTTTGTAGACTACATGTATAAATAACTTCAAGGATTTGAAAAATGACTAAACCTACTATTGCTCTTGTACTTGGCGACCCTTCAGGTATCGGTCCTGAAGTGGCAGTAAAAGTATTGGCTGAGGAAGCAAACCGCCAACAAGCAAACATTCTGATCATTGCCGATGAGTATGAACTGCGCAAAGGCATGGACATCGCGCAAGTGTCATTTGATTACGATGTGGTCGACAACTTTGAACAAGCAGATTTCCAGTCGGGTAAGCCTGTATTGCTGAGCTTCTCAAGCTCTCACGCGGATGCAATTGAATACGGCCAAGCCACGCCGCAAGGTGGTACCTATGTACTGGAAACACTGAAAATTGCTGTTGACCTAACGTTAGCGCACAAAACACATGGTATCTGCTTCGCACCATTGAACAAGCAAGCGATGAACATGGCAGGGCTAGCACATCGTGATGAACTGTCATGGTTTGCAGAACTGACGGACTTCCACGGTTTTGGCTGTGAAGTGAATGTGGTCGATGACATTTGGGCTGGACGCGTGACTTCGCATATTCCATTCAAGAATGTGGTGGAAAATCTCACGGTAGATTCTGTGCTAGAAACCATCGAGTTGATGAACACAACCTTGAAGTCTGCTGGTTTTGAGCAGCCTCGTATTGCGGTGCAAGCACTTAACCCGCACGGCGGTGAAGGTGGCCTGTTTGGTGATGAAGAAATCACGGTAATCACACCAGCGATTGAGAAAGCTAAGCAGAAGGGCATCCAAGCGTTCGGACCTTTCCCAGGTGATACCACGATGTGGGTGGTGGAGAAAGAGAGCATGAACTCAATCGTATCCATGTATCACGATCAAGGTGCAACCGCACTGAAGATGATGGGCTTCGATCGTGGTGTGACCGTTCAAGGAGGGATCCCAATTCCGATTGCAACGGCAAACCATGGCAGCGCATTTGATATCTACGGCAAGAATGTCGCGTCGACACCAGCGATGGAAAATGCACTCAAGCTGACGGTCCGTATGGCATCTAGCTACCAAGTTAACAATCAGTAGTAGGGCAGGGAAGAATATGAGAAAGCCAAAAAAATTAATTAATGACCCTATGAATGTTGCTCAGGAGCAGTTCGATGGTTTGCTCTCGGCAATGAATGGAAAATTGGAAGCATTACCGGGGATTACCGCGGCGATGCGCACAGATTTTCCATCAGACAAAGTGGCGATTGTCACTGGTGGTGGTGCAGGGCACGAGCCTTTATTTGCGGGTTATGTTGGCCGAGGCTTAGCGGATGCAGCGGCACTCGGCGATATCTTTGCAGCGCCTGCGCCTAACGTGATTTTACAAACTACTGAAGCGGTCAATAACGGTAAAGGTGTGATTTACATTTATGGTAATTACGCTGGCGATAATATGAATTTCGATATCGCGGCCGAGCTTGCGGATGATGATGACATCAAAACTCACACCATTCGTGTTTGGGATGATGTGGCTTCAGCACCGTTAGACAAAATTCAAGAGCGCCGTGGCACCGCAGGAGATTTGTATGTGCTGAAGATCGCAGGCGCGGCTTCTGAGCAATACAATGACTTCGACAAGATTGTAGCGGTGACAGAGCGTGCTCGTGATAACACTCGCTCCATTGGTGTTGCGCTATCGGCAGGTTCGATTCCACAAACCAATACCTTCAACTTTGAACTGCCACACGACGAGTTAGAAATCGGCATGGGCTTGCATGGTGAACCGGGTGTATCACGCGAAAAAATGACGTCGGCAGATGAAGTGGTGGATCGCTTGATAGACCAACTGTGTGATGATCTGCCTTACCAATCAGGTGACGAGGTCTGTTTGCTAGTAAATAACCTTGGCGCTTCGACTTATATGGAGCTGCTGATTGCTAACCGTCGTGCCCACGTCAAGTTGACCGAGCGCGGCATCAAAGTACATAACACCTTGGTCGGTAACTACTGTACCTCACAAGAGATGTCAGGTTACTCGATCACTCTTATGAAGCTCGATGACGAACTAAAAACATTATTTGACCTACCTTGTGAATCATTTGCGTTGAGGAAATAAAGATGGATGCATTAACAGCGAAAAACATGATGGCTTATGTTGCGCAAAAGATGGTTGCAAGTGAGCCAGTATTAACCAAATACGACCAAGCGATTGGTGATGGTGACCACGGCATTGGTATGGAGCGTGGCTTCAAAGCGGTTGCAGAGCTTTTAGACAGTGATTATCAGCCGGAAGATGTCAGCAAATTACTGTTGAAAATCGGCTCGACGATGATGGCGACCATGGGCGGTGCTTCCGGTGCGATTTTCGGTACTCTATTTCGCAGCGGTGCGAAGTCAATTAAAGGTGCAACAGAGCTGGATACGGCTACGTTATCTACGTTCCTAGCAGGCGGCTTACAAGGGGTTTATGATCGCGGTGGTGCTAATCCGGGTGATAAAACCATGATCGATGCATTAGTGGCTGCGGTCGAGAAATCAGAACAACTTTCTGGTCCATTAACCGACACGCTGCCGGCTATTGCTCAAGCAGCGGAGCAAGGTGTGGAAGCAACCAAAGACATGATTGCAACTACAGGTAAAGCAAAAACACTGGGCGAGCGTTCGCTAGGCCATCCAGATCCCGGTGCGATGTCGATGGCGTTTATTCTGCAGTACATGAATGAATATGCGACTGAGCAGGTTACCGCATGAAGAAGATTTGGATCGGCACTAGCTGGAAAATGAACAAAAATACGCAAACAGCCGAAGCTTGGGCTTCTGCTGTCTTGCCTTCATTGAAGCATTGTTCGAGTCGCATTCAACCTTTCGTTATCCCACCTTTCCCTTACCTACAAATGGTGTCCAATTTGTTCAGCGAACAGCCAATTCGAGTCGGTGTGCAGAACATTTGTTGGCAGGATGACGGCGCATACACGGGGGAAGTGTCTCCTCTGATGGCGAAAGACTGCGGTGCCACGATTGTCGAGATTGGTCACTCTGAGCGTCGTGCCATGTTTGGTGAAACCGACGAAACGGTCAATTTGAAAGTGCATGCTGCATTGCGTCATGGCTTAACACCATTGGTGTGCGTTGGTGATACCGCGCAAGAGAAACAGTGGGACGTATCGGCTGAAACTGTCATTCGACAAGTGAAAATTGCATTGTATGACGTTCCCGTTGAGTCGTTAACGCAGGTCGTGATTGCCTATGAACCCGTTTGGGCGATAGGTGAACATGGCGTGCCGGCAACTAAAGAAGAAGCGCAAACCATCCACCAAGCGATTCGCTCAGCGCTGGCAGAGCTATATGGTGAAGACGTCTCTCAAAGCATGCTTCTGCTGTATGGCGGTAGCGTGAATTTGTCCAATGCTGGTGGCTTAATCGAACAGCCGGATATCGATGGTGTGTTTGTTGGCCGAACTGCATGGGAAGCAGACGGTTACTCAGAGTTACTGAGTATCGCTGAACGCAGCTGCGGTTAGGGTCGGGCATGGAGCAAGCTACGTTAATGACCTGGATCATTCTTGGCCTTGGGTGTGCCAAGTTGATTGCTGGGATTTCCAAACCCAGAGTGGATTGGGTTAGAAGCTTTGCCTTTACTTATCTTGCGCCGTGCTTGTTTTTTTCATCGGTATATCGAACGGATCTACAAAATCTTCCATCATTGTCGGTATTTGCCACTTACATTTTGTGTTTTGGCGCTGTTTTCTGGGGAGTGAAAACTTGGCTCATCACGCAGGGCAATCACACGGTGGCTTCGTCCAATATCAAAGCTGTCGCGGCTTTATACCCTAACGCTGTTGGGGTGGGGGGGCCGCTAGTGCTTGCGCTTTATGGCCCTAAAGCCACTTTAGTGTTGATGGGTGTGATCGTGACGAACCTGCTATTGGTTTTGCCACTGGTTAATATCTTAATGATTCGCTCGGGGGAGCAGGGGTTTTATAGCTACCGTAAGGTGGCAACTGATCCGATCCTATTGGCCATCGTGCTTGGGCTATTACTTAACGAGTGGGATGTTGAGCTTCCGGCCCTTTTCATTGATGGTTTATCCAAGATTGGTGCTGCCGCTATACCGATTATTTTATTCATCTTAGGCGCGAGCTTGAGCTTTTATTCTCTTCGCTCGTTGATTAAAGAAAAAATAGGCCTATTGCTGGCAATCAAGATTCTTCTATTTCCACTGTTTATCTTGTTATGCGCACAGTATGTGTTTTATCTCTCGGTTATCGAAATTCAAGTGTTGGTTATTTTGGCCAGTCTGCCGACGGGATTGAATGTCTACTTGCTATCCGAGCGCTACCAAGTCGCCAAAGAAGCCACCGCGGGAGTGATCCTATTTACCACCGGTTTTTCGCTTATCTCTTTGTTGGGTTGGGAAGTCTTGTTGCAGCAGTGGGTGGTTTAAATAATGAATTGCTAAAAGGTTGGACACTATGAATGTATTAGAAAGACTAGCCATCAATACGGCTATTTTTGACGGGCATGACCTTAAAACATCGTTAAAAACGATTGAAAGCTTGGGTGTAAACCAAGTTGAGTTCGCATTCAATCAGGGCTACGTCGGTAGTTTAGACAGCGATATGTTCTCTGAAAACCATGCCCAATATTTGTTGTCTCTGCTAGAGAAAGAACAATTGACCACACAAGCTTTAGGCTGCACGATGAACTTAGCGTCTCCGTCAGCGATTGAAGACTTTATGATGCGTATCGATTTCGCCCATGCGCTGGGTGTTACCTATTTAAATACCTGTACTGGTCCCATTGCCGATCGCCACATCATTGTCGAAAATCTCAAAATATTGGCTGGATATGCCAAGGATAAAGGCTGTGTCATCTGTATCGAAAATGGCGGCGACCATAACTTCAACGCGTTTGCGAGCGCGCATGATGGAGTAAGAATTCTGTCTGAAGTAGACAATTCGGCGCTAGCTCTGAATTTTGATCCCGGTAACTCAGTGTCATTAGTACCGAATTTAAGTCCGAGTGAAGAAGCACAGATCGCACTGCCGTTTTGCCGTCATTTCCATGTTAAAGACGTCCAAGTGCATGACGACAAGTTCACCTTTCCAGTGCTGGGCGAAGGAGTGATTAACTATCAGCCGATTATGCAGTCTTTGGCGTCACGACAAATCCCTTTTAGCATTGAAAAACCTTTACGTATGTATCGTCGCAAGGACTCCTTTCCTATCCGAGGGCGCTCACCAGAAAGTATGGAGACCATTACCTCGGTACTGAGGCAATGCATTAAACACATTAACACTATCACTGACTAAGCGAGCGGTCCTATGCCAATTAGTACAATTGAAGAAATTATTGAAGATTACCGCCAAGGTAAAATGGTCATCCTAATGGATGATGAAGATCGTGAAAACGAAGGCGACATCATGATGGCGGCGCAGCATGTGACCGCACAAGATATCAACTTTATGGCTACTCATGGTCGAGGTTTGATTTGTTTAACTTTGACTAAGCAACGTTGTGAATCGCTCAACCTGTTCCCGATGGTATCTAACCCAACGGAACCCTGGGCCACAGCCTTTACCATTTCTATCGAAGCGGCTCAAGGAGTGACAACGGGCATTTCAGCAGAAGACCGAGCTATTACTGTCCAAGCTGCAGTCGCACAAGGAGCTAAGCATACTGATTTGGTAACCCCTGGTCACATCTTCCCACTAGCGGCGAAAGAGGGCGGAGTACTCGTTCGTGCTGGCCATACTGAAGCAGGCTGTGATTTAGCGAAGCTTGCCGGGGTTGAACCAGCATCGGTGATCGTAGAGATCCTTAATGAAGATGGCACGATGGCAAGGCGCCCTCAACTGGAGGTATTTGCGGAAAATCATGGCATTAAACTCGGCACTATTGCGGATTTGATTGAATACCGCAATGCAACAGAAACCACCATTGAGCGTATTGCTGAGTGCAAACTACCCACTGAGTTTGGTGAGTTCTCTATGACCACGTATCGCGACACAGTAGATAACCAAGTGCATTATGCATTGAGTAAAGGCGACGTAAATGGCGAACCGACCAATGTACGAGTGCATTTGCAAGATACCTTCAATGATGTGCTGTTTTCGACTCGTGACAGTAAGCAAAGTTGGCCATTGAACAAATCAATGCAAAAGATTGGTGCTGATGGCGGTGTATTGGTGATATTAGGCCAACAAGAATCGTGTGAATCGACTATTGCACGTGTAAAGCATTATCAAGCGCTCGACACTGGAGTGAGCGTTAAGCCGAATAAGAAAGATCGAACGTCACGCCAAGTCGGTGTCGGTTCGCAGATATTGGCTGATCTTGGGGTCAGTAAGATGAACTTACTTTCTTCGTGCGATAAGAAGTATCATGCTTTGTCTGGATTTGGCCTAGAAGTGGTAAGTTATATCGAGCCATAAGGTATATGATTCATAGTGTAGTGGCTGACAAAACTTGACCACTCGATTAGTGGTATGTGCCATACGTCAGTTAATTCATGATTGGCTAATTTAGAAATGTATTTAACAAGCTTTTGTCCAGTTGTGTGCTGGCGGGGCATGTAACACAAAAATGCCCCATTATTGGTTTCGTCAAAAAAAAAACATGCCCGTGCTTGGTTGAATTTCAACCAAGCATAACTAATCTGACACCTAAGATTCACAAAGCACAAAAAATGGGCATCATTGTGCGGTTCTTGTTTCAAACGCACGCGCTGATTTTTACCTTGTAAACCACTCTCAAGCCGTCACAAACTTTCAAGGCGCTATGGATGCATATTGCCTTGATTAAGTGCCCTAAATTGGTGCTAGGCTCGTCTGATGAGCTGTGATGGCTGCTTTTGATAACAAGCTTGGCTATTTAACGTAAAAGGAATAATGACTACCTAAAGTCATAGGGTTGGTTTTATGAGTGGGTTCATTTTTACGTACATTTCGTACGGTTTTTCTCCATTGAAAAAAAACCACGTTAAGCTTTTAATTTTAAAGGTAATAGAGCCGAAAAAATCACGGTGATTTCTCCTCAATAAAATGGCTCCAATTCGGAGCCTTTCTTCGTTACTGAATCACGTAAATGATTTAAATGACGCGCTTGTTTTTTGTTAGCGAACATTTTCGTTCCGTTGGGCTTCATACCCTACTACAGATAGGAGAGGCAGTAGTTTTAGGGGAGGAGAACTCCCTAATAATTATTAGGGAGTTTAGGCTTTGTGTTAAGTGTGATTCAAGCAATATATAACTTAATTTCAGCATTAATTTAAATTTATTTTAAAATAAAAATTATTTATGGTCGTGTATTTTTTGAATGAGATGTGAATTTGAATTATCTATAATAATGACCTAGAATAATATTAATTCACGACTTCACGACTTCACTTTCAATTGTTTTTTTGTTTTAAGGAACAGTTTGAACCTTTCGTTATGTTTGTAAGTCCATCATTTCTGCATTTTAAATTATACCCCACGAAGTAATGAATAAATAACTAGCATTAATTAGAAGAAGGATCTTTCTATGCCTAATATTAAAAGTGTCACAAAGAGTAAGAGACTTAGGTTGTTGATTTCTTGGTCATTGTTGAGGGTTCCGAATGCCAAGTTAGTGACTGGTGGTAAGCATAGCGCTTTGAAAATTGGAGCACACAAAATCCCCATTGCTTCTACGCCAAGCGGAAATGAAAAGAGAATGGTGTGTAATTTTAAAACCCAATTAAAAAATCTACTTATCAAGTTGGGGTTATTTACTTCAGAAGATTTAAAGGTATGTATGCCAAGAATTTAAAATAATTAGGTTTGTTGTTGGTGTTGATTCAAATTAAATAGTTTTAAATTCCTATAATAGTTTCACAACACCGCCTTAGCAATATTTTAGTATCATGAAAATACATCGGATTCCCGGTCGAGACTCAAATCCTTATACCTGAAGAAAAAAGATTATGCATACAGGGGATTATGTTTGGTAGTGAATATTTTCCATATACCTCGTTGTGTGAATAGCCACCGACTTGATAGACACCTTTTAGTTAGACAAACCACAGTGAGGGGGGTGTCATACTTTTGTTTATATCTCAATTTTGATGAAAATCACCGCTTCTCGCTCCTAATTTTCTGACTATTGGTGCTATATACATAACTTAGTGAGAAATATGGTTCACTTTGGTGGGCAGGTAGATTGATAATCCGCGCCAGCACGTTTTTTCGGCAGGGGTGAGTATTTTTAATTTTTCTATTATTTAGGCAGTTACATGATTTTTGAACGGTTGTGTGCTTCCATAAAAATGTGCCCACCTTCGAATAAAATGTTAACCAATACTAAGGAAGGTACAAATGGTAGATAGTAAATTTCTTAATTGCACACAATGTAAGTCCTTATTCAAAGGGGAATGTTCTAAGTTGGGTGTGGACGTATGGGGGGAAGGTTCGGCACTCAGGGCTGAAAATAATCCGGCTGTATGGGGTGCTCAGAATCCTAAAATATATTTGCTAGGCTTTTCTAAAGGCAAAAATCAAAACAAAGAGTTAATAAAAGTAAAAAGTGGAGAGTCCAAGTTTGAAGATATTCCATTCAAAAATATGCGACATCGACTCAAATGGTTGTTGAGTGCTTTAACAATTTCAAACGACGTTGATTTCTCACACTTATTCTCAAACAATGAAGAGGTCATTCAGTCAGCATCATTAATTAGATGCTCGTTGAGTTCAAATAATAGGGATGAAGCGTATTCCTATAAAATGAAAGGAATTTTAAAGGCAAATCCCCATTTGCTAGAAGAGATAGCAACTAATTGTGCTCAAAAGCACTTAAAAGGTGCTACTCCTGGAAGCTTATTTATTCTTCTAGGCTTAGATCCGGACTACATTAAGCTTTGTAAAAAAGTAATGAGAATAGTCTTTGGCCCAATACGAAAAATAAAAGACACTACATATATTGCCGGTGATATGTACTTTGTTCATGTAGCTCACCCATCAAGCAATCAAACAGACCCGCAATACAAGGCTTGGGTTGCTGGTGAAACAAAAGTTCCCAAAGTAGCTTGGGCTCGCGAAATGGTACTTAAGTCAGGTGTATTAAATGGCTAACCAAAAAATCTAGGAGAAAAAACATGCCACGCTGCGCGCACACAACCTTGTTATACCTCTGATTTAAGACGTTGCTTTTCCATACGTGAGCTAATCCGTTACATTCTAATTTAGTAATATAATTGGCAAGCTTTTGTCCAGTTGTGATTGAGATGACACTGCAACTAGCGTGTTAAGTGTTAGACTTAAACGATTCTTGGAGGGACGTTTATGTCTAGATATGCTGCAATTAAGGGGATTACGAAACTACGTGGATCTGACTTACGAGGTCTGAGTAAACTTGTCCATCAGCTCACCCTTGATATTACTGAGGTGACAGAAGGTGTTCACCAAGCGGTTTATACTACCTTGGGCATGCCTCATGGCACCTCGTCACGTAAGTGTTGTGGGCTAACGGGCAGCATATACAGACTGATCTATGGTACAACGAATGTAGTCGGTAGCGGGGTTGATAAGCTTTTTGCTTATAACGAAACACGGATTAAATCTATTGATAGTCGTGACGCATACGATCCCCAACGATTGGCAACCTTATCTTTTTTAAATGGGATCATAGGTGATCGCTTTGTCGCTGATGGTAATCCTCTGGCATTGCCGATGACCATTTTTTACGGCAAACAGCCACTAGATGCCACCAACGTTTCTGCTGTGGATCTCCCCACTAATAAAGTGCTACTCATGGTTCACGGTCTGTGCTCTAGTCCACTTCACTGGGAAGGACTGGCTCAACAGCAGAGTCATAGTGAAGCACTTGTATCCGCTCATGGCTATACCCCCCTCCACCTGCACTACAACAGTGGCTTGCATGTCTCACAAAATGGTCAGGCACTGGCCGTGCAGTTAGAACAAGTTGTACATCAATGGCCAGTGACAATAGAAGATTTAACCTTTATCGGGCATAGCATGGGTGGTTTAGTGATACGCAGTGCATTGTATTATGCCGAAAAGCTCGGCTTGAGTTGGCACAAGAGCGTTAAGCACGCATTCTTTTTGGGTACCCCCCATAAGGGAGCGCCACTAGAGCGTGCAGGCAACACACTTGCTGCTATGCTGGAACGTGTTCCTTACACCGTTGCATTCTCAAAGCTCACTCGGTTACGCAGTGCTGGTGTGACCGATCTTCGCTATGGTTATATCCGTGATGATGATTGGCAGTCGAGCTGTCGTTTTACTGCGCCAGTTGAGCGACCGCAAGTTATCGCATTACCGACGTATATACGAACCTATGCGGTGGGTTCAATAATTCAAAAAGCACATAACTATATCGCTGATCATTTAGTCGGAGATGGACTCGTACCTTTGACAAGTGCGTTAGGGGAGAATACCAATTCATCGCGAGCCTTACGATTTACGCAGACCGAAACTTTTCAAAATATCCACCACATGGAACTGCTTAATCATCCCCTTGTTACCAGGCAATTATTGTCTTGGCTTGATACATCGTTTGCGTGAGTTAGATTGTGTGGATCAAGAAATGAAACGAGTGAAGGTTTTATCAACCGCCCACCGATTTGGTTGACTTACCTTTATTCAATAACGAGTTTCGATGGCTTGGTGATAATTGTGAGCACCAAGGGATTCTGTCTTACTCTAACTACTAACTACCAAGCGACTTTGTCATTACGCTAACTAACGAGCTGAACGATAATTCACATTTGATCAAACTATAAAAGCGCAGAGCTTACGATAAACATATCCGCTATTAAGTCGATCAAAAATTTTTGTTCTCCGATATCTATTGTGGGAGAGTAATAAAGTCTGATACTAAAAAGGCAGCGAAGATTCGATCTCGCTGCCTTTTTGTTGTTTGCTCTTAGCGCATTTATGCTCAGAAACGAGTCAGCACCGTTCTTTACTCCGATTTGAATACACGATTTCCCAATACTTGGATTAATGGCAGGAAAAAAGAAATCCCCACGAAGGCATCCATTCACATAACCTTTCCGTATTTTCCTTCTCTACGATTCGATCACTTGAAGGACGTCTGAACTTCTCACACAGTGTGAATAGTGTTTCATCATAGATCCGCTGGTTACATGGCATATATCCAGATAGAAGCATAACTTGTATATGCTTTTTTGAGTACTATGCTTAATGGCAGCAAAGATGTAAGTGATAGGAAATAGGCGATGGTTTTGGTGTTGAAGTGTAATGCTGAAGCTTGGAAATAGATTTATGCATATCTTAACAGGGCATTAGCAAACCAAAAAACAATAGGGATTTGATTATGTCACAACACCATGGAATAAAAAGTTTGTCTGGCATAAACGCATTTTGTCACTTAAATCACCAGGGAAATGCTGGAGACCGATTTAAGCGTATGTTTAATTTGCCACCACTTTATCTGCCAGTTGATACACTTAAAGCGTTGGGGAAACAAGGAGGCCCGATGGATGGCGGTACTAATTCAAATCGTACCGCTACTGTACCAGTTGGAATGGTATTCTTTGGCCAGTTCATCGATCATGATATTACATTAGATGTAGAGACTAGCTTTGAACAAGTTGTAAACGTTGGCGAGTTGTCCAATGCTCGGACACCTACGTTAGACCTAGATTGTATTTATGGGAACGGGCCAGAGGCTAGCCCTTTCCTTTATCATGCAACAGGTGATTTTTCGGGAGTAAAACTTTTAACCGGTGCAGATGGTACTGCTTATTCTGGACAGGTTCAGGTCTTAGCTGCGGAAGATTTGCAGCGTACTTCTCATGGAACTGCAATTATTGGTGATCCACGAAATGATGAAAATCGGATTGTGTCGCAACTTCAACTCGGTATGATTCGCTTTCACAATAAAATCGTAGATGCGTTACATACGGCGCATAGTGAATGGGAAGGCTCGGAATTGTTCGAGAAGGCTCGACAGACAACAACTTGGCACTACCAGTGGAGCATTCTAAACGACTTTTTGCCTACTATGTGTGGTAACGCCGTGGTGTCGGATATACTGGGTAGGGGCAGACAGTTTTATTGTGTAGATAACGACACACCATTTATCCCTGTGGAGTTTTCAGTGGCGGCATACCGCTTTGGACACTCGATGGTTCCTCAGAAAATCCAAATTCAAAAAAATGGCTCGTCATTTGAGCTATTTGGTAAAAAGTTAGGCAGAGGTTTTAGTCCGCTAAGTGATCTTGATGCTGTGGTTGACTGGAATGAGCTTGTCAATGCTAATCCAGGACATCAGGTACAAATGGCTGAAAAGTTAGACAGTAAGTTGGCATCGGATCTTCTAAATTTGCCATTTATCACTACAGGTGAGTCGTCATTAGCCACTCGAAATTTACTACGCGGGCAAGGATTTCAGCTTCCATCCGGCGAAGTAATTGCTGCAGCTATGGGGCGAGGTAAATCTGAAATTAACCAAGTTTCTCAAAAAGCAGCGAATATTGCGGGGGGTATTGATCTTTCCAACGGTACTCCACTGTGGTTTTACTTGCTAACTGAAGCCGAATGTATTGGAAGAGAAACTTCAACGGGTAATTTTGACGGTGGGGAAGGTCTCGGGCCTGTTGGTGCTCGCATAGTTGCCGAAACAATAATTGGTCTTATGGAATTGGATTCACGTTCTTTTTTAGCCAGCAACCGAAATTGGGATCCTGAAGAGGGTGTAGGAGTAAAAACACTGGGTGAAATCCTTACTTACTAAACTACATATAGCCTTAAGGTGCTTCTCATCATTCATCTGCAGTGCAGCAACGAATGGTGTTTTCTTCTCAGAGCCACGACCACGCTTACCTCCTTTGCCTTTACCCCCCCAATAGGCATCATCAAGTTGAACAATGTTCTCAAGTGGTTGTTTATCGTCGCTTTCCTTCATTACTTGCATCAGCTTATGTTTCAGCCGCCAAGTGGCGTTGTAGGAAATGCCTAAATGGCGGGATAGCTGAAAGTCAGGGGTAATCAGGTAAGTTTATTAAATATGTTGTGTTCTATCATGAATACTTCTAAATGGCATTGACAGATCGTGGTACATTTCAGACATTACCGGAATGTTAACTAAATGTATCTGCGGAGCGTCGATGAGTAATAATCTCAATATAGTAAAAACCACATTCAGTATTTTAAGTCTCGCCGTTTTATCTGCATGTAGCGACGATGATTCTTCGGTATATCAGGCAACCATCACTTATACAGAACATGGTGTACCCCATATAGAGGCAGATAGCTATTCTGGCTTGGGGTATGGTATTGGCTACGCTCAGGCCGAAGAGAATCTGTGTACCCTTTCTGAACAATTGATGAAACTAAAATCTCAAAAGTCGCGTTATTTTGGAGTCGGTGAAAATAGCGCAAACTTTTTATCTGATGTCGGCTACCTAGCTCTTGGATTTCTAGAGCAAGCGAACTCTCTCTTTGACAAAATGGGCGCTCGAGAAAAAGCATTGCTCGAAGGCTATGCCAAAGGTTTTAACCAGTCTCTTGGCGAAAGATTCGGTCCTAGCGACTACCCTTCACCCTGTCGAAATGCAGAGTGGGTAACAACGATTACCGCTCAGGACTTACTGGCATATCAGCTTGATATAGCAGCGTTGGCCAGTTCCCGAAACTTTCTCTCTGCCATCGCGGCTGCAGCTCCACCAACAACACCTTTAATCAACAAACAACGTAATATGAGCGTTGAGTTAGACCCTAAGAAAGTATTTACTTCAGAGGGGATTGGAAGTAACGGCTGGGCGCTCGGGGAAGACAGAGTTGAAGGTGCTAACTCCGCTTTGTTGGGTAACCCACATTTTCCCTGGGATGGGGAGTTACGCTTTTACGAGCAGCATTTGACAATCCCAGAAGAAATTGATGTCACAGGTGTCGGTATGATTGGCCTACCCGCGGTAGTTATCGGGTTTAACCAACACCTAGGATGGACGCATACCGTTTCACAGTCTAAACGATTTACGCTATACCAATTACAGCTTGATCCACAAAACCCACTCCGTTATAGCTATGACGGTGAGTACAAAGACATAAAGAGTAAAACCGTCTCAGTGACCGTGAAGCAGCCTGATGGCTCTATGGTAAAAGTCCCTCACAAGGTGTATTACAGCCACTATGGACCCATTGTTAATCTTGGTTCTATCTCTCCGACATTGGGCTGGAACACTTCTAGTGCCATAACGTTTCGTGATGCCAACGCAGGCAACATCCGCATGTTGTCACAATGGTTAGAAATGGGAAAAGCGAAAAACAAAGAAGAGTTCTTTGAGGCCTTTGCTAACCATCAGGGGATTCCTTGGGTAAATACAATAATGATAACGGACGAAGGCACTGCATCCTATATCGATGGCACTCAAGTTCCTCAACTCAGCCCGACAGCTGAAGGCTATTGGGCGCAAGCGTCACAAAGCTCTCAGTTATCCCCTATTTGGCAAGATGGTTCTGGCAGTATTCTTCTACCAGGTAACAGTTCTGCCTATGAGTGGATAGATAGTGGTGATGCAGGTGCCCCTGGACTCGTTCCTTTTTCTAAAGCCCCTCAACAAACCAGAACAGACTATGAGTTTAACGCCAACAGTAGTTACTGGTTAAGTAACTTGGACTCACCATTACAAGGGTACAGCTTAATCTATGGACCGGATCAAACAATTCGCAGCCCGCGCACTCGTTATAACGCCATGCTAATCAGTGATGATTCTGGCAATGGTTTAGCCGGTTCGGATAACCGCTTCTCGTTTGACGAGCTCAAGTCTGTACTCAGTCATAATGGTTCGCTATTTGCCAGCGAGTTCCGCGATGCGTTGATAGAAAGGTGTACAGTCTATTCAAACATTCAATTCGATGGACAAGCATTTGATCTCTCACCTGCCTGTAACGCTCTAAGTGCCTGGGATGGCGCATACAACTTGCAAAGCACTGGAGCACACGTGATGCGTGAGTTTTTGTCGAGTTTCAGAGTCTCAGGACATAGAACGCTGAGTGACGAGTTATTCGACGTGCCTTTTGATCCAGCTAATCCAGCAACCACTCCTTCTGGTTTGAAACCCATAGATCCGAGTGATGTCGATAATGATCCAATTCTACAAGCGTTAGCTACAGCAGCCAAACGCCTGACCGATGCTAGAATTGCATTGGATGCGCAATTAGGCTCAATTCAGTACGTGCTTAAAGCAGAAGGTAAAACCGCGATCCCGATTACAGGAGCGAACAGCTATGAAGGCGTGTTCAATATGGCGGAGAGCAGTGTGCCTTCTCGCTCCACGTCAGAACTTGCGACTGTAGTAGTCGGTTCACGCCGTAGTGACTCGCCATTAACAGACTTGAACGAAGATGGAAATGGCACCACAGCGAGGTATCGAATCAACTATGGGGCGAGCTTTGTTATAGCGCTTGAGTTTAATGAAAGTGGGCCAAACGCCCAAATGTTCTTGAGCTATGGCCAGTCACACGATCCTGAGTCAGACTTCTTTGAAGACCAAACTCAGCTGTACAGTGCGTTAGAGTGGCGAGATGTGCTCTTCACTAAAGAAGATATTGAAGCCAATACACTTCGCAAAGTTGAGTTAAATTAATCAGTGTCATTCCACTCATAAATACAAACGCCTTTGATTCGAAATCAAAGGCGTTTTTGTTTATATATACTAGTCGTTAACTCAAGCGTATGACGGTATCACAGCGCTTTTCAATCAAGTTTGGATCATGACTTACCAGCAATAACGCAAATCCCTGTTCTTTGGCTAAATCAACCAGTAAATCTGTCACCTCTTTTGCGATAATAGGGTCGAGTCGTGATGTTTTCATCCGCAAACAAGAACACAGGATCCAATAACAAAGCTCTCAAAATGGCAAATCGCTGCAGTTCACCTCCAGAGACTCCGGTACTTTTTCGTTCAAGCAGTTAAGGCGCTAGCTTCAGTTTTTTCATCAGAGGCGAATTTCGCTCTCGATTCAACTTGTGTAGTTTCACTAAGTCTGTTCAAAAGGTAAGTGCTAAATGCGAAAAGTATCGAGAGTATTTCCAAGGACTAATTGATGATCTAAGAATTGAGCATCAATTTACGTAAGCTAAGGCTGGACAACCTCAGAATTGGTACTCATTTGCTTCAGGGATTACAGGTATAAACTATGGAGCAAACTTTTGCCAAGGCAATAAAGTGCGTACTGAGCTTTATATTGACTTTGGCAATGCTGAACAAAATGAGTCTTGCTTAAACTATTTACTAGACAGCAAAACGGAAATTGAAAATGAATTTGGTAACGAGTTATCTTGGGAGCCACTAGATGGTAAAAGAGCGACTAGAGTTGCAGTTTACTGTGATGGTTCCATTTAAGATGGCAGTGGTGCTCTTTCTGAAATAAAATCATGGCACATAAATAATTTATTAAAATTCAAGGCTTATTTTAAAAACGGCTTCGGCAACACTTGAAGTAGGAATATCTCAATATAAGAGTGGTTCGCAACGCTTGCCGTTTTCGCTTCGCTCAAAAGTATAGGCAAGCGCTGCTCACCTTAATGCGGCGATACTATCCCATACTTCAATTAATCCGTTACACCCTAATTTAAGTGATTACTCTAAGAAGGTTTTGTCTAAAAACGAGCTAGCCAACGTCAGTTCCGTGTTGTGATCACCAAGCGATTCTGTCGTACCTTAATTACCAAGCGACTTTGTCGTTCGCTTAATTACCGAGGGAATTTGGGCCTGATGAGCGTGGTACGATATTGTTCTTCACTAGAAGACACCATGAGTTAATCCAATACACGTTTCAGCCCTGATGCATAGGCTGGGAAATTTGAAATTGTATTGTGGCCTGCACCGGTAATGACAAACACCTCCGCTAGCTGATTGCCAAATTCAGCGATAAGCTGTTCGGTTCTCGCTCTCGTGATCACTCGATCCTCTTCTGCAATGAAGATATAGGTTTGAGCCGTAATATCTTTTGCCCTATCCAAAGAACGGTATTTGTCTTTGAGCATCCAAGAAACGGGGAGCATCCAATAAATATCTTTTGCGACATTTTCAATGCTATCAAATGGTGTTACCAAGATGAGCTTGTCCACTTGATGATTAGCCGCTACGTATGTGGCAACACCTGAGCCAAGGCTCCGACCTAGCAACGATATCGAATCATGTTGAGTTTTAACTGACTCAAATATCTGTACCGCATCGCTATATAAAGCCTTCTCAGTCGGTGTGCCTAAATTATTACCATAACCGCGGTAAGGGATAAGATAGATAGTATAGTCTGGGGCCAACGCCTTAAAAAATGGGATATTGGCTTCGATACTTTCTGCGTTTCCGCCGTAATAGATTAGCGCCTTAGGTTGCCCTTCATTTAGCGTCCAGCCAAAAAGTTGTATGCCATCCACAGCGAAGCTGGTATTCATTTCGCCGTAAAAATTACTGGCAAGCTGGGGAAAGTAGAGAAACTGACGCTGTAGGGCATAAAAAGCAAGAGCGAAAAGGGCGTAGAACACCACTAGAGTAACCAATATACTTTTCATTCTCGTCACCTGCCTTGGTTGAGTTTATACCTATAATAGACGAGAGCATAAATAACGATATTGATTCCCAAGGCGGCAATACCGAGTAAAACCTGCACGTCAAAGCGCAACTCAACTGGGTAAATAATCGGAATGATATAGTGCTCGACAAAGCCTCCCGGATAACCTTCATCACCCGCCGCTTGCCTTAATTGGTTTTCCAATGGCGTTAAAGGGCAGATCCAGCCTTTAAAACTGATCACCGTAACCCATAGGGCTGCGGGAATATGGATAAACAGCAAATAGCTACGCCATAGTACCAATACGCCTCCGATCAACGCGAAGATGATAAATAAAAGGTGAAGCATGACGACAAGATCTGCCAGCATTCGATAAATCATAAGTTATGCCTCCCTCCCAAGTTAAACATAGCCTACTTGAAGCAATAACTTTTATACGAAGGGGTCTTTGTCCGGCAGACTCATCAGTCGTTGAGACTCACTTATCCGTCACAGCCTGAATCTCAGATGCTTCAACAATATGATGCGAATCCAGTGGTGGACTATCCACATCACCATCGCAGTAAGCAGTACCGCGACAAAGATGGAACTGAAGCGGTACAAGATGGAGAAGAATGCATCTTTTTGTTCTGGTACTAATGACGTCGTCAGTGGCACGGATAGGGCAGACATCGCCGAGAACGCGATGGCCGATTTGGAAGATAGTTAGCTGGTGGAAGTGCTGCCAGAGTTCACGCACCCTAAGCAGCATCTGACGTGGATTTATCCTTCCAATCTGTTTTTGCCTAACAAGGTAAAGGCGCTGATTGATCTATTCAGAGAGCAGCTCCAATAGAGTGAGTGGGTTGTAACTTTGCAGAATTCGCGGATTTGATTGCGCTAGACTTCTGGTACATTCTTGTTATTCAAGAACTTAAATATTCGCGCCTCAAGTCGCTCATAGGAGATGAGAATGTTATCGAAAAATACCACCGGTCTGATTGTTGTCGACGTGCAAGGCAAACTGGCGAGCCTGATGCATGAGAGCGAAGCGCTGATAGAAAACACCACGAAGTTAGTTAAAGGAGCGAAGGCGCTTAGCCTACCGATGGTTTGGTTAGAGCAAAACCCAGATCGCTTAGGACCGACGGTTGAGCCGGTGCGTGAAGAATTGTCGCAAAATCATCTTGCTATCGCTAAATACACCTTCGATGGCTGTAAAGCACCGACATTCAAACTCGCTATCGAGAATGCCAACGTGGATACTTGGTTGATTTGTGGTATTGAAGCGCACATCTGTGTGTATCAAACCGCCTTATCGCTACGCCAAATGGGTTACCGAGTGGAGTTGGTGACGGATTGTGTTTCTTCGCGCACCGCGGCAAACAAAGCCTTAGCCTTGGCGAAACTGACCGCCAATGGGATCGGCCTGACCGGTGTAGAAATGTGTTTGTATGAAATGGTCGAAGATTGCCGAGCGCCAGAATTTAAAGACATTCTGACGCTAATTAAGTAACTCGAACGCAGATGACATTGCCGCTTTAATCAAACTCTCGCTGATACCTTGGCAACATCGACTCGTTGCCAAGTAATCCACCTTGATGAATATAGATAAGCGCCTTGTCTTGGTTCTCAGTCAGCCATGGCAGTAAACATTGCCACATGTACGGATCGTATAGCAGATCAAATTCAATATCGGTTTGTCTCTGCAGTGCTTTCCAGGTATCGTAATCACTTTGGTACAAACGCCCAAAGTGATGCTTATCGCGTACTGACAGAATCGTTGGGTGGTTGTCGGTTTCCAGCGTATTGAACTGCTCAGTGAGGTAATCGGCATCACCCACGCAAGCACACGTGACGACTTCTATCCCGTGCGGTTTTAGGTGCTTGCTCAAATACAGGGCGGTGGTGCCAGTTCCTGATGGCAATGCCACGACAAATGGTTTCTTCCCTTCAAAACGTGTCCACTCAAGAATTTCCATTGCCAATTGTTTTACACCGAGTTCAGCTATTGATGCACGACCACCCTCTGGCACAACAAGTGTTGTCTCGTCTAAGCGGCGAACTTGTTCAATGTAATCACGTGGATGAAGCTCAGAGCCGATGGCTTGCATTGAGGTTATGGTCATGCCGAGATCAAGTGCGCCACGGTAATTACCGATGGGCGTGTTTTTTAGCCAAGTCGGGATGTGCTGAACGTAGAATTCGAAGTTCCAACCTTTGATTTGTGCTAGTGCCGCCAGAGAATACATGGCATTCGATTGAGCAGACCCATAGCTAATCAAAGTTTTGATTTCACTGTTCTTCGCTTCCATTAACGCCATCAACTTACGCGCTTTGTTCCCAGAAAAGTGGGAATGCAACATGTCATCACGTTTAAGGAAAAAGGTGTGACCGTTATAGCTGTGCTGCGTTATCGGGCTTTCAGAAAGTTTCATACTGCTATTGGCGGAATCAACCACGCCACCTTGCCATTCAAGAGGGGGCGTAGTTTACCGCCATTAAATCGAGATAAAAAGTCTGTGTTTAGAGCTTGGCTTCGTTCGAGGGTTAAGCACTATCAATTAAGGTCGTTGATGATTCGATGATTTACCGTCAACGACATTCTTCGTGTTACTCGCCTTTCGAGTCTAAGCCACGTACACTACGCGCCTTATTTTATACAAGCAGAAGGCTTAGGTTTGCAGACTCTAGAACAACTAAAATCAGGGCAATTATTAGGAATTAAACAACTCAAGTTGGCCGAGGGGCTAACGGATTTTCCTATGGAGATTATAGAGCTTGCAGACACGCTGGAAGTACTAGACCTATCGGGCAATGCGCTTTCTGAACTTCCTAAAGAACTGGGTAAACTGACGAAGCTAAAAATCATCTTTGCTTCTAACAACCAATTCACACATTTGCCAGACGTGTTGGGCAAACTGCCAAATCTTGAGATGGTTGGGTTTAAAACCAATAAAATAAAAGAAGTAAGTGAAACGTCGCTGCCTGCTCAGTTGCGTTGGCTCATTTTAACTGACAACGAGATTGAAACCCTGCCGAATAGTTTGGGGGAAAGACCTCGATTACAAAAGCTGGCACTTGCGGGCAACCGCATTAAACGTTTGCCGAGTAGTATGGAAAACTTGGTGAACTTGGAGCTGATCCGTCTCTCTGCTAACCAGCTTGAATTTTTTCCTGACGTATTGACTCAGTTACCTAAGCTAGCTTGGTGTGCTTTCGCGGGGAATCCATTTTGTCAGCATCCCTCTTCGTTAGACAGTGTGCCTAAAGTCTCGACGAGCAGTTATTCACTCAATCGCGTGCTAGGGCAAGGGGCGAGTGGGGTGATCTCTCATGCCAATTGGCTAGATTCGGATTACGATTTCCCAAATGAAGTCGCCGTGAAAGTGTTCAAAGGCGAAGTGACCAGTGATGGCTTCCCTCATGATGAACTCGAAGCGTGTTTACAAGCAGGGCATCACAACAACTTGGTGAAGTCGATCGCGCAAGTAGATGATAGGAATGATCTTGCGTTGGTGATGGAGTTGATTCCTGACAGTTATTACAACTTAGGTTTGCCCCCAACGCTTGCAACCTGCACTAGGGATACGTTTCCAGAAGGCTTCTCTCTGACGATCAAGCAAATTGCATGTATCGTTGAACAGATGGTGGATGTGTTTAACCACCTGCACAACAACAAAGTGTGCCATGGCGACTTGTATGCTCACAATACATTGATCAATGAACAAGGGCAGATGATATTTGGCGATTTTGGTGCGGCGAGTATTTACGGCTACCTTTCAGAGGAGCAACAAACGGCAATCAGAACGATCGAAACTCGCGCGTTACGATTGTTCATCGATGATTTACTGTCTGTTTGTGAGAAATCGGAAGTAGGGTGTGATGAATATCAACGCCTAACTGAACTGGATATTTAGAGCGACCTCATGTAGTTATGGCAAGATCACTTCGGCAATTCTTGATGTTCCGAAGCGATTTTGCTCACGGCTTCACAGCCACCTTTGGGTGCGTCCCGATACTAAATTGCCAACCGTATCGTTGGCATCAGTCATCGACAATCATTAACCCTAAGCCATGACTATTGGAGTGGGGAATATCGGAAAGCACCTCTCCTTCATCTCGAACTGAAATTTGCTTGTCGTTCATGTGAATGTGAATCACACCGGTTGGTGTTGCCGCGATAACATTACGGACAAGGTTTCCTAAAATAATAGTCAGCACAGCATTGGTAACACGCATAGTCAGATGGCATCTATTTGTATATCGAAACCAAGATTTTTTTCATCGGCTTGAGCTTGGTTTTGCGCAATGATTTGTTTTATTTCTTGCTCAGTAATACTTCTTGTTGGTGAATCATCGGTGTTGCGCTCATAACGAACTAACCCAAGTGATGATTTATTCAACATTACGTTAGATAAATTGACCGCAGAGGTTGGATTATACGCAAGTATTACCGTATGCAGTTTGTACTGCGTTTTAAAATTTGTTTTAGATCATTGAAATGTGCAAAAATGCAAAATGTGATTTTAAATTATTAAACTTTGACAGGGTTTAAAAAATTAAACTCAGCTCAATGCTTTTTAGTGATCTTGTTCAAAACGCATGCGTGATTTCGATCAAAATTTCGGTTTTCGTTGCTGTTTTAGGCAGTTGTTGATGGTTTACATAAGTTTACTATCTATTGCTGAAACAGCTCGAAAGGAGTAGTTTTTAGCCATTGAGTTAAGAAATGTAAACCGAAATGATGAGCGTAAAACAGGTTCGATTCACCGAAGCAGACAGAGAGTGTTTAAGTCACTATTTTCGTGTGGCTGACACGATTGCCGATCTCATTGGTCCTCACTGTGAGGTGGTGATTCATTCATTTGAAAGCTTAGACAATTCAGTGGTGAAAATCGTTAATGGGCATCATACCGGGCGTGAAATCGGTTCTCCAATCACCGATTTAGGTTTGCGTATGTGGCGAGCATTCGAGAAGACGGGTGAAGTATCACCAAAGAGCTACTTCACCAACGCATCAAATGGTTCATTGTTGAAATCGACCACTTGTATTTTGGCGGGGCCAAAGCAAAAGCCGATCGGTATGCTTTGCATCAATATGAACTTGTCATTTCCTTTTCCAGAAATCGTCAAAACGCTGATGCCGCAATGCAATGTATCGCAGGTCAATGAAACGTTCAGTAATAACGCGAACGATGTGATCCAACAAGCGTTGAGCGCAGCAATCACTGAGGTGGACCAAGACGAAACGATTTCAGCCAAGGGGCGCAATAAAGCCATCATTCGCTGTTTATTTGATAATGGTGTATTCGAGCTGAAAGAGACGACCACACAAGTATCCGAGCAACTTGGGATCAGCCGTCAGGCGGTTTACAAGTTCATCCGAGAATTTAAATCAGAATAATATAATCATTTAGGAGTTATATCGTGAAACAGATCATTGCCACGCAGCAAGCACCGGCAGCTATCGGCCCTTACTCTCAAGGTACCGCTTACGGCGATATGGTGTATACCTCAGGCCAATTACCTCTTGTTCCAGAAACCATGCAATTTATTGAAGGCGGCATTAAAGAGCAGGCTCGTCAATCGCTAGAAAACTTGAAAGCGGTACTTGAAGCGAGTGGTGCGGGTCTAGACACCGTACTGAAGACCACGTGCTTCCTATCCGATATGGAGAACTTCGCCGCATTCAATGAAGTGTATACCGACGTATTCGGTACAGAGAATGCACCAGCTCGCTCTTGCGTTGAAGCTGCAAGACTACCAAAAGATGCATTGGTTGAAGTTGAAGCCATCGCCTACAAAAAATAACCGTTCTTCGGACATAATGGGTATCAATAGGAGATTCTCATGAGTATTTCATTTATTGGATTGAGCGTCCTGTTCTTTGGATTTTACGCGTTACTTGCGAACTTCAAAAAACAAAAGAAAAGCTTTAACTTCCGAGTACTAAGTGCGTTGGCTGCGGGTTTGTTGTTCGGTGGCGCTATTCAGCTTGTGTTTGGCGTTGGCAACGTTGCTACCGCAGGTTTTGCTGAACTGATTTCTGTTTTCGGTAAAGGCTACATTAAGCTTCTACAAATGATCGTTATCCCGCTTGTGTTTGTGGCGATGATCTCTTCGATCATGAACGTAGAAGGCGGCGGTGCATTATCTCGAATTGCACCAAAAATCATCGGTATTTTACTTTTCACTTGTGCTATTTCAGCTGGCGTTGGTATCGCAAGTATCTACCTATTCGGTATCGATGCCAACGCATTAGTAAGCACCATCGGATCTAACGGTGCAATAGAAGCTCGTGGTGATGCTCTGGTTGCAACGCAAGATGCAATGACCAACAGCGGTCTGTCTGGCATGGCGCTGTCTATCATCCCGACTAACATCTTCGACATGCTAACAGGCTCAGAGCGTACTTCTACGCTGTCAACAGTACTGTTCGGTATGTTCCTTGGCTACTGTATTCTACAAGTGAAAAACCGTAAGCCGGAGAAAGTACAAAGCTTCGTTGATTTCATTAATGCAGCAAAAGAAGTGGTACTTTCAATGGTACGTGAAATTCTGAAGCTAACGCCTTATGGTGTATTCGCTCTGATGACCACGTTCATGATGACTAACGATTTGTTCGCACTAGCTGAAATGGGCCGCTTCCTACTAGCAAGCTACGTCGCAATCGGTGTTATGTTCGCGATTCACTTTGTGATGGTATCGATGTTCGGTCTATCTCCAGCGAAGTTCATGAAGAAAACCTGGCCAGTGCTTGTGTTCGGTTTTGGTTCTCGCTCAAGTATGGCGGCGATTCCATTAAACGTTGAAACGCAAACTCAACGCCTAGGTGTCGACGAAGAAACGGCAAACATGTCAGCAACCTTCGGTACCAGTATCGGTCAGAACGGCTGTGCGGGTATCTACCCAGCAATGCTAGCCATCATGGCGGCACAAGTAATGGGTATGCCTGTTGACCTAGGTTTCATCCTACAACTGATTGCCGTTATCGCGATTGCTTCATTCGGTATCGCAGGTGTTGGTGGTGGCGCTACGTTCGCAGCAGTCGCGGTTCTGACCATCATGGGTCTAGACATCACCGTTGTGGCGATTCTGGTTTCTATCGAAGCATTGATCGACATGGCTCGTACGGCACTGAACATCTCTGGTTCAATGTTGTCAGGTGTTGTCACCGCTAAGAAAAATGGCTCTTTGAATACAGAGCAATACAACGCAGATGTCGCTGTAACAACAGCGAAAGAAGCGGCAGTATAATTTACAAAACTTAATTAAGAGCACCCAAGGCGGGTGCTCTTCAGTTTTTCCTGAGTTCAGGTTATTTAGGTAATAGATATGAAAGTTGTTGTCGTAGGCGGTAGCGCTGCTGGAATGAGTTTCGCGGCGAAATACAAACGGAATCAGCCATCAGATGAAGTGATTGTGCTAGACAAGCGTGATTACATTTCCTTTGGTGCATGTGGTTTGCCTTACTTTGCTGGTGGCATGTTTGATGACACTGAGCGCATGATCTCTCGCACGCCAGAGCAAGCCATTCAATCAGGTTTAGATGTACGTGTTGAAACTGAAATGGTGGCATTTAACCGCGCTGAAAAGCAGATCACGGTACGTCATCAAGGTGAAGAGGGCGTACTCGATTACGATATGCTGATCATCGCAACCGGTGCACGCCCAATCGTACCGCCGTTTGGTGAGTTCAACCCAGAGCACGTATACACGCTAACCAGCATGGAAGATGGCTTGGCAGTGAAAGCAGTGCTTAAGGACAGCAACAAACAACGTGTTTGCGTTATCGGCGGTGGCTTTATCGGGCTTGAAGTGTTTGATGCAGCGCATTTGCTTGGTAAGCACGTCACCATCATTGAACGTGAGCAGCACGTGATGAGCCGTCAATTCAGCCCTGAAATGATCGAAGTAGTAGAAGGCGCGATTCGTGAATCGGGTGCAGAGCTTAAAACCGGTTGCAGCGTATCCGCCATTCGCGACGCCGAGCAGGGTGGTTACATCGTCGAAACCGACAATGGCAATGTGGAAGCAGATGTGGTGATCATGTCACTTGGCTTTAAACCAAACACAGAAGCGTTTGAGCTACCAAAGGCAGCTAATGGCGCACTGCTCGTGGACGAGTTTGGTGCAACAGAAGACGCGAACGTTCATGCCGTGGGCGACTGTGCTGTCGTTCACCACATGGCGTTAGGCAAATCGGTATACGTTCCGCTTGCAACAACGGCAAACAAACAAGCGCGTATGATGGCAGACAAGCTATCAGGCAAAGATACTTACATGACAGGCTTCTTAGGTTCATCATGCCTGAAGGTACTGGACTACGAGCTAGCGTGCACGGGCGTATCGGAACTTCTTGCTAAAGAGCACGGCTTGGAAGTGAAGGTTTCGACCATTTCAGATAAGAACCAAACCGATTACTACCCAGGCCAAGAAGACATCAAAGTGAAGCTGGTTTACCATCCAGAAACCAATGTTCTGCTAGGTGGTGAAGTTGTTGGTAAGAAAGGCGCGGTAGGACGCATCAATGCATTAGCGGTAGCAATTACAGCGAAGATGACCACACAACAGCTCGGCTACATGGACTTTTGCTATGCACCACCATTTTCTCGCACGTGGGATGCGCTAAACGTTGCTGGTAACGTCGCGAAATAAGCCTTATTAGAAAGTTACAGACCAAACAAAAGGGCTCCAGAGGTATCTCGGGAGCCCTTTTTAGTATTCAAATTCTATTGAATTAACGGCGCGTGCTTAACGATGTTTAGGTTTACGTTGTCCGGTTGGTTTGCCTTGTCCTTGTGGACGTCCTTGACCTTGAGAATGACTTTTACCTTGAGAGCTAGCACCATTTGAACGGTTTGGGTTGTTGCCGCCAGTTCGTGAGCCAGTATTAGGACGCTGACTATTGCTTGGACGTTGACCGTTAGTGCCGCCGTTGCCGCGATTTTGGCCCGCTTGACCGCCTTGTGCTTTTCCTGAACCGTTGCGGTTGCCGGATGGTTTACCATCATGTGAGCCACCCTCAGAACGTTTGTTCAAGTGACCACCGAAGCCCGGTTGGTTCTTAGTGTGCTTGGTTGCAAAGCGGTTTGCGCCATGGCGGCCAGATTTACGACGTTGTGCAGGTGTTTGTGCATCAATGTCTTCTGCCGGAACCAGACAGTTTGGCTTGTCACCAATCAGGTGTTTTTTACCCATGTTGTTCAACGCTTCACGGATCATTGGCCAGTTCGCTGGATCGTGGTAACGAAGTAGCGCTTTGTGTAGGCGACGCTGGCGTTCACCTTTCGCAACAGGCACATCTTCACGCTGTTTGTACTTCACACGCTTCAGAGGGTTCGTCTCTGAGTAGTACATCGACGTGGCGTTACACATTGGCGACGGGTAGAAGTTTTGTACTTGGTCACACTCGAAGTTATTTTTCTTCAACCATAGCGCAAGGTTCAGCATGTCTTCATCTTCTGTACCTGGGTGCGCAGAGATGAAGTAAGGGATCAGATATTGTTTCTTACCGGCTTCCGCGCTGTACTTCTCGAACATCTCTTTAAAGCGATCGTAAGTGCCCATGCCCGGTTTCATCATCAGATCCAGCGGGCCTTTTTCAGTGTGCTCAGGAGCAATCTTCAGGTAACCGCCGACGTGATGCGTCACCAACTCTTTGACGTATTCTGGTGACTCAATCGCAAGGTCGTAACGTACGCCAGATGCGATCATGACTTTCTTCACGCCTTTGACTTTACGTGCCGCGCGGTAAAGATCGATGGTGTGTTTATGATCTGTGTTTAGCTTGTTACAGATACCAGGGAACACACACGATGGACGACGGCAGTTTGCTTCTGCTTTCGGATCGCTACAACCCAGTCGATACATGTTGGCTGTAGGGCCACCCAAGTCAGAGATCGTACCGGTAAAGCCAGGAACCTTATCGCGGATCTCTTCCAACTCGTTAATGATCGAATCTTGAGAGCGGTTTTGAATGATGCGACCTTCGTGCTCTGTGATAGAACAGAAAGAACAGCCACCAAAACAACCACGCATGATGTTAACCGAGGTTTTGATCATGTCGTAAGCAGGGATCTTTGCCTTGCCATACATAGGATGAGGGACACGCGCGAACGGCAGACCGAATACGTAGTCCATTTCTTCTGTCGTCAACGGAATTGGCGCTTGGTTTACCCAAAGTTCACGGTCACCGTGACGCTGAATTAAAGCACGGCCAGAGTATGGGTTGGTTTCTAAATGCATCACACGACTTGAATGGGCATAAAGAATGCGGTCGTTGTTGAGCTTTTCGAAAGGCGGTAGGCGCACAGCAGTGGTCGCCGCATCGTGACGGGAAGGACGAATCGTAATTGGCTGAGCAACGGGCTCATCCTTTTTCGTCGCACATTCCGTTTCCACTTCGTAAGGGTTCTTGGGTACGAACGCTTCTTTACGTGGCTTCTCAATACGAGAGGAATCAATAATCGTGTAGCCCTCTGGCTCCGCAGACAAGTTAACCGCAGTACCGCGGATGTTAGTCAGAACTGAAATATCGTCACCATCAGCTAGGCGGTGTGCTACTTCAACCAGCGCACGTTCTGCGTTACCAAACAATAGGATGTCGGCTTTAGCATCAAGTAGAACAGAGCGACGAACTTTATCTGACCAGTAATCGTAGTGCGCTACGCGACGTAAGCTGGCTTCGATACCACCAAGAACGATAGGTGTGCCTTTGTAGGCTTCACGACAACGTTGTGAGTATACCAAAGTTGCACGATCTGGGCGTTTTCCGCCTTCGTTGTTTGGCGTGTACGCATCATCGTGACGAAGTTTTTTGTCCGCCGTGTAACGGTTGATCATGGAGTCCATGTTACCCGCGGTGATCCCGAAGAACAGATTTGGCTTACCAAGTTGCATGAACGCATCTTTGTTTTGCCATTCTGGTTGAGCAATGATACCCACACGGAAGCCTTGTGCTTCCAAAAGACGACCAATGATTGCCATACCAAAGCTTGGGTGGTCTACATATGCGTCACCCGTGACGATGATAATGTCACAACTATCCCATCCTAGGGCATCCATTTCTTTGCGACTGGTCGGCAAGAAAGGTGCCGTACCAAAACACTCGGCCCAGTATTTTTTGTACTCATGAATAGGAGTAATGTCGTTGGTCATATTTTGCTCTCTGTTCTAGGGAGCGCGAATTATAGCGATTTGGTGATCAGGTATCTATACCTAACCCCCATAATAAAGTGTAGTTGAGCCACTTTTATTCCTAGATGAAAATAACTCGCAATACGTTTTTAGGTTTTGATGCGTAATGCCCTTTAAGCCCTTATTGTAATTGAGGTTAAGGCATTCAATTTTTAGTCGGCCGCTTATTAAACCTCAACTCGGGATAAGAAAGTTTACATAGCTAAATTTATGAGTCACTTGAGTTGATATTGGCGTCAGTACAGCTCTTTTAGATGGATAACGAGGCAGAATTACAAGTCAATAGCGAGTCTATTGCGGTCATTTTAACGACGTTAGGCGCTAAAAGCGCGGTGCTGAATGGCTTAGATTATCCCGAGCTGAGGTTATTTAGTTTAGGTGGTTTGCGGTTAGGCGATTTGTTATTATCGCCACCCTAAAATGACTTTTGAGTTTGTATTCAACATGATTCAACAACTGCTGTTAACTTTTCCTCCAATGTTATTTGGCGCGCAAGCGCTGTTGACATTGCTTTTGATTAAAGGTGATATTTGCCCGGGTCAGCGTGGTCGTCTGCATAAGATGTTGCCATCAATTGCGCTACTTTGGTTGGCAGTAGCCTCACTTCGTATTGAAGCGTTCATGATCGTGTTTGCGATTTTCTATTTCTACTCTCAAGTTCAAACTAAGAAGACGCGCGAAAAAGGCCCGCTATGGGCACTGCATTTAGCGAACGGTCTGGCGTTTGCGTATGTGAGTATTCAAGTATTTGAGCAGCCACATTGGGCAGCGTCTGCTTCAATGGCACTGATGGTTTTCTTCCTAGGTGGCGCATTTGCGCAGCTACTTTTGGTTATTGCGCGTAGTCGTCTTCAAGCGTTTCATCGCATCTTGCCAGTGACAGGTGTGGTATCAGGTATGTTGCTTGTGGTGATGACGGTGTTCTCCGCTTACCAATTGGATGAAGCGACGCTTCACTCAGTGACGTCGCATATTTTAGCGTCACTGGCTTTGCTGATCATCGCAATTGTTGTCTGGTCTTGGCACATTTTTACTCATAAAGCACCAACTAAAGTTCAGCTAGCGGCAGCGCTGATGCTTGCTTTGGCCTCAATGACCAGCTTACAAGGCCTGTTCTTGCTAGGCGCATAATCGTCTTTTTCAATATCACGTTGATGAGCTCGATATTTAGAGCGAGTTCACTTTCAAAACATTAGATTAAGTCTACGCTTACTTAATAACCTCATATCAATGCAATATCGACGTTGAACAGAATAGAGGTTAAACACCTTGTTTTAGAGGAGTGTCGCGATGGACTTAAGCAATGTTACAAACTGGGATAGCATTATTTTGCTAGGTATAGTGAATGAAAAGCTGCGCTTAGAGTGTGACAGCTTTGAAGAACTTGTAACTATGTATGAAATGGATGTGGAATCAGTAGTGGGTAAACTTGATGTGCTCGGCTACCAATATGACCCACTGACCAATCAATTCAAATCGTACGAACGTTAGTTTCGTTTCATTTCCCTGAATGTTAAGCCATCTTGATGCCGTCAAGGTGGCTTTTGCATTGCTGACGCGCTGTTGTGAAGAACGCCTGTAGATAGCGTTTATTTTTCTCTGAGTTTCGTGTCGCTGCAAACAGACAACGTCATAACCCTTCCCCAAAAGGCATACTGGTAATCAGACCTTGCCGTGCAAACTCGGAAATCGCCCAGTTTGGTAATGCTGAGACCCCTAATCTTGCCGAGACCATCTGCACCAACATTAGCGTATTATCGGCTTGGAAGGGGTTCTTTGAGAAAGTTCTTGATGCTCAACCCTAACATCGGACAATGAATAAGGAATACGGACATGGCAACGACAACACTCATTCTTGGTTACATTCGTTAAATAAATGAGTCGTTAAAACGAAAAAAGCGAGGATAGTTGTCCTCGCTTTGCTATTTCTGTTTATCGCAGACTGCTAAAGAGACGCTCGACGTAATTACTGTGGTTGTTGAGTCGCAGTACAAGTTTGTTCCGATACTAACTCGTCAGCGATTAACTGACCGCGAGAGTTACGGATCTGAATTCGATACATCAAACCCATGTCGATTTGTTCACGTACTGCAGGAGTATGGCAGTAGGTGTAAATACTGGTATTTAGTACTTGGTTTAACGGTTTCGCGCCAAGTGCGCCGTCGTTATAAATCATCGTCATTTCAATCACATTTTTGTTAGAAGAAATGCGCATGATCTTAAGAGGGCCGTATTCAAGTGGTAAGCCCACAGAAAGTACGCCCGCACGGTTCGATGCCATCAGTTCAAGTTGACGTTGCTTATCATCATTGGATGAACAGCCCGATAGTGCACCAAGTACTAGAAAGAGACACAGTAAGTTTTTCATAACTTAGAATACTTTTTTGAACGGTTTTACGATGACGTTTTCGTAAACACCCGCGGTGATGTATGGGTCAGCATCTGCCCATGCTTGAGCATCTTCTAGCGAATCAAATTCTGCGATCACTGTTGAGCCAGTGAAGCCTGCTTCTCCTGGATTATCAGAGTCAATCGCTGGCATAGGACCTGCTGTCAGTAGGCGGCCTTCATCTTGAAGCAGTTGTAGGCGCTCAAGGTGTTGAGGGCGAACGCTCAAACGTTTTTCTAACGAATTTTCTACATCTTGAGAAAAGATGACGTACCACATAGCATGTTTCCTTAGTTAATGGGCTAAAGCCCTAATTTAACGCCTTTTTTATGTCACTCACAAGTCGACAATGGAAATTATGAGTGTATTCGAGCATTTAATGTATCGAGTTTCGTTCGTTGCTTCTGAATTGGACGTGGTTTGCCTTGGCTATCAATGGCGACATAGTTGAACGTTGCGTCACAGACCATAAAACGATCTTCGACGCCGTCAACTTTGACGGGTTTGACCCAAACCTCAAGATCGATGCTCATGGAGGTACGGCCAATTTTAGTACACACACCGTAACAACATACAACATCCCCAACGCTGACTGGCTTTTTAAACGTGATACTTGAAACAGAGACTGTAACCACGCGTCCTAAAGAAATTTCTTTTGCTAAAATTGCGCCAGCTAAATCAAGCTGAGACATGATCCAACCACCAAAGATATCGCCATTGGCGTTCGTGTCAGCCGGCATAGCGAGAGTTCGCAGCAACAGTTGACCAGTTGGAGAGTTAACTTCTTGACTCATGATGACATCCTACAATCTTTAACGGTGCTCATAGAAAGAGCAAAAACGTGCACCAATATTATTTGGAGCGACGAACAAAACAGCGACCCGTAGGTCGCTGTAAATAATCAAATTGACTGGATTATAGCAAAAATGTTTGTCTAATCATCAATTGACACATCGGAGGTGCTGTCTTTCTGTTCTTTTGGCATGTGTTTGTAGATATAGAAACCAGTTGCGATCATGTAAGCGAATGTAGCAATCAACAAGCCGAATACTTTGAAGTTAACCCAAACATCGAGTGGCAATTCGAAAGCGACATAAACGTTCAGACCCGCACAGAAGGAGAAGAACCCCACCCACGCCCAGTTGATCTTAGTCCAGATTGCTTCTGGGAGCGTGATTTCTTTACCTAGCATTCCTTTGATCGCGGATTTTCCCATCGCATGACTCACTGCCAAGCCAATCGCAAATACAGCGTAGACAATGGTGACTTTCCACTTAATAAAGTTGTCATCGTGAAGGAAAATCGTCATGCCCCCAAAGATCGCGACCATAGCAAAAGTGATCAACTGCATTTTTTCTACTTTTTTGTATAGCGCAAAAGTCAACACGATTTGAATCGCTGTTGCAATCATCAGCGCAGCTGTCGCTACGTAGATGTCGTACATCTTGTAGAGGACAAAAAAGACAATGAGTGGAATAAAGTCAATGACTTGCTTCATGTTACAATAACTACCTAGTTGCTGAGTTTATAACCAGTCTAACGTAATTTTAGTCAATGTGAATACATCCAGACAGCACGAGATGCGATTTACTTAATGATCACGCTCAGTAAGTCTCATCCCGCTTTTACTAGGCGACGTGTTGGTATTGCTCGATAACGTCAGAAACATCGTCTAAATACCCCGATGATATAAGTGCTTCTACCGTTGACTCCAGTTCTTCAAGTGACAGAGTGAAACAGCTTGATTTGCCAGTCGTCATAAGAAGGTATTGGTGATATCGCTCTTCAGTGAAATGGCCTACGCGGTCTAAAAGTAGCGCTTTAATTCCGTGATGAATCAAGCGGTAGTAAGTGTGGCGATGAAGCAGCATAGGAGCCTCCTTATTCAAACCTTTTACTGTAACTTAGTTCATAGCATTTTGTACGTTCACTTTGCCATTTTGTTCATACTGAAGGGGTATCAATAAAGAAAAGTGAGGTCGGTTTGCAACAGAGCAATCGTGACAAGTATTGAAGATACAAAAAAGCCACCCAGCTGAGCGGCTTATTTCACTGACACGCGTGATTATGCTTGTTGTTTTTGAAGTTCAGCTTGCGCTTCTTCCTCTTCCACAAGCGCATCAACAATCACCGCACACGCCGCATCACCGGTGATGTTTAGCGCGGTACGAATCATGTCGAAGATACGGTCAAGTGCAAACAGCAGTGGTAGACCTTCAATTGGAATACCTGCCGCGATCAAAACAGCAACAACGAGGAAAGAAGGGCCAGGTACACCAGCTTGACCTACGGCACCTAGCGTTGAAGTAACGATAATCGCGATGTATGCGCCCATACTTAGGTCAATATTGAACAGTTGTGCAAAGAAGATAGCGACTAAACCGTAGTAGATTGCGTTACCAGACATGTTGATGGTCGCACCTAGCGGCAGAACGAAAGAAGCGGTTGAATTTTTAACCCCTAGCTCTTTTTCACACGTGTCCATAGTGACAGGCAGTGTCGCCATTGAAGATGCGGTTGATAGTGCGACTGCTTGCGGCTTCTTCATTGTAGAAATGAATTTCTTCGCTGAAGTCTTAGTAAAGACATGGACCATTGCAGGGTAGACGATAAAACCGAATACTAGGATCGCTGCAACGTAAACAACGAACAGTTTGAATACCACCATTAGGGCACCAAAACCGAAGGTACCAACGGCTTCGGCCATCAGGCCAAATACACCAATAGGTGCGATGATCATCACTTTATTGATCATCCAAACCATTGCGTCAACAATGCAGTTTACGCCGTTGATGATTGGGTCACGACGTTCTTTTGCTTGCTTAGAAATCGCAATACCAAAGAATAGGCAGAAGACCAAAATTTGCAGGATGTTTGCTTCGTTGAGGGATTGGAAAACGTTGGTTGGGATCATACCAGTGATGGTTGCCCAGAAAGTAGGTAGTTCACCTTTCGAAGCGTATTCTGTTGAGAACATGCCTTCTACGCCTGAAACGTCGATGCCCATGCCAGGTTTGAATACTTCACCCATGAATAGCGCAAGCGCCACTGCTAGGGCGGATGTCAGACCAAAGAAACCTAGGGTGACCAAGCCAACTTTGCCTGCAGACTGGCTATTGCCCAAACCAGCAGCACCTGAAATCAAAGCGACAGCAACCAATGGGATTACTAACATTTTGATTAGATTTATAAAAATGGTACCTAGTGGCGCAAACACAGTCGCACTTTGCCCCATGAAGGCACCAACGGCAGTACCAACGATCATCGCAATGACGACTTGCATGCCGATGTTGTTTAGTAAACTCTTTTCTTTTAACACTTCCATAACCTCTGTGCTAGTAACATTTAGAATCCTAAGATTAACCACTAATTTATATTCGTATGGCGGATGATTATCTCGCTTGTTCTTTTACACTTATCATTCACAAATGGCAATACAAGTTCAGTACAAACTTAGCGATTCATCGGAACTTTCTTGATTAATGGTTGTTTTTTTAATCAAAAGCAAACGTTTGCTATGGCTTTTGATCGTTATTTGATTGGCGGAGTCTGTGATTCTGGAGCTGAACCTGACTCGGAAATGTTGCGATAATGTTTTTTTGATCGATGCTAAAACAATGGTTTTTTTTATGGAAACTCGAATTTTTAGGTATGCGTTATACTAGCAATAGTTTGTGACTTGGTAGGAACGCATTGATCAATCAATGACGCTTCTGACAATAGAACTATCATCCAATAGGAGTCGATATGCCTCTGTTTGAAAACAAAGTCGCCTTAGTTTTGGCTGGCGCACATGGTATTGGCAAAGCGTGCAGTTTACTTTTGGCCTCTCAGGGGGCGATAGTCTATGTTGCTGATTGGGATGTGGAACAAGCAAAAGTGACTGCTGATGAATGCAATACCAACAGCGGGAATGCTAAGGCGAAAGAGATGTTCTTTAACGCCTTTGATAATGAGTCGTATGTGCCTTTGATTGACTCTATTTTGCAAGAGCATGGCAGGGTAGATGTGTTGGTGAACAACTTTGGTGGTGTTGACCTAAAACTCGATCGAGATCTTGCGCATACGGATGTTGAGGATTGGGAGAAGAGCATGTTGGTCAATATCAACAGTGTATTTATTCCAGCCAAAGCCGTTATTCCTGCCATGGTAAAAAATGGCGGTGGTAGTATCGTTAACATTTCATCGCTTTCCTCTTTGAGTGCAGAGATGTCGAGTATTTCCTATGGAACTGCCAAAAATGCCATTAATCATATGACACGACAAATAGCGATCCAATACGCCAGTTATGGGATACGCTGCAACGCCGTTTTACCGGGTATGATCGCAACGGATGCGGTGAAGAAAAACTTGAATCAAGAGTTTATCGACAACTTTTTATCGACCCAGCCTATAAAACGAATGGGAGAGCCTAAAGATATTGCTCATGCGGTTAGTTTTTTAGCGAGTGATCTTGCGAGCTTTATTACTGGGGTGTGTTTACCTGTCACTGGCGGCATGAACATCGCCACGGCACGCTACTATTTTGATGCCGATAAAGTGACGTTTTAAGGTAAAGACAATAGCGGATCGAAACATGAGCGAGCCTGGTATCCGGTTTGAATGGAAGGAAGAGCAATGTGCCGCTCAATCAGAGAGAGCGGCAACGTAGATTGGGGATTATTGTTGCGTAGCAGTTTTCATTGATGATATGAACTCACCTAATTTATCAAGCATCAGTTGCGGTTGATTGAGGTACGTTTCGATGATCTTAACCACCGCTGAGCCAGATATCACTCCTGCCGCACCAGATTCCAATGCCGCTTTCACCTGAGATGGCTCAGAAATACCAAAGCCAAGTAGCGACGGTGGCGCGTCAAATTGATTGAGCCTATCTAGCATATGGCTAACAGGCATATTTGCTTTGGTCTCAGCTCCTGTTACCCCAGCGCGTGACAGTAGGTAGGTGTAACCACCGCCTAGTTCAGAAACTTGTTTTAGGGTGTCATCACTTGCCGTTGGCGGTGCGATGAAGATTGGGTGAATGCCAAACTTCTCAGCTGCAGAGACAAATTCTGCACTTTCGTTGGTTGGTACGTCTGCAATCAAAACAGAATCAATGCCCGCTTTAGCGCAGCGCTCATAAAAGTTTTCGATACCGCGTGAGTAGACAAGGTTTGCGTACATCAGAAGACCGATAGGTAGCTCTGGATACTTCGCACGGATCTGACTAATTTTCTCAAAACAGATATCGGGTGTCGCTCCTGACTCTAACGCACGAATGTTCGCACCTTGAATGGTTGGACCATCGGCAAGTGGATCAGAAAATGGAATACCAAGCTCAAGGGCATCAGCACCTGACTCAACCAAAGTTTCCATGATTTGGTAAGATTGTTCGGCGTTCGGATCGCAAACCGTCACGAACGGTACAAATGCGCCTTGTTTTTTTTCGTTTAGACGCGCAAACATCTTCTCATAACGGCTCATTAGAACACTCCTTTTTCTTCTAGGATATCGTGTACGGTGAAGATGTCTTTATCACCACGACCTGATAGGTTAACGACCAAAAGCTGCTCTTTTTCTGGGTTTTGACGAGCCATACGCAGTGCATGCGCTAAGGCGTGAGCTGACTCAAGTGCTGGGATGATACCTTCGCTGCGAGCAAGCTCTTGAAAGGCTTCTAACGCTTCATCATCGGTGACGTTGTCGTACTCCGCACGACCAATCGCGTTTAGATGCGCGTGCTGTGGGCCAACCGAAGGGAAATCTAGGCCTGCAGACACAGAGTAAGACTCTTCCACCTGACCATTTGGATCTTGCATCAGTGGTGCTTTCATACCAAAGAAGATGCCCGTTTTGCCGTGTTTAAGCGGTGCGCCGTGTTGATCTGTATCAATGCCTTTACCTGCTGGTTCAACACCAATAAGGCGAACGCTTTCTTCTTCAATGAAATCAGCAAACATACCGATAGCGTTTGAGCCACCACCCACACAGGCGATCACCGCATCTGGAAGGCGACCTTCGCGAGCCAAAATTTGGTTTTTGGTCTCTTCGCCGATCATGCGTTGGAAATCACGAACGATAGTCGGGAATGGATGAGGGCCTGCGGCTGTGCCAAGAAGGTAGTGCGCGTCTTCATACGTTGCAGACCAGTCGCGTAGCGCTTCGTTACACGCGTCTTTTAGCGTTGCAGAACCCGAATGGACAGGGATGACCTCTGCGCCCATGAGTTTCATACGGAACACGTTCGGGCTTTGACGCTCAACATCTTTTGCCCCCATGTAAACACGGCACTTAAGCCCAAGCAGTGCGCACGCGAGAGCGGTTGCTACGCCGTGCTGACCTGCGCCAGTTTCTGCGATGATTTCGTTTTTACCCATGCGATTTGCAAGCAGCGCTTGACCCAACACTTGGTTAGTCTTGTGCGCGCCACCGTGAAGCAGGTCTTCACGCTTTAGGTACAGTTTGGTTTTCGTACCTTTGGTTAGGTTACGCGTAAGAGTTAGTGCCGTTGGGCGGCCTGCGTATTCTTGAAGAAGCATCATGAATTCACTGCGAAACTCAGGGTCTTCTTGCGCGTCGATAAACGCTTGCTCTAGTTGATCCAGTGCTGGCACTAGAATTTGCGGAACGTACTGGCCGCCGTATTCGCCAAAGTAGGCATTCAGTTTTGCCATCGTGATCTTCCTTCTCGTATTTTTTTGCTGCGAATCGCTTTATTGCTTTCATTATTTAGCTACAAATAGCTTTAATAGTCGCGAATGGCATTAAACGCAGCCAGCAACTTTTGTGAATCTTTTCTGCCCGGTGTGCTTTCGACACCAGAGTTTAAATCTAATCCCAAGCAACCCAATTTTGCTGCTTGTTGTGCATTTTCAGGAGATAGCCCGCCAGCCAACATGATCTGACCTGGGTCGCCAATCAATGACCAATCGAACACTTGCCCCGTTCCACCTGTTTGATTACCAATTTGTGCATCTAATAGGTGACGATCAATGTTTTCACCAAGTAGTATAGGTTGGGCGTCAGCCACACCGTAGGCTTTCCAAATCTCTGTGCTAGAAGGCAACTCAGCTCTCAACTGGTTTACATAGTTTTGGTCTTCTTCGCCATGTAACTGAACCGCCTTTAAACCTAATGACGTCACGATAGATGCAACAAAATCGATATCGTGATTTTGGAATACACCCACATAATGAAGTGGAGCACCACTCATAGTGAGGCGAGCTTTTTCTAGGTCAACGGCACGTTTCGATTTCTCAACAAAAATCAGACCACCAAAGACCGCGCCAGCTTGATAAACTTTGGCTGAGTCATCTGGATGAGTAAGACCACACACCTTGTTTTCACCTAGTGTGATTTTACGCACCGCAAGCTCCAAGTTGTTTTCCGCCATTAGTGAGCTACCAATCAAGAAGCCATCCGCGTATTGTGCTAAATCACGAACTTGTTGGTGTGTGTAAATACCAGACTCTGAAATTATCGTCGCATTTGGCGCAAGTTTGCGAATGGTTGGTGCGAGCGCTTTCGTGCGGTTTAAATCGGTGCTTAAGTCACGTAGGTTCCGGTTATTAATGCCAATAACGCGAGCGCCTAGCTCAACCGCGCGGTGGAGTTCTTTTTCGTTACTGACTTCGGTTAGAATCCCCATATTTAGGCTGTGCGCGGCTTCTTCTAGCGCTTTGTATTCTGCGTCATTTAGAACAGACAGCATCAGTAGTACCGCATCGGCACCGTAATGACGGGCGAGATAAACTTGATACGTGTCCACCATAAAGTCTTTACACAGAACAGGCTGTTTTACTTGATTGCGAACACGCGGAAGAAAGTCGAAGTTACCTTGGAAGTATTTTTCGTCAGTAAGGACTGAAATCGCGTCAGCGTGGTGGTTATAAACCGATGCGATGTAATCCAAATCGAAGTCGTCACGGATCAAGCCTTTTGACGGTGAGGCTTTTTTGCATTCGGTGATGAAAACGGTTTTGTTGCCGCTCAAAGCATCATAAAAACTGCGGTCAGAAGGCATCAAATCTGATTGAAAAGTGCTGAGATGCTGCGATGCTTTGCGTTCCGCTACCCATCGGTATTTATCACGAACGATCTTAGCGAGAACTTCTGCCATTTCTGCTTCTTTCTTAGAAACGTGTTCCGACAAGTTACCAGGTTGCTCCGTGTTAAAGTCAGTCATCTTCATCAATTCCTTAAGCGTGAGCGGCAAGTTGCTGTACCAATTGGTAAGCCTTACCTGAATTCATAGCTTCAATGGCTTGTTGCGTGTTGGCTTTCAAATCTTCGTGACCGAATAGACGCATTAGTAGAGCCACATTGACGGCTACCGCACCTAGTTGAGCGTCCGTGCCTTTGCCGGTCAGAATGTTGGTAATGATCGCTTTGTTTTCTTCTGGATCGCCACCTTTAATCGCTTCTAATGGATGAGCGTCTAGGCCAAAATCTTCTGGTGTTAGCGTATATTCGATAATCTCATCGTCTTTGATTTCAGCGACAGTGGTTGAGCCGTGAATCGCCACTTCATCTAAGCCGCTGCCATGGACAACCGCTGCGCGTTTCATGCCCATTTGTAGCATGGTTTCAGCAATAGGGCGAACCAGTTCTTCACGGTAAACGCCCATCAATTCGATGTTTGGACGAGCGGGGTTTATCAGTGGACCAAGAATGTTAAAGATGGTGCGGGTTTTCATGGTTTGACGCACTGGCATCGCGTGACGTACACCACCGTGGTATTGAGGGGCGAATAGGAAAGCCACACCGATATCATCGACCGCTTTGCGTGTATCTTCGGCGGTCATCATGAGATTGATACCAAACGAGTCGAGAAGGTCAGAAGAGCCTGATTTGCTGGAGACGCTGCGGTTGCCGTGTTTGGCAACTTTTAGACCACAAGCTGCTGCGACAAAGGCAGCGGTTGTTGAAATGTTGATGGTGTTGTGACCGTCACCGCCCGTACCCACGATGTCAGCGAAATCGTAATCTGGGCGAGGGAATGCGCTGGCGTTCGCTAAAAGTGCTTTTGCTGCTCCTGCGATTTCATCCGGTGTTTCGCCTTTGATCTTTAGCGCAGTCAGTGCTGATGCCATTAAGATTGGGTCTAGCTCGCCACGAATGATGATGTTAAACAACTGTTGGCTTTCTTCCTGAGTCAGTGACGCTTGTTGGTATAATTTGGTCATAATAGGGTTGATAATTGCTTCCATAAATTTCTCTCCTAAATTTCTTATGCGCCAAGCGCTTTTTAATCAGTGTGGGGCTGAGTTGGAATTTTATCGTTGAGTGCCCATTCAATGGCATTGGCCAGCAGTGTTGCTCCGTAGATCGTCATAATCGATTCCGGGTGGAACTGGAATCCGCAAACTTTATCTTCCTCTTGAACGACAGACATTACCAAATTATCCACTTCTGCTGTGATGGTTAGGCTCTCAGGAACCTGAGTTGCAACCAGCGAGTGGTAACGTGCAATCGCCAGTGGTGATGGTAGGTTTTGGTAAATCGCATGGTTTTGGTGCGCCATCATAGAGACCTTACCGTGAATGATTTCGCCTGCGCCAGCAACGATGCCGCCGTACGCTTCAACAATCGCTTGGTGACCAAGACAAATTCCGATCATCGGAACTTTGCCCTTTATGCGCTGGATAAGCTCTGGCATTGAACCGGCTTCTGACGGTGCACCAGGACCTGGCGATAACAGAACCACAGGGTTTTCAAGCTCGCTCACTGCTTGTTCGATGGTTTCTGCGGGGATGATGTTTCGGTAAATTTTGACTGAGTGACCTAGCGAGCGGAACTGATCTACAAGGTTGTAGGTGAACGAGTCAAAGTTATCGATAAATACGATGTCAGCCATGTCCGCTACTCCTTATATGCTGATGGCTGATGAGCCGATTGAATAGCAGAGATGACCGCTTGTGCTTTGCCACGTGTTTCATCCGCTTCTGCCTGAGGATCAGAATCGAACACCACACCTGCACCCGCTTGAACTTGAGCAATGCCGTTTTCCACGTACGCGGAGCGGATCACGATACAAGTATCTAAGGTGCCTTCACCGGTTAGGTAACCCACCGCACCGCCATAACTGCCGCGACGAGCACCTTCTACATCACGAATCAATTGCATTGCGCGAATTTTCGGTGCACCTGTTAGGGTTCCCATGTTCATACATGCTTGGTACGCGTGCAGTGCGTCTAGGTCTTCACGTAGTTGGCCAACCACGCGTGAGACTAAGTGCATCACATGGCTGTAGCGATCCACTTTAAGTAGGTCTGCCACGTGGCGAGTGCCTGCTTGTGCGATGCGTGCAACGTCGTTGCGCGCGAGATCAACCAGCATCATGTGTTCTGCGTTTTCTTTCATGTCAGTACGCAGTTCAAGTTCGATGCGGCTATCTAGGTCGAAATCGATTTCACCATTCGCCCGTTTTCCACGCCGACGAGTGCCAGCAATTGGATAGATTTCAACTTGGTTGGTGTAGGTTTCGTACTTAAGTGCACTTTCTGGTGATGCTCCAAACAAAGTGAATAACTCATCTTGCATGTAGAACATGTAAGGGCTTGGGTTGCTTTGCTTAAGCTCTTTGTATGCTGCTAGTGGAGAAGGGCAAGGCAGAGTGAATCGACGCGAAGGTACGACTTGGAAAACATCACCTTTCACCACGTACTCTTTTAGGTCACGTACGATTTGACAGAAGTCTAGATCCGCAATATTAGGCTGAGCTTGAACATTCTCAAGTTGCGTCGCACTTGGTAGCAGTTTCGGAGCAATGCATAGCGTACTGATTTCTTCAATCCTCGCTTCGAGTGCTGATTTTTGAGAATTGTCCACAAACAAGGTTGCTTGTAAGTGACAAGATTCCGTTTGATGGTCAACGACTAACAGAGTTTCAGCAACGTAGAAAACGTAATCTGGGCATTGGTTTGTTGCTTCTGCATGACCAAGTGGTTCAAAGTTGGCGACTAAGTCGTAGGCAAACAAACCGCCAAGGAAAATCGCGTTTTTGTCTTGTTCAGAGATATCGAAGCTGTGTTGCACCAAACGAAGTGCATCGAATGACGACGCTTCACGAAGGCGAGAGTCTTCATCAAGCGTGTCACACGGTTGAGTGAATTTGAGTGTTAGTATCTTGCCATCGAATTCACTGGTCACGTCACCACGCACGTTGTGGCTTAGATGCGTAAGTAGGTTTTTGCCGTTACCTGTCAGGGCTTGCATGTTCACTGTGTGACCGTAGCAAACGATGCGCACTGCTGAGTCGACAATCAAAAGCGATTTAAGATCCTGCTTTGAGTCAATTTCAGCTGATTCCAGCAATAAGCTGTCCGTTTTGTTCTCGCATAAGGTGTGGAACAAGCGAGTCGGATCTTGAGTATAAGGGACGGAAGCCGATAGTACATTAAGCTGTCCAAGCTTTTGAATTTCAATGGTCTTATTCACAAGACCTCCTTATAACTGTTTACATCATCCTTTTACACATACTCACATAAAGCTGACTGACACCCAATCAAATCTTGTGCGGATTGAAAGGATAAAGTGACGAATGTGAGATAGACGACAAAATAAAAAAGCCCGCTGAAGTAGCGGGCTTTGTGACATGCGTTTTTCTACACTAGAAGTACACGTTGGCCCACCAAGAACTTGTCCAAGTGCGCCACCAAGCAAGATCAGTCGGATTCATCTGATTAGGATGTTCCAAAACTTTCGCTTTCTGCTTGTGGTTAAATTCTTGTAACATAGTGAGCCTTACATTAGGTACTTAGTATTTGCGTACTAGTTAACTAGTACATGGTTGGAAAGTCAACCCCAAAACAGGATTAAAACGACAAAAAAAGATGAGAATTGATTTACATAGCCACACTACTGCATCCGATGGTCGATTTGAACCGCAAGATCTGGTGGATAGGGCCCTGAGTTTTGATATCGAGGTTTTGGCGATCACGGATCATGATACGGTTGATGGCTTAGCTCCGGCCAAGCAATACGTTGAAGATAACCATCTCCCGATCACCATTATTAATGGTATCGAGATTTCGACCGTTTGGCAGAACAAAGATATCCATATCGTTGGTTTGAATATTGATCCTGAAAACGCGGCTTTGAATGCTCTTATCCAGCAGCAGAAACAGCATCGCGTTAGCCGTTCACAATTGATCGCAGATCGTTTACAAAAAGCTACGCGTGAAGGGGTGCTGGAAGAAGTTCAGCAAATTGCAGGAGATGCGCCAATCACACGTGCGCACTTTGCTAAGTGGCTGGTTGAGAATGGTTACGCCAAAAATATGCAAATGGTGTTTAAAAAATTTCTAACGCGTAATAACCCGGGGTATGTTCCACCAAATTGGTGTTCGATGAAAGACGCCGTTGATGCGATTCATGCTGCTGGGGGACAAGCCGTGCTCGCTCATCCTGGGCGTTATCAGCTAACGGCTAAATGGGTGAAACGAGTGTTAACGGCGTTTGTTGAAGCGGGCGGCGATGCGATGGAAGTGGCGCAACCTCAACAAGCGCAACAAGAAAGGCGCAACTTGGCTGATTATGCTATACAATACAAACTATTAGCTTCTCAAGGCAGCGACTTTCACTATCCGTCACCGTGGATGGAATTGGGAAGAAACCTCTGGTTACCCGCGGGCGTAGAACCAGTTTGGAAAGATTGGGGAATTGACCCTTCGTTCGATGTCAACCAAGACGACGAAGTCGAGACTCCATAATATAGAGCCGAGAGGCTCGATAATGAGGAATTACAATGAGCCAGTTTTTTTACGTTCATCCAGAAAACCCACAGGCTCGCTTGATCAATCAAGCAGTAGCAATCATTCGTAGCGGCGGTGTGGTCGTTTACCCAACGGATTCGGGTTACGCGTTAGGTTGTCAATTGGAGAACAAACAGGCGTTAGAACGTATCTGTCAAATCCGTCGATTAGATGACAAGCACAATTTTACTTTACTGTGCCGTGATTTGTCGGAAATTTCTCTGTATGCACGTGTCGACAACTCTGCATTCCGACTACTAAAAAATAATACGCCAGGGCCTTACACCTTTATCTTCAAAGGTACAAAAGAAGTACCGCGTCGTTTGATGAATGCAAAACGTAAGACGATCGGTATTCGTGTTCCAGATAACCGAATTGCATTGGACCTGCTTGAAGCCTTAGGTGAGCCAATGATGTCGACATCGCTAATCCTTCCTGGTAGCGATGTGACAGAGTCGGATCCAGAAGAGATCCGCGATAAACTTGAGCATGCCGTAGACGTTATTCTCAATGGTGGCTACCTTGGCGAGCAGCCGACTACCGTTATCGATTTCAGTGATGATGAACCAGTGGTAGTTCGTGTTGGCTCTGGTGATCCAGCGGCGTTTGAATAAAGTCGAAATGCCCATCAATAGCAAAGGAGGCCACGGAGCCTCCTTTTTGTTTTTTGCTTTTAGGGCGATTGGTTAGCTTAAGATGCATGCTCCGCACTAAATGAGCTTTGCTACGCAACTATTCATGTTAAGAGTGATTGGCGAGCATTATAAAGAAAACGATTAACGTATTATGATGCTTTATACGAGGAAAGGAGGGCGAGATTTGAGACGATTTTGTTTACTTTAAATTGGAGAATCTCGTATAATGACCGACCGAAAAAATCCCACTAACGTGGGTATATTGCATAGTGAAGGCCAATTTTGGTCTCGACGTCTGTGAAGACGACACATAGGTAGATAAATGAGCGAAAAGTTACAAAAAGTATTAGCACGTGCAGGCCACGGTTCTCGTCGTGAGATTGAATCGTTGATCAAATCTGGCCGCGTTAGCGTGAACGGCATGGTAGCTAAACTTGGTGAAAGACTAGAGGATGAGAACAGCGTAGTTCGTATCGATGGTCACGTTGTGTCTGCGAAGGCGCAAGAAGAAGTGATCTGTCGCGTATTGGCATACTACAAGCCAGAAGGTGAACTATGTACTCGTCACGACCCTGAAGGTCGTCGCACAGTTTTCGATCGTCTGCCAAAAATTCGTGGCTCTCGTTGGATCTCTGTAGGTCGTCTTGATGCAAACACATCAGGCCTGCTGCTGTTCACGACAGATGGTGAGTTGGCAAACCGCCTAATGCACCCAAGCCGTCAGGTTGAGCGTGAATACCTTGTTCGTGTTTTCGGCGAAGTGACAGAACAGAAAGTAAAGAATCTTGTTCGAGGCGTTGAGCTAGAAGATGGTATGGCTCGATTCGAAGATGTTGTATATGCGGGTGGTGAAGGTATGAACCACACGTTTTATGTCGCTATCAATGAAGGTCGTAACCGTGAAGTTCGTCGTCTATGGGAATCGCAAGATACGACAGTAAGCCGCCTTAAGCGTGTACGTTACGGTGATATTTATCTGGATAAGAAACTGCCTCGCGGTGGTTGGATGGAACTTGATCTTAAAGAAGTTAACTACCTACGTGAATTGGTAGAACTCCGTCCAGAGAAAGAAACGATGATTGATCTTGACAAAGACAACACATCACGTAAGCGCGAACGTGCGCGTAGCCAGAAAATTCGTCGTGCGGTTAAGCGTCACGAAGAGCGCGTTAATACACCTAAAGGTCGCAGCAACAACCCTTCTCGTCGTAAGCCGAAGAAGAACGCAGGTGACCAAGGCGCACGTAATAAACATCGTTAATCGATAGCAAAAAATCAGAAAGGCTTGCCCCATTGGCAAGCCTTTTTCTTAGCTGTCGTTCAGAGCTCTCGGGTTATCGTGTTTTCCATCACGCGTAACTTGCAGGCATAAAAAAACACCAGCGCGAGGCTGGTATTTTTAATTATGATGAGGAAAACGTTAGTCACGTTTCCAAAGCATATGGCAGAACTTATGTTCTGGGTCTCGACTGATTAGCATACGAGCAAAAACGTCATCAAGTACGTCATTTTCCTCGTTTACTAGGCCGATTCGAACTTCTGCATACACTTCTTTGTCGACTTCGAAGCCAACATGTTCAACCCAGTCATCACCAGTTTCAACAAGTTCTGCGGCACCGCGATCATCAAATTGAGCAGTAAACAGAATGACATCAGCAGGCTCAAGATTGTCTGGAGCCATCTCAAGGAAGATGTCGTACGCAGCGTCGATAACGTCGTCGTAAGAAATCAATTCTGACATGCTTATGCTCGGCTCATGTATTTACGTTCAGCCGTGTTGATAATCACACGGTCACCTGTCGCGATGTATTCTGGAACTTGGATAACAAGGCCAGATGCAAAACGAGCTGGTTTACTACGCGCAGATGCAGAGGCACCTTTGATTGACGGGTCAGTTTCTTCAATCACTAGCTCAACAGAAGATGGCAGTTCGATACCAACAGCAGAGCCGTTGATTAAGATAAGGTGAATACCTTGAGTATCTTCATTGATGAACAGAAGCTCATCTTCAATTTCGTTGTGCTTGAATGTGTATTGTGAGTAGTCTTCGTTATCCATGAAGATGTGCTCATCGCCGTCTGCGTATGAGTACACAACTGCACGTTTGTTCATTTCTACCGTTTCAACCACATCATCAGACTTGTAACGCTCTTCTACGCGAGCACCAGTGTTTAGATCTGTACAACGCATTTTGTAGATTTTAGCGCCGCCACGACCACCAGGAGTCGTTACTTCGATGTCTTTAACTAGAAGAGTTTTACCATTAGACTCGATTGCGAAGCCTTTTTTGATTTCACTTGCCTTTGGCATTGTATTTTCCTATTTACACTTATTAAGCAAAACTTTGTGATTATAGCGCCAAGTTGCTTTTCTGGCATCAAAATTCATCGTTGTTGTTTTGTCATGATAAAACACCTTAATAGGCTTGAATCGAAACCATGGCTGATGGATTATATTGACCATTGTCCGCTTAAATTTAGAGCTGCGTTTCTATCAATGTCTCTCCTTGTAATCGACCCAACACAACCTTTTCAACCTGAATTTGAACCGTTGATCCGAGATGTCCTGATGTGCCTTAAAGGTGGCTTAGGGGCTAACCTTCATAGCGTTTACATCTATGGCAGTGTGGCGCGAAAAAGCGCCATCGTAGGAAAGTCGAACCTTGATATGGTGCTGGTCACGAAGTCGACATTTGAAAGCAATCGCGCCACGTTATTAAATACCATCAAATGGCGTGCACAACAGGGACACCCTCAAGTGAAAGGGGTGTCGATTCGTACTGCTTTGGTGAATGAAGTTGCTAACCTTGACAGTATCTTTACTTGGGGCTTTATGCTGAAACATTGTTGCGTGTGTGTGTACGGTGATGACTTGGCGGACTGCTTTGGTGACTATGTCCCTAGTTGGGAGATCGCTAAGCACTGGAATATGGATGTAGAAGATTGGTTATCGGTATACCGAATCAAGATCGTTCAAGCACCAAGCATAGAAGAGCTAGTCAGTACCCAAATCGTGATTGCGAAGAAGCTGCTCAGAGCTTCTTATTCTCTGGTGATGTACCGTGACAAACGTTGGTTTGATGACCCAATGGAGTGCGGTGAAGTGTTTTTGAAATACCACCCAGAAAAACAACTCGAGATAGATCGTCTCGGCATTTTGCTTTCCGGACGCGCAATCCCAAAGCGCTCGGTGATTGGTTTGCTAGATAGCTTCGGTAACTGGTTAGTGCAGCAGTATCAGAAAACGGAATTTCGCATTGGTTAGCCGACAAGTTATTTGAGCCGCTTCTCTACTTTTATCAGCAAGAAGGTAAACTAGAACAATCCCATCTGAGGCGCTGATAACTGTTCAAAATCAGTACCAATGAACGGCAAAATCGCATCCGCCACAGGTTTCAACTGCTTATCTATGTAGTGTTGGTAATCGAGTGGGCTTCGGCAGTATTCATACGGCTCTGGTCCATTGACCGTAATGACATATTCGACTCTCCCCCGGTTTTGATACTGCAAAGGTCGACCTAGCTTGGCATTGATCTCATCTGCCAAGCGTGCGGCTCGGACTTGAGGGGGGATATTCTTTTGGTACTCATGCAGTTTGCGACGAAGCCGTTTTTGATACACCAACTGCGCGTTGAATTCGCCATTACTGGTTTTCTCGACCATTGTACGTACATAGTCACTGGGATCTTCGCCATGGAAGATCATTTTATATAAGGTGTTTTGGAAATTCTGTGCTAGTGGTGTCCAGTCGGTACGTGCACTTTCAAGACCCTTAAAGACGATACGCTCTTGTTCACCTTCACCAATTAATCCAGCATAGCGTTTTTTCGAACCGGTTTCGGCCCCTCGAATAGTAGGCATCAAGAATTTTCGATAATGGGTTTCGTATTCGATTTCGAGAATCGAGTTGAGATTGTATTCGCGGCGCAGGTATTCGTTCCACCAATGGTTGATGTGCTCGACCAACTCATTGCCGATTTTGTCGGCTTCGGCTTGGCTGTAGGTGCCATTAAGAGAGACAAAAGTCGAGTCTGTATCACCATAGATAACTTGGTAACCTTGTGCTTCAATTAGCACTTTGGTTTGCTTCATGATCTCATGTCCGCGCATGGTGATACTGGAAGCCAATCGAGTATCAAAAAAGCGACAACCAGAAGACCCTAACACGCCATAGAACGAGTTCATGATGATTTTTATGGCTTGTGAGAAGGCTTTTTCATTGTTCTTTTTTGCTACATCACGTGCCGCCCAGAGATTTTCGATCATCTTGGGTAAGAAGTGTTTAGTTCGATGAAACTGACCGCCTCGAAAGCCGGGAACAGATTGATTATCGAGCTTGCCAATTTCTTGTTGTAAGCCTTCAATTAACCCCAGAGGGTCGATTAAAAAAGAGCGGATAATCGAAGGGTATAGGCTCTTAAAGTCCAACACTAATACTGAGTCGTACAGATTTGGGATGGAGTCCATCACGTAACCACCAGGGCTGGCAATCCAGTTTTCTGGATGCAAGTTTGGTGCGACGTAACCTGCACGATGGATCTGTGGTAGATACAGGTTGGTAAATGCTGCCACAGAGCCCCCGACGCGATCCATTTCCACCCCCGTCAGTCGTGAGCGTTCAATCGCAAAGTCAAGTAGGTGAGTGTGGGCGAAGATTTTGTTAACCAATACACAATCTTGTAGGTTGTACTTGGCAAGAGAAGGCTTATCGCAGCGGTACATGCGATTGATTTCGTCCATGCGGTCATGGACGTTGTGGATTTCTTTTCCTTCTCCTAATAGCTCTTGAGAAACCGACTCTAATGACCAAGACCGAAAGTGATAGGTTGCTGTCTTTAAAGTATCGATGCCGTCGAGAACGACACGCCCGGGAATAGAAATGAAACCTTGTTGGTTTTGCGCTGAGCTACGGAAAAAGCTTGCTTGATCGGCTCGGCCTAATACCAATTTCATACTGTGCCATTCGGCGCGCCTATGCAGTAAGCGAAAGTCAAAGTCGATCACGTTCCAACCTACAATCACATCTGGGTCGAACTGTTTGAACCAAGAAATTAATGTTTCGAGTAACGCTTTTTCATCTTTTACCCACTGAATTGGTGTGTCAGCGGGTTCCGGTTCGCCAATCATGATCACGCGCGAGTCAATTGGACTGTCTAAACCAATCGAGTACAGAATGCCTTTTTCTGAGCATTCTAGATCGAGAGAGACCACATGCAGGTTCGGTTCGTACTCGCCACTGCGGCATTTGGCATTTTGAATGCGTTGAAAGCCATTGAGCGATCGTTGGTTACCTGTAAATTCGATACTTCCTTTGATGAAGCGCTCCATCAAGTATCGGTCTGCTAAGCGCACATCACCTTCAAAATGCACAATATCATTTTGGTTAAGTAAGTCTTGCAGCGCAAAGGCGTCTTTACTGGTCGGGGTATAACAAGCGGCAAGCGGTGTGAGTTCAAAGTTTTTGAGCGCTAGCGGGCGAACTTCAGCCATGATTGAGTTTGCCAGTGCGAGTCTTTTGGTGTGCTCGATGTGTTCTTGTGCGACAAAGAAAACCGGTTTTTCTCCTTGAATCAGTAGTTGAGTCGGCCCACTCTCCGTTGAAAGCCACAGTTCAATCTGAGTTTGGCCTTTGATGTCTCGAGCTTGTCGAGTGAGGAGGAACCCTTGTTGGATGTTCAAAGAGAGAAACCTTATAAATCGCAGCGGGCGTCTATTTTACCACTATGTACAGTAAAGGGCATCGGTAATGCGCGTGTACCTCGGCTTAAGCTAAACTTTAGTACCATTAGGATTTTGTTGTTTTTATTGTGCTCATGAAGTAGCCATTTAAACCGAGGATTGTGTTTTGCTGGGCAATCTGAAGCTTAGTTTCTTGATTTATAGCCGTTTATGTTGTTAATTAAGGCGATAATTAAAGTTGGTTCTGCATACCGCTCCTTCAGGTAATTGAGTGGTCTATGAATAAGTTCTTGCTAAAGTTTGCGTTTCAGCACATATTCAGAGAAAGCAATTTTTTGTCTAATACGTTAGTATATAGATACTCATACTGATATCCACATTTAACCATTGTTATGTGGGTGCAGAGCCAATACAAGTGTGGAGATACAAGTTTGATTAATGTTTTCCTTGTAGATGATCACGAGCTGGTTCGCACAGGGATACGACGTATTATTGAAGACGTCCGTGGAATGAACGTAGCAGGAGAAGCTGACAGCGGTGAAGAAGCAGTAAAATGGTGTCGAAGCAATCATGCCGATGTCGTTTTGATGGATATGAACATGCCAGGCATTGGCGGTTTAGAAGCCACAAAGAAAGTTCTTCGCGTGAATCCTGATGTAAAAATCATCGTTTTAACTGTTCATACGGAAAATCCGTTTCCAACGAAAGTGATGCAGGCAGGGGCTTCTGGTTATCTTACCAAAGGTGCAGGTCCTGACGAAATGGTGAATGCAATTCGTGTGGTTAATAGTGGGCAGCGTTACATCTCCCCAGAGATTGCGCAGCAGATGGCGCTGAGTCAATTCTCACCAGCCTCAGAAAACCCATTTAAAGACCTTTCTGAACGTGAACTGCAGATCATGATGATGATCACCAAAGGCCAGAAAGTAACGGATATTTCTGAACAACTGAATTTAAGTCCAAAAACAGTTAACAGCTACCGCTACCGCCTGTTTAGTAAGTTGGACATTAATGGCGATGTTGAGTTAACACACTTAGCGATTCGCCACGGAATGTTGGACGCCGAGACTCTTTAGTGTGAATCTTTCTTTCGATTCGGCTTCCTTTCTCAAAACAGTAACTCATCAGCCCGGCGTTTATCGAATGTATAACGCCGAGGCGGTGGTTATTTATGTTGGCAAAGCCAAAGATCTTCAAAAGCGCCTCTCGAGCTACTTCCGCAAAAAAGTGGACAGTGAGAAAACGCGCGCCCTCGTCAGTAATATTGCTAAAATTGATGTCACGGTGACCCACACCGAAACGGAAGCGCTCATTTTAGAGCACAACTACATTAAGCAATATCTCCCCAAATACAACGTACTTTTACGTGACGACAAATCCTATCCATATATTTTTATTAGTGGTCATAAACATCCGCGATTGTCTATGCATCGTGGGGCAAAAAAGCGTAAAGGGGAATATTTTGGACCGTATCCAGACTCGGGCGCAGTGCGTGAAACGTTACACCTTTTGCAAAAGATTTTTCCGGTCCGTCAGTGTGAGGATACGGTGTATTCAAATCGAACTCGACCATGTTTGATGTATCAAATTGGCCGTTGTTCCGGACCGTGTGTCAGCACCATTATTTCGGATCAAGAGTATGCCGAGTTGGTGGGTTTTGTTCGTTTGTTTCTGCAAGGAAAAGATAAGCAAGTTCTCGAACAACTGATTAAAAAGATGGAAAACGCAAGCCAGCAACTTCGATTTGAGGATGCCGCTAAGTTTCGAGATCAGATTCAAGCGATCCGACGCGTGCAAGAGCAGCAGTACGTATCGGAAGACAGTATGGATGATATGGATGTCTTAGGCTTTGCCCAAGAGAAGGGCGTGGCTTGTATTCATATTTTGATGATTCGCCAGGGCAAAGTGCTTGGTAGCCGTAGCCATTTTCCTAAGATTCCACACAATACCAGCCAGCAAGAAGTGTTCGATAGTTTCCTAACTCAATACTATTTGAGCCACAATGAAATGCGTACCATTCCTACTCGTATCATTTTGAATCAAGACTTAGGTGAAAATATCGCGCCAATACAACAGGCGCTGAGCGATGTAGCAGGGCGCAAGGTGCATTTCCATACATCACCTTCAGGTTCTCGTGGTCGTTACCTTAAACTCTCTAATACTAACGCTCTGACAGCAATCACGACTAAGATTAATCACAAGATGACGATTAACCAGCGCTTTAAAGCGTTACGGGAAGTGCTGGGTGTGGAATCTATCAGTCGTATGGAATGTTTCGATATCTCGCACACCATGGGTGAAAGTACCATCGCCTCTTGTGTGGTTTTCAACAGCGAAGGCCCGGTTAAACAGGAGTACCGTCGTTATAATATCACCGGCATTACCGGCGGTGACGATTATGCGGCTATGGGACAAGCACTGGAGCGTCGATACTCCAAGCAACTGGATGTGGAAAAAATTCCAGACATTATTTTCATTGATGGTGGTAAAGGGCAGTTGAACCGAGCACATGAGATCATCGCTAGACATTGGGGTGATTGGCCTAAGCGCCCAATTATGATTGGTATCGCCAAAGGTGTGACACGAAAGCCCGGTCTTGAAACCTTAATAACCGTAGATGGTGATGAGTTTAACTTGCCAAGCGATGCACCAGCACTACACCTCATTCAACACATCCGAGATGAGAGCCATAACCACGCCATTGCAGGCCACAGAGCCAAGCGAGGAAAAACGCGAAGAACCAGTGCGTTAGAAGAAATTGAAGGCGTAGGACCCAAACGTCGCCAAGCTTTGCTTAAATATATGGGGGGATTACAGGAGTTGAAGCGTGCAAGTGTCGAAGAAATCGCCAAAGTACCGGGAATTAGCCATTCTTTGGCAGAAATTATTTTTCAAGCATTGAAACAATAAGAAAAATCCCGCAACATTAACACGCAATGTGTAAGAGAATAATAAAATGCCTTTGAATATCCCGAACATTCTGTCTCTACTTAGACTGCTCTTAATCCCAGTTTTCGTGGTTGTCTTCTATCTACCTTACTCTTGGGCCCCGTTTACGGCAGCAATGGTCTTTTGGGTTGCGGGCTTTACCGATTGGTTAGATGGTATGTTAGCGCGCAAGTTAGGCCAAACCTCTCGCTTTGGTGCGTTTATTGATCCAGTTGCGGATAAGGTGCTTGTTGCGACGGCATTGATTCTAATCACCGAACATTATCATTCTATTTGGGTAACGATCCCCGCTGTGACCATGATTGCGCGTGAAATCATTATCTCCGCATTGCGTGAATGGATGGCTGAAATCGGTAAGCGTGCTAGTGTCGCGGTTTCTTGGGTCGGAAAAGTCAAAACCGTTTCACAAATGTTTGCACTTTGGGTTCTGATTTGGAGATACGATGATTGGATGGTTTGGCTAGGCTTTGGTGCACTGTACATCGCTACCTTCCTGACTTATTGGTCAATGGTTCAATACTTAGCGGCGGCAAAAGACGATCTACTCAATGAAGAAAATCATTAATCAGAATTTTCAATAAACACTTATAGAAAGCAGGCTCATCACCTGCTTTTTTATTTTTTGACTCATTATCTGAGCTAGGGGTAAGCAAAGCCTATCAGGGTGACAATAGAGTAAACATCAGCGCATAACAGCTAGAGGATTGTAGGGGTACTTATCTCGAGTGGAGGTTAAGTAACAAATGTGAACTAAATCTAGTTTTAGGCAATTACAACGTTTATGCATGACCAAACTAGGGGTTGTGTATCGTTGGGCTGGCGGTGAATGCTATAGTTCAGGATGTTCGGTAGTTCAAAATTCATGATAAACAAGTGTATTTTGGATTTTAACAGTATTAAAACTAAGCAATTTACCGTCTTTCGCATAATTTATAGTCAAACGATTCAAAAAATTAAAAATAGTGTTGACTCGTTCGTGTGAATCCGTAGAATGCACTCCGTACCCCAGAGAGCTTAGCTTGAAAGGGTGGTGAGTTAAGTTAACTTACTCACTACGAAGGCGCCTTGGCAGAGTGGCCATGCAGCGGATTGCAAATCCGTGGACCTCGGTTCGACTCCGGGAGGCGCCTCCATTTTGCGACACTAGCTCAGTTGGTAGAGCGCAACCTTGCCAAGGTTGAGGTCACGAGTTCGAACCTCGTGTGTCGCTCCAAATTAAAATGATATGGCATTAAGCGGTATCAGATGGTGTTTTACTTTTCTGTAAAGGCATCACAAAGAATATTTGTGTGCCCTGGTGGTGGAATTGGTAGACACAAGGGATTTAAAATCCCTCGACGTTCGCGTTGTGCCGGTTCAAGTCCGGCCCGGGGCACCATCTCAAAATCTGCGACACTAGCTCAGTTGGTAGAGCGCAACCTTGCCAAGGTTGAGGTCACGAGTTCGAACCTCGTGTGTCGCTCCAGATTTAAAGCCCAGCATTTATGTTGGGCTTTTTCATACCTGCAGTTCCTGAATTTCAATTTAAATGAGTATTTGATCGATCTTGATGGTTACAATCGCGGATAGCTTCGTTACAGACTTCAAACGTTCACTTTCTCAATGGACATTGAAGTAATCATCAGTTTACTTGGCTTGAATAGACAAAGAGCAGCGTAAAGCTGCTCTTTTTTATGTGTGAATGCCACCAATTAACTTTCTATGATGACTCGGGTGTCTTCACTGAGTGATTCAAGCTCATTCACCACATCATCAAGTTCAAGTTCACTTGGCAGTCTGATGGCCAGTTTTGCGCTGAATAAACTTGAGCTTATACCACCGCCGCCAGCGATGAATACGCGCTGACAGTCCATATCGAGGATAGAGATCCCTTGGCTATCAAGCACATGAGTGATCTCATTGACGATACCCGCCCGGTCATTGGCATCTAAGCGTAGCTGGAATATCGTTTCTTCACAGTGAGAGTGAGCGCCAGAGTCGACGAACTTCACTACTAGGGTTTGGCAAGCAGAAAACGCGTCTTTTACGGTGTCGACGTTTTCTTCAGGAAGCTCAATTTTGATCACGCCGGCGACTTGATCTTCAATGAAATTAACTTTACTTATCAACCATTTGCCACCATTTTCGTGTGTTACAGCTGCGAGCTGTTTGATGGTTGCAGGCGACGCCTGACCGACGAAATTTACGATAAATACAGTGTTCATAATGTCCCCTCATGGAGTAAGGTTTGGACGCGGCACGCATCTACGCAGCGCTTAAGCTATTGGAATAAGTCCTTTATTTCAGTGTAGGTGTTAGGAAGGGGTTATGTTTGATGAAGGTCAATTTTTCACAGTAATTCGTGAAGCAAATGATGAAAACAGTGTTCTGGGCACAAAAAAAGCAGCCAATTGGCTGCTTCTTTACATCACTTTCTAGAACGTGACCTTCATTTCAACACCGTAGAATTGGCGATCGAAACTTGCACCGGCATCCAGCGCGAATTTCGCAGCATCTTGATTACCAAACCAAGGTGATGAACTAAATTGCAGTTCTGCACTTCCGCCCCAAGCGTCAGTTACCCAGTGATGAATGTGGCCAACAGGGTTAAGGAAGAACAGTGATACATCTCCCATTGTCTCCGAACCCATAACTTCACCACCATCGGCGATGATTGCTTGCTCAGTGCTTAGCATCATTTCACCCACAACAGCACCAAAGAACGGCGTGATGAAGATGTCCTGCCAAGAAGGGACTTCTGCAAAAGCTTCTACGCCGTATTCCCAGAAGAACGTGGACATGGTTGCTGAATATAAGAATGACTCAAATTCGTTGTAGCCAGCATGGCGAGCCGCGGTGTAGTAAACCCCGCCAAAATATGGGTGCATAATGTAGTTAAGGAAGTGCTCGTCTCGATCCCAAACCGGACCCGCAGAAACGTTATCTTTCCACTTGCTGCCTAACTTGCTCATGTCGCGATCTTCTTCGTCCCACTTCGTGATGCTTTCTGGCAGAAAGGTCATCAAACCGACAGTGGCAACACTCAATCCTAGAATCGTGTAGGTTTGCCCCATTAAGTAATCCCAATCTTTGTCCTGCGGAACAATGAGATGTTTTGGTTGCATACCCGCATCAAGATTAAGAGAATCATCATTATTTTGTTCAAAAGCGACACGACGATTTTGAGATTCGAAGGTGTACAGCGTGGTCGTTTCGCAGTAACCTGACAGACAATCAGGCGTGTAAGAAAACTCGATGTGATTGCTCAGGTCGTACTGATTTGCGTTTGCCGCAGCGGACGCTGTTAGAACAAGACCACAGAGCGTTTTCTTGAACATGGATGATTTTGACACAGAGGTCTCCGAGTTGTTAGTTTGATGATCGAACTCTCAATTATCTCCTAAAAGAACAGCCATTTAAATACTTGTCCTTGATTTAATCTCAACAAATTCGCATGAGAAATGAGTTGAATAATAAGAAAGTGATATAGGCCCCTCTTTATTGAAAGACGTTGTGCTTATTTTTTGGAGTCAGTGGTGAAAATAGCAATGCTTAGTACCGGTGAAGAGATTCTTCACGGTGATATTGTTGATACAAATGCAGCTTGGCTATCGAGCGTGTTTTATCAACATGGATTTGGCTTAACCAAACGCTCGACGGTTGGTGATAAGTTATCGAGTTTGATTGAAGAGCTCTTAATGCTCAGCTTTAACAATGACGTTGTGATTGTTAACGGCGGTTTAGGGCCAACTACCGATGACATGAGCGCTGCCGCAGCAGCAAAAGCGGCAGAGTGTAAGTTGGTATTATTCAAACAGTGGCTTGAGCAATTGGAAGCCATCTACGCTCGACGTGGCATCCCAATGCCAGACAGCAATTTGAAGCAAGCCATGTTACCGGAAACGGCCGTGATTTTAGATAACCCGATCGGTACGGCTTGTGGCTTTAAGATGTTGATTAATGATGCACTGTTTTACTTCACGCCAGGTGTTCCTAGTGAGTTTAAGCTCATGGCAGAAACACAAATTCTGCCAGACTTGAAAAAACACTATCCAGAAGTGGAAAGTGCGACATGCAGCCGTTTTTACACTTTTGGTCTTTCTGAGTCGGGTATTTCAGATAAGTTGGATCAAATGAAGCTGCCGCAAGGTTATGAATTTGGCTACCGCTCTTATTTGCCATTTATTGAAGTAAAGCTGTTTGGGCCTTCGAATCAAATAGAACAACGCACGAAGTTGATGCAGATCATCCATAAGCACCTTGATGGTAATACCGTGAGTATCGATGTTCCGATGGTAGAGCATATTGGTCAGTTGCTGGTGGACAAGGCGCTTACGTTATCCGTGTCAGAGAAGAGCAGCGCAGGGTATTTAACCTACTGGCTCAATGGTAATGAAAATGCTGAAAGACAATTCGGCCACGGATGGGTGTTGTCTGGCCACAACCAGATGCTGATGGATGACGGCGATCCTCTTGCCGCTACGTTTGCTCTTGCAGGGGCAACGCGCGAGAAATGCGGAACAGACTTAGCGTTGGTTACCGGAAAAATTGAAGACGGCGTGTTTTCCGTTGCGCTTTCCACTTCAACTGGAGAGTGGAGCGTGTTGTACAAGTTATCGAGAAAGTACTCACGCGATGATCAGGTAAAGGTGATCAGTGCCGCAGCGCTTGATATGTTGCGACGCTATTTAGAGCGAAAACCAATGTTTGGTCACTATGCGTTTTTGGAAAAAATGAAAGAGATGTTCATCCCAAGCAGTGTACTTTGAGCCACTTGCCAATTGCAGATAATAAAAAGCCAAGGCAATTGTCTTGGCTTTTTTGTATTCTTCAGGTTGAATTTATGCGCGTTTTTCTTTCATCGCGTAGTTCACACCCCTTAGCGAAATATTGGATTTCGCTTTGCAAATACAAGGCAGAATTTCGTCTGGCTGAGTATAAGCCATGGCAAAACCAACATACTCCACTTCGCCCGATTCCAGCGAACAACGACAAGCACCGCAGTGACCATCACGACAGTTGTATTCAGGCAATAAGCCCGCTTGTTCCATTGTCTCCAAAATCGTATTGGAAGGATTGGACTCAATACTGACGAGTTTGTTGATTTTGATGGTTGGCATTACAGCTCAAATCCTTCGAAGTCGTTTGCGCTTACTTCGTTGTCAATCTGACCAACTAAGTAAGAAGAAATCTCCGCTTCTTGTGGTGCTACCTGAACGTTATCCGATGATAACCAAGCGTTGATCCATGGGATTGGGTTGCTTGTTGCACCAGGGTATGCGATAGGTAGACCAACGGCTTGCATACGAATGTTGGTGATGTATTCAACGTACTGGCTCAGGATGTCTTTGTTCAGACCGATCATTGAACCGTCTTTGAATAGGTACTCTGCCCACTCTTTCTCTTGCTCTGCCGCTTGTTTGAATAGGTCAAAACACTCTTGTTTTGCTTCTTCTGCGATTTGCATAAACGAGAAGTCATCTTGGCCGTTACGTAGCAAGTTGATCATGTGCTGTGTGCCGCTCAAGTGAAGGGCTTCGTCACGTGCAATTAGCTTGATGATTTTCGCGTTACCTTCCATTAACTCACGCTCAGCGAAAGCAAAAGAACAAGCAAAGCTCACGTAGAAGCGGATAGCTTCTAGCGCGTTAACAGACATCAGACACACGTACAGTTTCTTTTTCAGATCGTACAGGCTGACTTTGACCGTTTCACCGTTGATAACGTGGTTACCTTCGCCGTAACGGTGGTAATCGTTTGTCGCTTGGATCAAGTCATCGTAATAGTGAGCGATGTCTTTCGCGCGCTTAAGGATGTGTTCGTTCTCAACGATGTCGTCAAATACTATGCTTGGATCATTCACGATGTTACGAATGATGTGCGTGTATGAACGAGAGTGAATTGTTTCAGAGAAAGACCAAGTTTCAATCCACGTTTCTAGCTCAGGTAGAGATACCAGAGGAAGCAGTGCTACGTTCGGGCTGCGACCTTGGATTGAATCTAGAAGCGTTTGGTACTTCAAGTTTGAGATGAAGATGTGCTTCTCATGATCTGGCAACTTGTTGTAATCGATACGGTCACTCGATACGTCTACTTCTTCTGGACGCCAGAAGAAAGATAGTTGTTTTTCAATCAGTTTTTCGAAAATTTCAAATTTTTGCTGGTCGTAGCGAGCAACGTTTACAGATTGACCTAGGAACATTGGTTCCTTTAGTTGGTCGTTTTTATTCTGATTAAAAGTACTGTAAGCCATAATGCCTCAATTCCTTTTAGACCTCCCCAAAGAGGGGAGGGTCGATAGTCTGTTTTATGGATTGTTAGGGTGGGGAAGATTAGATCTTACAACCGCCGCCTGCACAATCGTCATCTTGTGGTTGAACTGCGTCTTTCTGGTCATCTTTCGCACCATCACGAGTGTTATGGTAGTAAAGCGTTTTCACACCGTACTTGTACGCCGTCAGCAGGTCTTGAAGCAGTTTCTTCATTGGAACCTTGCCACTCTCGTAACCTGATGGGTCGTAGTTTGTGTTAGCAGAAATCGCTTGGTCAATAAATTTCTGCATGATGCCTACAAGATGCAGGTAACCGTTGTTCGAACCAATATTCCAAAGCAGTTCATAGTTGTCTTTCAGTGCTGTGAACTCTGGTACAACTTGTTTAAGGATACCGTCTTTCGATGCTTTTACTGACACGTAACCACGTGGTGGCTCAATACCGTTTGTTGCGTTAGAGATCTGAGAAGATGTCTCAGATGGCATAAGCGCGGTGAGTGTTGAGTTACGCAGGCCGTGCTCAACGATTTCTTTGCGTAGGCTGTCCCAGTCGTAGTGCAGCGGTTCGTCACAAATCAGGTCAACATCTTTCTTATAAGTGTCGATTGGTAATAGGCCTTTGGCGTAGTTTGTCTCATGAAATGATGGACACTTACCTTGTTCTTTGGCTAGTGCTACCGATGCTTTCAATAGGTAGTATTGAATCGCTTCGAATGTTCGGTGCGTCAGGCCATTTGCACTGCCGTCAGAGTACTTCACGCCGTTCTTCGCTAGATAGTAAGCGTAGTTGATCACGCCAACACCAAGAGTTCGACGGTTCATTGTCGATTTGTACGCCGCTGGTAGTGGGTAATCTTGGTAATCAAGCAGGGCGTCAAGTGCGCGGACAACCAGTTCAGAAAGCTCTTCTAAATCATCCAGTGACTTAATTGCACCAAGGTTGAACGCAGAAAGCGTACATAGCGCAATTTCACCTGAATCGTCTTCAACGTTCGTCAGTGGCTTAGTTGGCAGTGCAATTTCTAAACATAGGTTAGATTGGCGAACCGGCGCGACTTCAGAGTCAAACGGGCTGTGAGTGTTACAGTGGTCCACGTTCTGAATGTAGATACGACCAGTTGATGCACGCTCTTGCATTAGCAGCGTGAACATTTCGATTGCTTTAACCGTTTCTTTCTTGATTGAAGGATCGTTCTCATACTGAACGTATAGACGCTCAAATCGCTCTTGGTTCTCGAAGAATGCGTCGTATAGACCTGGTACGTCGGATGGTGAAAATAGCGTAATGTTGCCACCTTCTACCAAGCGTTGGTACATTAATTTGTTCAACTGAACGCCGTAGTCCATGTGACGAACGCGGTTCTCTTCAACACCACGGTTGTTCTTAAGCACCATCAGTGAGCGAGCTTCACCGTGCCATAATGGGTAGAACACCGTCGCTGCACCGCCACGAACACCACCTTGAGAACAACATTTTACTGCAGTCTGGAAGTATTTGTAGAACGGAATACAACCCGTGTGGAATGCTTCACCACCGCGGATTTCAGAACCTAGTGCACGGATACGACCGGCGTTGATACCGATACCCGCGCGTTGAGATACGTAGCGAACGATCGAGCTTGCTGTCGCATTGATTGAATCAAGGCTGTCACCACACTCGATCAGTACGCATGAGCTGAACTGACGAGTAGGCGTACGTACACCAGACATAATTGGTGTAGGTAGAGAAATCTTAAATGTTGATGTCGCGTCATAGAATCGCTTGATGTACTCAAGACGTGACTCTTTAGGGTATTTTGCGAACAGGCAAGCAGCCACAAGAATGTAAAGGAACTGAGCGCTCTCGTAGATTGCCCCAGAAACACGGTTCTGAACGAAGTACTTACCTTCTAGCTGTTTTACTGCCGCATAAGAGAAATCAAGGTCGCGCTTGTGGTCAATGTACGCATCAAGCTCGTCTAATTCTTCTTTGGTAAAATCTTCCAGAATGTGGCTATCGTACTTACCCATTTCAACAAGACGAGACACGTGATCATACAGCGCTGGTGGCTCATATTGGCCGTACGCTTTTTTACGTAGGTGGAACACCGCTAGGCGTGCAGCTAGGTACTGGTAGTCTGGTGTATCTTCAGAGATCAAATCCGCAGCAGACTTAATCATTGTCTCGTGGATGTCGGACGTGGTGATGCCTTCGTAAAACTGGATGTGCGCACGCAGTTCAACCTGAGAGACAGAAACGTTGTTCAAACCTTCGGCTGCCCATGTGATGACGCGGTGAATTTTTTCCAGATCGATACTTTCTTTGCGGCCATCACGCTTAGTGACGGTAAGTTTTTGGTTCATTCTGCTTTATTTCCCTAAGAAAACTGATAAAAGCCGTATTTTTGTTGGTTTATGTGCAAAACTTGTAAAATTTGCGGCGGCTTTGTGATCAAAGTCTATCTACATATTGTAGCTGAAACACAAGATGTAGGGGTTAAATTGTTTTCGGGTTACAAGATAGTGCTATTAACCTAAATTATCAAGGAACAGGTTTGGGATGACTTGTGGATAACTAGCGAAAAGAAAAAAATCAGTAAGTGTGCACTAACCGATGAGGAAAGGTCGGACTTGAATGGGAAAAAAAACGGTTTTGAGATCGGTTTATAAATAACCGCACGTAAAAATATTTTCCTTGATCTTTGATAATTTTTATTAGCGAAAAAAGTGAAAATGAAATGCGAATTTAAAGGATGGCTCACTGTAAATAAACGTTAAAAAGCGGTGGCCTTTAACCACCGCTTTTTCATTTTGTGTCGATATTGTTATCTACTGCAAGCCATTCCGTTTAGTACTTTGTCGTATGCACAATGTAGTTTACACCCACATTGTGCCCGAGCTTGTAGCTGTCATTAAGTGGGTTGTAATGCAACCCAGTAATGCCTATCTCTGTCAGGTCGGTTTGGTCAATCATTTTCATCATTTCAGCGGGTCTGATGAACTTTTCATGATCGTGTGTCCCTTCAGGGACAATCTTGAGCAGTTTTTCTGCACCGACAATCGCGAATAGGTAAGATTTCACGTTGCGGTTCAAAGTAGAAAAGAAGACGTGACCGCCAGGTTTGACTAATGCGGCACAAGATAGAATCACAGAGAGTGGGTCAGGGACGTGTTCTAACATTTCCATACACGTGACCACATCATAAGTCCCCGCGTTTTCTGCCGCATGGTCTTCAATGGTGCTGCGAATATAAGTAAGTTTTGTACCTGTCTCTAGGGCATGCAAACGAGCGACTTCTAGTGGTTCTTTACCCATATCTAAACCAGTAACGATAGCGCCTTCTTTCGCCATGCTCTCCGCCAAGATGCCGCCGCCACAGCCGACATCAAGAACTGTTTTGCCAAATAGACCATTGGCTTTATCTAGGACGTAGTTCAAGCGAAGCGGATTGATTTGATGAAGTGGTTTGAACTCGCCTTCTAAATCCCACCAACGAGAAGCCATCTCTTCGAATTTCTTAATTTCACTAGGGTCGACGTTTTGTGCTTTAGTCATGATAGTTATATCGCTTCGCTAATAGTCCTTTGGAATGCGGGATTATACTCCAATGGTACGATACGTTAAAACAGCTTCTTTTCTTACCATTACAGTAAGCAGCATTTTTGCCGCAGATTGGTGGAAATGTAGTCAGTTATCAGAAAGATATGGGATGAGTGTGCAAATTCTCTTCATTTGATGCTTAACCGAGCTCACAACCTGATAAAAGGAGAGGGAAAGTGATGCCCCACTGATGAATTGTGTGTTATATTTTTGCACCTTACACGTATCGTAATTACGATCAGATAATAGAGGGATAATGGCTCTATGAGCGATTTAGCTAAAGAGATCACGCCCGTAAACATTGAAGATGAGCTTAGAGGTTCATATCTAGACTACGCGATGTCTGTAATCGTGGGTCGTGCTCTTCCAGATGTGCGTGATGGCCTAAAACCAGTACACCGCCGCGTATTATTCGCGATGAACGTACTAGGCAACGATTGGAACAAACCATATAAAAAATCAGCCCGTGTTGTCGGCGACGTAATCGGTAAATATCACCCACACGGTGATAGCGCTGTGTACGACACAATCGTACGTATGGCTCAGCCGTTCTCACTGCGTTACATGTTGGTCGATGGCCAAGGTAACTTTGGCTCGATCGATGGCGACTCTGCTGCGGCAATGCGTTATACCGAAGTACGTATGGCGAAAATCGCCCACGAACTTCTGGCTGACCTAGATAAAGAAACCGTAGACTATGTACCTAACTATGATGGTACTGAGCAGATCCCGGCGGTTCTTCCTACTAAAATTCCTAACCTACTGGTAAACGGCTCTTCTGGTATCGCGGTAGGTATGGCAACCAACATCCCGCCACATAACCTTGGCGAAGTGATCGATGGCTGTCTTGCATACATCAATAATGAAGCAATCACTATTGATGAGCTGATGGATTACATTCCTGGTCCTGATTTCCCAACAGCGGCGCTTATCAGCGGTCGTAAAGGCATTGTAGACGCGTACAAAACGGGTCGCGGCAAAATCTACATGCGTTCTAAAGCGGAAATTGAAGTGGAGAAAAATGGTAAAGAAACCATCATCGTCACTGAAATCCCATACCAGGTGAACAAAGCTCGCTTGATTGAGAAGATCGCTGAGCTTGTTAAAGATAAGAAAGTAGAAGGCATCAGTGCGCTACGTGACGAGTCTGATAAAGACGGTATGCGTATCGTGATTGAATGTAAGCGCGATGCAGTGGGCGAAGTGGTTTTAAACAACCTTTACGCACAAACTCAGCTGCAAACGACTTTCGGTATCAACATGGTTGCGCTAGACAATGGCCAACCTAAGCTATTCAACCTGAAAGAGATGTTGAAGTGCTTCGTTGACCACCGTCGTGAAGTGGTGACTCGTCGTACTATCTTCGAACTACGTAAAGCACGTGAGCGGGCGCACATCCTTGAAGCACTGTCGCTTGCGCTTGCAAACATTGATGAAGTTATTGAGCTAATCAAAAACGCACCAACACCAGCAGAAGCAAAAGTTGGCTTGGTATCGCGTGGTTGGGATCTTGGTAACGTTGCATCAATGCTTGAGCGTGCAGGTACTGATGCCGCTCGTCCTGAATGGCTAGAAGATCAATACGGTATCCGTGATGGTCAGTACTACCTAACCGAAACTCAAGCACAAGCGATTCTAGAACTTCGCCTACACCGTTTAACGGGTCTAGAGCATGAGAAGATTCTTGATGAATACAAAGCACTTCTCGATGAAATCGCTGAGCTAATGCACATTCTTGCAAGTACTGAGCGTTTGATGGAAGTCATTCGCGAAGAGCTAGAAACGGTGCGTGATGCGTTTGGTGACGTTCGTCGTACTGAAATTACAGCGGCTAGCCATGACATCGACCTCGAAGAACTGATTGCTCGTGAAGATGTTGTTGTAACGCTGTCTCACGAAGGTTACGTTAAGTACCAACTACTAAGCGACTACGAAGCTCAGCGTCGTGGTGGTAAAGGTAAGAGTGCAACTAAGATGAAAGAAGAGGATTACATCGAGCGTCTGCTTGTTGCCAATACTCACGATAACATCTTGTGTTTCTCTACTCGTGGTAAGACGTACCGCTTGAAAGTTTATCAATTGCCACAGGCGAGTCGCACTGCTCGTGGTAAGCCAATTGTAAACATCTTACCTCTTGAAGACGGCGAGCGCATCACTGCTATTCTGCCGGTTTCTGAGTTTAGCGCGGATAAGTTCATCTTTATGGCAACTGGCGATGGTACCGTTAAGAAGACTTCGCTTGATCAGTTTGCGAACGTACGTTCAAACGGCCTAATAGCAGTGAACCTACGTGATGATGACTCCCTAATCGGTGTTGATATCACAACGGGTAACAGCGATATTATGTTGTTCTCTAAAGCTGGTAAAGTCGTTCGCTTTAGCGAAGACAAAGTCCGTGCAATGGGCCGTACCGCATCTGGTGTTCGCGGTATGAAACTAGCAGATGACGACCAAGTAGTGTCTCTGATCGTTCCTTCAAACGAAGGCGATATTCTGACTGTTACACAGAACGGCTATGGTAAACGTACCGAGCTGGCTGAGTACCCAATTAAAGGTCGTGCAACTCAAGGCGTTGTGTCTATCAAAGTTTCTGAGCGTAACGGTCCGGTAGTGGGCGCGGTTCAAGTAGAAGAAGGCGACGAGATGATGATGATCACCGACGCTGGTACTCTAGTCCGTACACGTGTTGCGGAAGTGAGCCAAGTCGGTCGTAATACCCAAGGTGTGACGCTAATCCGCACCGCCACTGACGAGTCTGTCGTTGGTCTACAACGTATCGATGAAGTTGAAGAAGTCGAATTGTCAGAAGGCGAGGAAGCTGAAGTGAATGCAGAGGGGCAAGCACCTGAAGCGCCTTCAGCAGACGACGCACCGAAAGGTACTGAAGAAGAGTAATTAATTCTTCTTTTTAATCAATAAATTAAGAAGCCGAGCAATATGCTCGGCTTCTTTGTATCGTTACTCGTCCGGATGGGAAAATTCTCAAAACACGACCACATGTAAGGCAACATCTAGAGTGCGCAGTCACTAGTTATTAACTCGATCATAAACAAAGGGTGTGCATTGCGTCCTTAGTTGCAAGTAGATAACGGAATTTCATTCGCGCTTAGGCTGTGCGGTCAGCGGCAGCCTCCAATTCTCAATAATACCGTTCCGTTCATGTTGTTTTAGTTCGCTAGCCTTTTCTTTAGTACGGCAGATAATCGGTTTGAATTATCGCGATTAAAATCTCGCGACATGAAATTATCTGAGCTCTAAAGAGAACCGATAGCAAGAGGTGAGTAGTATCCAAAAAAAAAGGACTTATCATAGAATTGGAAGTAATAGTAACACTAGAACTTTCTTGATTGATCAGAATAGAATGGCGTTGATCAAATACCGGGGTGAGATAACCGAAGATAACCGATTTAATGATATATTTTTAGGGTACTTAGACGTATCGATTTAATATTACATTTTGCTTTTTTATCCCATTTTCAAATTTTAAAAATTCGAGTGATATTGGGCATAAATTCGACCTTTTCGAATTCCATTCGGTTGAATTTCAACAGAAGATCACTATGTTATTCAAGGCATTGTGCTGCCTACAGTGTCAAAACCAGAACGCAGTTGAATCAAACGCGAACCGAGCTAAGCTGGATAAATTGAGGAGCCGCTGCCGGAATAATATCGAAATATTGTTCTGTATCGTCCGCTTTTTCAATTATCTCAAAGACATCCTGTGGATCTTTTTGATCTTTATGTACTAAATTAGCTCAGAATGATTAAGTTTGATTAATGTGATTATAATTCCAGTATTAGAAATAAATTGTGCGAATAACGAACAGAATGTTATCATTTGCCAAAAGTTTAGAAAGCTCCAGTGATATAAAACTCGATAAATTGAGCTAGAGATGTAATAAAGAGTTAGGTAGGTGTACGCAGTGGATCCAGTTATATCGCAATTAAAAAAGGATTTTTATTCGCAGATTCGTGCATTGCAGGCACCGACACTGCCACAAGTCACTTCGTCTCTCGCTGTATTGACTGACGAGGAAATACAAGAACTTGAAGCCGTTTGGATTGAGTTAGTTGTCTGGAAACGCAACCAGAAGCACTGATTTGGTTTCAATTAAGCGCATTGCAAACCCTGGGCATTTTTGTCTGGGGTTTTTTTATTGTAGTTCATCGTAAATGTTATATTATAACAATTATTAAGTCGGCCATTAGTCATGTTTCAGTTGAAGATTGACCAAAATGCCAAATAAGAATAACTCTCATAGTGGTCCCAATATTGAAAAATGAGGTATCAATCCCCATGTTTGAAAGGCAGATGAGAGCAATCCCATGAATGCAATAACGAAAATGCATCAAGCAATAAATCGAGTGAGTGTAGATATGGCGGAAGTTCGTGCCAGAGTAGAATTTAAAGTCGGGGCTAAAAGTAATATCGATGCTGAAATCCTGTCTTTTAATGGCCTAAAAACAGACAAAGAGCATGTAGCAGTTATCTTCAAACAGGCTGATCAAATGCAAGATATCCCTCTAGTGCGCATGCATTCTGAGTGTCTGACTGGTGACGTGTTTCACTCTTCACGCTGCGATTGTGGCGAGCAACTAGAAGAAACCATTAAGCGTATGGGGAAATCTGGTGGCATTATTCTGTACCTACGCCAAGAAGGGCGCGGCATTGGTCTATACAACAAGATTGACGCATATCGTCTTCAAAGCCAGGGTATGAATACCTACGAAGCTAATAACCACCTAGGTTTTGATGATGACTTACGTGACTTTACTGAAGCGGCTCAAATGTTAAAAGCGTTAGGGGTAAGCAAAATTCGTCTTGTAACTAACAACCCTAAAAAGATCAGAGAGCTGTCACAATACGGTATTGAGATTGAAGAAGTAATTAATACTTCGGCACATATTAAAGATGGCAATGAAAACTATCTAAAAGCAAAAGTTTCTCACGGTAAGCACCATCTTAAGGTCTGACGCTGTGGCTATATTTAACCATTTTTATTATAAACCTCACTTATGTGAGGTTTTTTTGTGTTTGTACAGCGAGGCTAACAACCCCATCAGGTTGAAACAAATCTGAATCATCTTGTGAGGGGAAGATAATTCGAATAGCAAGCTCGTTACTGATTTACGTCAGGGCCTGCAGGAAATGATAGGAAGATAAGAGTTCACCATGAATGTGAACCCGTTTCGGCAGTTTAAGTGTGTAAGTGGCGTACAACGGGATAATCATTGGACGAAAATGACTCATATAGATAATTGATTAAGCGTCAATTGAGCACGTAGGTGCCGATATCGTTTTAAGGTTCTTACTATTAACGCAGCAAGCCGTGAGATATTTGCCATACTTTTTTTATGGCAGGTAGGGTAAGGATCATTCCAGTGTTTGCTAGATCTCTAATGGTGATGGCACTTATGGTGTCGTTTTACAGCGATTCAACGGTGGTTTCCCACGGTGCTTCCGCACAGACCGAACAAGCGGGGGTCGTTCAGAAGTTGTCTATTGAAAAGATGATCCACTATCCGGATGTTATCGAACAGTTGTACCAAATGACTAACTATCGTCTGAACTGGGAAAGCAGAGATGATGTAGAGCGGCTTATTTTTCAAATCAGGTTGGCCTCGTTAGCCGATGTGACCAAGGAATTTGACGATCAACTGCTTCGCATTGAAAGTGTGCGAGAGCAAGGAGATAAGCTTGATTTTGATTTGGTCATGACCGATTCATTGCTTATGTACTTAAGCTATCTCGAACAGTTACCAGAAGAAGGGCTTAATTGGCTGTTTGCAGGCAAAGCACATGTAAACCTTCCAGCACCGAGTTTAGAAACGTTGTCAAAACTCAGCAATGAGATCACCGTTGGCAAACTCAATCAATTTTTAGAAGGGCTTCGTTCACCCCTCCAAATGGACGAGGCTTTTAATACGGCTTTTTACGCCTTATCTGAACATGCAAAGGCTGCGTATCCCCTTTATACACAACAAGGTCTCATTCGTTTAGGAGATCCGATCAATGATAAGGTCGCGTTACTCGATCGGTTGGCTATCGCTGGGGTGGATGTTAGTTATCTCAATCCTGACACGCTACAGTATGATGAGAACTTGGAGCTTGCGGTGATAGAGTTCCAACGTATTCATGGCTTGAAGCAAGATGGTGTGATCGGCCCTAACACTAGGCGTTGGATCAACTTTTCACCAAGGCAGCGTTTGCATTCACTTGCATTAAACGCTGAACGTTCAAGGATTTGGGCGAAAGAGCGTGATAACGTGGTGTTTGTGAATGTGCCTGGGTATGAGGTGACGTATTGGCATGATGGTCAACCTTTGTTTGAGTCGAAAGTGGTTGTAGGTCGTACAACAAGGAAAACCCCAATCATGACCAGTACCTTGGATTCGGTGATTCTTAATCCAACCTGGAATGTACCATGGAAAATTATGGTGAAGGACATCATTCCTAAGGTGAAAAGAAACCCTATGTACCTAGTGCAGAATAATATCCAGATCATCCGCTCGTGGACCTCTCGAGAAATTATCGATCCAACCACTATCAATTGGGCGGCTGTCAATCCAAGAAGCTTCCCTTATCGAATGAGACAGTCTTCTGGAGCGAATAATGCGTTAGGTTTGTACAAGTTCAATATGCCTAATCCAAAAGCCATCTACCTACATGACACTCCAAGTAAAAACCTATTTGAGAAAGATCGTCGAGCATTTAGTTCTGGTTGCGTGAGAGTTGAAAATGCAGATCAATTGGCTGAACTCTTGTTTAAGACCCAAGGTCTGGAAGAGCGACTTGCTAAGAAGCGTGAAAGTAAACGGCGCTCGAACACGTCGGTGCCATTGGGCGAGCGCATCCAAGTACATATCATTTACCAGACAGCATGGTTAGAAGAGGGAACCCTTTACTACCGCGATGATATATATCAATACGACGATCAGGGGTAATCAACTTACACTAGTAATTATTGTTACAATTTTGAAAATTCATTTATTGTTCAAGAACTAAACAAATAATCCAGCCAAAATGTGACAACTGAGCCCCATTTATGCGTTTGACGTGGCAAATGGGTTTCGGTAATGTCCGCTGTTCGTGCATTGATTGAGCAGTATTTTTAAAATGGTAAGTCGTAATTTTTCCCGTCGTGATTTTCTTAAGATGACCGTTGGTGGTATCGTTGTTGCCTCTGCAATGCCAACCCTTTCATGGGCTTCACTTCCAGATGCACCTCGAGTGCTTGCAATGAACAATTTGAACACGGGTGAATTGCTTGAGTCTTGCTACTTCGATGGCAACGGCTATGTTGATGCAGAGCTTAAGCGTTTGGATCGATTCTGTCGTGATCACCGTCGGAATGAAGTCCATCCAATAGACCGACGCTTATTCGATCAAATTACCCAAATTCAGAAGGCGATTGGTACACAATCAGAAGTAATTATTATTTCAGGCTATCGATCTCCAACAACGAACGCATCTCTACGTAATCGTTCTTCGGGTGTGGCAAAGAAAAGCATGCACATGGAAGGCAAAGCGATCGATTTCCGTTTAGATGGCGTCAAACTCTCAACAGTTCGCGATGCCGCGTTGAGTTTGAAAGCGGGTGGTGTGGGGTACTATCCTGGCAGTAACTTCGTGCATATCGATACGGGTGCAGTCCGTTCTTGGTAGGCGGTCGGCAAGGTATTGTTCAAAGCTTGAAGTCCCAAAAGGTTAGTGTCATAGTTGCAGCAGTTTTTATGCAAATTTACTCGATATAGGTTATCTATGGCTCTGAAGTACCAAGTTGTTCCTGTGACATCTTTCTCTCAAAACTGTTCTATCGTCTGGTGTGATGAAACCATGAAAGGTATCGTGGTTGATCCTGGTGGTGATGAAAAGCAACTCGCGGCGCTGATCAAAGAGCTGGGTGTTGATGTCGTGAACTTAGTACTAACTCATGGGCACTTAGACCATGTTGGAGGTACAGAGCCTCTATCTGCATTGCTTGGCGGTACTGAAATTGTTGGCCCTCATAAAGCGGATAACTTCTGGCTTCAGGGCTTGGAAGGTCAAAGCCAAATGTTTGGCTTCCCACTAACAGAAGCATTTGAGCCGAATGAATGGCTGAATGATGGTGACACTGTCACTTTTGGTAATCAAACATTGAATGTGATCCATACACCAGGTCACACGCCTGGCCACGTTGTGCTATACAGTGAAGAATCACGTTTAGCCTTTGTTGGTGATGTTTTGTTTAATGGCAGCATTGGGCGCACTGATTTCCCTCAAGGTGATTTCAATACGCTGATCAGCTCCATTAAAGAAAAGTTGTGGCCGCTGGGTAATGACGTGACGTTTGTTCCTGGCCACGGACCACAGTCTACGTTTGGACATGAACGAAAGACCAACCCGTTTGTTGCTGATGAGATGCCTATCTACTGAGACACTTACATTAACGTAATATAATCTCGCACTATTCCGGCTCGGCGGCCGCTAAATAACGTCGAGCCAATCCAATAAACGCTTCCGCATCTCTGTCTAAATCACCAGCCGAAATAAACACATCGTAACCATGAAACTTCCTTTGGTACTTCATTCGGTTAGCTAGCATCGCGAGTAGTCCATTATATTGCCTCCCATCTTTGCTGATGTAAGGCGCTGGATCTAACACCATGTCTTCAAATTGAGTTTCACAGTGGTTCTGCTTTGCACCGAGGTATAATAAGGCTCTTTGGCTCAACAGTATTTCTGTTGCTATACGTGGACAAATGGCATCGAGGTAGGGTGAGTAGTGTTTGAGTCGAATGCCAACCCATGGCAGCGGTTGATGCCAGCCATCCTGTTGATAGGTGCAAATACCAATTGAGTCAATGTTTCTCCAACGCACCACCCAACCGCCTTTGAATAAGTGTTGCTGAAAATGGGAAGCGGTGAGCGTAAAGGAAACTTGGCTCTTTTTAATCATCATTACGGCAAAGCCAACAATAAGCGCCATCAGAGTAACGGATAGCATCGCTTGTTTCCATCCAGGGGCAATGAAGACGAGAAATAGCGTAATGATGACGACCAAGAGCATGATCAGTTTGTTTATGGGGGCGTCAAATTGGAATTGCGAGTTGGTGATATGCTGTGTTTTCATACTTTGAACCTCGATGGACGGTGGCGTTAGGTTCGTGACTCAAAGCGTTTCACATTGAGTTCAAAGGCGTGTTGTCTTTCGCAGTTCAATTTTGTCAACACGACATAAATACCTCTGTTTTTATACCCAGTATTTAATAAAACGGTTCACAAGTTATTTGCTTAAATAGTAGACGTTCTATACATGGAGCGCATTTTTCATTGCGTTTCGCTGCGAAAACCTACAAATCGCTCGGGAATTTTGGTATAAAACGCGCTTCAAATTTTCATCCCTGCTGAGATGCAGTGAACTGGAGAAATATTCAATGAGACTTGCTCATAAGCGTAAAGTGCAGATGAAACTGCAAAAACGCATTAAAGCGACAGTAACCAACCTAGCTGCAGCACCAAAAGCAGCGAAGCCAGTCGTTGAAAAAGCAGAAAAGCCTGTTGCTGAACAAGCTGTTGTTGAGAAAGCAGTAGCTGAGAAGAAAGTAGCAGCAGTAAAAACGGTTGAGGTAGCACTCACTCCTAAACAACAACAAGTATTTGACATCGTTGCGGCAAACGCTGAAGGCATCAACCCTAAGGGTATCGGCCTAGCAGCAGGTCAAGAAGACACTAAAGCGGCATCATGGGCTACTGGCGCGCTGAAGAAGCTTCTTGAAGAAAACCTAGTTCAAAAAGAGCAGTTGGCAGGTAACAAAGTTATCTATAAAGCAGTTTAATTACCGCTGTAATCCTGTTTTTAATACCTCGACCTCGGTCGGGGTTTTTTTTTCTCGAAATCCCACGAATTCTAGATTGTCGCAGTTTAGCGATATCAATCTGTCATTTGTCACATTTTCTTAAATACTGTGTAAATTCTTTCCCAGAAAACTACGTACGTATAGACCTATATTGCTTCATCTTGTCCTGCTACTAACTCGTTGATATTGATTGGTTATAGAAATTATTTTTAGTATCTCCTACGTACTATTACGTAATACTAACGGCGAGTGTATTGTTTTTACTTGGTACGGCTTGCGTGTTCATGCCCATTTCGAATTAGCGCTCAATGTTTAATCCTTATAGCCAAGTAACCTTGAGATATAGGGCTCTGTAAGAAAGACAGCGCTGTGAATCCTGCATCTTGAAGTCATGGGGGGGCTATACTGCCCCCAACCCTTACGAAATGGATGACAACAATAACCTTGGTGACAAAGGACGTAAACGATGAGTCTTATCCAAAAATCTTTCAAACGAGTGCTTAAAGCAACCGCAGTGGTTGCTGCAATGACATTTGTGACCACTTCTGCGACTGCTGCGGATAAAGTGTATCGCCTAAAATTGGCGGAAACTTGGGGACCCAATTTCCCAATCTTTGGGGAGGCGACCAAAAACATGGCGAAAATGGCTGAGGAAATGTCAAATGGACGCCTTCAGATTCGCATTGATTCTGCAAACAAACATAAAGCGCCGCTAGGGGTCTTTGACATGGTGAAATCCGGTCAATACGATATGGGCCACTCGGCGTCTTATTATTGGAAAGGTAAAGTTCCTAACACGCTTTACTTTACCTCTATGCCTTTTGGTATGCTGCCGACTGAACAATATGCATGGTTCTACTACGGTGGCGGTATGGCGTTGATGGAGAAGGTTTACTCACCTCATAACCTACTTTCCTTCCCAGGTGGTAACACCGATACTCAGATGGGGGGCTGGTTCCAGAAAGAAATCAAGTCTGTGGATGATCTTCAAGGTCTGAAAATGCGAATTCCAGGCTTTGCGGGTGAAATCCTTGCTGAGCTAGGCGCGAAACCAACCAATATTGCCCCGGGAGAGTTATACACCTCATTAGAGCGTCGTACGATTGATGCGTTGGAGTGGGTAGGACCATCTTTAGATTTACGTATGGGCTTCCACAAGATTGCACCATATTACTACACCGGTTGGCATGAACCAGGTACGGAACTGCAATTCCTAGTGAATAAGCGGACTTGGGAGCGTCTGCCTGATGATCTGAAAGCCATTCTACAAGTGGCGATGAAAGCGGCGGCTTATGACATGTATACTCAATCTAAGCATGAAAGCGGTAAGAACTGGGCGTCAATTCAATCGGAATACCCAGATGTTCAAGTGAAGGACTTCCCGCCAGAAGTCATCTCTGCACTTCGTGAAGCGAATGAGCGTCTGTTAAAAGATCATGCAGCGAAAGATGCGCTAGCAAAAGAGATTCAGGAGTCTCAAGCGAACTACATTGGGCAAGTACGCCCTTGGTCTGACATCTCTCATCGAGCTTACCTAAACAGCCAAGCTCAACAATAACTTCATCAGACTGGTTAAACCCACACGGTTTAGCCCGCTAGCGAAGCCCAAGAAAAACTTATCCTCTTAGGGAAGATAATAAGAAATGAAAGTGCTCCACAAGCTCAAGCTGTGGAGCCTTTCTACACGTTCCATGGAGTCAGGAATGAGAAGCCTTATTTATATTGAGCGAATCTTTAACCGCTTTGGAGATTTTCTAGGGTGGTTATCCAGTATCTTGTTCATTTTGTTATTAGCGAACGTGGTGTATGACGTTGTGATGCGTTACGTGTTTAATGATGTCTCCATCGCTTTTCAAGAGATGGAATGGCACTTATTCTCCGCTGTATTTTTGTTGGGTGTGCCATACGCAATTAAGTCTGGCGGTCATGTTCGCGTCGATATTTTCTATGAGCGTCTATCACACAAAGCGCAATCTATTATCGATATTTTGGGCACGTTACTTTTTCTATTTCCTTTCTGTTTGCTGGTGGCGTGGTATGGAATTGATTTTGCCAAAGAGAGTTATGCACTAGGGGAAACGTCGGGTGACCCTGGAGGCTTACCATATCGCTGGATCATTAAGGCGATGATCCCACTGTCATTCCTGTTTATGGCGATCAGTGGCGTGGGATTGCTGCTGCACTCTATCAACAAAATTGTTAACCCTCATCTTATCTATGCCGGTAATAACGGTAAGTCGTAAAAGGAAGTCAGCATGATCGGTATAGTGATGTTTTTTGTAGCCTTATTTGCGCTACTGCTTGGTTTTCCTGTCGCCTTTACCTTTGGCGGTATTGCATTGATCTTTGGTGTATGGGCGGAAGGGATGGAGATGTTCGCTTTCATGCCATATCGTATTCAATCCATCATGGAAAATACCGTTTTGATGGCAGTGCCTCTGTTTGTTTTCATGGGACTAGTATTACAAAAAACCAAACTAGCAGAGCAGCTTCTTGAATCGATGGGGCGTTTATTTGGTGGCGTGCGTGGCGGTATCGCGATTTCTACTGTATTGGTTGGTGCCTTGCTTGCCGCTTCTACAGGTGTCGTGGGGGCATCGGTTGTGGCGATGGGATTGATTTCTCTACCCGTGATGCTTAAGTACAATTATGACAAGGGCCTAGCGTGCGGCACGATTTGTGCCTCTGGTACGCTCGGACAAATTATCCCGCCTTCCATCGTACTAATTCTGCTGGGTGATGTATTAGGTGTGCCAGTAGGTGATTTGTTTCAGGCGGCGATTTGGCCGGGATTAATGCTAGTGGGCGCATATGTAATCTATATTCTTATTTACGCCAAATTGAACCCGGAAGCCGCTCAACCCATCGAGCGTGATGAATCTATCAGCCGAAGAGATGAAGTAATCACAGCATTGAAAGCGGTGATACCGCCACTTGCACTTATCGTTGTTGTTCTGGGCTCTATCTTTGCTGGCATCGCGACACCAACAGAATCGGCTGCGCTTGGTGGTGCTGGCGCGATAGTGTTGTCGCTGATGTACAAACAGTTCAGCTGGTCAATGGTTTACGATGCATCGAAAGAAACCGTAAAAGTGACCGCAATGGTGTTTGCGATTCTTTTGGGGGCAACCGCATTCTCAATGGCCTTTACTTACACTGGTGGCGATTATTTAGTTGAAGAATGGATGCTACAAATTCCAGGAGAGAAGTGGGGATTCTTGATCATTACCATGCTCGTCATTCTTATTCTTGGCTTTTTCATCGACTTTGTTGAGATCTGTTTCATTATCGTGCCAATCATTGCTCCTGTTGCTGAGCTGATGGGGATTAATATGACTTGGTTTGCCATACTGATAGCGATGAACTTACAAACTTCGTTCCTCACACCGCCATTTGGTTTTAGTCTGTTCTATTTGAAAGGTGTCGCACCTGCAGGGGTCACCACTCGTGATATTTACAAAGGGGTGATGCCATTCATTGCCATTCAGATTGCGGTCCTCGCTTCGATATTGGTTTTCCCGGGTTTTTATGGCATGTAGTGGTCGATACCAATCGTAGCAACTTACTGTGATTGGTATGAGAGATAAATTAGGAAACTGTGAGCTGTAAGTTTCCACCTTGTTGTACAAGTTGTTAAGCTGCCTAATCGTATGAATAGGCAGTTTTTTCATGGAGGATGAAATGCCTCTTAAAGCGAAACTCATCTTGCTTGCTTTAATTCCAGTGGTATTGGTGACCGCGAGCATCAGTTGGATTTCTATCTATCAGGCTAAAACGCTTGGTCAACGAGAAGTGGAAATCTTTCATCAAAGTCTCATCCAATCGAAAGAAGCTGCGCTTAAAGATACGGTCGACCTCGCTTTTGATGCCATATCGCATATTTACAACGATGCCCATCTTGATGAAAGTGTTGCTAAAGCCCAAGTCAAAGCCATTCTTAATCGTCTACGCTATGGCTCAGATGGGTACTTTTTTGCGTATGACCAATACGGCACTAATCTTGTTCACCCCATTCAACCTGATTTGATGGGACAAAACTTACTCCATATCCAAGACCAAAATGGAGACCGCTTGATTGAGGCTCTATTGCATCAAGCTCAGCGAGGTGGTGGTTTCCATCAATATTTGTGGCAAAAGCCGTCCACGGGAGAAACCGTACCAAAACTCAGTTATGCTGCATGGCTTGATAAGTGGCAATGGATGATCGGAACCGGGCTATATATTGAAGATGTCAGCCGAGAGGTTTCCAATATGCGATCCGCTGTTAACCGGAATATTGAAACGACATTTTTCTCAGTCGTGGTAATTTTGGTTGTCACAGTCGCGGTGATTATCGTCTTTACGTTGGCGATTAACCTGCATGAACATCGACTTGCCGATAAAAACCTCAAAGAACTTGCCCACAAAACAGTGATGTTTCAAGAAGATGAGAAAAAGCACTTAGCGCGAGAACTGCATGATGGTATTAACCAATTATTGGTTTCGAGTAAATGCCACTTAGAATTGATGGAGCATCGCATACAAGATGAGCAAGTCAAATCTCACCTCGATAAGTCACAGCGTTCATTGTTGACCGCAATCAGCGAAGTGCGTCATATCTCTCATCAGCTTCGCCCTAGTGCGTTGGATGACATCGGCTTTGAGGCGGCACTGACGACATTATTACAAGATTTTCACTCTCATTCGGGTATTGGGATTGAAAGTCATTTTGATACCGCCCAATCCAAGTTGAAATCTGAGGTGTCGACGACATTGTATCGAGTTGCCCAGGAGTCGTTGAACAACATTGAGAAACATGCTCGCGCTAAAAAGGTGACGATTACGTTGCATCAAATGGGCAATATACTTCAATTGTTGATCCGAGATGACGGGATTGGCTTTGTTGTCAATTCTTCCCTTCACCGACAAGGCATCGGCTTACGTAACATGCGCGAGCGCGTGGAGTTCATCGGTGGCGACTTCGAACTGATGAGCGAGCCGGGGTTAGGAACAGAAATCACCGTATTGTTAGATTTGGATGGATTAGTTTATGGATAAACCAATTAGTGTGGTGATAGTGGACGATCACCAAGTGGTGTTGGACGGTTTTATCGCACGTTTAGAACGCGAGTCTGGTATCGATGTTATTGGCACGGCGAGCAATGGCCTAGAGGCGATCGAAGTTTCCAAACTTCTCCACCCAGATGTGATTCTGATGGATATCAGCATGCCCATCATGAACGGCATTGAGGCGACGGGAGTGATTAAGGAAGCGCGCCCTGAGAGCAAAATCTTGATGCTTACTATGCATGATAACCGTGAGTACATAATGAAGGTGATGCAAGCGGGGGCGGTAGGCTACATGCTTAAAGAGATTTCTGCGGAGAAGATGGTACAAGCGATCAAAACGGTCAATCAAGGTTCGACGTATTTTTGTGAATCTGTTACACAAACCTTGTTCACTCAGGATGTGATACCTGCGGCACAAAGAGTGAATCCCCTGAGTCGCCGAGAAGAAGCCGTACTTAAGCTTGTTGCACAAGGAAACAGTAGTAAGAAAATTGCAGCGCTGCTAGATATCAGTTATAGGACTGTCGAAACGCATCGCCACAATATTAAACATAAGCTGGATTTACACTCAACGGCAGAGTTGGCCAAATACGCTTTTGAAACTGGACTGGTTGAGTAAATGTGGCGCACATATTCGGTGTATTCCAACTCATGAGCGCACACAAAGACACTTATTCTGGTTTAGTGATGCTGCCTAATTCTAGCATTGGTGCGACATCAATATCTTCGGCATTCATCATGGCAGAGATGCGTTGAACGGAAGATAAAAGCAAACTTTGCTCCCATTCCTCAAGTTTTTGATAACGGCTGATAAAGTGCTCTTGAAGCGGTGTCGGTGCTTGATCTAGTACGGATTGGCCTTGTTCTGTCAAAACTGCATGTACCTTGCGCTTATCTTCAACACTGCGGCGGCGTTCCACATACTGATTACGTTCTAGTCGGTCTAAGATGGTCGTCGCGGTTGCCTGACTCATATTGGTATGGCTCGACAGCTGCTTAATAGTGACATTATCCAATTCACTAATGGCACGCATGAGGATCAACTGGGGTGCAGTCAAACCAGACTCTTTGCTCAACTTTTTTGAATGTAAATCAATAGCTCGGATGATCTGACGAATCGAGACCAAGACTTCTTCGTACTTTTCCAATTTTTTCATCCAGTCATAAGGGGATCTTGTTACGAGATGACACTAACTCAAAAGCGTTGCTATTAAAAGCGCTTAGTGCTGAATGAGGGCATCATTTTTAACGAATTGTATTCTCTATTCACAATCTTTACACGGATTGATGCAAGTAAGTCAGGATTACCTAAAGTGATTATAGTAATAAATATTTGAAGTCTAAAAATGCATACGGGGTTATTTACTATTTTTGGTTGATCTTACTGGCTGATAAATGGGATATTGGATTTTATATCAGCAAATTCTAGACAAAAAAGCCTCAAATGGTAGGATCTCCGACTTTCTGGAAAACAAAATGTATCGTGTTCAAAGTATTCTTGGTTTCTTGCTAAAAATTGAACACAAAAGAGAGGAACAATGACAAAAGGTATAGATAAGTACAGCATTGATAGTACCGACTATACGGTTGGGCAAGACAACGTCCAAAAATGGGGGTTTGATGTCCATAATCCGGTTTTTGGTATTAGCGCTGGTTTCATTGCACTATTTCTTATTGCAGCGCTCGTTCTTGATGCACACACGGCCAAAACCGCACTAGATGGTCTGAAATGGAAAATCATCGGCTCCTTCGATTGGCTGTTCATCATTTCTAGCAACATTTTCGTTATATTCTGTTTAGCACTTATTGTGTCGCCAATGGGTAAGATTCGCCTTGGCGGTAAAGATGCGGTTGCGGATTACTCTTTCATGTCATGTCATGTCATGTCATGGCTTGCGATGCTATTCGCAGCGGGTATGGGGATCGGACTGATGTTCTGGAGTGTGGCAGAGCCAGTGGCATACTTTACAGGTTGGTACGAAACGCCACTAGGTGTAGAAGCTAATACGCCTGAAGCCGCAAAGCTTGCGTTGGGTGCGACGATGTTCCACTGGGGTTTGCACCCTTGGGCAATTTACGGTGTTGTCGCACTTTCTCTAGCTTTCTTTACATACAATAAGGGCCTACCTTTGTCTATGCGTTCGATTTTTTACCCACTGTTGGGCGATCGCGCATGGGGTTGGGCGGGGCACATTGTTGATATTCTCGCCGTACTGGCAACACTGTTTGGTCTTGCGACTTCTCTAGGTCTTGGGGCGCAGCAAGCGGCAAGTGGTATTCACCACGTGTTTGGCGTTGAGCCGGGCTTAGGCCTTCAAATTGTTGTTATCACCGTGGTTACCTTGCTAGCGGTTGTATCAGTAATCCGCGGTATTGATGGCGGTGTTAAGGTTATCAGTAACATCAACATGATTGTTGCATTCTTACTGCTTATTCTTGTTGGGTTGATTGGTTGGGCTGTAAGCCTAGGCTCTATTCCGACAACGCTGATGGCATATGTAGAAAACATCATTCCACTGAGTAATCCATTTGGTCGCTCAGATGAAGCATGGTTCCAAGGTTGGACGGTATTCTACTGGGCATGGTGGATCTCATGGTCACCATTTGTTGGTATGTTTATCGCTCGAGTATCTCGTGGTCGTACAGTTCGTGAATTTATTACCGCGGTTTTGATTGTGCCAACGTTTGTAACCATTGTTTGGATGTCAGTATTTGGTGGCTTAGCGATCGACCAAGTCATCAATAAAGTGGGTGAGTTGGGTGCCAATGGCCTAACAGACGTTTCATTGGCGATGTTCCAAATGTTTGATGTATTACCATTCGGTAACATGCTATCTATTATTGCTGTTGTTTTGGTTTTGGTATTTTTCATTACCTCTTCAGACTCCGGGTCGCTCGTTATTGATAGCATCACCGCAGGTGGTAAAGTTGATGCCCCAGTTCTGCAACGCGTGTTTTGGGCGTTTATGGAAGGTGCGATTGCAGTTGCACTACTGTGGGTAGGTGGCTCTGAAGCCGTTCAGGCCCTTCAAGCTGGTGCAATTTCCACGGCATTACCCTTTACTTTTGTTCTGCTTGCAATGTGTGTCAGCTTAGTGATGGGATTGAGAACAGAGCGTCAATAAGTAATAGATTGAAGCGCAAGTGTTGCATGATTAAAGAGCCAGCAAATTTCGTGTCAACAAGACGAAATTAATATGGTGGCGACGGCAGTGAGTCTGACTCAAATTCATACCGCAGTAGAACGTATGAGTGATATGGCAACTCAAATTGCCTCTGCGGCGGAAGAACAGGCTTCGGTATCAACTGAAATCACACGTAATGCAGAAGGGCTTCGTGATGCTTCCAGTGAGCTTTCTGTTGAAGCGTAGCAGGCCGCACAGCAAGCCGCGCATCTGTCAGAGCTATCTTATGAGTTAGCGCAAGAGACCAACCGCTTTAAACTGTGAGAACATTGAAAGTAATAACAAGGAGCCAAAAGGCTCCTTTTTTATTTGCTCTTTAAGGATAGGGGCTATAACCAAAAATCACGGATAGGTTGCTCAGGGCGATAGTGGTGGGCAATTTGAGCTTGCAACAATTCCGCCGTTGCTATCGCATCCGTTAGTGCGTGATGGGGGGTGTAATCAGGAAGACCGTACCGGCGACGCGATTGCGCTAGGCGTAGAGATTCTGGCTGTTTGCCTTTCAGCTTATTCCACAGGCCGCCAAACAGTTTCTGTTGTATGTTAGCTTCGATTTCTAGGGTGTCGAGAACCGGAAACTCGATACCTTCACCTATACGTGTGCGCAGGGCTTGGTCTAGAAACTCTCTCTCGATCCTACGATAGTGCACGACCACAACCTTGCCGGCTAAACAGTGTAAAAAATCACCGAGAATGTCATTCAAATCGGGGGCATCTATCAAGTCACTGTGTGTAATGCCGTGAATGATGACGGAATTCGCATCCAGTTTTTCCTGCGGTCTTACCTTCCAATGTTTGGACTGGCGCAAAAAAATGCGATTGAGGTTAAATGGTACTAATCCAATGGTGATAATGCCATCTTTTTGCGGGTTCAAACCCGTTGTCTCAAAGTCCAAAGCTACGAACTCAATGTCCGAAATTGGCGTATCCGACGATGGGAGGACATGGCCATAGAAGGCGATGAGACGCTCGTCGCTTGCTTGCTCTTGCTTATGGTGGAACTTTGTTGGCCATTGGATAGCCGGCTTTTGAAATAGCTTTTTGATCATGACAAACCTCATTTGAAGCTATTGCTGGCTTGATAGCGGAATTTGAGGAAGTTTTGACCATTACTCAGTATCTGGAATGCATCTTTCAGGTTGCGTCGCTCAAAGTCCGATAGGTTTTCTGGTTCGATATTATTATCTGGCTCGATCCCCAGTTCTACGTCAATGGCTTGGTGGCGAATGCGTACCATAGAGATGAACTCCATCGCATCTTTTAGATTTTGTGCTCGCCCCTTTGGCAGAATGCCTGCGTCCATAATATCGTCGAGTCGTTCAAATGAGTTTTGTGCGCGTGAGCCAACGGCAAGTGAGTGGACACGAATCAGATCGACGAGTGGTGCAGTGCCGCGACGTTTGAGGTTGATAGAATTCTTATGTTGACCATCCTTTTCCATCACAAAGTCTTTGAAAAAGCCTAAAGGTGGCGTACGGTTCAGAGCATTTCTTGCTAAACAGGCTAAGAAGCGATTGTTCTTACGAGCACGACGAACAATAAAACTGGTCAACTGCTCAGCCCACTTTAAGCGTCCATAAACGCCATCTAAATCGAAGAAAATCGAAGCGTTGAGTAGGGCTTTAGGATTTGGGTCATCAATCCAATCGGCAAAGCAGGCTTCCCATTGTGTGCGGGTCATGCGCCACATCGGATTGGTCGCCATAATGTCGCCGGTACAGTATTTGTAGCCGCACACGTTCAACCCATCGCTGACAAACTGCGCTAGCGCTTCAAAATATTTGCCGTGCTGCTCTTCTTGATAGCTATCATCAAGAATAATCGCGTTATCCTGGTCGGTTACCAGTAATTGCTCGTCTCGACCCATGGAGCCCAAAGCTAGGAAGCAATACGGTATCGGTGCAGGGCCTAATGCCTCTTCAGCCATTTCAAGTAGGCGTTGTTTGAAGCTTCGTCCTATCACTGACATCGCACTGCCTACCATGTGGGAGTTAGCGTCTTCGTTGACTAGGCGTACAAAACTGCTTTTTACTTCATCGGCAACAATCGCCAGATCTTCGATGGTTTGTTGTTGAAAGATACTGCTGACGAGTAATAGCGAGTTCTGCGATTCGTAACGAACAATGTCGGTTGCTTCGATGATGCCAATTGGCAGCTGATCTTTAACCACTGGCAGATGATGAACGTTGTAGCGCAGCATGGTAAGCATCGCTTCGTATACGTAGGCGTTGTGATCAAGAGAGATCACTTCTGTCGTCATCACCGTCGACACATCGTCTTGCGGTGACAGGCCTTCAGCCAAAACGCGAGTACACAGATCACGATCAGTGATGATGCCCACTACTGGTGATTGCGGGTCATCTTCATCCAGAACAAAATCAGGATCAACAATGAGCAGTGAAGAGACATTGTCCTGAGCCATTAACTTTGCTGCTTCCTGGATGGTTTGGTCGCGATCAATGGTTGGCGCATCACGAGTGAGTAGGGTTTTCACTTTAGAGGTTGTCAGATCGTTGGCGTCGCTGTTTTCAGACACTGTTTGACGCAACCGTGCGCTATTTTCCACTTCAACAAAGTCAGCAAACGTCTCGAAGTTATCGTACAGTTCTTGGAAAACGTCTTCAGGAATGCAGTACAGCAGGGAATCTTCAATCGCTTTTACAGGAAAGCGAACCTTATTATTGGTAAGTAGACCCATTTGGCCAAAAAGGTCACCTTCGTCGAGTCGGTTATACAACTCACCCTTGCGACGATACACTTCAACTACACCACTTCTTACCATGTAAAGATCGTGGATGTGATCGCCTAAGTGAATGATTGGCGTATCCTGTCGGCAGTAAGAGATTTCAATACTTTCAGTGACTTTAGTGAGAGTTGCTTCTGGTAGCTCGTTAAATGGGGGATACTTGGCGAGAAAGTTATATATCTCGAGAAGTTCTGCATCCATTAAGGTGCCTTTTGATTTGGAAGTGATAGGTTAATCTTAACCTAGTTTTAAATCAGAATCTTATCGGGTTACTCTTTTTGGGTGCGGGTGGTAAGATCAAGACTGAGCGCACAGCACGTACTTTTTGATTCGGTTACCCTGTCATTAATTTACCGAATTAGAGCGCTCAGTGAGAACAATTTAGAGACCCCTCATGGAAGGAAATAGAATGGTAAGATGGTTATTAGCTACACCTCTTGTAGCACTACCTATAATGAGTATTGCCTCAGAGGCGGAACAGGTTCAAAAGTTTGGTTATGAGCACATACAACTTGATGTTGGGGCTGGTACAACTAATGAAGAATGGTTAGACAATTCTAACGCGACCACGGTAGGTATAGGCGGCAATTACCTTTTGACGGATAATTGGCTACTTAATTTAGATTACACCGCGCAGTTCTTTCACCCAGACACATTCACTTTGCGAATTGACCGTTTAATGTTTGGTGGTGGTTACCGCTACGGTATCAACGGACAATTCGATATTTATGGCGTTTATGGCTTAGGCTCGATTAAAGCTAAAGCGACCAACGATGAAACGGGTAAGGCACTTTCTTCGGAAACAGAATTCATTCACGGAGTGACACTCGGTGTGAATTACCTCTTCAGCGAAAAGTGGATGGCAATCGCTGAAGTGCATTTGAACCGCAGTGATATTGTGGATGAGAACAATTATAAGATTGCGTTCAATTACCAATGGCATGAAGTGATAGGGGCAGGGCTTTACTATCAGTACCGCGACACGGATTATCAAAATGAAGCGTCGGAAGAGATCAACGAAGTTGGGTTCAGCCTTAAATTTGTTTACTAAATTGAACAATCAGCCGATAAATAAAAAGGTCAGCAATTGCTGACCTTTTTATTTTATTTGGCTGGCATTATAGTACCGCTGCGATGCCTTTACAGAGTGGACCCATGTTTGACTTGGTCATGCCTGCAACACTAATTCGTCCAGAGCCAACAATGTAAATAGCAAATTCATCTTTCAGTCGGTTCACTTGCTCTTTAGACAGACCAGAGAACGAAAACATGCCGTTTTGGCGTTCGATAAAGCTAAAGTCTGCATCTACGCCTTCCGCTTTGAGTGTGGCGACAAATAGCTCACGCATCTCTTGGATGCGGTCACGCATCTCTGCCACTTCAGATTCCCATTCTGCGCGCAGTTCAGCGTCGTTCAGAATGTGAGTGACGACAGCACTACCGTGCGCCGGAGGGTTAGAATAGATAGAACGGATGATTGCTTTTACTTGCGAGAATGCCGTTGCAGCCACGTCTTCTGATTCAGCAACTAGAGTAAACGCGCCCACGCGCTCGTTGTATAGGCCAAAGTTCTTAGAGAATGAGCTCGCGACAAGGATTTCTTTGTTGTACTTAGCAAAAGTACGTAGACCTGCGGCATCTTCGTCTACACCTTTTGCAAAGCCTTGGTAGGCAAAATCAAATAGCGGTAGAAGTTTCTTTTCTGCCATTAATTTCGCCAAGGTTTCCCACTCTTCTGCTGTTGGATCGATACCCGTTGGGTTATGGCAGCATCCGTGCAGAAGAACGATGTCGCCTTCAGATGCCGTTTGAAGATCAGTCAACATGGCGTCAAAGTCTTTGTCTTTCGTTTCCGCGTTGTAGTAGCTGTACTGCGCCGTTTCAATACCAGCGGCGGTAAAGACACCGTTGTGATTTGCCCATGTAGGGTTACTGATCCAGATCTTGGCATCACCAAGTTGACGCTTGATGAATTCACCAGCAACACGCAGAGCGCCAGTGCCACCTGGTGCTTGTGCGGTTTTCGCGCGTTTTTCTGCGACGATGTCAGCATCCGCACCGAATAGCAGTTTTTGCACGGCTAAAGCGTATTCTGCTGTCCCTTCGATCGTTAGGTAAGATTTGGTTTTTTCAGTTTCAACGAGTATTGCTTCGGCTTTCTTTACGGTAGCAAGAACAGGGGTTTCACCTTGCTCGTTTTTGTAAATACCAACACCAAGGTTAATTTTTTCAGCGCGAGTATCTTTTTTAAACTCTTCAGTGAGTCCAAGAATAGGGTCAGCCGGAGCGGCAACGACTTTTTCAAACATAATCTTCATCCATGTTAATCGAAGGGGTCTGCTGATATTTATACCTTTCAGTAATTTCGGTTACAACCGTTGTTGAAAAGAAAACTTAAAATAATTTTGATTTGAAACAGAAATCCAACTAAATGGAAGGTTTTATTAGGTAATGTTCTCTAATTGTTGCGTGTTATTGAGGAGTTAACTGGGGTGTTGGTGATATTTTGTTCACCTTAAAGGGAGAAGCAAAGTGGGGGGGGATTACGGGTGAATTTAAAAGTGGAATCGAGGGTTTTGGAGCGACGTGATGAGGTGGCGAGGTGTGTATAGTGATAGGCTATCCCCACACCCAGCAAGGATGGGCGTGGTTGGATTCATTGCGGCTTAACTGCCATTCGAGTAAATTTTCTGTATATATAACTTACTGATTTTCAGGAAATGAGCGAATTTCTAACCGTTATTATTTTCATTAAGGTGTTTGATGATTGCTACTTTTGCATGCTCTTCTGTAGCGGTTTCTCCCTCAGGTACATCAATATCGGCTTTAGGGTGGATCCCTAACGCATCTTCAGCAATGTGGAGCCAATCAGGGTGCCAATAATAAGGGGTATCACTGTCAGGATGATCCCAACTATGAACGCCTTGATGTGTGCCACGATATGAAAGATCGTCCATTGTAAATAGTTTCATCATGTTCTCCTAAAAGCGTTTTTATATCCTTGAAAGTATGGAACATAATTTCACATTTAGGAGAGAAAATTGCGACAGAGAAGAATAAGAAATCATGTTGCGTAAATGACAGATAAAAAAAGACCTCCACGAGGGAGGTCTTTTTAATTCTGTTGCATTAACGCGATTAGAAGTTCGCAGAGCGAGGTGTACGTGGGAATGGGATCACATCGCGAACATTGCCCATGCCGGTTACGTAAGAAACGAGGCGCTCGAAGCCTAGACCGAAGCCTGCGTGTGGCACTGTGCCGTAACGACGTAGGTCGCGGTACCAGCTCATGTGCTCAGGGTCGATGCCCATTTCGCGCATACGTGAATCTAGGATGTCTAGGCGCTCTTCACGTTGAGAACCACCGATGATTTCACCGATGCCTGGTGCTAGAACGTCCATTGCCGCTACGGTTTTGCCATCGTCGTTCATACGCATGTAGAACGCTTTGATGTCTTTCGGGTAGTTCTTAACGATTACTGGTGCTTTGAAGTGCTCTTCTGCTAGGAAGCGCTCGTGCTCAGAAGACATGTCGATACCCCATTCAACTGGGAATTCGAACTCACGACCAGAATCTAGAAGGATTTGGATCGCGTCCGTGTAGTCTACTTGTGCGAAGTCAGAAGAAACGAATTGCTCTAGACGGGTGATCGCTTGTTTGTCGATGCGCTGCGCGAAGAATTCAAGATCATCACGACGCTCTTCAAGTACCGCTTTGAACACGTATTTAAGCATGTCTTCAGCCAGTTTCGCTACGTCGTCTAATTCTGCAAACGCAACTTCAGGCTCAACCATCCAGAATTCCGCTAGGTGGCGGCTAGTGTTTGAGTTTTCAGCACGGAAAGTCGGGCCGAACGTGTAAACTTTGCTTAGTGCACACGCGTAAGCTTCTGCGTTTAGCTGACCAGATACGGTTAGGAACGTCTCTTTACCGAAGAAGTCTTCGTTGTAGTCCACTTTGCCAGCGTCAGTGCGAGGTAGGTTTTCCATGTCTAGCGTAGAAACGCGGAACATTTCACCTGCGCCTTCTGCGTCAGAAGCGGTGATCAGTGGTGCAGATACCCAGAAGTAACCTTGCTCGTGGTAGAAGCGGTGGATTGCTTGAGACAGGCAATTACGAACACGTGCTACCGCACCGATTACGTTTGTACGCGGACGTAGGTGCGCAACTTCACGTAGGTACTCGATAGAGTGACGAGTTTTAGCCATTGGGTAAGTTTCAGCGTCTTCAACCCAACCAACTACTTTAACGTCAGTTGCCGCAAGCTCGAAAGCCTGACCAGCAGCAGGAGACTCAACAATCTTACCTGTTACTTCAACAGAGCAGCCAGTAGTTAGCTTAAGTACTTCGTTGTCGTAATTATTAAGATTATTTGGGACCACGGCCTGAATCGGGTCGAAACAAGAGCCGTCATAAATGGCAAGGAAAGAGATTCCAGCTTTGGAATCACGACGTGAACGGATCCAACCACGAACAGTTACTTCACTGTCTACCGCTAGTTGACCTTTCAAAACGTCTGATACAGGCGCGTAAGTCATGTTTTCAATATTCTCCGTTAAGGCATAAAAGCAACACAACACAGATTAAATGGCTGTCTTATTACGTGTTTGATTAAAAAACAGGCGTCGTGTTGTGCTGAATAGAATTTTTTAGATTCATCGGAACATATTACCTGTCAAATCGACAGCTTCAACCTTTATATTCACTTTAAACACGAGAAATTTCTTATTTGTGCCCGCTTTTCTCTCTTGATAGCGTAAATTGGTTAAGTAATCGCTCAAGTCGCTCTGATTGATGTTCTAAATCGACGCAAATATCACGAGTATGAGAGGCCGATTGGGATGTGTCGTTAGCGTGATGGTGTCGACTTTCGACTGAATATGCTGGCTCACTACCTTGTTGGAAATGATGAATGATGGTTTCGATGTTGCTCTGTACTTCATTGGTCACTAAGCACATCATTGTTCAGAGATTTTTGTTGGTAGTATTGATAGCTGGTAGTGTCATTAAGTCCGCAACTGAACACGAGAACAGTGCAAGAAGAAGTTTTAAGCTGATGGTTGAGCGCCTATTCTTATTAATGTTATTGGAACGAACGTAACAACATTAATGATGGATTTTCATGAGAGCGATAGACAAGAGGAATCCTTGTGACTCTAAACAGTATATGGTTATGTCAATCCGGCGTGAGTTCGATGTAATCAAGGTGTTGACACTGCGCCGCAAGATTGCCAAATGAGAGAGCCGTTACCGATGATTGTGAGGATTTGCTGAAAAGGGAGGCTAGGATTGGTGGGAGAATCGTTTGCCTTCATGGCCTTGAACTCAGAAGGTGTTAAGGCTTGTCATCGACAGGTGAATTCCTTAGTATTGCGTGTTTTTTAAAGCCTGAGAATCAAGATGAAAACCGAATTATACAAAGAGTTCATGTTCGAAGCGGCGCACCACTTGCCGCACGTACCAGAAGGACACCAATGTGGTCGTTTGCACGGACACTCTTTCCTTGTTCGTCTTTATGTAGAAGGCGAGGTGGACCCACATACAGGCTGGGTTGTGGACTTTGCTGAAATTAAAGCCGCTTTCAAACCGATCTACAACCGTTTAGACCACTACTACCTGAACGATATTGAAGGTTTAGAAAACCCAACGAGCGAAGTCTTAGCAAAGTGGATTTGGGAGCAACTTAAGCCAAACCTACCTCTACTTAGCAAAGTTGAGATCAAAGAGACTTGTACAGCAGGTTGTATCTACAAAGGCGAATAAGGCCAGAATTTCAATAAGAAGGCAAGCGGATTAGCTTGCCTTTTTTGTATTCCCACTCATGACGTTTTGAAAAGTTAATGAAAAAAAAGCCTGAGCGTCGGCTCAGGCTTGATGTCGTGCTCTTGGGATTAGCAAATGACTTTGATTGCTAGACCGCCTTGAGACGTCTCACGGTATTTCGCGTTCATGTCTTTACCCGTTTCTAGCATGGTTTCGATAACTTTATCTAGAGATACCGTTGGAGCAGAAGAACGACGCAGTGCCATACGAGTAGAGTTGATCGCTTTCACTGCCGCAATACCATTACGTTCGATACATGGAACTTGTACCTGACCAGCAACAGGGTCACAAGTTAGCCCTAGGTTGTGTTCCATACCGATCTCTGCCGCCATACATACTTGCTCTGGGCTACCACCCATAAGTTCAGCAAGGCCAGCCGCCGCCATAGAACACGCTACGCCAACTTCACCTTGACAGCCAACTTCCGCACCGGAGATAGAAGCGTTACGCTTGTAAAGACCGCCGATCGCACCAGAAGCAGCGAAGTAACGGATGTAGTCTTTTTCTGTTACGGTTTGGATAAACTTGTCGTAGTACGCCAGTACCGCAGGGATGATGCCACATGCACCATTCGTTGGCGCAGTTACAACACGGCCACCGGCAGCGTTTTCTTCGTTTACTGCGAAAGCAAACATGTTTACCCAGTCAACCACTGCCATTGGGTCATTTGACGTCTTTTCAGAAGTCAGTAGTTGCTGGCGAAGTGCTGCAGCACGACGAGGTACGCGTAGTGGCCCAGGTAGAATACCTTCCGTATTCATACCGCGTTCCATACCTTCACGCATGGTTTTCCAGATGTTGGCAAAGTAAGTGCGAGACTCTTCATCTGAGTGAAGAGCCGCTTGGTTTTTCATAACCAATGCGCTGATAGAAAGACCGTGTTCTTTACATTGGTTCACAAGCTCTTCAGCGGTTGTGAATGTGTAAGGAACCTTGATAGGGTTTTCTTCTTCTTTGCCGAAGTTTTCTTCATCGACGATGAAACCACCACCGATAGAGTAATACGTTTTCGAGTACGCGACTTCGTCATCGATCCAAGCGTGGATCTGCATGCCGTTTTCGTGCAGCGATAAATTAGAGGTATGGAAGTTCATACCACCATCTTTAGGGAACGATACTGTGTGACAGTGCATGCCAACAGGAAGGCGCTCAGTTTCTTCTACGCGAGCGATAAAGCCCGGGATAGAGTCGATGTCTACTTTCTCAGGGGTATTGCCAGCAAGACCCATGATGATAGCGATATCGGTGTGGTGACCTTTCCCTGTCAGTGATAGTGATCCATAAACGTCAACGGTGATTTTAGTGATGTCGCGTAATTTTCCCATTGAACGAAGATCATCAATAAATTCTTTACCCGCTTTCATCGGCCCTACTGTGTGTGAGCTTGAAGGACCAACGCCGATTTTATAGATATCAAAAACACTAATCATATCGATTACCTCAGAACAAAAGCCTCCCAAGGGGAGTTGGGAGGCTTGTTTTTATCGTTATATTCTTGAATTAATCACGCTAAAAAATGAGCGATGATTAAAGAGCGCCGTAGATTACAGAAGTAATCGCTGCAAGACCACAGATAACTGTGAAAAGCTGTACAGGTGCTGATGTTTTGTATTTCGCCATTGCTGGTACTTTATGCATCGCGAATACAGGCAGTAGGAATAGGATACCTGCAATCATTGGAGCGCCCATCGTCTCAATCATGCCTAGGATGCTTGGGTTAACGATAGCCACAATCCAAGTCGTGATAACGATGAAGATTAGAGAAGCTTTCTCGATCTTGCTTACTGGTGTTTGAGAGCGTGATTTGATTAGACCAACTAGACCTTCGTGTGCACCTAGGAAGTGACCGAAGTAGCTAGAAGTAATCGCTGCGAATGCCACTAGTGGACCCATGTAAGAGATCAGTGGAGATTCGTGAACGTTAGCAAGGTAAGAAAGAACAGAGATGTTTTGCTCTTGTGCTGTTGCTAGTGCTTCTGGAGATAGAGAAAGAACAACAGAGAATACGAAGAACATTACAAAACCCATCAGCATCATTGCTGCGCCGCCAGTGATAGCATCAGTTTTCTTAACTGCGTCATCACCAAACTGTTGGCGTTGCTCTTTAGAGAACTGAGAAATGATTGGGCTGTGGTTGAATGAAAATACGATGATTGGAATTGCTAGCCAAACGATAGTCGGTACTTCACCCCAGTTTGGTGCAACTTCCATCATTGATGTATTCCAATCAGGAATTAGGTAAACAGAAAGTGCCAGTAGGATAACAACTAGTGGGTAAACCATTGCTGATGTTGCTTTCAGCATCAGTTCTTTACCAAATACGACACCGGCTGTCATTGCCGCAATCAGTGCACCAGATAGCAACCAACGAGGGATCGATTCCATACCCATTTGGTTAACTAGAAAAGAATCAACTGTGTTTGTAATACCAACACCGTAAATAAGTACGATTGGGTAGATAGCAAAGAAGTAAGCAAAAGTAATAAGGTTTGCGCCAGTCTTACCGAAGTGCTCTTCTACTGTGTCAGTGATGTCTGCGTCTGGGTTTTTCGCAGATAGGACGAAACGTGCTAGAGATTTGTGCGCGAACCAAGTCATTGGTGCCGCGATAAGCGCTAGGATAACTAATGGCCAAAAGCCGCCAGCCCCCGCTTTGATAGGAAGGAATAGTACACCAGCACCTACAGCGGTGCCGAATAGAGATAGACACCAGGTGAAATCTTTGTAAGTAAACTTACTAGACGATGGTACGGCAGTCGCCGTCGAATTTGTTGTGTTCATTTTGGGTTACTCATTTTTGGGAACAGGAAATAAGTCGGGTGCATTTTGCAATATTTTACATTGCAAAATTTAGATCTAAATCATGTATTGCTCTCAGCCATTGCATGATATGCCAAAAACCTGCTTCTTATCACGAAAATAATGTGCTACATGTGATTATTGCTAATGAATGGGGTTAAAAAACTAATGCGAAGTTTGGGTTATATGAGCCTATCTCAACGCAAGCGTTTGCTTTATAAAGGCAAATAAAACTAATGTGAAAGAATGTTTGAAAAAGAACTTTTAATTAATATAGATGCATATGATGTTTGCTCTTATTGTCTCTTTATCATTGATAGAGAAGTCAATTATGAGTGATATGTTTTTGCATCGATTCGATGATTTGTGCTGTCATACCCCAAATGAAATGTTGCTCAAATGGAATAGCAAACACTCGGTGACTGGTGTTTTTTAGACGGAACTTCGCGCTATAGAGTTTTTCTGGATTCAAAATATGGTTGGCTGGTACTTCGAATACCGCTTCCACTTCGTTTGGATCGATACAAGTGACGTAATCCGGTGAAACGAAAGCTAAGAAAGGCGTTACATTAAATTGGCTAATCGTTGGTAGCTTTGGCAGTTGCCCAAATATATCGATATGTCGTGGGGATATACCGATTTCTTCTTCTGCTTCGCGTAAAGCGGTATTCACCAAACGCTCGTCTGAGTGCTCAAACTTGCCTCCAGGGAATGATATTTGCCCAGGATGGTGGCGTAAATGCATTGCACGCTTGGTGAAAATAACCTGAAACCCGTCAGCCCTTTCGACAAAACCAATCAGTACCGCAGCTTCACGTAATGTCTCTTGCCTTACGTTTGCAAGGCGTTTTAAAGACTCATCATGATAGCCAGTTGGTAAATTCAACTGAAAATTTTGAAGTAAGGTCGTTTTGTCGATAACCAAAGCACTGTCCTTTTTAATCGGGCCAATACCTAAGCATATTAAAGTCGCTTGGGTATGTTCAACTTATATTGAATTGAGTGCAATAGCCACTCTGGATAGGAGAGAAGGCAAACCAGAAGACGGGTTTGCCCCTTGTCGTGATGGATGGGGACTCAGGTATTAGAAGACTGTTACTTCAGGGCCGGTAGGATCTTAGATAATTTATCTAATGTTTCTTGATACTCTGCAGCACAATCACTGTCGGCAACAACGCCACCACCTGCCCATGCGTAAAGCTGGTTATCTTCGGCAACTAGGGTGCGAATGGTGATGCTGGTGTCCATGCGGCCATGACGAGAGATATAGCCAATGCTGCCACAATATGCACTGCGACGGTGAGGCTCTAACTCTTCAATGATCTGCATCGCGCGAACTTTTGGTGCGCCAGTGATAGAACCTCCAGGAAAGCAGGCTCGCAGTAAATCGGCAGCACTGTATTTCACATCCAACTGTGCTCGAATGGTGCTTACTAGATGATGCACCGCAGGGAAGCTTTCAATATCGAACAGCTTAGGCACATGCACACTCCCCGGCGTTGCGACGCGGCCAATGTCATTGCGCAGCAGATCCACAATCATCAGGTTTTCAGCTTGATCTTTCTCTGCGGTTTGCAAGTCATGCGCATTGGCTTGGTCTTGTTTTTCATCGAGAGTACGAGGGCGCGTTCCTTTGATAGGCTTGGTTTCAATAACTCGCTCTTTTAACTCTAAGAATCGCTCTGGTGAGATACTCAAAATGACGGATCCTGGCATGCGAATAAAAGCAGAAAAAGGCGCTTGGTTTGCCGATTCCAATTTCAGGTATGCCTGCCATTCACTGCCTAGGTAAGGGGCATTGAAACGCTGGGCTAAATTGATTTGGTAGCAATCGCCACTCAGTAGGTATTCTTGTACGTGATTAAAACGAGCGGCGTACGATGTTTGCGTCATGTTCGATTGCCAATCGCCGGTGAGTTTGAACGCTTCAGTAAGCGTTGCTGCTTGCTCAGTCAACCACTGCCATGCCTGTTCGATATTTTGCCCAACCACACACGCCTTCTTGAGTTTGTGGTCGACGACTAATGCCCATTCATAGATGCCTGCTGCCATATCGGGTGTTTGCAGATCTTTGCTGGCCAGTTCTGGTATCGATTCTACGCGGCGACCTAAATCGTAGCTAAAGTAACCTAGCGCGCCACCAACAAACGGCAAGTCCCATTCAGGCCCAAGTTCAAGATTAGGAAGAAGCTGTTGTTGTAGTTCATCCAGCAGCGAAAACGGATCATTTTGAGAAACGTAGTCTTGCCACGTCGTTTTGATATGAGTGTCGTTGGCAATGGTTTCTAACGTTGCGATTGGGTTCGCAACCAATACATCGAAACGACTGTCAATGTGCGTATCAGACGCAGAACGCAGCAGCATTGCCCAAGGCAGTTGTTCAATACGAGAAAAGAGAGAAATAGCGAGGTCGTTGGCGTAATCCAATGCCTTAAAATCAAGCAATTGCGTATCCATGTTATTCATTTGTTTAAATTGTGACAAAGAGTTCATTCACTGCATGGCATGTCATGAGCTGCAAGAGTATCATAAACCCAAACTACTTCTATACAAAGGCTTTGAGGTGGTTTTACACTATGACAAGGCGTCTTCAATCACTCGTGTGTCGATATCAGCCGTTCGACGAATTGTTTATAAAAACGAACGTTTAAAGAAAACGAAGCTCATTTTAAGAGCAATAAGCTCAACAAACACGACAGAAGCCAAGCCACTAATGGAAGCAAAGCATAACAATAATGAGGCATGCAATGACGGTAATACGCAAGCAGGACGTCATCAGCAGTGTTGCTGATGCGCTACAGTATATTTCTTACTACCACCCGCTAGACTTTGTTCAAGCCCTTGAAAAAGCCTACCACCGCGAAGAGAGTCAGGCTGCGAAAGACGCGATAGCTCAAATCTTAATTAATTCCCGTATGTCGGCAGAAGGCCATCGACCAATTTGTCAGGACACCGGCATTGTAACGTGTTTCGTTAATATCGGTATGGGTGTGCAGTGGGATTCTACCGACATGACGGTTCAACAAATGGTGGATGAAGGTGTTCGACAAGCTTATACAAATCCGGATAACCCATTGCGTGCCTCGGTTCTGATGGATCCTGCAGGTAAACGAATTAACACCAAAGACAACACACCAGCGGTTGTACACATTAACATGGTGCCAGGCGATAACGTTGAAATTCAAATTGCAGCAAAAGGTGGTGGCAGTGAAAATAAAACCAAGATGGTGATGTTAAACCCATCGGATGATATTGCTGAATGGGTAGAAAAAACGCTACCGACAATGGGGGCGGGTTGGTGTCCACCAGGTATGCTAGGCATTGGTATCGGTGGTACGGCAGAGAAAGCCGCGGTACTGGCAAAAGAATCGTTGATGGAGCATATCGACATTCAGGAATTGATTGATCGTGGCCCGCAAAACGCAGAAGAAGAACTTCGACTTGATATCTTCAAGCGTGTAAATAAGCTTGGTATTGGTGCACAAGGTCTTGGTGGCCTGACCACCGTCGTTGATGTGAAAATCAAAACTGCACCAACGCACGCAGCTTCTAAGCCGGTTTGCTTGATCCCGAACTGTGCGGCAACGCGCCACGTTCACTTCACTCTAGATGGCAGTGGCCCGGCAGAGCTAACGCCACCTAAGCTTGAAGAATGGCCTGATATCACTTGGGAAGCGGGTGAGAATACACGCCGCGTGAACCTCGATACGGTAACCAAAGAAGAAGTTCAGGAGTGGAAGACGGGTGAAACCGTTTTGCTGTCAGGAAAAATTCTAACCGGTCGTGATGCCGCGCATAAGCGAATTCAAGGTATGTTAGAAGCCGGTGAAGGCCTGCCAGAAGGCGTGGATCTGAAAGGTAAATTCATCTATTACGTTGGCCCCGTTGATGCGGTAGGCGATGAGGTTGTCGGTCCGGCTGGCCCAACGACGTCAACACGCATGGATAAGTTCACCGACATGATGTTAGAAGAGACGGGTATTATGGGCATGATCGGTAAAGCAGAGCGTGGTCCTGCTACTGTTGAGTCTATCAAGAACCATAAAGCGGTGTATCTCATGGCTGTTGGCGGTGCAGCATACCTTGTCGCGAAAGCGATCAAAAAAGCGCGCGTGGTGGCGTTTGAAGACTTAGGTATGGAAGCCATCTACGAGTTTGAAGTCGAAGATATGCCAGTTACTGTCGCGGTGGACTCTCGCGGAGCCAATGCTCATCAAATTGGTCCAGATACGTGGAAAGTGAAAATCCAAGAGATGGAAGTATAAGCTAAGCAATGTGTCTATTCTTTCATCTCTCAGTCGGTAGAATGTGACAAGGTGCTGATTTAACAGGTAAACAATTGAAAAAAGTGCAGCGAAAGCGGCACTTTTTGTCTATATAATGACTATATTTACTTATAGGCATAGCAAATCTCACTGTTATGCTGACCATGATTAGGAGACGGCATGCCTCGTTTTATTCAAATTTTACAAATAGTTCTTGCTGTTGTGATAGGTGGCTTTGTAGGCTACGACTTGGTTCTTAACGGTATTAGTATCTTCGATGAGAAATACGTCACTATTACTTGTGTATTGTGGCTGATTCTAGAAATCGCTTTGTTTGTGATCTACAAGTTGATTGAAGACGATTAGACAGTGCGTCAGCAATGAAACCCTATAAGCCTCTGAAATCTTCAGGGGCTTTTGCTTTTTTGAAGGGATAATTTTCAGTGAATATTTTGTTCATCGTGGATTAAGGTTGGTAAAATTACACTGCGTAGTATGAATTGATGAGATAAAAGAATGAAAAGAATAACGCAAGAAGTGAACGACTTTATCAGTCGTGGGATGGATTCTAACGTAAGGATCGCTGTGACCGGGTTGTCTCGTGCAGGCAAAACGGCTTTTATTACTTCTCTAGTCAATCAACTGCTGCATACCGCGACGCATGATAATTTACCACTATTAAATGCGGCGCGAGATAAGCGCTTGATCGGCGCGAAGCGTGAGCCGCAAACTAATATGATGGTGCCGCGATTTGCTTATGATGATGCGATGACCCAAATTCATGCCACGCCACCACAATGGCCCGTCCCAACCCGTGACGTGAGCGAAATTCGATTAGCATTGAAATACAAACCCAATAAGACCAGTAAAAAGTGGCTGAGTAAAACCGCCGTGTTGAATGTGGATATCATCGACTATCCGGGCGAGTGGCTACTTGATTTGCCTTTGCTTGAGATGGACTTTGCTACTTGGTCCCATTCTCAGTTTGAAGCGCTAAAAGGGCAGCGAAGCGATCTCGCCAGTGAGTGGCTTGATGCGCTTGAGCAGGTAGATTTACACGCTGATGTGAATGAAAAGCAGCTTGAAAAAGTGTCGCAATCGTATACCGATTATTTGCATGCGTGTAAAGATGCGGGATTGCATTGGGTGCAGCCTGGGCGTTTTGTTCTGCCGGGAGAACTGGCTGGAGCACCGGTACTGCAGTTTTTCCCATGCCGATTTAATGCAGAATCTAAACCGAAAAAAGGCAGTAATCTTGCCGTATTAGAAGCGCGTTATCACGAGTATCAACAGAAAGTTGTAAAGTCGTTTTATAAACATCACTTTGCTACGTTTGATCGTCAGATCGTGCTGGTGGATTGCTTGCAGCCACTAAACGCAGGTGATGAAGCGTTTCACGACATGCGTCAAGCGCTCGAACAGATCATGCACAGCTTCCGTTATGGACGAAGTAGCTTTTTACGCCGGCTGTTTTCACCAAAGATCGACAAAGTGCTGTTTGCTGCGACCAAAGCGGATCATGTGACGCCGGACCAACATCCACATTTGGTGTCTCTATTACAACAAATGGTGCACCCGGCTTGGCAAGCCGCAGCTTATGAGAATATTGAAATGAGTTGTATGAGCATCGCCTCCATTCAGGCAACGACATCGGGCTTCATTTCGTCGGGTGATAAAACAATCTCTGCGTTGCAAGGCACCACGCTAGAAGGTGAGCCGATGACCATGTTCCCGGGTGAAGTTCCGAAGAAGCTGCCGAATTCTGCGTATTGGCAAAATAGTGGTTTCGATTTTACTTCTTTCCGCCCTATGTCTTTACAGGCGGATGAACCAATGAAGCATATTCGGTTAGACAAGGCGTTGGAATTCTTAATTGGAGACAAATTGAAATGAGCGAATTCAAACAAAAACAAGTCTTCTCAGAAAAAGTAATACACAAGCAAGAAGAGAGTGCATCGCCAGAATTGACCGCGCAAAAGACGTTCAGTAAACAAGAACATTTTGTCCCGTCGACGAACGAAGAAAATGATCTCGATACGGAACAAGAGCTGCAACTGGAGCAAGTGATCAGGCCGAAACTTGGGCGTAAATGGCTAACGACAGGGCTGTTTGTCACTTTTACCGGGTTGGTTGGCTGGCAAGTGGTTGATTCCGTAGTGACGGCAGTTCAAACCGCAGATTGGTTAGCGCTCGGATGGGTAGGCTTTATTGCTACTATCGCCTCTTTTGGTTTAGGCGCGCTGGGTAAAGAGCTGTGGAAATTGCGTAAACTACGTAATCACTTTAGCGCTCAAGAAGAGAGTGAAGCGCTTATCGATAGCCAAAGTGTTGGTAAAGGCAAAGCATTTTGTGACAAATTGGCTGAACAAAGTGGCGTACTGCCAGAAAATCCAGGTTTCGATCGCTGGAAGAATAGCGTTAATCCCGCACACAGTGATGCGGAAATTCTGGATATGTACGATGCCATGGTGGTGAGCCAACAAGATAAACTCGCGACTAAGGTGGTCTCTCAGCATGCAACCGAATCTGCCGCGTTAGTTGCCGTGAGCCCATTGGCCGCCGCTGACATGTTGCTAGTGGCTTGGCGCAATTTCAAGATGATCGACAACCTTTCGAAAGTGTATGGGGTTGAGCTTGGCTATGCGTCACGCATTAAGTTACTACGCTCGGTATTCGTCAACATGGCGGCGGCGGGTGCGAGTGAACTGGTTATCGACGCAGGTATGGATTTAATGTCGATGGATCTTGCGGGTAAAGTTTCGGCCAGAGCAGGGCAAGGTTTGGGGGTTGGGATTCTTACCGCGCGTCTAGGTTTAAAAGCAATGACACTATTGCGTCCATTACCTTGGTACCCAGAGCGACAAGTGAAACTCAGCGCAATTCGTAAAGAGATCGTGGCGAAAGTTGCATCAATTACAATGAAACCGTAACGAATGTCATCTTTGACCGTCAGGATTGCTTGACGGCATTCCAAGCTTGGTAGAAACTACTGTCAACTTTTCCTGACAGTTGTGAATTGGGATATTTTCAGTGCGTCTTGAAGTCCTTTGTGAAGATAGACTCGGCTTAACCCGAGAATTGCTCGATATTTTAGCGTCTAAAAGTATCGATTTGCGTGGTATCGAAATTGATATCAGTGGCATCATTTACTTAAATTGCCCAGATATTGATTTTGATACCTTTAGTGAATTGATGGCTGAAATCCGCCGTATTCCGGGGGTAAAAGACGTACGTAAAATCCAATTTATGCCAATGGAGCGCCACAATACGGAGCTGTTGTCGTTGGTGGATAACTTGCCAGATCCCGTGTTTGCCATTGACCTAAAAGGTGCGGTAGACATGGCGAATATGGCCGCCCTTTCTCTTCTTGGTCAACATAAGCAAGATGTCATTGGTATGCAAATTGGTACGCTGCTGCCAAGCGTGCGTTTTTCTCGTTGGACTGAAGGCGTTAATGCGCGCACGCGCGAAAGCTTGGTTATTGATGGTTTGGATTACGTGATTGAGTTAATGCCAGTGTACATCAAAGACGAGGCACAAAACTCAACGCTCGCCAGTACGCTAATGACTATTCGTTCTAGCCAACAAGGTGCGCAAATTGAAGAAACACTGCCACTGCAAAATCAACTTGGCTTTGAACATTTTGTTGGTTTGTCTAATCGTCATAAAGCGTTGATGAATCAAGCGAAAAAACTCTCTGTTCTTGACCAACCACTGTTGATTGAAGGGGAGACTGGGACGGGTAAAGAGATGTTAGCCAAAGCCTGTCACAGCCGCTCAGGCCGTGCTAATAAGCCATTTTTAGTGTTGAGCTGTGCGTCGATGCCGGATGATGTTGCCGAAACGGAACTGTTCGGACATGCACCTGGTTCGTTTAATCATGAGCAAGGCCACAAAGGTATTTTCGAGCAAGCTAATGGCGGCACTGTTTTCTTAGATGAAATTGGTGAAATGAGCTCGCATCTGCAAATTAAGCTACTGCGCTTTTTACAAGATGGTAATTTCCGCCGTGTAGGCGCAGAAGATGAGATGCATGTAGACGTTCGTATTATTGCGTCAACTAAGCACAACCTCGCCGAGCTCGCAGAGGCAGGCAAGTTCCGTGAAGATTTGTATTATCGCCTTAATGTTCTGACGTTAACGATTCCACCTCTGCGTAAGCGTTCTAACGATGTTGCGCCATTACTGGATCTGTTCGTGACGAAACATGCGCAACAACTTGGGATCGATAAGCCAGATTTAGATGAAGAATTAGTGGATGCCCTAGCAAGCTACCAATGGCCAGGGAACATGCGCCAGCTCGATAACATGGTACTTCGTGCATTGACGGAGATGGAAGGCCATCTACTAAAAACAGAACACTTTAACTTACCTCAGCCACAGGCGGTTGGTGGCGGTAGTGCGACATTAAATTTGGATGGTTCGCTGGATGAGATCATGCGTGATTATGAATCTCAGATACTTGAACGTTTGTATCAGTCATTCCCGTCAAGCCGAAAGTTAGCGAAACGTCTCAACGTTTCACACACTTCAATCGCAAACAAATTGCGCGATTACGGTATTCGTAAGAATTAAGCGGTATCGAATTTAAAACGGAAGTTGTCATTTAAAATGGAAGACAAAAGCTCATCTATCGCCGTTCATAAGCTGGACGGCGACTTGCTTCTACGTACTGCCGAAATCGGTGATGCCGATATGATTGCAGCTTATTTCCAAGTGAACAGAAAATACCTTGAACCGTTTGAGCCTAAACGCGAAGAAGCGTTCTTTTCGGTCAATAGTTGGTTGCAAAAGTTGATAAAACTTAATGAGCTTCATCGCTTAGGACTTGGTTACTATTGCTTACTCGTTGAGGCGAAATCTGGAAAAATGCTGGGTACGCTCTCTTTCAGTAACCTGACACGATTCCCACTTTATGCCTGTAATGTTGGCTATTCTCTTGCTGAAGATGCACAAGGTCATGGTTATATGCGCCGTGCACTTAAAATGGCTTGTGATTATATGTTTGAGGTGCAAAAGCTGCATCGTATTCAGGCAGGATATATGCCGCACAACAAACGTAGTGAAGCGGTCTTACAGCATGCTGGATTTGTGAAAGAGGGCTATGCAAAGGACTATCTCTTGATTAACGGTGAGTGGCAAGATCATGTACTGACATCGTTGACCAATCCTAATTGGAAAGAGGAGGCTCGATAAATGGAAAGGCTTGAAAAGCAATTAGCGCTGATAATTGAACTCGACCAACTGAAAAATGTGTTGCGTAGAACCCGTGTAAAAAGCGCAAACGGGCGGTTAGAAAATAGCGCAGAACACAGTTGGCATGTTGCGCTGATGGCAGTATTAATGCAAGAACACGCCAATGCACCAGTTGACATTGCTCGAGTAATGAAAATGCTGCTTATTCATGACGTGGTAGAGATCGACGCGGGCGACACCTTTGTTTATGATACTGCTGCATCACAAGAGCAAGAAGAGAAAGAGCGCCAAGCGGCTCAACGTTTATTTGGTATGCTACCAAGCGAGCAAGGTGATGAGCTACTTGCGTTGTGGAATGAATTTGAAGCAGCTCAAACAGATGACGCCAAGTATGCCAAAGCACTGGATCGTCTGATCCCAATGTTGCTTAACTACCACAATGATGGTCAAAGTTGGATTGAGAATGGGGTAACGCGCGAGCAAGCGTTGACGATTAACAAAAGAATTGAACTTGGTTCTGTCACCTTGTGGGACAAAGCCAAACAGCTGATTGAAGGAGCCACCGAAAAAGGTTGGCTGAAGTCGTAAAAAAGGAGACTGAATGTCTTATTTGCCTTTGGACGAATACCAAAGAAAATGGATTTTTACTCACCAGTCGATGCCGGTGCCAGAAGAAGATCTCGCTTTTATTAAGCCGATGAGCTTGGCGCGTGCCGCTCAGTTCTGGAAAGAGAATATTAGTGCACAAAGTCCAGATATGGATCGTTTGAGCTCTTCAGACTGGCCAATGAAAGAATCGAATTGGCCAGAGGAAGTCGATTGGATGGCCGCTTGGGAAGCAGACGAGCCTGGTCTACCAGAAGAAGTTGATGCGTTTATTGATTGGCAAGACGATGTGACCGTGTACTTTTGCTATGAGAAGTACAATGTGATCGAGACCAAGTGGTCAATCTTTAAAAAGCACTGGAAGAACTTCTTGTTTTACGATGACGGCCCGATGCTACTTGGTCGTCGCCGTTCACAAGCGCTCTGGTTTGACTCAAAAGGTCACGTTAAGCTAGGTGAACGAAATTAACTGAACTCTCGTATCTCTAAAAGCCACTGCAAAGTGGCTTTTGTATTTCTACAAGCTGGAAAGAGGGCTCAGTACGCCTCCGGCACCACGTTCAATAACATGAGTATAAATTTGAGTGGTTTTCACATCGCTATGACCAAGCTGTTCCTGGACCGTTCGGATGTCTGCTCCGGACTCCAATAAGTGCGTAGCAAAGCTATGCCTAAGCGTATGGCAGGTGACGATTTTATCTATTCTAGCTTCCTTGGCTGTACGTTTTACAGCACGCTGAATGGCTGTTTCGTTAATATGATGACGTCTTAGCTCTCCTGTTTCTTGATCAATACTTAGCTTGGTAGAGGGAAATAGAAAGTGCCAATTGAAATCCAACTCTGCGCCTGGGTATTTTCTTCGCAATCCTTCGGATATATACACACCAGAATAACCCGCGGCATGGCGATCTTTTAAATAGTAATCTCGAGCTAAGTTCATTTGAGCTTTGAGAGGTTCATGTAGCTCTTTGGCTAATGTTACCGTACGATTTTTACCGCCTTTACCTTGCCAAACTCGAATCGCACCGTAATCATAATCGATGTCCTGGATCCTGAGTCGTAAACATTCCATTATCCGTAGGCCGGAACCGTATAACAGCTGAATTTGAAGCTTATATCTTGGGTCAATGTGCTGCACAAAACGTCGAATTTCTTCTCTCGTTAAAACAACCGGCAGCTTCTTTTCTGTCAAGGATTTCTGGAATCGCATATCAAGTGATAGCGGCATTTGAAAGTACTCTCGGTATAAAAATGAAATCGCGTTAAGCGCGAGTGCTTGTGTTTTTACTGCTACTTTTTGATCAACCGCTAAATGGCTAAGAAAGCGCTCAACGTCGCCTTCAGACAACGTTGATGGGTGCGCAAGCTGGTGGAAGATAATGAAACGTTTTATCCAAAACAGGTAACTTTTGATGGTTTTATTGGCGTAGTGACGAGTGATCATGTGTTCTTTGACACTAAGCAAAAATTGACTTTTCATGAATATTTTACCTGGATGTTTGTACAGTTTTATAAACATAACCCTATTATGAAAATTAGACGTTATTGCGCCGTCTAATTGCGTGTTTGAGCACACATATTCATACTGCTTTTCTGTTTATTTCATTAAGATAAGTGCTAGTATTCATACTTTCTTTTGTCATGAAAGAAGGCGGTAGTGTGCCTAAAAGGCGGCAATTGGCCGTATAGAAAGCGTTAGTTGCCAATCAGATAGAGGTTATTTTGAAGGTAAAAATAGAACACTTGTTACTAGGTTTGATATTTACTTTGGCTATAGTTGTTACGCTTGGTATAGGCGTGGCACTCGGTGGGGGAGACTCCCCTGAACTGGGCCACTACATAAACTCTATAATTGCTTTTTTCACAGCCGTCTCAGCTATGACTACTCTTGGTACTCTTGTCTTGCTGATTATATTTCGCCACGACTGGAAAACACCAAAAGAGCACGACAGTAAGCTAGAGACGATTGTATCGAGTAAAAAGTGGGAGCGTTCGCTTAGAGCTGTACATTCTAAAGTCTCCATAAAATCGAGCCTGATTTCATCTCCTCGGATTACTAGCGGATACAAAGATATAGAGTATGAACTGCTTAATGAAAAAGAGTCTTGGTCAAATCTAGAGCATGCGTTTGATATTTACGAACACTATTCTGAACATGACCCCGAGTTATCTAAACAGTTTGAAACGTTAAGCTCCTTGCGGTTCATCATTCTTAGAGAAATCCATAATGCACCACAGTTGCCTTCTGCATCAGGTCAGTCATATCTGAAAACGATTAATTACAAGAAGCTTGACGGTCTAGTGAGTCAATTAGGAAAAAGTATTGAAAGGTTTATTGGGAAGCTTAACCAAGGCAACTAACAATAAATTTAAGAGTGATTCACAACGCTTGGCGCTTTCACTTCAAGCCAGTTTAGTGTTTATGGCACAATGCTTTAGGTCAGGTGTTTGCGTTGTTCACACCTTAATTTGGCGTTATGTGTAATTGATTTGGTAGTAATAATGGCTAGATGTATATCTCGGTACTTTATTGAGTTAGAGCAAGAAATAAATCTTTCGTTTTCATTAGACAACTGTATTGTTGAAACTGTCCAATCGATCGATGAAGAGGAAACCAATGAATTTGGTTACTTGATGATAACGATCGAATTTGAGTGTGAAGACTATGAATCACTGTCTGATGCTCCTATTTTTGTGAGGGCAAAGTATCTAAGTATATTAGGGGTTGTTTCCTATTTGATAGATGAGCCTTTCGATGTTTTTGGATCTTCGTCAGAGTGTAAGCGTATCGAGGATAATTGGGATTTATCAGTAAGCAACATGTTCATTCTTGATAATGTTGATAAAACCGACAAACTGGAAGAAGTATTAGGGTGGATTCAACATGCAAGACCACATGAGAAAGCGCTAATATTTTCTTTACTAGACCGTTGGCGTAAAGCTAGGTATATGGAAAAAGATACGGAAGTAAGCTTCTTGTACAATGATGAAGCGACATTATCATATTTTCATGTTTTAGAACTCTTGGGTGATTTATGTGCTAAAGAGTTGGCTAAAAAGTCTAAAGTTATGTTGGAAAAATTCTGCTTACATTATAATCAAGATATATTGTCTCTTTCGCAAGTTGCATCAGAAAGTGAAGCTGTTGCAAAAGCCAAATTACTGTCCAGCGTATTGGAAAAAGATATATCAGTATATGCAAAGATCTGCTTTTACTTGAAAAAATATGAATTATATGAAGAGCGTACCGCATACTGGATAAAAAACTTAATTGAGGCTAGAAATAGTGTGGCTCACGGTAGAAAAGTTTTTTATGAAAAAGCAATATTTCCAGTTCAGCCTTTTTTCCCGCTATCAACTACAGAATTGTATCCTTTAGTTTTTTTAAGAATACTTACAGCAAAAGTTATCGCTGCATATATTGGAGTTTCTTGCTACGCGGAGGAGTGGGAAGATGTCTTACAACATCTTAATCGTGGCGAGCAAGCAACGAAAGCCTATTTGAACGAAGCAAATTTTCAACCACCTGCATCGCTATTGCAAGAATATCGCTCGATTGTTCTTGGTGGCATTAACGACCTTATTCTATCAAAAAAAATAAAATCAACTACATGTGTAGACTTCTATCGGTATTATCTTCAATTAAGTGATGGGCGTGAAGAATTTCTGCAGGAGAATACCCATGGGCTGATAATTATGCTTGAAGAGACAAATGATGCTGCATTTTCAGCATTGCTAGTAGAGGCAATCATTGAACTCCATTCTACTGAGAGCATATCTTCAATTAAATTTAGAGACTTGATTTATTATTTGGACTTTCATGGGTTTAAAACAGAGAAATTAAAAAACTTAATCGCTTCAGGGCGTGTGAGATAATTACACATAACAATCTGTTTAAGAGTGATTCGCAACGCTTGGCATTTTTGCTATGCGTTGCGTTTTGTGTTTATGGTGGTATGCGGTAGCTTCGATATTGCGTTGCTCACACCTTAACAGGGCGTTAGTTTCATGGAGGCAGTATGACAAATCAGGAATTATTAGCACAAGCTCTGCACAGTGGAGCTATTATTCATCAACCTCATGCTCTCAAAGCGTATTTATCAGCAAAGTTCCTTTCTGAGAAGCTACCTGAAAATACTGATATTTTCAGACATACGTCAAAGCTCATGAGAAATGACTCAGTTGAGGTTTTACCTAGTTATGTTGAATCTATAAATACACTTCAAATGTCAGAATTTCGCATTCACAGAATGCTTAAAAATGGTGTGTATCCAGGTGCGTACCTAGCAATTCAACAATGGCAACAAGATAAAGGTTTTCAAGACATATTCAGACACTTTTCGGATGTGGCATCAGAAAATAGCGAGTATTTATCACACAATGTAACAATCTTACTTGCTATGAATTGTGTGTTTAAAGAGCTAAATGAAGCCCAAATACCAACGTTTTTAAATCGATTTACCGAGTTTGTTACTTCAACATTCAATAACTCGAATGTAGTGAGTTTTACTCAAGAAAAGATTACGGCAGTTGATGTTCTATCTGCTTGTATTAAGCAGTTTGGTTTCTTTGGACATAACCTTATTACGTTAGCATGGCTGTTGCGTAACAAAGACGAATTATCTGCGTTGCAGTACGGTAAAATGATGTCCAATCTATATATTCAAGCGAACAGCCCAGTAGAAGACCCTGATGATGAAATTGAATTGTCAATCTTGAGTCGATGTAAATTAGGTGCGACTAAAGACGAATTTGAGCAAATGCTGAGTCGTTTAGTTTTCGATTACACCTCAAATTTACATCAAGTCACGTTAGCCGACGCTTTGTGTTTACTGCAGTCAGAATACCCAGAATATACAGCTGAGTTTTGTAAAATCGCTGAATATCAATGTCTTGTGCTTGAAAAATGAAACTAACAAACGACTATGGCGTCAATAGCTAATTTTTCGCTATGTTCTCATCCCACATGACGCCATCTCTTAACATAGAATTTAGTATCACAACCATCTTGCGAACGCAGGCTATGATGG